>NZ_JBEXRL010000001.1:0-697548 GCF_040613075.1 Streptomyces sp. NPDC006314 | reverse complement strand
GATCCTGTGCGGTCTGTTCGCCGAGATCCTCGGTGTGGAACGGGTCGGTGTCGACGACAGCTTCTTCGACCTCGGCGGCCACTCCCTCCTCGCCACGATGCTGCTGCGCCGCCTCCAGCAAACCCTGAACGTCGGGATCGCGGTCCAGGATCTTTTCCGCTCGCCGAGTCCGGCGGCGCTCGCCGAGGTGATCGACACCACCTCGGGGTCTGACGACTTCAGCACGCTGTTCCCGATCCGTACCAGCGGTACCCGCGCTCCGATCTTCTGCATTCACCCGTCCGGCGGTCTGAGCTGGTCCTACTACGCGCTGAGCAGGGAGCTCGGCGTCGACCACCCCGTGTACGGGCTGCAGGCGCGCGGCGTCGGCGACCACGGAGAGCCGGCCGCCACGCTCGAGGAGATGGTCGAGGAGTACATCACCCGGATCCGCTCCGTGCAGGGCAGCGGTCCGTATCACCTGCTCGGCTGGTCCTTCGGCGGTCTCGTCGCGCATGCCATGGCCGTGCGGCTGCGGCAGCAGGGCGAGGAAGTGTCCTTCCTCGGTCTGCTGGACGTCGTACCGCTGCCCCCGGAGCAGGCCACGGAAGCCAGGTGGCGGCCGACACGGGAGGAGGCGGCGCGGGCGGTACGGCAGGAGACCGGTGGCGGGGCCCACTTCGAGCCCGCGGTCGAGAAGCGTCTCGTCGACGTCTACCTCAACCACGTCCGCCTGATCACCGAGTTCGAACCGGGTGTCTTCGACGGAGACGCGGTGCTCTTCGACGCCACCGAGAATGCGATGCAGGGCATCGACAAGGCCCGAGCCTGGGCCCCGTACATCGGTGGAGAGGTGGTCCGTCACCCCGTGGCGTCCGACCACACCGGCGTGTTCCGGCCGGAGCCGGTCCGGACCATCAGCGAGGTGATCAAGGCGGCTTACGACAGCGAGAGCGGGGACGCCTGCCACTGACGGCCGCACCGCCGGCCGGGGGCCAGGCTCCGGCCTGGCCTCTGGCCCCGGTTCCCGGCGCAAGGGTGACAGCGTGCCGCCGTACGCCGCCGGCGAGCGATCCGGTGCGGGTCTGTCACAGGAGCGGTATGGGTGTGAAGAGGGACGCGGTGCGCAGGTCGTCCTGGATGCGGTCGGCGCTCGCCCGTGGTCCGGGGAGCGGGTGGTGCACGCAGTCCTCCACGGTGGCCAGGTTCACCGCGGCGACCCGTACCGGTACGGCGATCGACCGCGGCCCGGACACCTGCCCCGCGTCGACGAGCCCGTACCCCTGGGTACGGACCTCGGCGAGCGCCGGGGACGGTGGTTCGGCGGTGTCGGCCGGCAGGACGCGGCCGAGTGGGGTCGCGGCGGCCGGCAGCCGGGCGCCCACGGTGATGTGCACGGTCGGTCCGATGCCGCCGACCGGTCCGATGGGGCCGGCCGTCTCGGCACGCGGCTCGACCGTTTCGGCCGGTGGCTGCCCGGCCTCGGCACGGTCGCCGGGATGCTGGGCGGTCTTCGCGGGCATCGTCTCTCCGGTACGCCGTACCGGCACGACTGCGGTGGACCCCGGCCGGCACCCCGTTCGGCAATCCCCGGCCCCGCCCGCCGGGAGACCCGGCCGACGCCTCCTCCGTGAACCCGGGCCTGCACACCCTCCGCACACCCGGGCCGGCACCGCCTCCGTGCACCTCGGCCGGAGGCCGCCGGCTCCACCGGTACGGTTCCCCCCGCATCACCTGCACCCGATGGTTCCCGCGGTACGGCCGCCCCCGCTTCACCTTCACCGGATGGTTCCGGGTAGGACCAGCCCCGCATCACCCGCACCCGACGATTCCCGGTACGGCTACGCCCGCGTCACCCGCACCCGGTAGTTCCCCTCCCCGTCCGTCCCCGTCACCCGGACCGCGATGGCATGGCGGGGATCCTTGAAGGTCTCGCCGGGGGAGAAGGGGGCGTCGGAGAGTTCCGCGTGGACGTTGGGGCTGCGGGTGCAGCCGCCGCTGCCCCGGTGGCTGTCGTAGACCGTGACCGGACCGCGTCCGGTGTCGACCGTGGCGTCGATCTTGTAGATCAGGATGCCCGGCCGGCACACCGTCTCGTCGTTGCCGCCCTGCGTGCGCAGCTCCAGCGCGTAGGAGCTCCGCGCGTCGATGGGCACGAGGATCAGCTTCCCGCCGCCCGACTTGTACAGGGGCGTCAGTATGTACTCCGCGCTGCCCGGCGTCACCGCGCAGCCGACCTGGCCGCTGTCCAGCCAGCCCAGCTTCCACTTGTGCCAGCCGAGCAGATCGTTGTTGGCGCCCCAGTCCTCGCTCATGATGTCCCAGTGCCCGACGGCGCCCCCGCCCTCCTGTGTGTACAGGTCGGGCAGGCCGAAGGTGTGGCCGTTCTCGTGCGGCAGCACGCGGTAGCCGGTGCGGGCGTAGGAGCCGGAGCCGTCGTCCTGGCGGGAGTAGACGAAGGAGGCGTTGGCGACGGGCACGCCGTCGGCGATCGGGGCGTCCTCGTTCCCGGCGAAGGTCACGGACAGCACCGTGTCCAGGGCGGACGGCCCGGCGTTCGGGGAGACCAGCACGTTCAGCAGGTCGTACGAGCGGAAGTCCACCGTGGGGTCGGCCGCGGCCACGATGTCCTGCACCAGTTGCCGGTAACCGGGGTCGAAGGGTGCGCCGCGCTCTATGCCGTACGCCTTGAAGGTCTTCGGCATCCGCAACCAGGTGGTGACGGGTGTCTCGGGCCGGTAGTCGAGCCGGCCGTACGACGCGTTGCGGAACCACTCCTGGGTCTGTGGGAAGAACTCGCCGAAGCGGTCCATGGCGCTGCCCTTGCCGGGCGCGTCGGAGAAGTCGACCATCAGGGTCAGGGCGTGGACCGTGCCCGTGGAGCGGGAGTAGCCGCGGGGGGTGGGGACGCCCTCGGTCATCTGCACGTCCAGGCCGCCATGGATCAGGCAGGGGGAGAGGGTGGAGGAGCGGACCCGGTTGACGGGCCCGGCGGTGGTGGGCGCCGACAGATGTCCGGTCCCGGCCGAGGTGCTGACCGCGAGGGTCAGCGCGGTCACCACGGCGAGGGCGGCCACGCGGCGCGTGCGTATGCGGCGGCGGGGCGACTGCGGCTGCATGCATGGACCTCTCGCTCCACGGCAGCCGCCGATCTCCGGCTGCACCCTTGCGATCACCCTGTGGCGGCAGGGTGGCGGGCGCGCGCTGGAGGAGACCGATCGTGGGAATGCCGGTCCGCAAGAGGGTGAATCCCGGCGGATGGTGAGTGTGTCTCAGGTCACAGCGCTTCTTTCCGGTAGTGGGAAATAACCGGGGACCATCTCCCCGTTTAGCCCTGTGTCCGAGTGAAACGGGGAGTGCTTCCCCGGATCGCCACCAACGACTCGAGGAGTACGCCGTGCCGACCGCGACCTCCCCCGCACCACGCAAGGTGGCCCGGCCCCGTGCCGACGCCGTGCGCAACCGGGAGCGGATCGTCACCGCCGCCCGGGAGATGTTCGTCGAGCACGGCCCGGACGTGCCGCTCGACGAGATCGCCCGCCGTGCGGCCGTGGGCAACGCCACGGTGTACCGCAACTTCCCCGACCGCGAGGCCCTCGTCCGCGAGGTCGTCTGCTCCGTCATGGACCGGACGGCCGAGGCGGCCGAAGCGGCCCTCGCCGAGACCGGGGACGCCTTCGCAGCCCTGGAGCGCTTCGTGCACGCCGCCGCCGACGAGCGGATCAGTGCGCTGTGCCCGATGATGTCCGGCAGCTTCGACCAGCACCATCCGGACCTGGAAGCCTCTCGGGAGCGCGTCGAGCAGCTCGTCGAGGACGTCATGGGCCGGGCGAAGGCGGCCGGGCAGCTCCGGCCCGATGTCGGCGTCGGTGACCTGCTGATCGTCGTGGCCCAGCTGAGCAGGCCCCCGGCCGGCACGGACTGCGTCCGCGGTGACCGCTTCGTCCACCGTCACCTTCAGCTGTTCCTCGACGGCCTGCGGGCCCCCGCCCGCTCCGCCCTGCCGGGCACGGCCGTCACGATCGAGGAGCTGCGCACGTCCTGAGCGACCAGCGACCAACCAGCGATCAAGCAGTGACCACCCAGTGATCAACCAGCGACCGGCCGCGTGCCCCAAGCCGATCGGCCGCCCGGACCGACCGACCGCCCCTACCGACCGCCCCGACTGCTGATCAGGTGCCTGGACCGATCGGGCCCTCCGGCCCGACACTCCCGCCGTCCGATCAGTCACCCCGACCGATCAGTCACCCCGACCGATCGATCGCCCTGACAGATCAGTCGCTCCGACCACCGACCAGGCCCTTCGGCCGAGCGGCGTGCTGACCGATGAGTCCGGGCCCCGACCGCAGTCCACCCACGACACGGCAGCGTTTTCGGCCGCCACCCCTTACTCCTTTCCCTTCAGACTCTGTTTTCTCGTCATTTTTCCGTCACGAAGTCCCGAAGTGGGTTACCCCATGTCCGAAACAGCCCTCAAGGCTCCCCTCGCCGCCGTACCGGCCGGCGACGCCAACCGCTGGAAAGCGCTCGTCTTCATCGCGCTCGCCCAGCTGATGGTCGTCCTCGACGCCACCATCGTGAACATCGCCCTGCCCTCCGCGCAGACGGACCTCGGCATATCCGACGGCAACCGGCAATGGGTCGTCACCGCCTACGCCCTCGCCTTCGGTGGTCTGCTGCTCTTCGGCGGCCGCATCGCCGACCTGTGGGGCCGCAAGCGCGCCTTCGTCCTGGGCCTCGCCGGTTTCGCCGCCGCCTCCGCGCTCGGCGGTGCCGCCACCACCGGCGCGATGATGTTCGGCGCCCGTGCCCTGCAGGGTGCCTTCGGTGCCCTGCTCGCCCCGGCCGCGCTGTCCCTGCTGGCCGTGATGTTCACCGACGCCAAGGAGCGGGCCAAGGCATTCGGCATCTACGGTGCGATCGCCGGTGGTGGCGGTGCCGTCGGTCTGATCCTCGGCGGCTTCCTCACCGAGTACCTGGACTGGCGCTGGACCTTCTTCGTGAACGTCCCGTTCGCCGTCGTCGCCGCGGCCGGCGCCTACTTCGTCATCCGTGAGCCGGAGGGCGGCCGCAACCGCTCCCCGCTCGACATCCCCGGCGTGATCCTGTCCACCCTCGGCCTGGTGGCCCTCGTCTACGGCTTCACCCGCGCCGAGTCCGACGGCTGGGGCGACGCCGTGACCGTGGCGATGTTCGTCGCGTCCGTGGTGCTGCTGCTCGCGTTCGTGGTCGTCGAGTCCCGGGTCAAGGCCCCGCTGCTGCCGCTGCGCGTGGTGACCGACCGCAACCGCGGCGGTATCTACCTCTCCCTCGGCCTCGCGATCATCGGCATGTTCGGCCTGTTCCTCTTCCTGACCTACTACCTGCAGGTCGTGAAGGGCTATTCGCCGGTCAAGACCGGCTTCGCGTTCCTGCCGATGGTGGTGGGCATGATCACCGGTTCCACCCAGATCGGCACCCGGCTGATGACCCGCGTCCCGGCCCGCCTGCTGATGGGCCCCGGCTTCCTCGTCGCCGGTCTCGGCATGCTGCTGCTGACCCAGCTGGAGATCGACTCCGCGTACGGCACCCTGCTGCTGCCCGCGATGGTGCTGCTCGGCCTCGGCATGGGTACGGCGTTCATGCCGGCCATGTCCCTGGCCACCCAGGGCGTCGAGCCCCGGGACGCCGGTGTCGCCTCCGCGATGGTCAACACCTCGCAGCAGGTGGGCGGCGCGATCGGCACCGCCCTGCTGAACACGATCGCCGCGTCCGCGACCACCTCGTACGTCAAGGGCCACATCGCCGGCGCCGCCGGCAAGCCGCAGCAGGAACTGGTGAAGCTCGAGGGCATGGTCCACGGCTACAGCGCGGCCATCTGGTTCGCCGTCGGCATCCTGGGTCTCGCCGCACTGATCGCCTTCACCTTCGTCAACGCCGGCCGTCCGGGCACCACCCCGATGGCCTCCGGCGAGGGCGTCGAGGACGAGGTGCCGGTGCCGGTGGTGGCCCACTGACCATGAGCCGTTAGCGGAGCCAGGGCAGGTCCGCACCCGCTTCGTTGGGCTGGAGGCCCTCGGCGACGATCTCCATGATCTCGCCGAGGGCCTTCTGCTGTTCCGGGGCGAGCCGGTCGAAGAGCGCCTGCCGTACGGCGGTCACATGGCCGGGCGCGGTGCGCCGCAGCACCTCCACGCCCTCGTCGGTGAGCACCGCGAACTGGCCGCGCTTGTCGGAGGGGCAGTCCTCGCGGCGCACCCAGCCGTTCTTCTCCAGCCGGCCGATCGCGTGGGAGAGCCGGGAGCGGGTGATCTTCGCCTGCATCGCCAGCTCGGTCATCCGCAGCCGGCGGCGCGGTGCCTCGGCGAGGCCGACGAGGAGGCCGTAGTAGATGTGCGGCATGCCCGCGTCGCGCTGCAGCTGCCGGTCGAGGTGGTCCTCCAGCAGGGTGGTGGCGTGCCGATAGGCGCGCCAGACGCGCTGTTCCTGGTCGGTGAGCCAGCGGTGCCCCGAGGGGGAGTCCGGTGCCGTGTTCATGCGTCCCACTGTACGAGGTATCTTCTTGAAACTTGAACAAGTCAGGCGTACGCTCACGAGAAGAGCTTGAGACTTAAAGCATCTGGAGAATCGGGAGCCGCGACCATGTCCGCCACTGCCCAGGGCGTCACTCAGGGCGCCACGCGGGAGCGCATGCCCGCGCTGTACCTCAGTCACGGCGCCCCGCCGCTCGCCGACGACCCGGTCTGGCCCGGCCAGCTCGCCGCCTGGTCCGCCGGCCTGCCCCGCCCCAGGGCCATCCTGATGGTCTCCGCCCACTGGGAGGAGGCCCCGCTCGCCCTCGGGGCGGTGGAGACCGTCCCGCTCGTCTACGACTTCTGGGGCTTCCCCGAGCACTACTACCGGGTCCGGTACGCCGCCCCCGGCGCCCCCGAGCTAGCCGACTCGGTCCGCAAACTGCTGCGCGCCCCCGGCGTCCCCGTCCAGGACATCCCCGACCGCGGTCTCGACCATGGCGCCTACGTCCCCCTCGTCGAGATGTTCCCGGCCGCCGACATCCCCGTCCTGCAGATCTCCATGCCCACCCTCGACCCGGTCCGCCTGATGGACATCGGCCGCAGGCTCGCCCCCCTGCGCGACGAGGGCGTGCTGATCGTCGGCTCCGGCTTCTTCACCCACAACCTCGCCGCGCTCCGGTACGCCGGCAGCGGCGTGCCCAGCTGGTCCTCCGAGTTCGACGACTGGGGCAGGCGGGCCCTGGAGGCCCGCGACTGGGACGCCCTGCTCGACTTCCTGAACAAGGCCCCGGCCGGCCGCTACGCCCACCCGCGCACCGAACACTTCGCCCCGCTCTTCGTCACGATGGGCGCGGCGGAGGCGGGCGGCGGTCCGGCCGCGCAGAAGTCGGTGATCGACGGGTTCTGGATGGGAATGGCGAAGCGCTCGGTGCAGTTCGGCTGAGGGCTGGATCCGCCTGGGGGCTAGCGCAGCTCCTTCTCGTACCAGGCCACGTCCCAGTAACGGCCGAACTTGCGGCCCACCTCGCGGTAGGTGCCGACGTGCCGGAAGCCGAAGCGGGCGTGCAGCCGCTCGGAGGCCTCGTTGGGCTGGGCGATCCCCGCGTAGGCGCGGTGCACGTCCTCGTCCGCCAGCGCCTCGAAGAGGGCGTCGTAGAGCAGGCTGCCGATCCCCCGCCCGCCCGCGTCCGGGGCGACGTACACCGAGGTCTCCACGGAGGTGACGTACGCGGGCTTCGGCCGGTAAGGGCTGGATGTGGCGTATCCCAGAATCTCCTGTGACCGCGCGTCCGTGGCAACCATCAGCCGGTACGGGCCGTCTTCCGGGTGGGAGAGCAGCCAAGGGCGGCGCTCTTCCGCAGTGAAGGCCACCGTGTCGAATGTGATGGGCGTCTCACGTACGTAGTGGTTGTAGAGGATCGTGAGAGGTGCCAGATCGTCCTCGACTCCGAGCCTGACCTGCACCTCTGTATGCGCCGACGCCATCCTGCCTCCCGGTGTGGCGAAGCAGGGTACTGCATGATCAGAAAATTTGAGGGGTCGGTTGGGAATTCTGTCCGGATTCCAGTCGTTGTTTCCCTCGGATGCAGGGCACTCGAGGAGAGTCCCGGAGACAGTCCCTGGAGTGCCGAGCGTTCATCAGGACCACCCGTCAGCCCACCATCGCAAGGGAGCACGCATGGCAACCCGCGCCGTCGCCCGTCGTCAGTCCGCCGCCGGCGAGACGGTCGACTCGGCAAGCAGTGTTCGCGCCCATGGCGGCGAGATCGCCGACCGCGACCTGGTCGGCATGTACCTCGACGAGATCGCGCGTACGCCGCTGCTCGACGCCGCAAAGGAAGTCGAGCTGTCACAGACCATCGAGGCGGGTGTGTTCGCGCGGCAGGTCCTCGACGGGTACGAGGAGAGCAAGGCGGACGCCACCCGCGAGGAGCTGGAGGCGCTGGTCGCCGAGGGCGAGCGGGCCAAGGACGTCTTCATCCGCTCCAACCTGCGCCTGGTCGTCGCGGTCGCCCGGCGCTACCCGCGCAGCGGCCTGCCCCTGCTCGACCTGATCCAGGAGGGCAACGCCGGCCTGGTGCGCGCCGTCGAGAAGTTCGACTACCGCAAGGGCTTCAAGTTCTCGACGTACGCCACCTGGTGGATCCGCCAGGCCATCACCCGCTCCATCGCCGACCAGTCCCGCACGATCCGGCTCCCCGTCCACCTGGTGGAGGAGCTGGGCCGCATCCGCCGTGTGCAGCGTGAGTTCAACCGCGAGAACGGCCGCGACCCGGAGCCCGCGGAGATCGCCACCGAGCTGGGTTCGACGCCGGAGCGCGTCATCGACGTCCTCGACTGGGCCCGCGACCCGGTCTCCCTGAACATGTCGGTGGACGACGAGGGCGAGACCCAGTTCGGCGACCTGCTGGAGGACACCTCGGCGGTCTCTCCCGAGCAGTCCGTTCTGACCCTGCTCCGCAGTGAGGAACTGGACGACCTGATCGGCCGCCTGGACCAGCGCACGGCCTCCATCATCAAGATGCGGTACGGCATCGAGGACGGCCGCGAGCGCACCCTGACCGAGGTCGGCAAGGAGCACGGCCTGACCCGCGAGCGCATCCGCCAGATCGAGAAGCACGCCCTCCTCGAACTGAAGAAGCTGGCCCGCGACACCGGCTTCGACGCGGCGGCGTAACGGGACCAGGGCGTCACGGGAGAAGGAGTGCCGGGGGTGTCGGGCGTGCGGGGTCCGCGGGTGCGCACGCCCGGTGGCGAAAGACAGCGCAAACATGGCGCGGTCCCGTCGCTTCAAGTCACGGGCCCGGGGGAACAACCCTTCCGGGCCCAGGAGCGGGCCCCGGGAAACGCACTCACCGCACTCCCCATCTCACCGCAGCACACACCACCGGCACCATAAGTCACCACACCGCACCATCGGCCGACGCCATGGCCGCCCCACGTGACATCGCACCACCGGCCGACCCCACGTGAGCCACGTCCCGACGCAATCCCCCCCGGCGCCGGGACCTTCCGGAGCCGGGCTTCGGCGCCTACCCCCCCAGGCGCCGGGGCCCGGCTCCTCTTCGTACGGCAGACCGTTGACCGCCGGCCGGTGGGCGCATGGGAACGGCGGCCCACCCCGTACCTGAACCCCGGGGTGGACCGCCGGATGGCAGATTCTGCCACAGCGGCGGCCTGCCGGGGTGAGCGCCACCCCCACCGCCTGCGCGCACTGCGGGGCTTCGGCCGGGGCGCGGAAGGCTAGGCCGGATCCCAGCGGGCATGGCGTCGTGGCCGGTGGCGGCGTCCCGGTACGGCCGGCGGTGGCGTCGCAGCGTCGCGAGACCGAACGCGCTCAGCCTCCCCTCCGGCACAACCGCCCGCACGGGGGAGGGGGCGGCGTTCCGTCGCCCGCCCGGTTCAACCGCGATCCGGGGGCGTTCAGTCTCCCGCCCGGCTCAACCGACCGCCCAACTCCCGGACGCAGGCCACCAGTTCCGCCGGCTCGCGTACCGTGAACTCGCAGCCCACCATCACCAGCCGCACCGCCAGCCACTCCACGGGATCACCGGTGGTGCCCCGCAGGACACAGCCGCCCCGCCCGTCGTCCTCGGGTACCCCCACCCACGTCGGCACCCGCGGGGAGACCCGCTCCGCCGGCGCGGCGAACCGCACCTCGAACGCGTACGTCTCCTGTCGCCGGTGAATGGAGCGCCGCAGATACTCGGCGGCGCTGCCCGCCGGCAACTCCCTCGGCACGAAACGGACTCCGGTAGCGAACGGCGCGCTCACCCGGTCAACCCGGAAGGTGCGCCAGTCCGCGCGGTCGAGGTCATAGGCGACCAGGTACCACCGCCGTCCGGTCGACACCAGCCGGTACGGCTCGGTCAGCCGCCGTGACTCGCTGCCGTCCCTGTCGCGGTAGGCGAACCGCAGCCTTTCCCGTCCCGCCACCGTGGAGGCCATCAAGGTCAGCGTCTCCGGCGCGATGCTCGGCCCATCCCCGCTGGTCAGCAGAGTGGTCGCGGCCTGCAGCGTGGCCACCCGGTGCCGCAGCCGGGCCGGCAGCACCTGCTCCAGCTTGGCCAGGGCCCGTACCGACGCCTCGTCCACACCCTCCACAGCGTGCCCGGCACCGGCGCGCAGTCCGACCGCGATCGCGACCGCCTCCTCGTCGTCCAGCACCAGCGGCGGCATCGCCTTGCCGGCGACCAGCCGGTACCCGCCGTCCGCGCCCTTCGTGGCCTGCACCGGATAGCCCAGCTCCCGCAGCCGGTCGATGTCCCGCCGCACGGTACGGCGGGACACCCCGAGCCGTTCGGACAGTTCGCCGCCCGGCCACTCGCGCGGGGTCTGAAGGAGGGAGAGGAGCTGCAGGAGCCGGGCCGGGGTGTCCGTCGTCATGGGTACGAGGATGCCGTAGAAATAGGACGCGATCTGACCTAATGGGGTCCTAGCGTGAACGCATGACCTCCACGGAACAGACGCACCCCGCTCGGCCCGCCGCAGGCGACGGCGGTTCCCAGGGCGCCCCGGCCGACCGCCGCCGCTGGTTCGCCCTGGCGATCGTCATGACCGCGGCCTTCATGGACCTGGTAGACGTCACGATCGTCAACATCGCCATCCCGTCGATCCGGCGGACGGCTCACGCCTCCGTCAGCCAGATCCAGTGGATAACGGCCGGTTACGCCCTCGCCTTCGCCGCCGGCCTGATCACCGGTGGCCGTCTCGGGGACATCCACGGCCGCAGGCGGCTGTTCCTGATCGGCATCGGCGGCTTCACGCTCGCCTCCGCCCTGTGCGGCTTCGCCGTGAACGCGGAGATGCTGGTCGCCTCGCGCATCCTGCAGGGCGGCATGGCGGCGCTGATGGTGCCGCAGGTGCTGTCGATCGTGCACGCCACCTTCCCCGCCCGCGAACGTGGCAAGGTCTTCGGCCTGTTCGGCGCGATCGTCGGCCTGGGCGCGGTCTCGGGGCCGCTGCTCGGCGCGCTGCTGACGGAGTGGAACCTGTTCGGGCTGGAATGGCGGCCCATCTTCCTCATCAACCTGCCGGTCGGTATCGCCGCCTGGTTGCTCGGCCGCCGTTTCATCACCGAGTCCCGCGCCCCGAAGGCGCTCAAGCTGGACCTCGTCGGCGTCGCCCTGGTCTCGCTGGGCCTGCTGATGCTGCTCTATCCGCTCACCCGCGGCCGCGAGCTGGACTGGCCGCTGTGGGGCCACGTGTCGATGGCCGGCGCGTTCGGGGTCTTCGCGGCGCTGGTGGCGTACGAGCGGCGCAAGGCGGCCCGGGACGGCTCCCCGCTGATCGAACTGTCGCTGTTCCGGGTGAAGAGTTTCGCCGCCGGTATCGCCGTACAGACCGTCTTCGGTGTCGCGCTCGGCATCTTCTTCCTGATCTGGACGCTGTACATGCAGATCGGTCTCGGCTGGAGGCCGCTGCGGGCCGGCCTGACCGGTGTGCCGTTCTCCCTCGCGGTGTCGGCGGCGGCCGGGATGTCGGTGCAGAAGCTGGTCCCGCGGTTCGGCCGCAAGGTGCTGCAGGCGGGCGCGCTGCTCATGGGTGCGGGCGTGCTGCTCTACCTGGCGGAGGCCCACCGCTACGGCCTGTCCATCGCCCCCTGGCAGATGGCCCTCCCGCTGGTCGTGATGGGCGTCGGCATGGGTCTGATCGTCGCCCCGCTGACCGACGCGGTGCTCTCGGAGGTGCCGCGCGAGCACGCCGGTTCCGCGTCGGGGCTGATCAACACGGTGCAGCAGATGGGCAACGCGCTCGGGCTCGGGCTCGTGTCGGCGGTGTTCTTCGGGGAGATCGGCGACCGGCTGACCTCCGCCCAGGTCGGCCCGGCCTTCGTGCATGCCTTCCAGCACGCGCTGTGGTGGGTCGCCGGGATCATGGGCGTGATCTTCCTGCTGATGTCCGCCCTGCCGAAGCGGCCCGCACAGCATGTGGAGGGGACCGCCGACGCGGAGGCGCCGGTGGCGGAAAAGGAGCGTGAACTCGTGTCCTGACCGCAGACGGCGGTCCCGACCAGGCGCGACATTCTGACCAGGCACGACGAGGGACCCGGTACCGATCAGGTACCGGGCCTCCGTGCCGTCCGGACAGAACCGGAAGCCCGTTCATGCCCGATTTCAGCCCGAACCTGTTTACTTTCGGGTTGGCCAGGCGTAGTCTCGCCGGTGAAACCACACGTTCGGGCATAAGTCGGAGGCGAACGGACATGTACGCACCGGAGCGACAGCAGGAGATCCTCCGGCTCGCCCGTGACGGCGGCCGGGTGGACGTGCTGTCGCTGGCGGAGGAGTTCCAGGTCACCGCGGAGACGATCCGCCGCGATCTGAAAGCCCTCGACCGCGCAGGCCTGGTCCGCCGGGTGCACGGCGGAGCCATCCCGGTCGGCCGCCTCGACTTCGAGCCGGACCTCGCCGAGCGCGAGTCCACCGCCGCCGACGAGAAGGACCGCATCGCCAAGGCCGCCCTCGCCGAACTGCCGACCGAGGGCACGCTGATCCTCGACGCCGGTACGACGGTGGCCCGGGTCGCCGCGGCGCTCCCACTGGAGGCCTCCCTCACCGTCGTCACACACAGCCTGCCCATCGCAGCCCGTCTCGCCGACCACCCGGGCATCCAGCTCCACCTGGTCGGCGGGCGTGTGCGGCACCGCACGCGCGCCGCCGTGGACGCGTGGGCGCTCCGCGCCTACGCCGAGATCCGCGCGGATGTGCTGTTCGTGGCGGCGAACGGCTTCTCCGCCGAGCACGGTCTGACCACCCCCGACCTCGCCGAGGCCGCGGTCAAACGGGCCGCGATCGCCGCCGCCCGCCGCGTCGTCCTCCTCGCCGACTCCTCCAAGCACGGCCAGGAGCACTTCGCCCGCTTCGGTGACCCGAGCGACGTGGACCTGCTGATCACCGACAGCGGGTTGAGCCCCGAAGACACCGCCGCCATCGAACGCGGCGGCACGGAAGTAGTGCGCGCATGATCCTCACCGTCACCCCCAACCCGTCCCTCGACCGGACCTACGAGGTCCTCTCCCTGGAGCGCGGCGAAGTCATCCGCGCCGAGACCGAGCGCCTGGACCCCGGCGGCAAGGGGGTGAACGTCTCGCGCGCCGTCGCGGCCGCAGGACGGCGCACGGTCGCCGTCCTGCCCCTGGGTGGTGCGCCGGGGGCGCTCGTCGCCGAGCTGCTCGACGCGCAGGGCATCGAGGTCGCGCCGGTGCCGATCGCCGGAGTCACCCGCTCCAACATCGCGCTCGCGGAGTCCGACGGGGTGCTCACGAAGATCAACGCGCCGGGCCCCGAGCTGTCGGTGGCGGAGCAGGAACTCCTCCTGGAGAGCGTGCGCGCGCAGTCGCGCGCCGCCGACTGGATCGCGTGCTGTGGCAGCCTGCCCCGGGGGCTCGCGCCCTCGTGGTACGCCGATGCCGTCACGCGGGCGCACGCCGGCGGCGCGCGCATCGCCCTGGACACCTCGGGGCTTGCGCTCCTGGATGCGCTGCGCGCCGGGCCCGACGTGGTGAAGCCCAACGCCGAGGAGCTCGCGCAAGCCGTCGGGCGCCCCCTGACGACCGTGGGCGACGCGCTCAAGGCGGCCGAGGAACTGCGGGGGATGGGCGCGCGCGCCGTGCTCGCGAGCCTGGGCGCCGACGGCCAGCTCCTCGTGGAGGACACCGGCGCCTGGTTCGGCAGCGCGCGCGTGCACAGCGTCCGCAGCAACGTGGGCGCCGGCGACTCCTCCCTGGCCGGCTTCCTCATCGCCGGCGGCAGCGGTCCGGAGGCCCTGGCCTCCGCCGTCGCCCACGGCGCCGCCGCCGTTCAGCTCCCCGGCAGCGTGATGCCGACCCCGGCGGACCTCGACCCGGCCGCGGTGACCGTCACGGCCGAGATCCCGCTGGAGCGCGAACTGACGGAGCCGGTGACATGAACGCCCTGATCCGATGCCGCACGACCGCCGCTCCTTACCGGCCGTGGCGAGGCTCCCCGTTACCCGCCACGGCCCCCACACCCACCGCTTCCCCCCCGCAGCACTCCCCTCCCCCCTTCCGCCCACTCTTCTCCCCCGGGCGATACGCGTGCATAGGAGCCCGCGATGAGCGACATGATCACCGCGGACCTGGTCGACCTCGACCTGTCCGCCGACACCAAGGAAGCGGCGGCGCGTGCCCTCGCCGAGCGCATGGCGTCCCAGGGCCGGGTGACCGACCTGGAGGGCTTCCTCGCCGACGTGGCCGCCCGCGAGGCCCAGATGCCGACCGGCCTGGACGGTGGCATCGGCATCCCGCACTGCCGCAGCGCCCACGTCACCGAGCCGACCCTCGCCTTCGGCCGCAGCGCCGCCGGTATCGACTTCGGCGCGCCGGACGGCCCGGCCGACCTGGTCTTCCTGATCGCGGCCCCCGCCGGCGCCGACGACGCCCACCTGACGATCCTCTCCTCGCTGGCCCGCCAGCTGATGAACGCCGAGTTCACCTCCGCGCTGCGGGCGGTGGGTGACCTGGAGACGGCTGCGGGACTGATCCGAGGGGACGAGGTGCCGTCGGGGGAGGGCAGGCAGGACGCTGCCGCGAGCACCGGCGGGGAAACGGGTGGGGGCGCGACCGGCACGGCGAGCGCGGCGAGTACGGGGAGCACGGCGAGCGCGACTGCGGGAGCGGGCGCCGACGGGGGCACGCAGGGCACTTCGAGCACTTCTCAGGGTGCCGGGAGCGTCTTCGCAGACACCGCCGCGGCGCCGGTGGCGGCCTCCGCCGGCGCCGCGGCGGGCAGTACGGCGCCCCCAGCGGGCGCGTCCGCCCCGGCGCCGGCGGCCCCTGAGAGTGCGGGCTCCGGCGCGGGCTCCGGCGCGGACTCCGCGGAGCGCCCCTTCCGTATCGTCGCCGTCACCTCCTGTCCGACCGGCATCGCCCACACCTACATGGCGGCCGAATCCCTGGAGAACGCGGGCCGCGAGGCGGGCGTCGAGCTGGCCGTCGAGACGCAGGGCTCGGCCGGCTTCACCCGGCTGGACCCGGCGGTGATCGCGGCGGCGGACGGCGTGATCTTCGCGCACGACGTCCCCGTACGCGACAAGGACCGCTTCGCGGGCAAGCCGACCGTCGACGTCGGAGTCAAGGCAGGCATCAACCGCCCCACCGACCTCATCAGGGAGGTGCGCGACAAGGCGGCGCGCGGCGAGACGAGCGCCCCGGCGGCCGTGTCGGGCGGCACGCCGGTCGAGCGCGCGGGCGACTCCACCGAGGGCTACGGCACCAAGCTCCGCAAGTGGCTGATGAGCGGTGTGAGCTACATGGTCCCGTTCGTCGCCGCGGGCGGTCTCCTGATCGCCCTCGGCTTCGCGATCGGCGGGTGGGAGGTCAACAAGGCACCGTCGGTCATGGACCACTTCGTGTGGACCCAGACCGGCAGCTGGGGTGCCCTGCTCTTCCAGATCGGCGGCGTGGCGTTCAAGTTCCTCGTCCCGGTCCTGGCCGGCTACATCGCCTACGGCATGGCCGACCGGCCCGGCCTCGTCCCCGGCTTCGTGGGCGGCGCGATCGCCCTCGACATCAACGCGGGCTTCCTGGGCGGCCTGGCGGCCGGTCTGATCGCCGGTGGCGTCGTGATGGGCATCCAGAAGGTGAGGATCCCGGCGGCCCTGCGCGGCATCATGCCGGTGGTGGTGATCCCGCTGATCTCCGCGGCGATCGTCGGTTTCCTGATGTTCGTCGTGATCGGCAAACCCATCGCCACCGCCCAGAAGGGCCTCACCGACTGGCTGAACGGCCTTACCGGCGCCAACGCCATCCTGCTCGGCGCCCTGCTCGGCCTGATGATGTGCTTCGACCTCGGCGGGCCGATCAACAAGGTCGCCTACACCTTCGCCACCGCCGGCATCGCGGTCTCCGACCCCGGCGACTCCGCGATGAAGATCATGGCCGCGGTGATGGCGGCCGGCATGGTCCCGCCGCTGGCGATGGCCCTGGCCACCACCGTGCGCGGCAAGCTGTTCACCCGGACCGAGCGCGAGAACGGCAAGGCCGCCTGGGTCCTCGGCGCCTCCTTCATCTCCGAGGGCGCGATCCCGTTCGCGGCGGCGGACCCGCTGCGGGTCATCCCGTCCTCCATGGTGGGCGGCGCGCTCACCGGCGCCCTGTCCATGGCCTTCGGCGCCACGCTGCGCGCCCCGCACGGCGGCGTCTTCGTGATCCCGCTGATCGGCAACCCGTTCCTGTACCTGGTCGCCATCGCGGCCGGCGTCTGCGCCACCACGGCCCTGGTGGTCCTCCTCAAGGGAATGCGCAAGCAGGCCCCGGAGACCACCACCGCGAACCCCGCAGCCGATGCGGCCACCACCCCGAAGGAGACGAAGCAGCCGGTAGCGGCCTGACCGCAGCCCAACGCCGGTGCTGCCTTGTCCCTTTGGTTCGCTGTGAGGTGTTCACGGCACCTGCGAGATACGTCACGGTCCGGGGCCAAAGTCCCGGACTGTGGTGTGTACTGGGGCGCATGCCTGAGCCCGTCCCCACTCTCCAGCTGATCGGCGTGGCCGTCCTCGCTGTGGCGGCCGTCGCCTGGGCCGTCGTCCTGTGGCGTCTGCTGCGCCGCACCGGCCTCCGGGCCCCCGCCCGGCGCCCCGCAGCGCCCCTGCCGGCCCTGCCGCGCCAGCGCCGGGTCGGTCCCCCGCTGGAGTCCGTCGAACTGACCCCCGCGGAACACGACGCGTTCGCGGGCCTCGTGCGGCAACTGGCTGACGGCTGACGGCGCCCGCGGCGCCCCGCAGCGCTCCTCGGGCCGGGGGCGCGGGGTACGCCCGCGCTACCCCTGCCGTGCCGCGCGCCGCTCCATGGCATCCCGGGCCGCGTCCTCGGACATGTACACCTCGCACATGTGCCGTCCGTCGGGGGTCGCCGTGTGCTCGACCTCCCACAGAGACACCTCACTGCCGTCCGGCAGCAGGAACGCGTGCTCGTACAGCGCGTAGCTCAGCCCCGCGCGTCCGGCCCGCCCCGGCCGCCCGAACGCCTGCGTGATCTCGTGTGCGGTCGCCGTCGCCAGCAGCGCCGCCGTCTCCGGTCCGGGCCGGTCGGGGTTCTCCGCGCGGCGCAGGAGCCGGCGCGCGTGGTCCGCCGAATCATCGGAGGCGAACACGTGCCGGGGCTCGGGAATCGCCCACAGCCGTATCAGCGCGGGCACCTCGAAGTCCGGCGTGTCCACGGGCATTCCGAGTCGCGCCGTGGCGGCCTGCAGCTCCTCCTGGTCGACATACACCTCATGCTCCGGGGCGCCGCCCGGTGTGGGGTTGTGCGCCAGCTCCCACAGCGTGACCGCCGAACCGTCGGCGAGCAGCCAGGTGTGCCGGTAGATTTCACGGTGCAGCCCCGCGCTGTGGTGCGCGGAGTGCAGCGAACTGTCGTGCGCCAGCGGGCAGTCGAGCTGCCGTAACACTTCGTCGGGCAGCTCGAAGGAGTTCAGGGCACGGCCGAGGAGTCGCGCGAGATGCTCCTCCGGAGACTCGGGCGACTCGGCTGGTTCGTACGCTGCGGTCTCGTACGGAACGCTCAAGACATCTCCCGGCGTTGCTGCATGTCACCTTGTGGGTGCATACCGTAGCCCCTCGGTCGGGCGTCATGTCCGGGGAACCGAGAAAACGTACGCCGGAAAAACGCGCGGGCCGCGCGAAAAGTTTCCGCGCGGTCCGCCATCCGGTCAAAAGGCGCCGGTCAGACGGCGCTCCCCGCGGTCCAGGCGCTCCAGGACATGTTCCAGCCGTTGAGGCCGTTGTCCGGTGCCACCGTCGAGTCGGGGGAGTTCTTCACCACCACGACGTCGCCGAGGAGCGAGTTGTCGAAGAACCACTTGGCCGACGTGGCACCCTGCGCCCCCTGCACGTCCGCGAGGCCGACACAGCCGTGGCTGGTGCCCTCACGCCCGAAGGGCGGGTTGCCCTTGTTGTACCAGTAGTTGCCGTGGATGAACGTGCCCGACGACGTCAGCCGCATCGCGTGCGGCACGTCCGAGATGTCGTACTCACCGCCGAAACCGACCGTCGAGCCGTTCATCCGGGTCTGCACGAACTTCTCGGAGATCACCATCTGCCCGTTGTACGTGGTGTGCTGCGGGCTGCCCGCGGAGATCGGCACCGACTTGACCGTCCTGCCGTCCCGCACCACCGTCATCGTCTGCGTGCCGACGTCGACCGTGGAGACCTGCGACCGCCCGATGGTGAAGGAGACGGTCTTCTTCTGCACGCCGTAGACGCCCTTAGCGCCCTGGACCCCGTCCAGGTCGATCTTCATCGTGACCTTGGCGCCGGCCTTCCAGTACTCCTGCGGCCGGAAGTCCAGCCGCCGGTCCCCGAACCAGTGCCCGACCACCTGCTGGCCACTGCTGGAGTTGACCGTGATGTGCGACTGCACCGTCTTCTTGTCGGTGATGGACTTGTCGAAGGTGAACGAGACCGGCATGCCGACGCCGACCGTCGTGCCGTTGTCCGGCGTATAGGTGCCGATGAAGCTGTTGGCCGTGGTGAGGGTCGTGAAGATGGAGTTGGCCGCCGCCGTACGGCCGGCGGCGTCCTTGGCGGTCGCGTCTATCTCGTACTTCGTCCCGCGCTCGAGCTGCTGCTTCGGCTTCCAGCTGCTGCCGTCCGCCGATATCGCCCCCGGCACGGCCTGCCCCGACCCCGCCACGGTCATTTTCACGTCGGTCAGCTTGCCGTCGCTGACCTTCACGCCGGTCGCGTTGATGGACGCGCCCGTCGAACCGTCCTTGGCCGAGATCACGATCTTCGCCGTCGACGTCTTGGGGGAGTCCTTGCCGCCCTTGCCATCGGCGTTGGCGCTGCCGCCGCAAGCGGTCAGGGTGAGGGCGCCGACCATCAGGGCGGCACAGGCCACCAGTGCGCGCCGCGCTGCAATGTCCGGCGTTGTCACGGGCTGCTCCAGGTTCGTGTGATGTGCGTGGTCCGTTCCAGTGCGTGAAGAAAGAGGGCACCGGCGCCCGGCAAGGTTCCGTCCGTCGCCCGTCAACGCCGACACGTGACAGAACCGCGACAATGCACGCCCGTCAGAGCCCGCGCCCGGCTCCCTTCGCGCGCCGTCCTGCAACCTTGCGCGAGCCGCGCCCCGTTGACCGTCACACGGGCGGGTGGGTGCCGGGCTGGCGGCGTGCGGGGCGAAAGGTGCGGGCGTGCGGCTGTCCCGGCGCGCGAGCCGGGCCGTCACGTGTAGTCAGGGGCGCCTGTCGTGAGGGGATGCGGTCGGGGCGCACGCGAGGAGGTGCGCCGCGGGCGCGCGTCACCGTCCCCCGGCGCCCTGCCACCCGCGTGCCGTCGTGCCGCCCGGCCCTCGGTCCCGGGCCTGGAACCTCCCCCACGACCCCTATCCCTTGCCGTACAACTCCCCGTACGACAGCCACACCCCTCCCGGCCCTTCGACCGACTCGGCGGCGCGCACGGCCCGTACGATCGCGCGCGTCACGAGATCCGCGCCGGCGACGAGGATGCCGTTGAGCGCCAAGGGATGCGGGTCGAGCGGGTGCGTGCCGGTCGCCAGCGCGAACACCGTGTCCCCGTCGTGCAGGAGGTGCACGGGCCGTACGGCGCGCGCGATGCCGTCGTGCGCCGTGCCCGCCAGCTTCTGCGCCTGCGCCCTGGAGAGGTCCGCATCGGTCGCCACCACCGCCAGCGTCGTGTTGAGCGGCGGCGGCGCGTTGCCGGCGGCGACCTCGGCGAGCCGGCGACGCGCGGCCTCGTGCACGCGCTCCTCCGGATACTCCACCCGCCCGTCGAACAACTCCCCGTACAGCGCCCCGCTTCCGGGGTCCACCACCGATCCCGCGGCGTTCGCGACCACCAGCGCGGCCACGGTGATCCCCGAGTCGAGCACCGTGCTCGCGGTGCCCACCCCGCCCTTGAGCCCTCCCGCCACGGCGCCCGTGCCCGCACCCACGCCCCCTTCGGGCACCCGGGCGCCCGGCACGGTCGCCGCGGCGGCCTCCACCGCCGCGCGCCCCGTCGCAGCGTCCGGCCGCGCGCGGAAGTTCCCCCCGCGCCCCAGGTCGAAGAGGCACGCGGCGGGCACGACCGGCACGACGTGGGCCGGGTTCGTCCCCACCGGCACTCCCCGCCCCCGCTCCTCCAGCCAGGCCATCACGCCGGACGCGGCGTCGAGTCCGTACGCGCTGCCGCCGGTCAGCACGACCGCGTCGACCGTCCGCACCACGTTCCGCGGGTCGAGCGCGTCGGTCTCCTTGGTGCCCGGTCCGCCGCCGCGCACGTCCACGGCGGCGACGGCACCGCCCTCGGGAGCGAGGACGACCGTGGTGCCGGTGAGCCAACCGTCCCCGCTGCGGGTGGCGTGCCCCACCCGCAGCCCGGCGACGTCCGTCAATGCGTCAACTGTCATGGGCGCCAGTCTTCCCAATCCGCGACGCCTCCTACGGCTCAGCCGGCCGGCGCGGTGGCGTTCGCCTCGCGGTCCCGGCCGGCTGTGCGGGCGGTCCGCACCGACCAGGTCGCCACGGCGGCCGAGGACACGAGCCCCGCCGCGAGCACCGCCCCGTCGCCCAGGAGGGTGCGGCACACCCCAGCCTCGCCGCCGGGCAGACCGCCCTGGAGCAGACCGCCGATCCGCCTGGAGCGGGGCCGTACCCTTGTGGCATGAGCACCGCCCCGGAATCCGAGCCGCGCGATCCGAAGCCCGCGCTGGTCTTCGACGACCCACTGGACCAGCAGTCCTCGGACGACACCGATCGCGGATGGGGCGAGCGCCCGGTCGGCGGCAGCGCCGCCGACCTAAAGCGCTTCCTCGACGAGAAGCCGCCCCACCACCTGTGAGCCGTCCGCAGGGCACTGTCCGGCGGATGACCTTCCGACCGGCCGCTCGTTGGTTCGGGCATGGGTCGGGGGGATGTGACGAACCGCGAGTGGTCGCCGCTCGAGCCGCATCGACCGTCGTCGGGCGGGCGCCCCGGTGGAGCGGCCCCCGCACAGTGATCAACGGAATCCTGTTCCGGGTCCGTGCCGGTGTCCCGTGGCGTGACCTGCCGGAACGCTGCGGATCCTGAAGACCGTCTGTGAACGGCATCGAACGACGTCCCGGCACCACCGCCCCGATGAGGGACTCGGGCGGTCACGGGGCGGTCTGACCCGCAAGATCCACCTCGCTGGTGAGGGAGGCTGCCGTCCCAGGCCCTGCCGGTCACCCCGGGCCGGTGGAGCGCCGCCGCCGCTGTCGCGACGTGTCACGACAAACGAGTCCTATGTCTTCCATGGCACGGTCACCGCAGCAGCGCCCCTGGCGGTGAGGCGCGCGAAAACCAGTGGAGCAGCGCCGCTGTGCGCCGTTACCGTGCTGCCGACCAAGTCGTCTGGGCAAGGACGTGCCGTTGTACACCGTGTGAGACCTCCCGAGCGCTGATTCGTCGCGCGTCGCGCCTGCGCGCCGCGCTGCTTTTTGCTGCGGACTTCTCACTGAAACCGGTGTACTCCTGTGCTCAAAAACTGGGTGGTCGCTCCCACCTGCCTGCCGCTCGTCCTCCGCCGTTGCCACGCATGCGCGTGCGAGCGCTTCCAGGCGAGCGGCAAATTCCGTGTCAACGCAAACCACAAGCTCCTCGACGCCTGGCTCCTGGTGCTCTGCACCGCTTGCGGGGAAACCGCAAAGCTCACGGTCCTGGAGCGGATGCATGTGCGCTCCGTACGACCTGAGCTGCTGGACCGGCTGCATGACAACGACCCTGGCCTGACAGCCGAACTGCTCCAGGATCCGGTCGTGCGGCGTCGTAATCGCATCGCCCTCGACTGGGACAACGCCTGGCGCCTCGACACCGGCGGACCGGATCACCTGGACCGCGAGGTGATCGACGTCTTGGTCCGCTTTGCGGCGCGGATCCCTGTCCGGCCGGTGCGACTGATCGCTGAAGGTTGCGGTCTCCCGCGGGCCGGCGTCGAGAGACTGATCACGGAGGGGAATCTCGTTTCGGCAGACCGGCTGAGCGGCAAGATCTCCGGCGACTTCACCTTCACGCTCAAGCGCTGAGCCCTCCCGGGACCAGGGGCCTGTCCGGCACGATCCGCCGGACAGGCCCTCTAGCGCTCGACGTGCCCCGATCCCCGCTGCGCGACCAGCGCGTCGCGTATCTCCTTGAGGACCTCCAGCTCGGTCACCTCCATGACCTCCTTGCTGCCCTCCCGCGCCGACTTGCGGGCCGCCTGCCGGGCCAGGTACTTCGACATCGGCAGAACCATCAGGAAGTACACCACCGCCGCGGTGATCACGAAGGTGAGCGTCGCACCGAGGACGGAGCCCCACAGGATCGGCACTCCGCTCTTGACCGAGCCGTCCGCGCCCACCCGGCACGGGGCCTTCAGGCACGAGCTGTAGTTGTCCAGGTTCTGCGTGCCGATCGCGCCGACCAGCGGGTTGATGATCCCCTTCACCAACGAGTTGACGATGTTCGTGAAGGCCGCGCCGATGACCACCGCGACTGCCAGATCGACGACGTTGCCGCGCATCAGGAAGGCCTTGAAGCCCTCCCAGACACTCGGTTCCCTCTTCGCGCTCACCTCGGGGACTCTCCTCGCATGCACAGGGTGTGGAACCAAACGCTCCGCAACCTACGGCACGGTACGGCCACTGTGTCCAGTCCCGTGACTTGATCGAGGGCCTTGACAGCAAGCGGCCGAGGAAATTCAGGAGCCGGTTCAGCACAGCGTCACCGCCAGTCGCGCCGTGGCGCTCGCGCCGACCAGTCGTGCCGCGGTGGCGCGCGGCACGGACAGTACGACCAATGCCCCGCTCTCGGCAGCGCCTTCCAAAGGCTCCGGCAGCTTCGTCACCCGCACGCCGCGCGCGAGCACCCGCGCTCCGCCCCCGGCCGACGGATCCTCCGCGGCGATGACGTCGACGCGGTCACCGGCCCGCAGGAGCCGGACCGTGGCGGCGTCGGCGATCCGCACCGGCGCCGTCACCACGTCCACCGCGGTGGGCCGGTGCACGGGGCCCGCGACCGGGCGCCCGCGGGCCCGCTCCGCCCGGTGGGGTTCCGTCGCGGTTCGCGGTCCCGCGGCCACCAGCGCGGCGGCCGTCACCGCGAGGCCGGCCGCGATGGCCCGCCTGCGCTGCCGTACGAGCCGTTGCAGCTGATACCGGCCGCCGCGCACACGTACTGGAGGGAACTGCGCTACCTCGCACGTCGCGGGGGCATCCGTGCCCAGCGGCCGCGGAAGACGGAGGGGAGGCGGGAACGGGGAACGGGCGGGCGGGCGAGAAGGCGGAGAAAGGGGAGAAAGAGGAGAAACAGAAGAAGGGGAACAAAGGGAGTGAGGGGTCGGGGACGACGAGGGTGAAGGCATGGGAATCACCGCCTGCGACGAGGAATTCGGCTTGCGATGCCACGATGACGCCTTGCGCCCGGTCCCGTCGGAGCCGGTGGACCACGGAAGGATTGTGGACAACTCGCTCACCCGAAGGGGGAATCCCGGGGCCGTCCCCAGGTGGGCTACGGCAGCGCGAACCCCGGGTCCATACCGCCGAGCGCGTTCACGCACAGGCAGTCCCGCGCCCCGTTCTCCGGCAGTGCCGCCACCGCGTCGAACAGCACTCCGCGCATCCGGTCCACGTTGGCCGCGAACACGCGCAGCACCTCCTCGTGGGAGACGCCCTCGCCGGTCTCGGCGCCCGCGTCCAGGTCGGTGACCAGGGCCAGCGACGTGTAGCACAGCTCCAGCTCCCGGGCGAGCGCCGCCTCTGGGTGGCCGGTCATGCCCACGACCGACCAGCCCTGCGCCTGGTGCCACAACGATTCGGCACGGGTCGAGAAGCGCGGCCCCTCGACGACGACCAGCGTGCCGCCGTCCACCGGTTCCCAGGCCCGCCCGCGCGCCGCCTTCAACGCGGCGGCCCGCCCCGCGGGGCAGTAGGGGTCGGCCACGGATACGTGCACGACGTTCGGCACGGTGCCGTCGGGCAGCGGCAGCCCGTCGAAGTACGTCTGCACCCTGGACTTCGTACGGTCGACCAGCTGGTCGGGTACCAGTAGCGTGCCGGGGCCGTACTCGGGCCGCAGCCCGCCCACCGCGCACGGCCCGAGGACCTGGCGGACTCCGACCGAGCGCAGGGCCCACAGGTTGGCGCGGTAGTTGATGCGGTGCGGCGGCAGATGGTGGCCGCGGCCGTGCCGGGGCAGGAAGGCGACCCGCCGGCCGGCGATCTCACCGAGGAAGAGGGAGTCACTGGGCGACCCGTAGGGAGTGTCCACCTCGACCTCGGTCACGTCGTCGAGGAACGAGTAGAAGCCCGAGCCGCCGATTACGCCGATCTCTGCGTTCGCCATGACCAGCACATTAGCTGGCCGCGAGGGCGCGGGGGAGCCGGTGCGGGACATACCGAGGACCCTGCCGTCCTACGACGGCAGGGTCCCGGGTGAGAGACCTCAGGCGGCGGAGCTGCTGGTGGAGCTGGACGAGGACGCCGACGAGGACGTCGTCGACGACGGCTTCGTGTCCGACGACGGCTTCGTGTCCGACGACGAGCTCGACTTCGAGGCGGGGCTGCTGCTCGACGTGGAACCGCGCGAGTCGTTGCGGTAGAAGCCGGAGCCCTTGAAGACGATGCCGACCGCGGAGAACACCTTCTTCAGGCGGCCACCGCAGCCGGGGCACTCGGTCAGGGCGTCGTCGGTGAACTTCTGCACCGCCTCGAGGCCCTCGCCGCACTCGGTGCACTGGTACTGGTAGGTCGGCACTGTCTTCCTCCTGGCACTCTCACTCAATGAGTGCTAACGACGGTCCATAGTGACGCATTCCCGGGGATCAGTCCACCGTGACCGGCACGCGGTGACCGACGCCACGTGCGACGGTACGGTTCCCGCGCTGAACGACCAGGAGAGACCGCAGTGCCACCAGGGTCGCCAGTGCGAGCACCGTGCCGGCCATGGGCACCAGGAATCCCGCGCCGTCCCACAGCCGGTCCTCCAGCTGTCCGGCGACGGTGACGGCGGCCGCCTGGCCGAGCGCGACAGCGCCGGTCAGCCAGGTGAAGGCCTCGGTCCGGGCACCGGCCGGGACCAGGCCGTCGACCAGCGTGTAGCCGGTGATCAGCGCCGGTGCGATGCACATGCCGACCAGGAGGCCGAGGCCGGCGAGCAGCAGCACCGAATGCGCCGTCCACAGGGCGGACGCGGTCAGCGCGAGCGCCGTGTAGCCGATGACCAGGCGCCGCTGGGGGGCAGCCTTCCAGGCGATGGCGCCGCAGGCGATGCCCGAGAGCATGTTGCCGGCGGCGAAGACGCCGTACAGGACGCCGTTCAGGCCGGGCTCGCCGATCGACTCGGTGAACGCCGCCAGCGACACCTGCATGCCGCCGAAGACGGACCCGATGCCCAGGAACGTCACGACCAGCACGCGCACGCCCGGGACGCGCAGGGCGGAGCCGTGCTGCACGCGCGCGTGCCCGCTCTCACCGCTCACCGGGGGCTGCGTGCCCTTCTGCGCGGCGAACAGCAGGCCGCCGACGAGGGTCAGCGCGGCCTCCGTGACGAGGCCCGCCGCAGGTGTCACGGCGGTGCTCAGCGCGGTCGCCAGCAGCGGGCCGAAGACGAACGTCAGCTCGTCCGTGACCGACTCGAACGCCGCCGCGGTGGTCATCAGGGGCGAGCCCTGCAGCTTCACGCCCCAGCGCGCACGCACCATCGGGCCGACCTGCGGCACCGAGGCACCGGTCGGGACGGCCGCCAGGAACAGCGCCCACAGGGGGGCGTGCGCCAGCGCGAGCGCCGTCAGGGAGAGCCCCGCAACCGTGTGCACCAGGACGCCGGGGACCAGCACGGCGCGCTGGCCGTAGCGGTCGGCGAGCCGGCCGCTGTACGGCGCGAACAGCGCCATGGAGACACCGGTGGCGGCCGCGGCGGCGCCCGCGGCGCCGTACGAACCGGTGGTGTGCTGCACAAGCAGCACGATGGAGATCGTGAGCATCGCGAACGGCTGACGCGCCGCGAAGCCGGGGAGCAGGAACGTCCAGGCGCCGCGGGTGCGCAGCAATTGGCCGTATCCCGGGCGGGACGACGCCGGCGAGTTCTCCGCCGGCTCGGTGGTGACCGTGGACGCCACGGCCCGTGCCTTTCTTCGGCCTGGTAGCGCGCCCGTGCGGGGGCGCCGAGAGCTGTCCTCTTGCGCGGAACTGCGGTAGATACCGGTGCCACTGCGGAGGGCGTTCCGGCCGCCATACGGTCGCGCCAGCTCTGCATCAGGCAGAGTTGGTTCGATCTGGGGTGCCTTCATACTACAGGGATCAAGGACGGGGCCCCTGTGAAAACGAGCACTGCCGGGCCCGTTCACCTGTGATTGGCGCTGGTGTGAATCGCCCGATACGCCCCCGTAACGCGCACACCGGGCCGCTGGCCACCCGGTTGCGAGCAGAGGCCGGCGGCCGGGGCGCCGGGCTCAGCGCCCCCTGCCCGCCCCGTCGGTACCCAGCCACCCTGCCAGCTTGCCGCCGTGGGCCACCGCGCGCAGGCGCCGTTCCGCCGCGTCGCGGACCGGGTCCGTGGCGACGACCAGCAGCTCGTCCCCCCGCCGCAGCACTGTCGTGGGCAGCGGAGCGAACGATTTTCCTTCGCGCACGACGAGGGTGACGGCGGAGCCCGGCGGCAGCCGCAGCTCGTTGACCTCCACGCCGTGCATCCGGGAGCCGTGGGGGATCGAGATGGACAGCAGGTGCCCGCGCAGCCGCTCCAGAGGCGCCGACTCGATGCCCAGGTCGGACGCCTCGCCCTCCTCGCCCAGGCGCAGCTTGCGCGCCAGCCAGGGCAGCGTCGGCCCCTGGACCAGGGTGTACACGACGACCAGTACGAAGACGATGTTGAAGATGCGGCGGCTGCCGGCGACGCCGTTCACCATCGGGATGGTCGCCAGGATGATGGGCACGGCGCCGCGCAGGCCCGCCCACGACATCAGGGTCTGTTCCTGCCACGGCACGCGGAACGGCGCCAGGCTGAGGACCACGCTCAGCGGCCGGGCCACCATCGTCAGGACCAAGCCGATGAGCAGGGCGGGCCAGACGTCGTCACCCAGCTCGTGCGGGGTGACCAGCAGGCCGAGCACGACGAACATGCCGATCTGGGCGATCCAGCCGAGCCCCTCGGCGAAGCCGCGCGTGGCGGGCCAGTGGGGCAGCCTGGCGTTGCCGAGCACCATCGAGGCCAGGTAGACGGCCAGGAAGCCGCTGCCGTGCGCCAGGGCGCCGGCGGCGTACGCCGTGACGGCGATGGCCATCACGGCGATCGGGTAGAGGCCCGAGGCGGGCAGGGCCACGTGCCTGAGTCCCCAGGAGCCGAACCAGCCCACCGCCAGCCCGATGGCCGCGCCGATGCCCAGCTCCAGGGCTATCTCGGCCAGCAGCGCGTACCAGTGCTCGACCGGGCCGGCCATCGAGAAGGCGACGACCAGGATGACCACCGGGGCGTCGTTGAAACCGGACTCCGCCTCCAGCGTGCCCGTCACGCGCGCGGGGAGGGGAATCCTCCGGAGCACGGAGAAGACCGCCGCCGCGTCCGTGGACGACACCACCGCGCCGATGATGAGCGCCTGCCGCCACTCCAGCCCGACCAGGTAGTGCGCGCCCGCCGCCGTGATACCCACGCTGACCGCGACTCCCACCGTCGCCAGGACGGAGGCGGAGGACAGGACCGGCCGGATCTCCTTCCACTTCGTGCCCAGGCCACCCTCGGCGAGGATCACGACCAGGGCCGCGTATCCCATGACCTGGGTCACTTCGGCGCTGTTGAAGTGGATGCCGCCGATGCCGTCCTGGCCCATGAGGACGCCGATCCCCAGGTAGACGAGCAGGCTGGGGAGCCCGCTGCGGGAGGAGATCCGGACGGCCGCGACAGCGACGAGCAGGACGACCGAGCAGACGAGCAAGAGCTGGTTGAGGTGGTGAACAGTCAGCGGCGGTTCCTCCCCTAAGCTCTCCGGTTACTTCGCTACCTTACTAACTCTTGACTCTTTCTTGACGCTTGCCCAGGCAAGATCGAACGTCCGTCCGCGCCTGGACCCGACTCCGCGTCATGTGCGATCGAGCCCTGCGCCTATGGTTGCTCCAGCACTCCAGTACCGCCTGCCGCTCGCGTTAGGACAGCAAGGACAGCGATGCCCCCCAACACCACCGCCACAACGGGTGACACCGCCACCACGGGTGCCACGTCCGTCAAGTCCGGCAGGAAGAAGGGGCGCAAAGCCCGATTGCTCGTGCTGGTGCTGGTTCTGGCCCTCATCGGAGGCATCGCCTACGGGGCGTACTGGTCGATCAGCACCGTCCGCGCCTCCTTCCCGCAGACCACGGGGTCGATCACGCTCGACGGCCTGTCGGGGCCGGTCGACGTGAAGCGGGACGGCTACGGAATCCCGCAGATCTACGCCTCCTCCGACGAGGACCTGTTCATGGCCCAGGGCTACGTCCAGGCACAGGACCGGTTCTACGAGATGGACGTGCGCCGTCACATGACCTCCGGGCGCCTGTCGGAGATGTTCGGCAAGGGCCAGGTCGAGAACGACGAGTTCTTGCGCACCCTCGGCTGGGACCGGATCGCGAAGGAGGAGTACGACACCAAGCTGTCGGCCTCCACGAAGAAGTACCTCCAGGCGTACGCCAAGGGGGTCAACGCCTATCTCCAGGGCAAGGACGGCGAGGACATCTCCCTGGAGTACGCGGCCCTGGGCTTCACCAACGACTACAAGCCGGGGAAGTGGACCCCGGTCGACTCCGTCTCCTGGCTGAAGGCCATGGCCTGGGACCTGCGCGGCAACATGCAGGACGAGATCGACCGCGCCCTGATGACCAGCCGTCTCGGCCCGCAGCAGATCCAGGACCTGTATCCGCGGTACCCCTACAGCCGCAACAAGCCGATCGTGCAGGAAGGCCGGTACGACGAGCTGACCAGGGCCTTCCAGCAGAACGGTGGCACAGGGGCTTCTCAGGGCACGACGGGCACGACGGGCTCCTCCACCCCGGGCACGACCGGACCGGCCCTCACGAGCCAGCTCGCGGGCCTCTACAAGGTCCTCGACAACGTCCCCACGGCCGTCGGAGTGAACGGCCAGGGCATCGGCTCCAACTCCTGGGTGGTCGCCGGGAAGCACACCATCACCAAGAAACCCCTGATCGCCAACGATCCGCACCTGTCGCCGTCGCTGCCCTCCGTCTGGTACCAGATGGGCCTGCACTGCCGGACCGTCTCCGACAAGTGCCAGTACGACGTCACCGGCTACACCTTCGCCGGTATGCCCGGTGTGATCATCGGGCACAACGCGAAGATCGCCTGGGGCATGACCAACTCCGGGGTCGACGTCACCGACCTTTACCTGGAGAAGGTGACCGGCAACGGCTACCTGTACGACGGCAAGGTCCGGCCGTTCAAGACCCGCGAGGAGACCATCAAGGTCGCCGGCGGCGCGTCCAAGTCCATCGTCGTCCGCCAGACCCAGGACGGGATGCCGCTGCTGTCCGACCGCGACGACGAACTCGTCCAGGTGGGCAGGAAGGCGGCCGTCAACACCGCCGCACCCGACCGCGGTGACGGCTACGGCATCGCCCTGAGGTGGACCGCCCTCGACCCGGGCACCTCCATGGACGCCGTGTTCGCCCTCGGCAAGGCCGCGAACTGGAGCGACTTCCGCGCGGCGGCGGCCCTGTTCGACGTGCCCTCGCAGAACCTCGTCTACGCCGACACCCAGCACATCGGCTACACCCTGCCCGGCAAGATCCCCACGCGCTCCACCTCGGACGACGGCTCCATCCCGGCGCCGGGCTGGGACTCGAAGTACCGCTGGACCGGCTTCATCAAGAAGGACCAGCTGCCCTACGAGTACGACCCCGAGCGCGGCTACATCGTCACCGCCAACCAGGCCGTGGTCGACAAGGACGAGTACCCCTACGCACTCACCACCGACTGGGGCTACGGCGCCCGCAGCCAGCGCATCACCGATCTGATCGAGTCCAAGATCAAGGACGGCGGCAAGATCTCCACCGAGGACATGCGGCAGATGCAGCTGGACAACAGCAGCGAGATCGCCAAGCTCCTCGTGCCCAAGCTGCTGAAGCTCAACCTCGACGACCCGGACGTGCGCCAGGCGCAGAAGCTGCTGGAAGGCTGGGACTACACCCAGGAGGCCGACTCCGCCGCCGCCGCGTACTTCAACGCCGTCTGGCGCAACATCCTCAAGCTCGCCTTCGGCAACAAGCTCCCCAAGGAGCTGCGCGTCAAGGGACAGTGCCTGTGGGTCGACAAGATCGACAACACCGGCCCGCTGGACGACGACGGCAAGGTCCGCGAGTGCGGCCAGCGTGACGCCGACCAGGCGCAGCCGGACGGCGGCGACCGCTGGTTCGAGGTCGTGCGCACCCTGATGGACAAGCCCGACAGCGACTGGTGGAAGACGCCCAAGCCGGGCACCCGCACCCCCGCGAACAACCGCGACCAGCTCCTCGCCCGCGCCATGATCGACGCCCGCTGGGAGCTGACCGCCAAGCTCGGCAAGGACATCGACACCTGGAACTGGGGCCGGCTGCACCGCCTGTTCCTGAAGAACCAGACGCTCGGCACCGAGGGCCCCAAGGTCCTGCAGTACGTGCTGAACCGCGGCCCCTGGAAGCTCAGCGGCGGCGAGGCCAGCGTGAACGCGAGCGGCTGGAACGCCGCGGGCGGCTACAACGTCGTCTGGGTGCCGTCCATGCGGATGGTCGTCAACCTCGCCGACCTCGACAAGTCCAAGTGGATCAACCTGACCGGCGCCTCCGGACACGCGTACAACGCGCACTACACGGACCAGACGGGCAAGTGGGCCAAGGGCGAGCTGCTGCCCTGGTCGTTCTCGGACAAGGCGGTCGACAGGAGCACGAGCGACACGCTCGTCCTCGAGCCCTGAGCCGCTGAGGTACGCCACCGCAAACGGCCCTCCACGCGCGCGTGGAGGGCCGTTTGCGGGTAGGGGCGGGGAGAACGCGGTGCGTGCCCTGCGCCCGGTCAGGCGCTCGCGAACCGGCGCGTGCCGGAGGGCCGTTTGCGGGTAGGGGCGGGGAGAACGCGGTGCGTGCCCTGCGCCCGGTCAGGCGCTCGCGAACCGGCGCGTGCCGGAGGGCGTCACCACCGCGTGCACCGGCTTGTCGTGCGCCTCCACCGGGACGTGCGCGACCACCTCCGTGTCGTACAGCAGCACCACGAGCCGGGGACGTGCTCCCATGTGCTCCAGACGGGCCAGCACGCGGTCGTACGAGCCTCCGCCGCGTCCCAGGCGCATTCCGCGTGTGTCCACCGCGAGCCCCGGCAGCAGGACGACGTCCGCGTCCGCCACGGCGTCCGGACCGAGGCGCAAGCCGGAGGGCTCGAACAGCGCCATCTTCCCCCCGTGTTGGACCCGCGCGAGGGAGCCCGGGCCGGTGTACTCGCCCCAGTCCAGGTCGTTGTCGGGCAGGAGCGCGGGGAGCAGGACGCGCACGCCTCGCGCGCGCAGGGCGTCCAGCAGCGCGAGCGTGCCGGGCTCGCCCCCCACGGAGACGTACGCCGCCACCGTGCGAGCACGCGCCAGCTCGGGCAGCTCCAGGCTGCGCTCCGCCAGCGCGCGGCTCGCCGCGCGGACGTCATCGTCCGTCAGCCTGTTCCTCGCCGCGAGGAACTCCTGCCGCACCCTTCGCTTGTCAGGCTCGCCCGTCCGTCCGACGTGTTCCACCGGTCGTTCCCGCCCCTTTCTCAATGCAGTCCTCTAAGGGTCGACCAACCGGAGCCACAGATTCCCATCAAACGCACCGGATAAGGTTGCGGGCATGACTCAGTCGCACCCCAGGATCAGCAAGGCTGTCATTCCCGCAGCAGGCCTAGGCACCCGGTTCCTGCCGGCCACCAAGGCCACTCCCAAGGAGATGCTGCCGGTCGTTGACAAGCCGGCGATCCAGTACGTGGTCGAGGAGGCCGTGTCGGCGGGGCTCGACGACGTGCTCATGATCACAGGACGCAACAAGCGTCCCCTCGAGGACCACTTCGACCGCAACTACGAGCTCGAGTCGGCCCTGCAGAAGAAGGGCGACGCCGGGCGGCTCGCGAAGGTGCAGGAGTCCAGCGACCTGGCGACCATGCACTACGTGCGCCAGGGCGACCCCAGAGGCCTCGGTCACGCGGTGCTGTGCGCCGCTCCGCACGTCGGGCACGAGCCCTTCGCCGTCCTCCTCGGTGACGACCTGATCGATCCCCGCGATCCGCTGCTCCAGCGCATGATCGAGGTCCAGGAGCAGCATGGCGGCAGCGTGATCGCGCTCATGGAGGTCGCGCCCGAGCAGATCCACCTGTACGGCTGCGCGGCCGTGGAGAGCACCGCCGACGGTGACGTCGTGAAGGTGACCGGCCTGGTGGAGAAGCCGGACTCGGCGGACGCCCCGTCGAACTACGCGATCATCGGCCGTTACGTACTCGACCCGCACATCTTCGACATACTGCGCAAGACCGAACCCGGTCGCGGCGGCGAGATCCAGCTCACCGACGCGCTCCAGCAGCTCGCCCAGGACGAGAAGGTCGGCGGCCCGGTGCACGGCGTCGTCTTCAAGGGCCGCCGGTATGACACCGGGGACCGCGGCGACTACCTGCGTGCCATTGTCAGACTCGCGTGCGAACGTGAAGACCTGGGCCCGGACTTCCGGACCTGGCTTCGCAGTTACGTAGCCGAGGAGATGCAGCAGTCTTGAGCAGCGCCGCGACCCGCCCTGCCGACCCGGACCGCCTGTGGTCGGTGGACGAGCATCTGGAGGACATCCTCTCGACCGTCCGTCCCCTCGAGCCGATCGAGCTGCAACTCCTCGATGCCCAGGGCTGCGTCCTGGTCGAGGACGTCATGGTGCCGGTGTCGCTGCCACCGTTCGACAACAGCTCCATGGACGGGTACGCGGTGCGGGTCGCGGACGTCGCGGGCGCCGGCGAGGAGTTCCCGGCCGTCCTGGAGGTCGTCGGGGACGTCGCGGCGGGCGCGGCGGACCCGGTGCGGGTCGGCCCCGGCCAGGCCGCCCGCATCATGACCGGCGCCCCGCTGCCGCCGGGTGCCGAGGCCGTCGTGCCCGTCGAGTGGACCGACGGCGGGCTCGGTGAGGGCCCGGTGAGCGGCATGCGGGCGCGCAGCCTGGCCCCCGAGGGCGCACAGGGGCAGGTGCGCGTGCACCGCCCGGCCGAGGCACGCGCGCACGTGCGCGCCAAGGGCAGCGACGTGCGGGCCGGCGACCTGGCCCTGAAGGCCGGGACGATCCTCGGACCGCCGCAGATCGCGCTGCTCGCCGCGATCGGCCGCGGCACGGTACGCGTGCGTCCGCGTCCGCGCGTGGTCGTCCTGTCCACGGGCAGCGAACTCGTCCAGCCCGGGGAGGATCTGGCCACCGGCCAGATCTACGACTCCAACAGTTTCGCCCTCACCGCCGCCGCGCGCGACGCCGGCGCCATCGCCTACCGGGTGGGCGCCGTCGCCGATGACGCCGAGACCCTCCGCTCCACCATCGAGGACCAGCTCATCCGTGCCGATCTGCTGGTGACCACCGGCGGGGTGAGCGTCGGCGCGTACGACGTCGTCAAGGAGGCGCTGGCGTACGTCGGCGACGAGGACGAGGCGGGAGGCGGCGTCGAGTTCCGCACGCTCGCCATGCAGCCCGGCAAACCCCAGGGCTTCGGTTCCATCGGCCCCGACCACACGCCGCTGCTGGCCCTGCCCGGCAATCCCGTGTCGTCGTACGTCTCCTTCGAGCTGTTCGTCCACCCCGCCATCCGCGCCCTGATGGGCCTCAGGGACCTCCACCGCCCGCGCGCGCGGGCCACCCTGAAGACGGACAAGGTGCTCCGCTCGCCCATGGGGCGGCGCCAGTTCCTGCGTGGCGCGTACACCGACGGCGAGGTGACCCCCGTCGGCGGCGCGGGCTCCCACCTGATCGCCGCGCTGGCGCACGCCGACGCGCTGATCGTCGTCCCCGAGGACGTGGAATCCGTCGAGCCCGGCACCGAGGTGGAGGTCGTGCTGCTCGGCTGACGGGCCCGGCCCGTCCACAGGGCATCCTGGTCCGGTGCGCGCGCCGGCTTGGCGGTACCGTGTCGCGCACAACAGGCCCGTGCACCGCACTGCGACGGGCCCGGACCGGGAGCGCCACACACCATGACTGTGCCTTCCCGGGGGGAGACCCCCGGACCCTCTGTGCAGAACCGGCTGACGCACATCGACGAGGCGGGCGCGGCCCGCATGGTCGACGTGTCCGGGAAGGACGTGACCGCGCGCACCGCCCGCGCCAGCGGCCGCGTCCTCGTCTCACCCCGCGTGGTCGAGCTGCTGCGCGGGGAGGGGGTGCCCAAGGGTGACGCCCTCGCCACCGCGCGTATCGCGGGCATCATGGGCGCCAAGCGGACCCCGGACCTGATCCCCCTGTGCCACCCGTTGTCGGTGTCGGGTGTGACACTGGATCTGTCGGTCGCGGACGACGCCGTGGAGATCCAGGCCACCGTGAAGACGACGGATCGCACGGGCGTCGAGATGGAGGCCCTCACCGCGGTGACGGTCGCCGCGCTCACCGTGATCGACATGGTCAAGGCGGTCGACAAGGGAGCGGTCATCACGGACGTGCGGGTGGAGGAGAAGACGGGCGGCAAGTCGGGCGACTGGAGCCGGGCATGACCTACCGTGCTCTGGTGGTCACCGCCTCCAACAGGGCTGCCGCGGGTGTCTACGAGGACAAGGGCGGTCCCCTGGTCGCCGACGGTCTGAGGAGCTTCGGATTCGCCGTCGACGGGCCCCGGGTCGTCCCCGACGGGGACCCCGTGGAGGCGGCGCTGCGCGCGGGCGTCGAGGCCGGGTACGACGCCATCGTCACCACCGGTGGCACCGGCATCTCGCCCACCGACCGCACGCCCGAGGCGACCCGCGCGGTGATCGATCGCGAGGTGCCGGGCATCGCCGAGGCCATCCGTGCCTTCGGACGGGAGAAGGTGCCGACCGCCGCGCTCTCCCGTGGCCTGGCCGGCGTGGCGGGGCGGACCCTGGTCGTCAATCTGCCCGGCTCCGCGGGCGGGGTGAAGGACGGCCTCGCCGTGCTCGAGCCGCTGCTGGTCCACGCCGTCGACCAGATCCGCGGTGGCGACCACCCCAGACCCGGTAGCGGGGGTGCGAGCTGAACAGCTCCTCCTGGCCCGTCGTGCTGGGGGACGGCGATGTCGTCCTCCGGCCGATAAAGCTGCGCGACCAGCGGGCCTGGCGCGAGGTGAACCGGCGCAACCGGGACTGGCTGCGCCCCTGGGAGGCGACCATCCCGCCGCCCACGCCGAGCGGACCGATCGCGCACCGGCCGACCTATCGGCAGATGGTCCGGCATCTGCGCGCCGAGGCCGGCGCGGGCCGGATGCTGCCGTTCGTCATCGAGTACCAGGGGCGGCTGGTCGGGCAGTTGACGGTCGCCGGTATCACCTGGGGATCCATGTGCTCGGGGCATGTCGGCTACTGGGTGGACGAGGCGGTGGCCGGTCGCGGGGTGATGCCGACGGCCGTCGCGCTCGTGGTGGACCACTGTTTCCGCACCGTCGGGCTGCACCGCATAGAGGTCTGCATTCGCCCCGAGAACCGGCCGAGCCGCCGGGTCGTGGAGAAACTCGGATTCCGCCAGGAGGGGCTCCGACCGCGTTATCTGCACATCGACGGAGCCTGGCGCGACCATCTGGTCTACGCGCTCACCGAGGAAGAGGTGCCCGACGGGTTGCTCGCGCGCTGGCAGCGGGCCCGCTCTCGCGAGGCGCAGCGTCCGCAGAACGCGCCGGGGAATCCGGCCTAGCCCGGAATTGAATGTTTGTTCGAAATTGATCGGCCGACGATCGCCTCAGGGCATTGAATTTCACCACCTTGGCGGCCCGCTGATCGCATCGGTCGCAAAAAAAGCTGGAAATATCAGCCAGATCGTGCGACACACCGGCCCAATTGGCAGATGGCCTCATGCAAACCCCTCTACGGTGTGAGGCGTGAGCAGCAGCGGCCTCATCTACGCAGTCATTGTCGGGGCCTGGGCCGCCTACTTGGTGCCGATGTGGCTCCGTAGGCAGGACGAGCTGAACGAGGCCCGTCCGACGGAACGCTTCAGCACCGCCATCCGGCTGCTGTCCGGACGGGCGGGCATGGAGCGTCGATACGCCAAGGACCTGCGGGCGCGCTCCGCCCAGGAGGGGGAGCCGGACGCCGGCGATCCGGACGCCGTCACCGACACGGTGGACGTCCGGGCCTTCGTCGTGCCTCCGACCCGCCGTCAGGTCCGTGCGGCGGACGCCGGGCCCGAGGCGTCCTTGGAACCGGCGCACGACCAGGACGCCGCCCCGGTGCCCAAGTCCGCCCCGGTGCCCGGGCACTCCTCCGACGCACCCGCGCATCCATGCGGGTCCGTACCCGCGCAGAGGCACGTGCCCGCCGCGCGGCGTACGCCCTCGGCGCAGGCGGCCGCAGCGCGCGCCCAGCGCTCGAAGGTGCTCGCGCGCCGTCGGCGCACCACCGTGATGCTCTTCTTCGCCTTCACCCTCGGCGCGATCGTCGCCGCCGTCGGCGGGCTCGCCTTCCTGTGGGCGCCCGGTGTACCCGCAGTGCTGCTCAGCGCGTACATCGCCTACCTGCGCGCCCAGGAACGCCGCCGCTTCGCCTACCAGATGGACCGCCAGCGCGCGGAGGTCGCGGCCCAGCGCCTGCGTGAGCGCCAGCCGCGTCGGCGCGCGCCCCTCGACTCGGGACCCGGTGCGGACGAACCGGAGGAGGGACCGGACACCGGCACGGACACCGGTCTTTCCGCGCTCGCCGCGGACCGGCGCGCCCTCGTCGAGCAGACCGACCACGCCGAGTGGGTCGACCAGCAGCGCGAGCGGCAGCGGCGGCCCGGTCATGGAGACAGCTGGGACCCGGTGCCGGTGCCGCTGCCGACGTATGTGACCGCGCCGGTCGCGCCGCGTGCCACCTCCGATGTGGATCTGGGGGCTCCGGACACGTGGAGTTCGGCGCGTTCCAGCTCCGTCGCGCCGGAACAGGAGGCGGGCCACGCGCCGGAGGCGGAGGGGGACGAGGGAGAGCCCGCGTCCGGGGACAAGGCGGCGGACGGCCGCGGCGACGCGCGCCGCGCGGCCTCGGCGCGCCGAGCGCGCGAGCGCGGTCGCACCCCGCTCTTCGACCAGTACGAGGACGGCGACCGCCCGCGCGCGGCCAACGAGTGACGGCTGTCACGCAACGGGAAGCCCGCCCCTGACCAGTCCGGGAACGGATTTCCAAGCACCCGGATGGGGATGCTAGAGTTTCACTCGTTGCAAGGGCCTGTGGCGCAGTCCGGTAGCGCACCTCGTTCGCATCGAGGGGGCCAGGGGTTCAAATCCCCTCAGGTCCACGCATCGTGAAGCCCCGATCGGCAGAAGCCGATCGGGGCTTCATCGCGTCTACAGTCGCTTGGCGAAGCAGCGGCTCTCCTCGTAGTGGCGGTAGTAGCCGAACTTGGTGCACGGTTCGTAACCGCTGGACGCGTACAGGGCGATGGCCTCCGGCTGCTTGGTGCCGGTCTCCAGGACCATGCGGATGCGGCCGGCCATGCGGGCGTCCTCCTCCAGGGCCGCGAGCATGCGGCGCGCGAGGCCCCGGCCGCGCATCTCCTGGATCACGTACATGCGCTTGAGCTCGGCGTCGCCGTCCTCGTTGCCTTCGTCGTTGCGGTCCTGGCCGCGCCAGCCGCCGGTGGCGACCGGGCGGTCGTACTCGTCGTACGCGATCAGGTACACGCCCCGGGGCGGGTGGAAGTCCGCGGGGTCGAGGGCCGTGGCGTCGCCGCCGTCGCCGTAGCGCTGGTGGTACTCGGCCTGGACCTCGTCGTTGAGCTTGAGGGCGTCGGGGTGATCGAAGCGAACGGGGCGTATATTCATGCTGGGCATCGTACTTCTATGCAGGCGATGGGTCTGGGGCTTTGAGGACTCCGACCAGTGTGCCGGTATCGTGCCCGGGTGCTGACAGTGACCTCGGTGAACGTGAACGGGCTGCGGGCCGCCGCCAAGAAGGGCTTCGTGGAGTGGCTCGCCCAGACCTCCGCGGACGTCGTCTGTCTCCAGGAGGTGCGCGCCGAGCCGCACCAGCTGCCCCAGGATGTCCGGCAGCCCGACGGCTGGCACGTCGTGCACGCCCCGGCCGCCGCCAAGGGGCGCGCCGGCGTCTCCCTCTACACGCGGCGCGAGCCCGACCGGGTCCGGACCGGGTTCGGCTCGGCCGAGTTCGACGGCAGCGGGCGTTACGTCGAGGCCGACCTGCCCGGCGTCACGGTCGCCTCCCTCTATCTGCCCTCGGGCGAGGTCGGCACCGAGCGGCAGGACGAGAAGGTCCGTTTCATGGGTGAGTTCCTCGCCCACCTGAAGGAACTGCGCGAGCGGGCCGCCGCCGACGGGCGCGAGGTGGTCGTCTGCGGTGACTGGAACATCGCCCACCAGCAGGCCGACCTCAAGAACTGGCGCGGCAACACCAAGAACTCCGGCTTCCTGCCCGAGGAGCGGGAATGGCTCGGCCAGGTGTTCGCCGCCGAGGCGGGCGGCTACGTCGACGTCGTCCGTGCCCTGCACCCCGAGGTCGAGGGGCCGTACACCTGGTGGTCGTACCGCGGGCGGGCCTTCGACAACGACTCGGGATGGCGCATCGACTACCACGTCGCCACGCCCGGCCTGGCCCGCAGGGCCGTCAAGGGCTTCGTCGAGCGGGCGGCCACGCACGCCGAGCGCTGGTCCGACCACGCGCCGGTGACCGTCGTCTACGACCTGTAGGCGCACCGGGCGTCCTCAGCCGCCCTCAGCCGCCCTTGCCCTTCTCCATGCCCATGTCCATGCCCATGCCCATGCCCATGCCCATGCCCATGTCCATGCCCATGTCCATGTCCATGCCCATGTCCATGTTCTCGTCCTTGGTCAGGCGGCGGTCCAGGGCTAGGGAGAGTTCCGCCTCGACCACGCTGCGCGCGAGCGGACGCAGGCGGGGCAGATCCTCCGCGGGAGCATGGCGCAGGATCAGGTCGGCGAAGAGTTCGGCCAGGGCGTCGGCGTGTTCGCGGACGCGGGCGCCGGCCGTCAGCACCTCGGCGAGCGGGATGCCCTCGCGGACCAGCGCGGAGGAGACGTCCAGCAGGCGGCGGCTGATGTGGACGATCTCGTCGCCGTCGGTGCCGACATAGCCGAGGTCCATGGCGGCGGCGAGGTTCTCGGGTGTGACCTCGCCCTCGAAGCGGGCGGCGAGTTCCTCGGGGGTGAGACGGACCGGTTCCTCCTCGGTGGGAGTACCGACGCCCAGGACGTCGGCGACGTCGCGCCCGTGGTCGAAGGCCTCGGCCAGTTCCGCGATGCCGGTCAGCGTGTGGCCGCGCTCCAGCAGGGCGGCGATGGTGCGCAGGCGCGCCAGGTGGTGATCGTCGTACCAGGCGATACGGCCTTCGCGCCGGGGTGGCGGGAGCAGCTTGCGCTCGCGGTAGAAGCGCAGCGTGCGCACGGTGATGCCGGCCAGACGGGCCAGCTCCTCCATGCGGTACTCGCGCCTGGCTCCCGGGTGTTCTGCGTCCTCTGCCACGCCCGCAGCCTATGTTGTACCGCCGGTAACTTCCCTCCCTCGACCCCTACCGCTCGGTACTGAGCTGCTCTACAGTCCCATTGCGCCAGTATCCACTGGCAGGGTCCAAGGCGATGCGTGGAGGCTTCGGGATGGCCGAGCACGAACATGTACGGGTGGCGGTGATCGGATCCGGGTTCGGCGGGCTGGGGGCCGCCGTGCGGCTGCGCCGCGAGGGGATCACCGACTTCGTCGTCCTGGAGCGGGCGGACGGTGTCGGCGGCACGTGGCGGGACAACAGTTACCCCGGGTGCGCCTGCGACGTCCCCTCCCACCTGTACTCCTTCTCCTTCGCGCCCAACCCGGAGTGGCCGCGCACCTTCTCCGGGCAGCGGCACATCCGCGCCTACCTGGAGCACGTCACCGACCTCTTCGGCCTGCGTCCGCACATCCGCTTCGACTCCGAGGTCAAGCTGATGAGCTGGGACGCCGAGAACCTGCGCTGGCACATCGAGACCGCGCGCGGGTCCCTGACCGCCGACGTCGTCGTCTCCGCGACGGGGCCGCTGTCCGACCCGAAGATTCCCGAGATCCCGGGGCTCGAGTCCTTCCCCGGCAAGGTGTTCCACTCCGCGCGCTGGGACCACGACTACGACCTGCGCGGCAAGCGCGTCGCCATGGTCGGTACCGGCGCCTCCGCCATCCAGATCGTGCCCGCCGTCCAGCCGCAGGTCGGCCGCCTCACCCTCTTCCAGCGCACCCCGCCATGGGTGTTGCCCCGCGTCGACCGCGCCATCAGCGGCGCCGAGCGGTGGCTGCACCGGTCGGTGCCCTTCACCAGCCGGCTCAGGCGCGGACTGCTGTGGGGCATCCGGGAACTGCAGGTGCACGCGTTCACCAAGCGCCCCGACGAACTCGGCCTCGTCGAACAGCTCGCCAAGCGCAACATGGCCCGTGCCATCAAGGACCCGGCGCTGCGCGCCAAGCTCACCCCCGGATACCGCATCGGCTGCAAGCGGATCCTGCTGTCCAGCGAGTACTACCCGGCGCTCGCCCGGCCCAACGTGGACGTCGTCGCGAGCGGGCTCAGCGAGATCCGCGGGTCCACGCTCGTCGCGGCCGACGGCACCGAGACGGAGGTCGACGCGATCATCTTCGGCACGGGCTTCCACGTCACGGACATGCCGATCGCCGAGCGGGTGGTCGGCGCGGAGGGCATCACGCTCGCGGAGTCCTGGAAGAACGGCATGCGGGCGCTGCGCGGCGCCGCGGCCGCCGGCTTCCCGAACTGGATGACGATCATCGGGCCCAACACCGGCCTCGGGAACTCCTCCATGATCCTCATGATCGAGTCCCAGCTGAACTACATGGCCGACTACCTGCGCCAGCTCGACGTCCTCGGCGGCCGCGCCGCCCTCGACGCCCGGTCCGCCGCCGTCAAGGCCTGGAACCACGAGGTCCAGGAACGCATGAGGCGCACCGTGTGGAACACCGGCGGCTGCACCAGCTGGTACCTGGACGCGAGCGGCCGCAACACCACCATCTGGCCCGGTACGACGACCGAGTTCCGGCGCGCGACCCGGCGGGTGGACCTGGGGGAGTACGAGGTCATCCGTCAGTCCCCGGAGAAGCAGAGGGGTACAGCCGCGAAAGAGGCCGCGGTCGCCGAGAAGCAGAGCGAGGGTGCCGTATGAGCCGGGTCGCCGCCGTGTCCTCCGGCCCGTACGCCCCGCCCGTCCCGTCCCGCGAACTCACCGTCGTCTCCGCCGACGGCGCGCGTTTGCACGTCGAGGTGCACGGGCCCGAGAACGCGCCCCCCATCGTCCTCTCCCACGGCTGGACCTGCTCGACCGCCTTCTGGGCGGCGCAGATACGGGACCTGGCGACCGACCACCGGGTGATCACCTACGACCAGAGGGGGCACGGGCGCAGTCCCTCGAGCCCGGCGTGCACCACCCATGCGCTGGCGGACGATCTCGAAGCGGTACTCGCTCAGACGCTCGCCCGTGGGGAGAAGGCCCTGATCGTCGGCCACTCCATGGGCGGCATGACCGTCATGGCCGCCGCCACGCGCCCCCGGTTCCGCGAACACGCCGCCGCCGTCCTGCTGTGCAGCACCGGCAGTTCGCGGCTGGTCGCGGAGGCGCGCGTGGTGCCGCTGCGCGCCGGACGGGTGCGCACCTGGATCACCGGACGCGTCCTCGGTTCGCGTGCCCCCCTGGGGCCGGTCACGCCGGTCGCGAAGAGCATCCTCAAGTACGCCACCATGGGCGCCGGTTCCGCCCCGCACATGGTGGAGGCGTGCGCGCGGATCGTGCACGCCTGCCCGCGCGCCGTGCGCCACGCCTGGGCCGCCGTACTCGAAGCACTCGATCTCGACCACGGCGTACGGGAGTTGCACGCGCCCACCGCGGTGGTGCACGGCGCGTCCGACCGGCTCACGCCTCCCGTGCACGCCCGTGCGCTGGTCGCCGCCCTGCCGAACTGCGTCGGCCTCACCGAGCTGCCCGGCGTCGGCCACATGACCCCGATCGAGGCTCCCGAGCCGGTGATCCGCAGAATCCGGGAACTCACCATCACCTACGTCACGGGGTCCAGCCCCCAGCACGGTTCCACCCCCGCGCAGACCAAGGAGGGCGCATGAGCAGGGTCGGCCTCGAGGGGCAGGTCGCGGTCGTCACCGGAGCGGCGCGCGGCGTCGGTGAGCTGCTGGCGCGCAAGCTCTCCGCGCGCGGTGCGAAGGTGGCACTGGTCGGGCTGGAGGAGGAGGCGCTCAAGGAGGTCTCCGCGCGGCTGCACAGTGAGAGCGCCCACTGGTACGCCGACGTCACCGACCACGAGGCGATGAGCCGGGTGGCGCAGGAGGTGAAGGCGCGGTTCGGGAAGGTCGACATCGTGGTCGCCAACGCCGGTGTGGCGACGGGCGGTCCGTTCGCCGACTCCGATCCGCAGGCCTGGCGGCGCGTGATCGAGGTGAACCTGATCGGTTCGGCGGTGACCGCCCGCGCGTTCCTGCCGGTGCTCGTCGAGAGCCGCGGTTATCTGCTTCAGATCGCCTCGCTCGCCGCGATCACCCCGGCGCCGATGATGACGGCGTACTGCGCCTCCAAGTCGGGCGTGGAGGCGTACGCGCACAGTCTGCGCGCCGAGGTCGGCTACCAGGGCGTGCGCGTCGGTGTCGCGTACCTGTCCTGGACCGACACCGACATGGTGCGCGGCGCCGACCAGGACGACGTCATGCGTGAACTGCGGCAACGGCTGCCGTGGCCGTCGAACAAGACGTACCCGCTGGGACCCGCGGTGGACCGGATCGTCGCCGGGATCGAGCGGCGCTCGGCGCACGTGTACGGACAGTGGTGGTTGCGCGGCATGCAGGGCCTGCGCGGGTACCTCCCGGCGCTCATCGGAACGGTCGGCCAGCGCGAGATGAAGCGGTTCGCGCCCCGCCTGCAGGGGATGCGTTCCGGACTCGTCGGCGCAGGTGGGGAGGCCGACGAGGCGGCACGGGCTACGCAGCGTAACTGATCGACATGCACTCCGTGTTCGCCCGTGTGAATCTGGTCGAGGCCCCACCAAGGGGTCAATCCCCACCCTCACTCACCACAGGAGTGAACCCACATGGGTATGAAGGACCAGTTCCAGGACAAGGCCAACGAGTGGCAGGACCAGGCCAAGGACAAGCTCGGTCAGGCGCGTGAGCGTGCCGGCCAGCGTGGCGAGCAGCCGCAGCGTGGTGGCCAGCAGCAGCCGCAGCGCGGCCAGCAGCCCCAGCGTGGTCAGCAGCCGCAGCGAGGCCAGCAGCCGCAGCGTGGTCAGCAGCCGCAGTCCGAGCGTGGTCGCCAGAACATGCGCGACATCGAGGACACGGAGCAGGAGATGGACGACCGCTTCGACCGGGACTACGACGCCTAGTCGCTGCGCCCGGCTTCGGCCGGACTACGTGGGGCGCCCTTCTTGCTGGAGGGTGCCCTGCGTTCTTTGGTGGGGTGGTGCGGGTGCGCCGTCGGGTGCGGCTGGGTCTTCCGCCCCCTCACTGCCGTGGCGGGAGCTTGGGGCGGGAGCGGTCGGGGACGTCGCTGTGGTCGGGGGGGATCGCCGCCGGGGTGGTTTCCAGGAGATCCAGAGCGAGTTGGACGGCGTCGTCGAGTTGGGCGTGGCGGCCCTCCGCCCAGTCGAGGGGGGTACGCATGATCTCCAGATCGGGGGCGACGCCGTGGTTCTCCACGGACCAGCCGTAGGCGTCGAACCAGGCCGCGTTCATGGGCACGGTGATGACCGTGCCGTCGCCCAGGCGGTGGCGGCCGGTCATGCCGACCACGCCGCCCCAGGTGCGCTGGCCGACGACCGGGCCGAGCTTCAGCAGCTTGAAAGCCGCGGTGATCATGTCGCCGTCCGAGGAAGTCGCTTCGTCGGCGAGGGCGACCACCGGGCCCCGCGGCGCGTTGGAGGTGTACGACACCGGTTGCGCGTCCCTCGTCAGATCCCAGCCGAGGATCGTGCGGGTCAGCTTCTCGATGACGAGTTCGCTGATGTGCCCGCCCGCGTTGCCGCGCACGTCCACGATCAGCGCGGGCCGGGACACCTCCATGCGCAGATCACGGTTGAACTGGGCCCAGCCGGAGCCGCCCATGTCGGGGATGTGCAGATAGCCGCACCTGCCCCCGCTCAACTCCCGCACCACCCCACGGCGTTTGGCCACCCAGTCCTGGTAGCGCAGGGGGCGCTCGTCGATGAGCGGGACGACGGCGACGCGCCGGGCGCGCCCGGCCCCGCCCTCCGCCGGCGTGAACGTCAGCTCCACGGTCGTACCGCCCGAACCGGCGAGCAGGGGGTAGGGGCCGGTGACCGGGTCGACCGGGCGGCCGTCGACGTGGGTGAGGACCGCGCCCTCGCGGATGCCCGTACCGGCCAGCGGTGAACGGGCCTTGGAGTCGGAGGAGTCACCGGGCAGGATGCGCTTGAGCGTCCAGCCGCCGTCGCGGTGGACGAAGTTGGCACCGAGCAGGCCCTGCCAGCGCTGGTAGTGGGGCGGGCCCTCATTGCGGCGGGCGGCGGTGACGTAGGCGTGGGAGGTGCCCAGTTCGCCCAGGACTTCGCGGAGCAGGTCGGCGAACTCGTCGGGGGAGGAGATCCGTTCGACCAGCGGCCGGTACTGGGCGAGCACCGCGTCCCAGTCGATGCCGCACATGCCCGGGTCCCAGAAGTACGCGCGGATGAGGCGCCCGGCCTCCTCATAGGCCTGGCGCCACTCCGCGGGCGGGTCGACCACGTGCAGGATGCGACGCAGGTCGATCCAGACGGTCGTGTCCCCGTCGCCGATCTCGGTCGAGGGCACGGCCCGCAGGTCGCCCTCGTCGACGACGACCAGCCGGGTGCCGTCGCCGCTGACCCCGAACCAGTCGAGGTGGCCGACGAGTTCGGACTTCTTGGCCTTGCTGATGTTGAAGTACTCGAGGGTCGGCCGGCCGGTGGTGTCGTCCGGGCTGGCGAAGGTCTCGCCGAGCGCGCCGGAGATCGGCCAGCGGAGCCAGACCAGTCCACCGCCCGCGACCGGGCACAGCGCGGAGTACTTGGAGGCGATGACCGGGAACGGCGTGACCCTGCTCTCCAGGCCCTCCACCTCGACGGTCACCGCGCCGCCCTCGCCGGTCTCCTCGTCCTCGAGCGGATCGAGCCCGCCGGCCGCGGGGCGGCCCTCGGGGTTCAGGGCGAAGGGGGAGGGGGTCGCCGAGGAGAGCGGGACGAGATAGGGGCGGCAGCCGAGCGGGAAGGACAGGTCGCCGGTGTGGACGTCGTACACCGGGTCGAAGCCACGCCAGGAGAGGAACGCCAGGTAGCGGCCGTCGCGGGTGAACACGGGGTTCTCGTCCTCGAAGCGGCCGTTCGTCACGTCGATGATCAGCCGGTCCTTGATGCGGGCCAGCTTGATCTGACGCAGGGAGCGGCCGATGCCCGGGTGGGACCAGGTGAGCCAGGAGCCGTCGGGTGAGAAGGCGAGGTCACGGACGGGGCCGTTGACGGAGCGGATCAACTCCGTCACGGCACCACCCGAACCGCCTGGAACCGGCCCCACGGGGCCACTCGAGCCCGCCGAGCTGTTGGTACCGGAGCCGCTGGAGGCCGCCGTGCCATTGGCGCCGGAGTCGCCCGCGCCGCCGAGGCCCGCCTTGCCCTCGTCGCCGGAGTCCCCGCTGCCCGCCGAGCTGGTGGCGCCGGAGCTGCCGGCGCCCGTCGAGCCCGCCGAGCCGCCCGGGCCGCCCGGGCTCGCCTCGCCCTCGCCGCTGCCCGTCGAACCATTGGCGCCGGAGTCGCCGCTGCCCGCCGTGCCATTGGCGCCCGAGCCGCCCTCGCCCGCCGAGCCGCCCGGGCCGGTTGAGCCGCCCGGGCCCGCAAGGCCCGCCCTGCCCTCGTCGCCGGAGTCGCCGGTGCCCGTCGAGCCGTCCGAGCCGTTGGTGACCTCAGCGTCGCCGGAGCCCTCCACGCCGCCCCCGCCCCGGACGTCCTCGACATCCCTGACGGCGTCTTCCACCCCGCCACCGGAGTCCTCCGTCGCGTCGATCAGCAGCAGCCGTCCGTCGTGCGAGGCGATGGCGAGGCGCTCGCCGAGCGGGTCGGCGACCATCTCCAGGACCCGACCCAGATCGCCGGAGGCCAGCCTGTGCGGCGCGCGGTCGCCGGTCGCGCGGGGCAGCTGGGCGATCTCGACGGCGTCCTCGCCCTCGGCGTCCGTCACGTACGCGATCTGCCCGGTCGAGCCCAGCATCTCCGGCAGCCGCACCCGCACGCCGGGCGTGTCGGTGATCGTACGGGCCGGACCGTCGCGGTGGGTGAGCCAGTACAGGCTGCCGCGTACGACGACGGCGCTGGCCCGGCCGGTCTCGTCCACGGAGATGCTGTCCACGTTCTGCGCGGCCGGCACCTGGTACCTGCGGCGGCCGGTGGCCGGTCCGGCGAGCCGGATGTCGAGCCTGCGCGGTACGCCGGCCGGTGAGAAGTCGTCCACCAGCCACAGGTCGCCCGCGCACTGGTAGACCACGCGGGTGCCGTCGGTGGAGGCGTGCCGGGCGTAGAAGGCGTCGTGGTCGGTGTGGCGGCGCAGGCCGGTGCCGTCGTAGGCGCAGGAGTAGAGGTTGCCCACGCCCTCGTGGTCGGAGAGGAAGGCGATCCGGCCGCCGACGAACATGGGGCAGGCCAGATGGCCGTCGATGTCGGGCAGGAGGCGCTGCCCGTGCAGCCAGAGGCGGCCCATCGCGCCGCCCCGGTAGCGCTTCCAGGCGGCCGGTTCGTGCGGCGGGGTGCCGGTGAGCAGCAGGGTCTTGCGCTCACCGTCGAGGTCGGCGACCTGGATGTCGGCGACCGGGCCCCAGGGCAGGCGACCGCCCGGGTCGCCGTCGGTGGCGACCTTGTAGGCCCACGTGAAGTACGAGAAGGGCTGTCCGTGGGAGGCCACGGCCAGGATGTCGCTCTCCGGGGTCCACCCGCAGACCTGCGTGTCGGCACTGCCCCAGTACGTCAGCTGCCGCGCGGGCCCGCCGTCGACGCCGACGAGGTGGATCTCGGGGACGAGGCTGCGCCAGGTGGTGTAGGCGATCTGGCTGCCGTCGGGCGAGAAGCGGGGGTGCCCTGCCTTCGTACGGTCCGCCGTGAGCCGCCAGGCGCGGCCCGGGGCGTCGAGGGGGGCCAGCCAGAGGTCGTCCTCGGCCACGAAGCACAGCAGGTCGCCGTTGAGGTGGGGAAGGCGCAGATAGCTCACTCTCCCATGCTTTTCCTGGCAAAGAGCCCCAGCAACTTATGAGCTGCACAACCGGCCGATCCCTTATGGAAAACCGACAGGCGTGACCCAGCACACGTACGAAACGGTTTCGTTTCGTACGCTCGAGGGGTATCTTCAGAGAGGTACGAAGCGGAAGACCACGGAGTGGGAAGGTGACCGGCATGACCGAGGCCGTCGCAACGACGCGTCGCAGTCGGATCACGCCCGAGCGAGAGGCCGAGCTGTACGAGGCCGTGCTCGACCTGCTCCGGGAAGTCGGCTACGACGCCCTCACCATGGACGCCGTGGCCGCTCGCACCAGATCCAGCAAGGCCACGCTCTACCGCCAGTGGGGCGGCAAGGCCGAGCTGGTCGTGAAGGCCATCCGGCACGGCAAGCCCGGCCGGATCGACGAGATCGACACCGGTTCGCTCCGCGGCGACCTGCACGCCCTGGTGCGGCTGGAGGACGACTGCACGATCGAGCGGAACTCCGCGCTCATGCGGGGCGTCGCCATGGCGATGCACAACAGCCCCGATCTGCGCGAGGCGTTCCGCGCGCACCTCGTGGAGCCGGAGATGTCCGGATTCCACCAGGTGATCCGGCGCGCGGTCGACCGGGGTGAGATTCGCCCCGACTGTCCGGCGCTCGACTTCCTGCTGCACATGATGGTCGGCGGTTTCGCCACCCGGGCCCTGCTCGACGACCAGCCGCCCACCCAGGCCTTCCTCACCTCCTACATCGATGCCGTGGTCCTCCCCGCCCTCGGCGTCGCCACCTCTTGATCAACCTCGATCACCTTCTGATACCCCTCCCCAGCAAGCCCACCACCTGACGTCACCGCTCACGTCGTCGGGCTGATCGCCCCTGCCCAGCTGAACCCACGACCTGACCGGGAGTACGCCTCCGTGGCCACGTTCCTCTACAAACTCGGCCGGCTCGCCTTCCGGCGACGGCACTTCGCCGCCCTCATATGGGTCGCGCTGCTCACCCTCGCCGGGGTGGGTGCCGCCTCCGCGCCGGCCGCCGGCAACACGTCCTTCTCCATCCCCGGCACCGAGGCCCAGAAGGCCTTCGACCTGTTGGAACAGCGCTTCCCCGGTATGAGCGCCGACGGCGCCACCGCACGGGTCGTCTTCAAGGCGCCCAGCGGCGAGAAGATGACGGACGCCGCCCACAAGGCGACCGTCGGGAAGACCGTCAAGGAACTCAAGAGCGGTTCGGAGGTCGTCTCCGTCGCCGACCCCTACACCGGGCACGCCGTCAGCAAGGACGGCACGGTCGCCTACGCCTCGGTGAAGTACAAGGTCTCCGGCATGGAGCTGGAGGACCCCTCCCGCGACGCGCTGAAGGAGGCCGCGCAGGACGCGCGGGACGCGGGCCTCACCGTCGAGATCGGCGGTGACGCGCTGAACGCCACCCCCGAGACCGGTTCCAGCGAGATCATCGGCATCGCCATCGCCGCGGTCGTCCTCGTCATCACCTTCGGCTCGTTGCTCGCGGCGGGATTCCCGCTGCTGACCGCGATCATCGGCGTCGGCATCGGCGTCTCCACGATCACCGCGCTCGCCAGCGCCCTGGACCTGGGCACGACCACCTCCACCCTGGCGTCGATGATCGGCCTCGCCGTCGGCATCGACTACGCCCTCTTCATCGTCTCCCGCTACCGCGCCGAACTGGCCGAGGGGCGCGACCGCGAGGACGCGGCCGGCCGGGCCGTCGGTACGGCGGGCTCGGCGGTGGTCTTCGCGGGCCTGACGGTCGTCATCGCCCTGGTCGGCCTGTCCGTGGTCAACATCCCGATGCTGACCAAGATGGGCATCGCGGCCGCCGGTACGGTCGCCATCGCGGTCCTCATCGCCCTCACCCTGATCCCGGCGCTGCTCGGCTACGCCGGCCGCAGGGTCAAGCCGGCCGGCGAGAAGAGCAAGCTGCTCGGCGGCGGCCGTACGCCCAAGAAGCCGGGCCGGCCCAACATGGGCACCCGCTGGGCGAGCTTCGTCGTCCGGCGCCCCGTCGCCGTCCTCCTGCTCGGCGTGATCGGCCTCGGCGCGGCGGCGGTTCCGGCCACCTCCCTCGAACTCGGCCTCCCCGACGACGGCTCCCAGCCGGTCTCCACCACCCAGCGCCGCGCCTACGACCTCCTCTCCGAGGGCTTCGGACCGGGCTTCAACGGCCCGCTCATGATCGTGGTCGACGCCAAGGGCAGCGATGACCCGAAGGCGGCCTTCACCAAGGTCGGCGACGAGATCAAGGGCCTCAAGGACGTCGTCACGGTCACCCCCGCCGCACCCAACAAGGCCGGCGACACCGCGACGATCACCGTCGTCCCGGACTCCAAGCCGTCCTCGACCACCACCGAGGACCTGGTGCACGCCATCCGCGGCAAGGGCGCGGACATCACCTCCGCGACCGATGCGAAGGTGCTGGTCACCGGCTCGACCGCGATGAACATCGATGTCTCGCAGAAGCTGAACGACGCGCTGCTGCCCTACCTCGCCCTGGTGGTCGGGCTGGCCTTCCTCCTCCTGATCGTGGTCTTCCGCTCGATCCTCGTCCCGCTGAAGGCGGCCCTCGGCTTCCTGCTCAGTGTGATGGCGGCCCTCGGCGCCGTGGTCGCGGTCTTCCAGTGGGGCTGGCTGTCGGGCCTGATGAACGTCGAGGAGACCGGTCCGGTCATGTCGATGATGCCGATCTTCATGGTCGGCGTGGTCTCCGGTCTCGCCATGGACTACGAGGTGTTCCTCGTGACCCGCATGCGCGAGGCGTACGTCCACGGAGAGAAGCCCAACCAGGCCGTCGTGACCGGTTTCAAGCACGGCGCCCGCGTCGTCACGGCCGCCGCGGTCATCATGATCGCCGTCTTCTCCGGCTTCATCGGCTCCAGTGAGTCGATGGTCAAGATGATCGGCTTCGGCCTCGCGATCGCCGTCCTCTTCGACGCGTTCCTCGTCCGCATGGCGATCGTCCCGGCGGTGCTCGCGCTGCTCGGCAAGAAGGCCTGGTGGCTGCCGAAGTGGCTCGACCGCGTCCTGCCCAACGTGGACGTCGAGGGCGAGGGTCTGCTCACGGAGCCGGATCGCAGGGACGCCGATCCCGAGGGGGAGCGGGAGCTGGTACGCGCCTGACGTACCGCTCGTGAGAGACGGCCGGTGAGGGTGCAGCCCGTGGGGACGGGCTGCACCCTCACCGGTCTTCCACGCCGCTGCTGCGGACGAACGGGTGGAAAACGCCGTGAGTGGGGTTCGGGCGATGCCGTAGCGTGCCCACATGACGACGACAGCCGCCACTGACGCCGAAGAATCCGGGGCCCACTCCCGTTGCGCCGAAGCCCTCCGCGCGCTCGGGCTGGAGGACGTCCTCGCCCGTACCCGGCGGTTCCCGGAGACCACCCGGACCGCCGCCGAGGCCGCCGCCGCGATCGGGTGCGAACCGAGCCGGAGCGCCAAGTCGCCGATCTTCGCCGTCGATGGCGTGCCGGTGCCGGTCCTGCTGGACGGGGCCTCGCGCGTGGACGTGGAACGGGTGCGGCAGGAGCTGGGTGCCGGGAAGGTCACCCGGGCCGACGCCGGTGTCGTCCGGGAGACCACCGGGTACGCCATCGGCGGCGTGCCGCCCTTCGGGCACCGCACGCGCACGCGTGTCGTCGCCGACCGCTCGCTGCTCGCGCACGGCCCGGTGTGGGCGGCGGCCGGCACGCCGTACACGGCCTTCCCGATCGAGCCGAAGGAACTCGTCGTCCACGCGGGGGCCACACCGGTGGATGTACGCGAGCAGAGCGCGTGACGCCGTTCGTCGCGGCGGCCGTCCTGCTCGCCGCCGTCACCCACGCCAGCTGGAACGCCATCGCGCACCGGATCACCGACAAGCTGGTCGGCTTCACCCTGATCTCCGGCGGCGGGCTGCTGATCGGGCTCGCGACGGCGCCGTTCGTGGCGTTCCCGGCCGGGCCCGCCTGGCCGTTCCTGCTGGTCTCGGCGGCCGTGCACATCGCCTACTACGCCCTGTTGATGACCTCCTTCCGGCTGGGGGACTTCGGGCAGGCGTACCCCCTCGCGCGCGGCAGCGCGCCGCTCGTCGTCACCGTGCTCGCCGCCGTCTTCGCGCACGAGGTCCCCGGCGCCTGGGCGATGGCCGGCATCGCCGTGTCCTGCCTCGGCCTCACCGGCGTCAGCCTGTGGGGGCTGCGCGGGAACCGGCCGGACTGGGCGGCGATCGGAGCGGCGCTGGCGACCGGGCTGACGATCGCCGCGTACACGGTGATCGACGGCCTGGGCGTACGTGCCGCGCACTCGCCGCTCGGGTACATCGCCTGGCTCATGGCCGTCCAGGGGAGCGTCATCCCCGCCTACATGTACGCACGCGCGCGTGGCGACACCGTCCGGCTGCTGCGGCCGTACGCCGTCCTCGGCCTCCTCGGCGCCGCCCTGTCCGTCGCCGCGTACGCCCTGGTCCTGTGGGCGCAGACACGCGCCGAACTCGCCCCCATCGCCGCCCTGCGCGAGTCGTCCATCATCGTCGGCGCGGTCATCGGCGCACTGCTCTTCAAGGAGCGCTTCGGAGCACCCCGGATCGCGGCGGCCGGCCTGCTGGTCGTGGGGATCGGGCTGATGCTGCACGCCGGGTAGCGCGTCGGGTGGCGAACAGGGGGGCGTGCCCCCCGTAGCGCGCCCCGGGTGCCGCGGCAGCCGTACGCGCGCCGGGTGCCGCGCGAAACGGCACGCGCCCCGGGTGCGGGATGCGGCGCGTACCGCACCCGGGCGCCCTCGCCGACCCGCCAGGGCGGCGCGGAGGCGTCATCCGTACGAAGATGACGTCGGACCACGAGGCAGCGACCGGGGCAGTAACCGGAGGACAGGGAGCCGTCAATGACCCACCAGCCGACCGTCAGCGTCCTGGGCACCGGCATCATGGGAGCCGCGATGGCCCGCAACCTGCGCCGTGCCGGACTCGACGTGCACGCCTGGAACCGCACCCGCGAGAAGGCCGAGCCACTGGCCACCGACGGCGCCCGGGTCACCGACACCCCCGCCGAGGCCGTCGAGGGAGCCGACGTCGTCCTGACCATGCTCTACGACGGCAACACCGTCCTGGACGTCATGCGCGAGGCCGCCCCGGCCCTGCGTCCCGGCGCGGTGTGGGCGCAGTGCACCACCGCCGGGATCGACCTGATCACCGACCTGGCGGCGTTCGCCCACGAGCACGGGCTCGTCTTCTACGACGCCCCCGTCCTCGGCACCCGCCGGCCCGCCGAGGCCGGCCAGCTGACCGTGCTGGCCGCCGGGCCTGAGGAGGCCCGGGAGACGGTCGCGCCGGTCTTCGACGCGGTGGGCGTCAAGACCGTGTGGACCGGGGACGACGGGGGCGCGGGCAGCGCCAGCCGGCTCAAGCTGGTCGCCAACAGCTGGGTTCTCGCGGCCACCGCCGCGGCCGGCGAGGTGCTGGCGCTCTCGAAGGCCCTCGGCGTCGACCCGCAGAACTTCTTCGACCTCATCGAGGGCGGACCGCTCGACATGGGCTACCTGCGCGCCAAGGCCGCGCTGGTCCTCGAGGGCAAGCTCTCCCCGGCGTCGTTCGCGGTGGCCACCGCCGAGAAGGACGCCCGGCTCATCGTCGAGGCGGGGGAACGGGAGGGCGTACGGCTCGACGTCGCCACCGCGACCGCCGAACGGCTCGCCCGTGCCGCTGCCCAGGGCCACGCGGACGAGGACATGGCCGCCGCGTACTTCGCCAGCTTCGAGCAGAAGCCGGGTGACTGAGCCCGGCGCCGGTCGACGGCTCCGGGACGGCGGCCAGGCGTCGACATGACGGGGCGGGGGGCCCGGGCGCACCCTGGAAGCAGCGGTTTACGGAGGTGGTCGACATGATGCACACCGCTGTGGGATGGCACGTCGAGCTGGAGTTCATGGAGGACGAGCAGCACACGCGCGCGGTGGCCATGGTGCGTCTGCCCGACGGCACCGAGGTACGGGCGCACGGCCGCGCCAGCCGGCACCGCGTCGACTCCAACCAGCCCAGGGTCGGCGAGGAGATCGCCGGTGCCCGCGCCCTCAACGAACTGGCCATGCAACTGCTGACCAAGGCCCACGACGAGATCGACGCGGACTCCGGCCGGACCTCGCACCCGATCAACGTGTGAAGCCGGGCGCCGGCGCGCTGCCGCGTGGGACAGGCGCACGCCTGGGCGCGCATTGGGGGCGCACGCCCTGAGCGCGCGGCGCGGGCACGCTGTGAGCCGAGCCCTACGCGAGCGCCGTGCGCAGCGCCCGTACCAGTGCCTGTGCCCTCGGGTCCGCCGTCACGCTCTTCCTGAACCCGTTGGTGACGTAGCCGAAGGCGATGCCCGTCTCCGGGTCGGCGAACGCGAGGGCGCCGCCCCGGCCCGGGTGCCCGAAGGAGGCGGGGGAGAGCAGCGGGGAGGCGCTGCCGTGCAGCATGTAGCCGAGGCCGAAGCGGGTGCCGACAACGAGGACCCGGTCCGGCCCGGCGGACTGCTCGCTGCGCGCCAGCTCCGTCGTCTCCGGGGCGAACAGGCGGGTGCCGCCGTCCACCTCGCCGATGAGCGAGGCGTAGAAGCGGGCCAGTCCGCCGGCGGTGGCGATGCCGTTGGAGGCGGGCAGGGCGGCGGCCCGGTAGGCGGGGGCGTTCTCGTCCGGCAGCGGGGTGATCGCGGCGAACGCGCGGCGTGTCAGGGAGTCCGGGTCTCCGTAGGCCTCGGCGACCGCGCGTTTGGGGCGGGTCCGCAGGCTCGCGGTCTCAGGGGCCTCGACGGGGCCGACGCGTCCCACGCGCGCGTGCTGTGATTCCGGCAGGCCGAGCCACAGGTCCGCGCCGACGGGCCCGGCGATCTCGTCCGCGATCCACTCGCCTGCCGGCCGGCCGGTGATGCGCCGGATCAGTTCGCCGGTGAGCCAGCTGTAGGTCTGGGCGTGGTAGCCGTGGTCCGCTCCCGGCTCCCACACCGGCGCCTGCGCGGCCACGGCCGCCGCACCGAGGTCTGGGTCGGCGGCCTCCTCGGGGGTCAGCGGGCGGTCGAGCAGGGGCACGCCCGCGCGGTGCGCGAGCAGGTGCCGTACGCGAGTGTGCTCCTTGCCGGCCGCCTTGTACTCCGGCCAGTACGTGCCGACCGGGGCGTCCAGGTCCAGCTCGCCGCGCTGATGCAGGAGCAGCAGCGCGGCGGCGGCCACGCCCTTGGTCGCGGAGCGCACGATCTGCGCGGTCCCGGGCTCCCAGGGGGTGTCGCCGTCCACGTCCCTGGTGCCGGCCCACAGGTCCACGACCTGGTGTCCGCCGCGGTACACGGCGACCGCCGCGCCGCGCTCCCCGAGCAGCACGAAGTTCGCTGCGAACGCCTTCCTGACCGGCTCGAAGCCCTCGGCCACAGTGCCGTTCACGTCCACGTCCGCCGTCCCTTCCGATCGCCTGCGACATGGGGCGCAACAGCGCCCGCGCGCCTGCGATTCCTCGGTGGGATCAGCCCAACAGAATCGTTACGTCTATGTTGCCGCGCGTGGCGTTCGAGTAGGGGCACACCTCGTGGGCCGAGTCCACCAGCTTCTCGGCGATCTGCCGGTCCAGCACCGGCAGGGAGACGCTGAGGGCGACCGCGAGGCCGTAGCCGCGGTGCTTGTTCGGGCCGATGCCGACCCTCGCGGCCACCGTGGAGCCGGTCAGGTCGTAGCCCGCGCGGTTGCCGACCAGGATCAGGGCGTTGTGGAAGCAGGCGCAGTAGCCGGCCGCGAACAGCTGTTCCGGGTTGGTGCCGTTGCCGTCGCCGCCGAGCTCCGGGGGCATCGCGACCTTCAGCTCGAGCCGGCCGTCGTGGCTGGTGACATAGCCGTCCCGGCCGCCGTGTGCGGTGGCCTCGGCGACATACATGATCTTCGTCGGACGGGTGTCGACAGCGGTGCCCTCGGTCATGGCCGGCCTCCCCCGGAACAAGTGGCGCGCAAATACATTGTGCACAAGGTACCGGCTGGTATGTCGGCAGGCGTCACCGGGGGGTGGAAACCGCGGGTGATCCGGGATCAGTGCCGGGCGGCCGCCGCGTCGGCGCGCTCGGTGATCCCCCACAAGTCCCCGCGCAACCGCGCGACCTCCTGTGCGCCGAGCCCCGTGGTCGTGAGCAGGGCGCCAGGTACGCGCGCCGCGCGCTCCCTGAGTTCCTCCCCGCGCCCGGTGCACGCGACGAGCACCGAGCGCTCGTCGCCCGCCGCACGCTCCCTGCGCACCAGACCCGCCGCCTCCAGCCGCTTCAGCAACGGCGAGACGGTGCCGTAGTCCAGACGGAGGGCGCGCGCCAGCTCCTTCACGCTGGTCTCGCCGCGCTCCCAGAGGACCAGCAGCACGAGGTACTGCGGGTAGGTGAGCCCGAGGCCGTCGAGGAGCGGACGGTACGCGGCGGTCACGGCGCGCTGGGCCGCGTACAGCGCGAAGCACAGCTGGTCGTCCAGCAGCAGTGAGCCCTCGACGGCGGGATCCTCGTTCGTCACGCTCCCATTGTCACGGACTTCGGGTCGAACCCGAACGGCAGCTCCAGGCGGTGCGCCCGCATCAGCTCGTCGTCGGAGAGCAGCTCGCCGGTCGGGCCGTCCGCCGCGATCACGCCGTCGCTGAGGATCAGCGAACGCGGGCACAGTTCCAGGGCGTACGGCAGATCGTGGGTGACCATGAGGACCGTCACGTCCAGCGAACGCAGGATGTCGGCCAGTTCCCGGCGGGAGGCCGGGTCGAGGTTGGAGGACGGTTCGTCCAGGACCAGGATCTCCGGCTCCATGGCGAGCACGGTGGCCACCGCGACGCGCCGGCGCTGGCCGAAGGACAGGTGGTGCGGCGGGCGGTCGGCGAAGTCCTGCATGCCGACCCGCTCCAGAGCGTGCCGGACCCGTTCCTCCAGCGCGCCGCCCTTGATCCCGGCGGCGGCCGGCCCGAACGCCACGTCCTCCCGCACGGTCGGCATGAACAGCTGGTCGTCCGGGTCCTGGAAGACGATGCCGACCTTCTGCCGGATGGCGGCCATGTGCCGCTTGCCGACGGGCAGCCCGGCCACGGTCACCGTGCCGGTGCCACCGCCCAGGATGCCGTTCAGGTGCAGCACCAGGGTCGTCTTGCCGGCACCGTTCGGGCCGAGCAGCGCGACCCGCTCGCCCCGCGCGATGGAGAAGTCGACGCCGAACAGGGCCTGGTGGCCGTCCGGGTAGGCGAAGGCGAGGCCGGAGACCTCCAGGGAGGCAGGTGTAGTCACAGGACCCATCCCAGCAGACAGACGACGAGGGCGGCGAAGGGGAGAGCGAGGGCGTACGACCACTGCACCCGGGACGCGGTCACCTCGTCGATGACCGGCATCGAGCCGGCGTATCCCCGGCTGACCATGGCCAGGTGCACGCGTTCCCCGCGCTCGTAGGAGCGGATGAACAGCGCGCCGGCGGACTTGGCGAGCACGCCCCAGTGGCGCACGCCCTTCGCCTCGAAGCCGCGCGACTCGCGGGCGATCCGCATCCGGCGCATCTCGTCGGTGATGACGTCGCCGTACCGGATCATGAAAGAGGCGATCTGCACGAGCAGCGGCGGCAGCTTCAGGCGCTGCAGTCCGAGCAGCAGTTCGCGCAGTTCGGTGGTGGCGGCGAGCAGCACGGACGCGGCGACGCCGAGCGTGCCCTTGGCGAGCACGTTCCAGGCGCCCCACAGTCCGCCCACGCTCAGCGACATCCCGAGGACGTGCACCCGCTCGCCCTCCGCGACGAACGGCATGAGCACCGCGAACGCGACGAACGGCACCTCGATCAGCAGCCGCCTGAGCAGGAAACCGGCGGGCACACGCGCGTGGTACCCGACGAAGGCGAGCAGGCCGGCGTACCCCGCGAACGCCCACATAGCCTCGCGCGGGGTCGACACCACGACCACCACGAACAGGAAGGTGGCCGCCAGCTTGGTGTGCGGCGGCAGGGCGTGCACGGGCGAGTGTCCGTGCCGGTAGAGCCGGTGCGCGTGTCCCGCTCCCATGTCAGACGCCCGTGCCCGCGGTCGAGGCGGGCGAGACGTCCGCGCCGCGGCGCCGGCGCACCGCCCAGAACACCGCGCTGCCCGCCACGACCGTGACGCCGACGCCGATCACGCCCGCGAGGCCGCCGGACAGACGCGGGTCGGAGACGTCCTTGACGCCGTAGTCGGCGAGCGGGGAGCCGGCCGCCGCGTGCTTCTCGGCCTTCTCGTCGATCCCCTTGTCGTGCGCGACCTTCTCCAGGCCGTCCGGGTTGGCGGAGGCGTAGAAGCTGACGAACCCGGCGAGGACGACGGAGGTGACGAGGCCGGTCACCCACAGCGTGCGCCGGGAGGTGCGCGCCGTCACGGGCGTCACGGGCGCCGGGGCGTCCACCAGTGCGCCGTTCACGCGCAACCGGAGCCGCTGCCGCAGGCCGCGCGCGCCGTGTACGAGGTCCGGGCGTACGGCGATGACGGCGCTGACGGTGAGCGCGGTGATGACCGCCTCGCCGATGCCGATCAGCACATGGACACCGATCATCGCGGTCGCGACCTTGTCGAGGGCGACGTCGGTGGTACCGCCGACCGCGTAGACCAGGGTGAAGGCGAGGGCGGCGGCCGGCACGGACACCAGCGCGGCGACGAAGGAGGCGGCGGTCACCGAGCGCCGCTTGCGGGGCAGTACGGCGAGCAGCCCGCGGAAGACGGCGTAGGAGACGACCGTGGTGACGATCGCCATGTCGGTGATGTTCACGCCGAGCGCGGTCAGCCCGCCGTCCGCGAACAGCACGCCCTGCATGAGCAGCACGACCGACACGCACAACACGCCGGTGCAGGGGCCGACGAGGATGGCGGCCAGCGCACCACCGAGAAGATGGCCGCTTGTCCCGGCCGCGACGGGGAAGTTGAGCATCTGTACGGCGAAGATGAACGCCGCGACCAGGCCGGCCAGCGGGGCCGTCCGCTCGTCGAGTTCGCGACGGGCGCCGCGCACGCTCACCGCCAGGGCTCCGGCGGCGACCACTCCGGCGACCGCTGAGGTAGGGGCGTCGATGAATCCGTCAGGTACATGCACCGTACGATGTTAGGCCCTTGTTGCGAACCCTTTGCAAGAGAGACGAAGTCTCGTCTCTCACCGGGGTGTGAACCGGATAATGTGCGACTCTGGAGGGAACACGGATGTACGGCTTTCGCATAGGTCACAGTTCGTGAGAGGGCGGTCCGATGTCTGTAGTCGAACAGTACGCGCGCGCTCATATCGTCACGGACGAGGAAGACCCGGGAGCCGTGCCCGTCGTACTGCGGTACGACCCCGACACCGATCCCCGGTCGGTCCGGGTCGGCCTTCCCGGACCGCACGAGTGGACCTTCTCACGCTCGCTGCTCGAGCGGGGACTGCGGACGCCGGCCGAGAGCGGTGACGTCCGGGTGTGGCCGTGCGGGCGCGTGCAGGCCGTCGTGGAGTTCCACACCGACCACGGCGTCGAAGTGGTGCAGTTCGAGTCGAAGACCCTGGTCAGGTTTCTGCGCCGGACGTACGTCGCCGAGCCGGTACGGAACTGATCAGCCGCCCGTCCGCAGCAGTGTCGCCACGATCGGGCCGGCCGTGTCGCCGCCGTGGCCGCCCGCCTGGACCACGCCCGCGGCGGCGAGGTCACCCCGGTAGGCGGTGAACCAGCCGTTCGGCTTCTTCTGCCCGTCGACCTCCGCTGAGCCTGTCTTCGCGCCGTAGTCCGGACCGAGCCCGGACATGGCCTCGGCGGCGGTGCCGTAGGCGGCCGTGTACCGCATCAGCTCGCGCAGCTGCGACAGCGTCTTCGCCGACATGGTGCGCGACGCGGTGGCCGGCGTGCGGTGGTCGACGGACGGGGACACCAGGTACGGCTGGTGGAAGGTGCCGGACTTCACCGTCGCCGCCACGGAAGCCATGTTCAGCGGGTTCATGCGCACCCCGCCCTGTCCGATCAGCGAGGCCGCCTTCTGCGCCGCCGACTGCACCGGCACGGAGCCGTCGAAGGTGGGCACGCCGATCGCCCAGTTGTTCATGGACAGGCCGAAGACCTGCTGCGCCTGCCGGGTCAGGTCGTCGTTCTTCAGCTTCTTCGCCTGGCTGATGAAGGCGGTGTTGCAGGAGCGGGCGAAGCTCGCCTTGAAGGTGCCGCCCTTGATCTCGAAGTCGTCGTCGTTGTGGAACTTCCAGCCGCCGTAGGTGAACGTCTTGGGGCAGGGGTGCTCCTTGTCCGCCGCGGCCAGGCCCTTGTCGATCAGCAGTGACGAGGTGATGACCTTCATCGTGGAGCCGGGCGCCAGGGAGCCCTGGAAGGCGGTGTTGAAACCGTGCCCGCTGTTGGCGACCGCGAGGATCTCGCCGGTCGAGGGCCGCAGCACGACCACGGAGGCGCGGGCCCGCCGGTCGACCTGCCGCTCGGCCGCCGCCTGCAGGGACGGGCTCAGCGTCGTCCGCACCGTGCCCGGCGTGCCCTTGCTCAGCTCCACGAGTGTCTTGTCGGACAGCTTGGCCGCCTTGGACGCCTTGCCGCGCACCACGCGCAGCTCGACGCCCGCCCTGCCGCCCGCCTTCTTGCCGTACTTCTCCCGCAGCCCGTCCAGCACCGTGCCCAGCGAGGGGTACTTGGTGGACGTCAGCTCGCCGCCGTCGCGGTCCAGCGCCGTGACGGGCGGAGTGCCGGACTCGCCGGTGACGAGCGTGTCGCCGTCCCGGAGGTCCGGGTGGACGACGGAGGAGTGCCAGTCGACCAGCGGCTTGCCGTCGCTCTTGCGCCGGACGACGGTCAGCGAACTGTCGTAGGCGAGCGGCTTGCCGAGGTTCCGGTACGACACGGTCGCCTTGACGGAGAACGGCACCTTGGCGCCCGTCGCCGTCCCGGCGGTGAGCGTGACGTCCTTCAGGCGGGCGTCCTTGGTGGAGCCGGTGAGCAGCGGGCCGGCGGCGGACGGGTCGTCGGTGGCCGCGGCCGCCTCGGTGACCTTGCCCTGCTGCCAGGCGGTGAGGAAGCGCGTCGCGGCCGTGCGGACCTCGGTCGCGGTGAGCGGACCGGTCCTGACGGCCTTGTGGTCGGCCGAGGCGGGCGTCCGCTCGTCGGCCGCGGCGCCCCCGCCGTACAGCGCGTAGACGCCGAACCCGGCGCCGCCGACGACCACGGCGATCATTCCGCCGAGCACGGCGGGTCCGGTCTTCCGTCGCTCGGCGACGCGCCTTCTGTTGCCCACTGCCTCAGTTCCTCCGCGACTTCCCCAGGCTGCCCGGAGCCTTCACATTCCCCAACGACCCCCTCACCCTAAAGTCCCCACCTCGTTGGGTGCTGTCAGCCGGCGTTCCGTAGCACGCTTGCGACAATCGGCCCGGCCGCGTCGATGCCGTGACCGCCGTCCTGGACCATCGCGGCCGCCGCCACATCATTGCGGTAACCGGTGAACCAGCTGTCGGACCTGGCGTTCCCGTCGACCTCGGCCGAGCCGGTCTTCGCGCCGATGTCCCCGCTCATCCCGGCCATCACGCCCGCCGCGGTGCCGCTGCGGGCGGTGCGGTTCATCATGCCGCGCAGCTGCGCGGCCGTGCTCCGCGACAGCCCGCGCGCGCGTGCCGGTTCGCGGCCGTCCAGCGCGAGCGGCACCAGCACCGGCTGCCGGAAGGTCCCGGTCATCGCGGTCGCCGTCACGGATGCCATGTTCAGCGGGCTCATCTGCACCTGGCCCTGTCCGATCAGGGCGGCCGCCTTGTCGGAGCCGCCGGCGGTGGGCACGACGCCGCGGTCGGCGCGTCACCCTTCTCCCAGGCGGCGAAGAACTCATTCCAGGGGGCCGAAGGGGGGAGCCGGACGGCCCGTGGCCACGCGACTGCCGTGGTGCGCGGCCCGGGCCGGGCGAAGCAGCTTCACAGCCGAGTCCCGAAGACGTGGGCGGATGACGCCGGACTCGCCCACTCGTGCTCGTGCCCGCGGCGATCGACGGGGCATTCGCGATCGCCTTTGTGAGGTTCTGGCTGCTGAGCGGGCCACCGGCGAAGTTGCGAGGCCACGACCCGGCATCCGACGGGCACCGGGCGTGATCACCGCGCGGGTGAGGACGCCTTCCAGGGGGCGAACGCGTTGTTCACCGACCTCATGGACGAACGCAGCTCGGGGAAGTGCCGCAACAGCACGCTGACCATGCTGTTGTTCTCGATCCAGTCCAGTCCGGTCTGCGTGTACACCTGAGGCGTGTAGTCCTTGGTGAGGAAACGGTCGCTGTTGAGCCGGCGGGACGCCATGAGGACGAAGATCCGGAACGCCGTGTCGCTGAAGGCGAAACCCTTCGGCCGGGGCTCGGCGAACATGCCCACCATGAGGTCGACGCGTTCGATGTCGCCCTCGTACACCCGACGCAGTTCCTCGGCCCAGACCGGATCGTCCGTGAGCGAGTCGAAATCCTCCGCCGGGGGAAGATGCAGCAGACGTCTGAATTCGTTGTACCGCGGTACGCCGAGTTCCCGGATCCGCAGGATGTCGACCGCCCCGAGATCCATGAGCTTGCCGTCGGGGCGCTGGAACTCCTGCAGGAACCTCGGGTAGTTGTGCAGGGTCACCAGACCCGGGTGCGAGGTGCCGAAGGAGTAGAACAGATCCGGCAGGGTGTGTTTGCCGAGGATCTCATAGGCCTGCCGACCGGCCAGGTCCCGGAACGTCGCCTCCTGCAGCAGGGAGTCGTCCGCGACCGATCGGAAGCTCCAGTCGTCGGGGACCAGGGGATGCATCCGGTAGACGGCCGCGAACTCCTCGGTCAGGGAGTAGGGGACGCCGAAGTGGTCGGTACGCCCGCCCACGATGCCGCTGAGCACCTCGCTCGAGCTGATCCGGCCGAACAGCCGGTGCACCCGCTCACCGAGGACGCCGAACCAGTTGACGCGCATTCCGGTGACCATCGTCGGATGGCTGATGACCGCCGGAGTCCATTCGATGGTGTGGATCTTGGCGATCAGTGCCGCCGTGATCAGGCGCGCCCGCTGGAAGATCTCCTCGTCCGACCAGCCGGGGTACTCGCCGCGCAGCCTGTCGCAGATGGCGTTGTGCTCCAGGATGAACAGGGTGTGCATCATGGCGAGGCCCACCCAGAACCCCGGCACGCTCGCCGGATCCCGTTCGGGGTCGTCCGAGAACAGCGATCCGTTCCGGGGGACCTTGAGTTTGCCGTCCTCGCCCGTGCGCAGCCGCCGCTGGGCGGCCAGGTCGTCGCCGTAGAGCTGGGACGCGTCCCACCAGTGCGATTTCTCGTTGATGTACGTCGGCGGCAGCCCGTCGTCACTGCCCGGGCGGGTCGGGTCGGGGAGCGTCCGCGGCACGAGCATCGGCCGGGCGGGCCAAGGGTCGTCGTCGACCAGCTGGATGTGCCAGGGGCGGTCCACCGCGCCCTGCCCATGGCTGACCCAGTCCCGGACCATGAACTGCAACCACGCCGCGACCAGGGCGTTGACGGACTCCGCGGGGACGAACTCATGCCTCGTGAGGAGCGCACGGCTCACCTCACGTGGGCTCGGAGACATGATCTGCGGCTCGGATTCGGGGAAGTTGCGCTCCGGCGGGGTGTTGCGACCGAAGCGCGAACCGGCCATACCCATACGAGGGCTGGCCAGGTCGTTGTACGTACCGTCGGCCGTGCGCTCGGTGAGGTGCCGCGGTTCCGGCGGCCCGACCGGTGGCAGGTCCCGTGTCGGGTAGGTGCTGGTGTCGAAGAGGTTCCTCCGGCGCAGATTGTCACGGAGACCGATGAGGGTCAGCATGCCGAGCGACTTCGGCAAATTCTGCCAGCCGACCTTGTGGTCGACGGCCAGCGCCAGCTTGTCGTGCAACTGGACGAACCAGGACGCGGTTCCGGTCTCGCCGGCGGTTCGCGGTGTCGTACGGCCCGCCGAGCCGTCGTGTGCTCTACCCATCGTGGAATTCCTTCCGGCGTCCGGTGCGGGTGTTCTGAAGGCAGTCAGCGCGTGGCCGGACGGCGGCAGTCCCGCCGCTGGGCCAGAAAAGTGAGGGCGACGTTGACCGTCGAGATCGCCGTGGCGGCCATCGCCGGCCGCCGGGCGAGCGTCCCTTCCTGCCCGGCCCAGGCGGCTGACAGCGCGTCGCTCGTATGGATGAACGTGCCGACACGCAGTGCTCGGTCCAGCTCGTCCGGGTCCTTGAGGCAGAGCAGCTCGGCGCCCAGGACCACGGTTCGGGCACCGAACATCCGCAGCACGTAGATCAACGCCGGACGGCTCGGGTCCGCCCCCAGCCGGCGGGCCACCACCTGACTGGCCAGGAGTGCCGCCACGCCGTTCACCAGCCGGATTCCGGCGAGGCTGTATCGCGCGACTGTGTGCCCGTCCATGGTCATCGCCCCTTCCCGAGGGGTAGTGCATGCCGCGTATGACGCTAGGTCGTGTCCCGTCGGCTCGCGCGCCCACTGCTCCGCGTGGCCGAGCCGAGCCAGGTGCCGTCACCGGGGTCCTCGCGCGGTGTGCCGTTCATCGATTGACGGAGCCCGGAGAGCCGGAGATAGATGGCGCGGCGGGCGCGGTTCTGGTTGCCCAGCGGCCGGTGCTCGGGCAGCGCGTGCCAAGGGTTGAAAGACAGCCGGTCGGCGAGGGCGAACTGTTGCGTCGCGTCGAGAACCTGTCTCGGCAACCGCAGCGTGGCCACGGGGATGAACGACGAGAGCCGTTCGGGCCAGACCACCGAGGCGTTCTCGATCGGCATCCGATGCGGATCGGTTTGCACTTGGACGAGGAAGTCGAAGGTCACGTCGCGTTCCCGCAACGTCGTGGCCAGGGCCTCCCGCAAGTAGTCGTCCGGCGGGTTCCACGGCGCCCGCGTGCGGGTTCCGTCGCGCGGGACCACGGAGTACTGCATGGCCTGGCCCTCACCGAGCAGATACGGCGTACAGCTCCAGTACCGGGCCTCCAGGGGACTTGAGTGCGTTTTGGCGTACAACCCCTGCATCACCAAGTCGCACAGGTGCGGGTCGCGAGGGCCCAGGAAGTACAGGAGGGGGGTGCCGTCGAAGACATGCCGCTGCAGCTTGAGGTTCTCCACGACATCCGGAGTGGTGAAGGTCGGCGCGCTGATGCCCGTGAAGTCCTGGGTGCTCCGTTCGTCGTCGAGCAGCTTCTCGCCTTCGACGCCGAGCAGCTTGACGCCGATGCTGAGGACGCCGTTGTCCTTGATGTCGGGCGGCGACAGGGGGCCCGGCCCGGCGAAGCGGACCCAGGCCTGGAAGGTGGTGGGACGGCTGAAGACACCGTGACGCAGCCGCTCGGGCAGGTCGGCGGAGACGGTGAACTCCCCGCGCACGACCCCGTGGGTCTTGGTGTTCCCGGCCCGCTGCGCGCACCCCGGCGCGTACTCGCGTGCGATGAAACGGGCCATCTGACGTGTGATGTCCTCGGCGATTCCGGCCTCCTCGGGCCGGACCGTCTCCTCGGCGAGACGAAGGTGTTCGTCGCGGCGGCGGACGTTGATGAGCCACTGCACCAGAGCCTGTACCGGTCGCCGCAGCAGCCGGTCGAGCAGCGGGCGGATGTAGGGGTCGACGCGCCGTTCGAGCTGGACACACCACAGGATCGCGTCGTTGACCCGCTGCGCCCCGGTCACCGCTGCTCGCCCTTGCCGGTGGCCGAACACAGGAAGCGCAGCGCCCGCAGCCCGGGAAGGAAGAAATAGGCGCCACCTCGTACGGAGACGAACTGCGGAAGGCCGAGGTGGCGGGTGCGTACGGGCCTGGCCTGTTCGGTGAAGGTGGAACGGTGGTTCCGGCGGGGCGCGACGAGCGGGTCGGGGGAGTCGTAGAGCCTGTTGAAGTTCGGATTGTTCAACCAGGTGTGCTGGATGAACTCGAACTGGCGTGAGATGTTCGCGTTGAGACAGAGGAAATGCAGCCCGCGTTCACCCCCGCCGCCCGTCCCGCCGTCCGCGTAGGCGCGACCCCGGCGCAGGATCCGGTGCCGTCTGCCGATCGCGACCGATTCGGCCGATCCCGGCCGGGGATCCAGCGAGTCCCTCGGGTTGGCGCGGCGGATGTGCGCCCCGAGGGGGCAGCGCATGCCGTCCCGATCGGTGGAGAAATAGCCGAAGTCGTTGTCCGTGGCAAGGGCCGGGTCGTCCTGCCGCGGCGCGTGGACCAGCGGTGCGCCGCCGGGCCAGCGTCCCACCATGCGTGCGGCGAGCGCGTCGCGCGCGGCGGGATCGCCGCTGCCGTCAGGGCGCCTGGTCGCCTCGTCGAGGTAGCCCCAGAAGGCGTCGACGTCCTGATGGAGCTGGCGGAAGACCAGATAGCTGCCGTTGCACCCGAGATCCGCGTCAGTGCCACCGGGGCCGCGGGGCAGCAGGCCCGCCGAGTCGTGCGGGGGCGGCAGCAGCGGCCGGTCCGTCAACAGGCCGTACTCGTTGGGGTAGCCGAGGACGAACTCCCCGGCCTTGACCACCTCGTCACCGCCTGTGCCGTTGGCAGGAGCGGCCGTGGCCCTGGGCAGCCCCTCGATGAGCGGCTGTGAGATGCCGTCCCGGAAGCCGAAGGGTTCGCGTTCGGTCAACTCGGCCGTTCCCAGCCGCACGAGTTCGGTGAGACCGCCCGCGGCGAGGACGACCTGGCGCACCTCCGCCTCGAGCCGCCCCAGCCGCGCCTCGTCGCGGGCGTACAGCAGGACGAGAACGTGCACGGGAGGGGTGGCCGGGCCGCCCCACCGCCAGTAACATGGGGCGTTCTCCCCGGTGTCACCGAGGAAGCGACTGCGGTTGGGGTCGGTCATCCCCGAGACGAACTCCTCGGGAAAGCCGTCGGGGCCGGGTGTTTCCAATCCCAGAAGCCGTATGCCGTCCGACGTGAAGGCGAGGTTCATGGCGGTGTCCGGGGGCTCCGCGCGGCCGCTCGTCACCCGTGGCGTCAGCTCACCGAGAGCGGCGCGTGCGCTGGCGGGGTCGTTGATCGTGAGCATCAGGAAGCTCGCCCAGCGCAGGGTGCCGTAGCCACGGGGGATGAGGCCCTGCATGTCGTCGAGGTCCAAAGTCACCACCGTCACGTCCCCTTCCCTCGGTTATCCCCGGGGATCTCCTCAGAGCAGAGCGAGCCAGGCCTCGGTCTCGGCCGGGCTGAGTGTGCCGAACAAGCCTGCGCGTATACGCGCGTTGGTATGGAGGTTGTGCGTGGTCAGGCTGTCGTACGCGGAGTACCAGACCTGGGTCGGCAGCTGATGGGAGCGGAGGTAGTGCTTGAACGCCAGCTCGTCCCTGGCGCCGTCCAGCACGAGCCACCGGGTGCGTGGATAGCCCAGCCCGTTGCTGAAGACGGCGTTGAGGCCCCAGGCGACCTTGTCGATGAAGTCGTCCATGTAGCTTTCCAGGCTGCCGTCGTAGTTGCTCGCGAAGATCACCCGGCGTTTGCCGTCGATGAACAGCCAGCGCGCGAAGTGGATGGTCTTGACCCCGGCGAGATCCCCCCGCTTGAAGAAGTGGCGGACTCCGTAGTCCACGACGAACAGGATCGCGGTCAGCGTGATCCGCCTGAACCGGCCGGGCTTGACCGCGCCGACGGCGGTGAACGGGTTCTGTGCCACGAAGTCCTCGTAGGAGGCGAGTTCGCGCACGTGGTCGCGGTCCGGGCGTTTCCGGCTGGGAACGTCACGACGTTCGTGCCATCTCACCAGCACGGCCCAGACCGGCAGAGCGACCACGAGGAAGGGTGACAACACCAGCCCGGCCAGCGGGACACCGACGAGATGGGCCGCCTGGCTGACCCGCCAGCGCAGGGCGGGCCGCGCGGGCCGCGAACGCGCCCAGGCCAGGTCCTCGCGACCGGTGACATGATCCTGGACGGCGGCGCGTATCCGGGTGGGACTCCTGCCCGACAGTTCGGCGGCGTGCCGGTCGAGGAACTCCTCGATCGCCTCGCGCAGCCGGGCCTCGTCCAGCATCTGCCGCCGCCCCCTGCCGACGGTGTTGACGTAGAAGGCCGCGCACGGCACGCGACGCGACCGCAGCCAAGCGATCCGCTCGCCGTCCGAAGCCCCGCCCGCCGGGTATCCGTCGCAGTGTCCGAACACCTTGTCCAGCTCTTCGCCCGCTGTACGCACAAGGTCGGCGAGGTGGGCGGACGGCGATACGTCCACCTCGCTCATGTAGACGACGCCGGCCGGCAGCAACGTCCCGGTGCCGTCGCGCCCTTGGGGAACGAGGACCAGCCGCGCGAAATGGACCCCCTCCATCTCGGCGAACCGGAAAACCTCACCCGCTCCCTTCCGGTTGGCTTCGTCGAGCACCTCCCGCACGTCATCGATGCGGGCCGGGGGCACGGCGGCCAGGACGGTGACCGCTGACTGGTGCGGCATATCCAGCACCTCCCACCTGCCTCGCGGCTGACGAGCCGTCGACCGCGGTGTGTCAGGACGTCTCAGGTTTGCGGACCGGCGAAGTGCAGGGAGAAATTGAGAATCCTGCGCCGCCCCCAGTAGACGATTCCCAGATAGAGATGGGGGCCGATCTGGCGGATCTCGTCACGTATCCAGTGCGCGACAAGCGAGGTGCGGGAGTAGTCCAGGACGATGCATTCGTCGCCGTCCAGCAGGCTCTTGTCCCGGTAGACCTTCGCGCGTATCGCCCGGATACCGAAGGGCGTGACCCTGTTGCGCAGTCCGCCGCCGTCGCGGTCGAAGACCTTGCCCTGCCATGCGAGGAGACGCGCGAGCGCGGCCCCTGCCCTGGACACCTTCGCACCGCGCGCCGTGAGCACGGTGCCACGTCCCTCACCTCGAGGTATCTCCCCGGGATGACCGGCGCGGAACAGCCGGTCGAGCTCCGGCCGCGACATGGTCAGCAGCTCGTCGACGTCCGCACCCGTGTCGTGGCTCATCGCACACCTCCAGGGCGGTCCCGCGCGTCACACCATCGTATTTCGGTTCGCTTTTCCCGGCATCTCAGGCCACGGCGAGGCGGGTTGCACCGGCTCACGTGTCGTCATGGCCGTCCCAGGGCGCGTTGAAGCCTGGGCCGTCGGGACGGAACCCGGCCCACACATCCGTGACCGCAACTGTCGATGGGGACCGCCTGGCGCCTGTCGTTTCGTTGGTCGTCTCCTGACTCTGGAGATGTCCAGAGGAAAGCGACAATCCGAGGCGTTCATACGCCGCCTGCACATCCTTCGCCATCGAGTGGGAGAAACGCGCGGGTACTCTCACCGAGGCAAGGCGGTCGGCACCTCGCCCCACCCGCGAGATGATCCGACCGCCGTCGACACGGAACACGGCATGGTCCCCTGGCCGAAGGATCTCGACACCGTCCGGGTCCACGTCGGCGAACGCGCTCGCCCGTCGCAGGATGGCCTCTGCCGCGTCCGCGCCGAACCCGGTGCGTTCCCTCGTCGTCATGCCGTCTGTGTCTCCCGTCCGGCAGGCAGGGTGCGGACTTCGCCCCGGCCGCGACGGGCCGTGATGTCCTTGCTGTCCACGCAGGTCGGGCGGGTTCCCCCGGGCAATCTCCGGGGGACTGTAAACGGGCTGAGCCGGCCTGCGGGTACCCAGGGCGATCGGCTGGGTGGAGCAGTGGGTTTCAGCGAGGCAGGCTTGGTGCATGAAGTCGCCCTTGCGCTCACCCCCGGTGCTGGGAGCAGGCGGTCACAGCCGGGTCCTCTTCACGCTGATGCAGTGTGTGCCCTATCTGATCGCGGTGGCCGTGCTGGTCATCGAGCTCACGCCTGCGCACTTCATTTACACCGGCCCCTTTCTCACCGCGGTGCCGGCGCTGGCGGCAGTGACGTTGGGGCCCAGGGGCACCACCGCGGCGGCGGCCCTGGCGCTGGCGATCAGTGTGACCACCGCGACCCATAACGGGGCGTGGGGCACCCTGCAGGTTTACAGCAACTTCCTGGCGCTGGCCTTGGTCTCCGTGGCCGGGTTCATCACCAGCCGCGCCATGCAGGAGCGCAGGCAGAGAGAGCTCGACCAGGTCCGCCGCATCGCCGTGGCGGCCCAGGAGGTCGTGCTGCGGCCCGTGCCCGCGCGCCTGGGCCCACTCGGGGCCGGCAGCCTGTGCCTTGCGGCTGGGACGGGGGCACGTGTGGGTGGTGATCTGTACGAGGCCGTGCAGACGCGGTACGGCGTCCGGATGATCGTCGGAGACGTCCGGGGCAAGGGATTGTCCGCGGTACGAGCCGTCGCGGTGGCCGTGGGGGCGTTCCGGGAGGCCGTGCACTATGAGGAGGACCTGGTGGAGGTCATGAACCGCTGCGCGGCTGCGCTACGACGGGAATTGGCCGTGCCGGGCGCGTATGGTCAGGAGGTTCTGCTGGAAGGGTTCACCACGGCGCTCATCGCACAGGTGCCGGACGAACCCATCGTGCAGCTGGTCAACCGTGGACATCCGCCACCGCTGCTGCTGCACCGGGGCAGGGCCACAGCACTCAAGCCGCGCTTGCCATCGCCGCCTCTCGGCCTCGAAGACCTCGTCACCGACCTCCCCCCGAAGCCTGAAAGCTATGCGTTCGCCCCCGGTGACCGTCTGTTGCTCTACACCGACGGTGTGATCGAGGCCCGCAATCCCGACAGCGAATTCTTCGCACTGCCGGAGGCCGTCGAGGGGATAGGCGTCGGCCCCACCCCGTCGGAATTCCTGGAGCGACTGCACCAGGCGTTGATCCGCCACACCGGCGGCGACCTGGCGGACGATGTGGCGATGATCCTGGCCGACCGTTTCAACGACCTACCGGAGCTACCTCCCGGTGGGGCGGACATGGGATGACCGTCGTGGTCGGCTGCGCAACCGCAGCCCGACGGTCGTCCTCCGCACGGACTGTAAACCTGCCGACCGTCCCGGCCGGGCCGTCTCCGGGCCGTCCGAGGCCGATGACGGCCTCAGACGACCGGCGTCCTGGCGCGCATGCCCTGCTAGACCCAGGTGTCCAGCCACATCCGCGACCGCCAGCTGTCGATGGGGATCGCCTGGCCCGTGTACAGCGGCCAGAAGTAGATGAAGTTCCAGGCGATCAGCAGGACCAGCACGCCCGCCGCCGACGCGCCGATCACCCGGCGGGTGTCGCTGGAGCCCGGCGGGCCGACGATCGCGCCGATCATCATCGCCACCGCCAGGCAGAGGAACGGCAGGAAGACGACCGCGTAGAAGAGGAAGATCGTCCGCTCCTGGTACATGAACCAGGGCAGGTACCCCGCCGCGATGCCGCAGGCGATGGCACCGGCCCGCCAGTCGCGGCGGAACGCCCAGCGCCACAGCACGTACAGGAGCGCGAAGCAGGCCGCCCACCACAGCAGCGGTGTGCCGATCGCCAGCACCTCCCGGGCGCACTTCTGCCCGGCGTCCGCCGGGCAGCCGTCGGCACCGGGGGAAGGGGACTCGTAGAAGTACGACACCGGGCGGCCCAGCACGATCCAGCTCCACGGGTTGGACTGGTAGGTGTGCGGCGACGACAGGTGGACGTGGAACTTGTAGACCTCGTGCTCGTAGTGCCACAGACTGCGCAGCCAGTCCGGCAGGAAGGCCCAGCCGCCGCCCTTGCCGCCGGTGGCCGCCCAGTTGCGGTAGTAGCCGCCACTGCCGTCGGACGGGGAGAGGATCCAGCCGGTCCAGGAGGCCAGGTAGACGACGAGCGCCACCGGGACCGTCGCCAGGAAGGCGATGCCGGTGTCGTACTTGAGAGCCGCGGCGTACGGGTGGCGGGCGCCCGCCACCTTGCGGGTGCCGACGTCCCACAGCACCGTCATCACGCAGAACGCGACCAGGACGTACAGGCCGTTCCACTTCGTGCCGATGGCCAGGCCCAGCATCACCCCGGCCCCCCAGCGCCAGGGGCGCAGACCGAAGCGGAAGGTGTCGGCGATGTGCGCGTCCGGGCGGACCCGGCCGTCGGGGCCGGCCGGCAGCGCGGCGGCCAGTCTCTCCCGTGACCGGTCCCGGTCGACGATCAGGCAGCCGAACGTGGCCACCACGAAGAACATCAGCACGCCGTCGAGCAGCGAGGTCCGGCTCATCACGAAGTGCAGGCCGTCCACCGCCATCAGCGCGCCCGCCAGACAGCCGAGGAACGTCGAGCGGAACATCCGGCGCCCGATCCGGCACAGCAGCAGCACGCTCAGCGTCCCCAGCAGCGCCGTCATGAACCGCCAGCCGAACGGATCGAACCCGAAGATCAGTTCGCCGAGGCCGATGACGTACTTGCCCACCGGAGGATGCACGACATACGCCGGGTCCGTCGGGACTGACAGGTGTCCATGCGTCTGCAGGACGAGGTCGTTGGCGTTCTTGCCGTACTTGTCCCAGTTGACCTCGAAACCGTGGTGGACGAGCGCCCAGGCGTCCTTGGCGTAGTACGTCTCGTCGAATATCACGGCGCGCGGGCTGCCCAGGTTCCAGAACCGCACCAGGCCCGCCACCAGCGTCACCAGCAGCGGACCGCCCCAGCCCGACCAGCGCGTGATCCGCTCGGCGAGCACCGGCGACATGCCGAGCGCCCGCCACAGCCGGGGGCTCGGCTCGGCGTACGGGGGCACCAGCCGGTCGCGTACGTCGCCCCGGGGCGCGTCCTTCGCCGGCGCGTACCCGAATCGGCGCAGCCGCTGCTGCCACGACGGCCGCTGGTCATGCGACGCCTGGCTCTGCCGGAGGTCCATGGAGGACGCGGTACTGGTCACCGCGCCATCGTAGGGAACCGTTCTGTGCGAGTCCCGTGCATGTGCGGTACCGGTCGGGCCGGTGTGGACTTCCCGTGCCCCGGGTGCGGCCTTTCTGCGCTTTCGGGGGGCGGCCCGCCGACGGCTGCCGGTGTTCCGCGTCACCCGGCTCCGGGCGCGCGCAGGACGCTGCGCGCGCCCTGGGAGGATGGAGGGGTGACTGGAACCCTTGTCCTCGCAGGTACCCCCATCGGCGACATCGCGGACGCGCCGCCCCGGCTGGCCGAGGAGCTGGCCGGTGCCGACGTCGTCGCCGCCGAGGACACCCGGCGGCTGCGCCGGCTCACCCAGGCGCTGGGCGTGACGCCCAAGGGCCGCGTGGTGTCGTACTTCGAGGGCAACGAGTCCGCCCGTACGCCGGAACTGGTCGAGGCACTCCTCGGCGGCGCACGCGTGCTGCTCGTGACCGACGCCGGAATGCCGTCGGTCTCCGACCCGGGGTACCGGCTGGTCGCGGCCGCCGTGGAGAAGGACGTCCGGGTCACCGCCGTGCCCGGGCCGTCCGCCGTGCTCACCGCGCTCGCCCTGTCCGGGCTGCCCGTCGACCGGTTCTGCTTCGAGGGCTTCCTGCCGCGCAAGGCGGGCGAGCGGCTGTCCAGGCTGCGGGAGGTCGCGGACGAGCGGCGGACGCTCGTCTACTTCGAGGCTCCGCACCGGCTCGACGACACCCTCGCCGCCATGGCCGAGGCCTTCGGAGCCGAGCGGCGGGCCGCCGTCTGCCGCGAGCTGACCAAGACGTACGAGGAGGTACGGCGCGGTCCGCTGGCCGAGCTGGCGCGGTGGGCCGCGGAAGGGGTGCGCGGCGAGATCACCGTGGTGGTCGAGGGCGCCCCCGAGCCCGGGCCCGAGGAGCTCGACGCCGCGGAGCTGGTCCGCCGGGTGCGGGTGCGCGAGGAGGCCGGCGAGCGCCGCAAGGAGGCCATCGCCGCGGTGGCGGCGGAGGCGGGGCTGCCGAAGCGGGTTGTCTTCGATGCGGTGGTCGCCGCGAAACGCTCTGCTGAGTGAGCGGTCTTTGGGAGGCGCCACCGGGGGCTCGCTCCGCGGCGGGCTACGGGTCGTCCGTGGCTGAACGCGCGGTTCCCCGCGCCCCTTTCAGGACGCCCGTGTGGGTGTGCGGGAGCGCGCGCCGGCGTGAGGCCGTTCGCCTGAGCGCCGAGCGTGCGCCTCTGACCTGCGGAGACGTGGGCTCTGAGCGGCGCTGCACTCGGATGGGCGCATGCCCCACGGGACGGCAAAAAGCTGTCGCGGATGGCAAAGCGCAGACGGTCCCACGGGGCCGTTCCGGCAAGGAACGTCCAAATCGTCTCCAACACTCGACAGCCCCGCTGCGTTCACGCCGATCGAAGAGTCCACTGGTCGAAGGGGCGCACCCGTCCCTCGCCCCAGCGGGTTCCGGGGGGAATCCCGGTGCCGGGGTGCTTGCCCAGCGGACAGCAGGAGCTGGCATGAGTGAGATCGCAGGACGGACCGGCCTCCGCGGTACGGCCACAGCCGTCGTTCACGAGTCGTATTCGTTCGCCTGCATGCGCTGCGGGCACGGCTGGGAGCAGTCGTACGAGATAGAGCACCACACGGCTGCCGACGGACAGGAGTCCGTACGGTATGTGGCCGACGGCCGGATCGTGCCGTCGCCACTGAGCCGGCCCAACTGCCAGAACTGCGACGGCCACGTCGTGCGGATCATGCGCGCGGGCCAGGTCTCCTCGGTGCGCAGCGCGGCGCGGCGGCGTGACGATCGCGTACCCCAGGCGGGCCCGCTCAAGGTGCCGGCGGTGCCGGCGCAGCCCAAGGAGCCGCACCCCTGGCACCTGTCCGATCTCCTGCACCTGTTCCAGCGCAGGGCGAGCTGAACGGATCTCCGGCCGAGGCGGGCATGCCCCTTTCGTAGGATCGGGGCATGCCTTCGAACGCCGGCCAGAGCTCCAAGGACGACAAGAACGCGGCGCCGCCGCTCCCGGCACCCCTCCAGGTGCCCGTCGCCGACTCGCACACCCACCTCGACATGCAGTCCGGCCCCGTAGAGGAAGGCCTCGCGAAGGCCGCGTCGGTCGGCGTGACGACGGTCGTCCAGGTCGGCTGCGACATCAAGGGCTCGCGGTGGGCCGCCGAGACCGCGGCGGCGTACGAGAACGTCCACGCGACCGTCGCCCTGCACCCGAACGAGGCCCCGCGCATCGTCCACGGCGACCCCGACGGCTGGTCCCGGCAGGGCGCCCGCCGGCCGGGAAACCAGGGGGCGGCCCAAGGTGCCTCGGTTGAGGGCGGTGGTGCGAGACGGGCGGGCGACGCGGCGCTGGACGAGGCCCTCGCCGAGATCGACCGGCTGGCCGCGCTGCCCCAGGTGAAGGGCGTCGGCGAGACCGGGCTGGACTACTTCCGCACCGGCCCCGGGGGCAAGGCGGCACAGGAGCGGTCCTTCCGCGCTCACATCGAGATCGCCAAGCGGCACGGCAAGGCGCTCGTCATCCACGACCGTGACGCCCACGCCGACGTCCTGCGCGTCCTGAAGGAGGAGGGCGCCCCCGAGCGCACCGTCTTCCACTGCTACTCAGGCGATGCCGAGATGGCCGGGATCTGCGCCCGCGAGGGCTACTTCATGTCCTTCGCCGGCAACGTCACCTTCAAGAACGCCCAGAGTCTGCGGGACGCGCTCGCCGTCGCCCCGCTGGAACTGGTCCTGGTGGAGACCGACGCGCCCTTCCTCACCCCGGTCCCGTACCGCGGACGGCCCAACGCCCCGTATCTCATTCCGGTCACGGTGCGGGCGATGGCCGCCGTGCGCGGCATCGACGAGGACGCGCTGGCGACGGCGCTGGGCGCCAACACCGCCCGCGCCTTCGCCTATTGAGCGGGGGCCGTAGGTAACCGCCGACAACGCCCGTTCGGCTCGGCCTGGGATTCGTGCACAACGCTGCGTAGTCGTGCCGCTTTGGAGAGTGGCGGGTGCTCCGCTAGGTTTCTGGCCCGATCCGGACCCCTCTGGCCTTCTGGAGCGTGTCGGCGTGAGCAACTCGCAGTACGAGACCCATGAGGCGTACGGCCCCTGCGGTGCGCCGCCCGGCCCGCCCGGCCCACCCGGCGGCGGGTGGCCCGGCGTGCACGACGCGGAGACGCTGCCGTACGAGGACACCTACCGGCCCGCGTACGAGGCGGGGACGCGGGCATCGGCGGCGACGCCGCCGCACGCGCGGGTGAGCGGGCCGGTGTTTCCGCGACAGAACGGCAGCGGGCCGGCCGAGGAGACGCGCGGACACGATGCGCACACCGGTGGGGCGTGTGAGGAAGACGCGTCCGACGGGGGCCTACGCGACGGTGGTACACACGCGGTGGGGACGCACGAGCATGACGCGCACGCCGCCACCGTGGGGACGGCCGAGCTCGGTGTGCGGGCCGGAGTGAGTGGGCGTGCCGCGCGCCGGAGCGGGGCGCGCTACGGCGAGCGCCCCGAGTCCGCCCTGCGCCGCCTGCTGCCGCAGGTGCTGGTCGTGGTCTTCCTGGCCGGCGGCACCACCGCGTTCGTCGCCAAGGACAAGGCGATCGAGCTGAGCGTCGACGGCAAGCAGCGCACCCTGCACACCTTCGCCGAAGACGTCGGCGAGCTGCTCGCCGAGGAGGGCGTGTCCGTGGGGCCGCACGACATGATCGCGCCCGCACCCGGTGCGGCGCTCGCCAGCGGCGACGAGGTCGCCGTGCGCCACGGGCGCCCGGTACGGCTCACGCTGGACGGCCGGCGGCACGAGGTCTGGACGACGGCACGCACGGTGGAAGGGGCGCTGGACGAGCTGGGCGTGCGCGCGGAGGGCGCGTACCTGTCCACCTCGCGCTCCCGGGGCATCGGACGCGCCGGGCTCGCGCTCGACGTGCGCACCGAGCGCGCCGTGACGATCATGGCGGACGGCCGGACCCGCACCATCCGCACCAACGCGGCCACCGTCCGCGAGGCGGTGGATGAGGCCGGGATCACTCTGCGCGGCCAGGACACCGTCTCCGTCCCACCCGACAGCTTCCCGCGCGACGGGCAGACGGTGACCGTGCTGCGGGTGAGCGGCATCCGGGAGGTACGTGAGGAGCAGATCCCGTACCGGACCGAGCGGACCGGGGACCCCTCCCTCTTCAGGGGCACCGAGGTCGTCGCGGACCCCGGGCAGCCCGGACTGCGGCGGACCACCTACCTCGTGCGCACCGTCAACGGGGTCCGGGAGAAGCCGCGCCGCGAGAAGTCCGAGGTGGTGCGCCGGCCGCGCAAGCAGGTGGTGAAGGTGGGCACCAAGCCGCTGCCTCCCTCCGTGAGGAACGCCGAACACCTGAACTGGCGCGCCCTCGCCGTCTGCGAGTCCGGCGGCCGTCCGCACGCGGTCGACCCCTCGGGGACGTACGGCGGGCTCTACCAGTTCGACACACGCACCTGGCACAGCCTCGGCGGCAGCGGACGTCCGCAGGACGCCTCGGCGAAGGAGCAGACCTTCCGTGCGAAGAAGCTGTACGTGAGCCGGGGGGCGGCCCCCTGGCCGCATTGCGGGGCGCGACTGCACAGATGACGGTGACCGTTGCGCGGCCGCGGGTCCGTGCGGGCCGGTCGCGCAGTTCCCCCGCGCCCCCGCGCCCCCAGGGGGGCACGGCCCCGTCGGCGCGAGAGCACCGTCGGCACCCCGCGAGTGCGGGCAGGCGAGCCCTCCGGCCCAGCCCAGCGCCGGGCACCTGGCAGACCGGCCGACTTCATCCCCGTACCCTTAGTCCCGTGAGCAGCCCCACCCCCGACGCCCTCCTCGGCCCGGCCGACATCCGTGAACTCGCGGCAGTGCTCGGTGTCCGTCCCACCAAGCAGCGCGGCCAGAACTTCGTGATCGACGCCAACACGGTCCGCCGTATCGTCCGGACCGCCGGGGTCCGTCCCGACGACGTGGTCGTCGAGGTCGGCCCGGGGCTCGGCTCCCTCACCCTCGCGCTCCTGGAGGTCGCCGACCGGGTCACCGCCGTCGAGATCGACGACGTGCTGGCCACCGCGCTGCCCGCGACCATCGCGGCGCGCATGCCGGAGCGCGCCGACCGGTTCGCGCTGGTCCACTCCGACGCGATGCACGTCGCCGAGCTGCCCGGCCCCGCGCCGACCGCGCTGGTGGCCAACCTGCCGTACAACGTCGCCGTACCCGTGCTGCTGCACATGCTCGAGACCTTCCCCGGCATCGAGCGGACGCTGGTGATGGTGCAGTCCGAGGTCGCCGACCGGCTCGCGGCCGCGCCGGGCTCCAAGGTGTACGGCGTGCCGTCGGTCAAGGCCAACTGGTACGCCGAGGTGAAGCGGGCCGGCGCCATCGGCCGCAACGTCTTCTGGCCCGCGCCGAACGTCGACAGCGGGCTGGTCTCCCTCGTCCGGCGGGCCGAGCCGATCAAGACGACAGCCTCCAGGAAGCAGGTCTTCGCGGTGATCGACGCGGCGTTCGCGCAGCGCCGCAAGACCCTGCGGGCGGCCCTCGCCGGCTGGGCCGGTTCCGCGGCGGCGGCGGAGGCGGCCCTGGTCGCGGCCGGAGTCTCACCCCAGGCGCGCGGAGAGTCGCTGACGGTCGAGGAGTTCGCCCGTATCGCCGAGAACGCCCAGCGCGCCGAGTAGCGCCGATTAGCGCCAGGCGGTGCCGGACAGCGCCCGGACCGCCGAGCAAGGTCGACAACGCCCGCACACCAAGGAGCCCGGTCAGCAGTGAGCGTCACGGTCCGCGTCCCCGCCAAGGTCAACGTCCAGCTCGCGGTCGGCGCCGCCCGCCCCGACGGCTTCCACGACCTCGCCAACGTCTTCCTGGCCGTCGGCCTCCACGACGAGGTCACCGTCACCCCGGCCGACGGACTGCGCGTCACCTGCGAGGGCCCGGACGCCGACCAGGTCCCCCTGGACCGCACCAACCTCGCCGCGCGCGCGGCGATCGCGCTCGCCGCACGGCGGGGCATCGAACCGGCCGTGCACATCCACATCGCCAAGGACATCCCGGTCGCCGGCGGCATGGCGGGCGGCAGCGCGGACGGCGCGGGCGCGCTGCTCGCCTGCGACACGCTGTGGGGCACCGGCGCCTCCCGCGCCGAACTCCTCGCCCTCTGCGCCGAGCTCGGCAGCGACGTCCCGTTCAGCCTGGTGGGCGGGGCGGCCCTCGGTGTCGGGCGCGGCGAGCGGCTGACCGCCCTAGAGGCCGGCGGCACGTTCCACTGGGTGTTCGCGATGGCCGGGCGGGGCCTTTCCACCCCGGCGGTCTTCCGCGAGTTCGACCGCCTCGCCGAGGGGCGTGACATCCCCGAACCGATCGCCTCCGCGGACCTGCTCCAGGCGCTCGCCAAGGGCGACCCGGAGGCGCTGGCGGCGGCCGTCTCCAACGATCTCCAGCCGGCCGCCCTGTCCCTCTTCCCGGAGCTGGCCGACACGCTGGCCGCGGGGCGGACGGCGGGCGCGCTGACCGCGCTGGTCTCCGGTTCCGGGCCGACGACGGCCTTCCTCGCGCGCGATGCCGGGTCGGCGGAGAAGGTGGCACAGGCACTGCGGGCGTCGGGCACCTGCCGGTCGGTCCGGACTGCGGCGGGGCCGGTGCCGGGGGCGACGGTGGTCTGAAGGGGCACAGAGGGGCGCGGAGGCGTCACCGGCGATGCCCCTCCGGTGCGTCCCACGACGAGTGATCACCCCCGCGCGCTCCGTACCCTCCCCGCGAGGCCCTAGGCTAGAAGGCTGACCGATCCCCGCGCACAGGAGTGAAATGGCCGTCAACCTGGTCAATGTCGAGAACGTCAGCAAGGTGTACGGCACCCGTGCCCTGCTGGACGGCGTCTCGCTCGGTGTGTCGGAAGGGGACCGGATCGGGGTCGTCGGACGCAACGGCGACGGCAAGACCACCCTCATCCGGATGCTCGCCAAGCTGGAGGAGGCCGACACCGGTCGGGTCACCCACTCCGGCGGGCTGCGCCTCGGTGTGCTCACCCAGCACGACTCCCTCGACCCCGCCGCCACCGTCCGGCACGAGGTCATCGGCGACATGGCCGACCACGAGTGGGCGGGCAACGCCAAGGTCAGGGACGTACTGACCGGGCTGTTCGGCGGGCTGGACCTGCCCGGGTTCCCGAAGGGGCTCGACACCGTCATCGGGCCGCTGTCCGGTGGCGAGCGGCGCCGCATCGCGCTCGCCAAGCTGCTCATCGAGGAGCAGGACCTGATGGTCCTCGACGAGCCCACCAACCACCTCGACGTCGAGGGCATCTCCTGGCTCGCGAAGCACCTGCAGAACCGCCGCTCGGCGCTGGTGTGCGTGACGCACGACCGGTGGTTCCTCGACCAGGTCTGCACCCGCATGTGGGACGTGCAGCGCGGCGACGTGTACGAGTACGAGGGCGGTTACTCCGACTACGTCTTCTCGCGCGCGGAGCGCGAGCGCATCGCCGCCACCGAGGAGGTAAAGCGGCAGAACCTCATCCGCAAGGAGCTGGCCTGGCTGCGGCGCGGCGCGCCCGCCCGTACCTCCAAGCCGCGTTTCCGGGTGGAGGCCGCCAACGAGCTGATCGCCGACGTGCCGCCGCCCCGGGACAGCAGCGAGCTGATGAAGTTCGCCTCCTCACGGCTGGGCAGGACCGTCTTCGACCTGGAGGACGTCACCGTGCAGGCCGGCCCCAAGGTGCTGCTCAAGCACGTCACGTGGCAGCTCGGGCCGGGCGACCGGATCGGTCTCGTCGGGGTCAACGGCGCGGGGAAGACCTCCCTGCTGCGCGCCATGGCCGCGGCCGCCCGCACCGAGGGCGAGGAGCAGCCGGCCGGCGGGCGCATCGCCGTCGGCAGGACGGTCAAGCTCGCCTACCTCTCCCAGGAGGTCGCCGAACTCGACCCCGCCTGGCGGGTCCTGGAGGCCGTCCAGCGGGTCCGCGAGCGCGTCGACCTCGGCAAGGGGCGCGAGCTGACCGCCGGGCAGCTGTGCGAGACGTTCGGCTTCGGCAAGGAGAAGCAGTGGACTCCGGTGGGGGACCTCTCCGGTGGTGAGCGCCGCCGGCTCCAGTTGCTGCGCCTCCTCATGGACGAGCCCAACGTCCTCTTCCTCGACGAGCCCACCAACGACCTCGACATCGAGACCCTCACCCAGCTCGAGGACGTCCTCGACGGCTGGCCCGGCTCGATGATCGTCATCTCCCACGACCGGTTCTTCCTCGAGCGCACCACCGACCGGGTCTTCGCCCTCCTCGGCGACGGCACGCTGCGGATGCTGCCGCGCGGTATCGACGAGTACCTGGAGCGGCGCCTGCGCATGGAGGAGGCGGTCGCCGCGCAGGCCGCCGCCGCGGCGCCCAAGCCGGCCTCTCCCGAGAGGAGCGCCGCCGACCAGCGTGCCGCCAAGAAGGAACTCCAGAAGATCGAGCGGCAGTTGGACAAGATCTCCGAGAAGGAGTCCAGGCTGCACGCGCAGATCGCCGAGAGTGCCACCGACTTCGCGAAGGTCGCCGAACTGGACGCCCAGCTGCGGGATCTCGCCGGAGAGCGTGATGACTTGGAGCTGCGCTGGCTGGAACTGGCGGAGGACGCCTGACCTTTCACGCATCTCACGCAGGGGGCGCGTGCGTCGCGTGAAGGGGGCGTGAAGGCGCGTAACGGCGGCATCACGGGCCGGTTCTCCCTTGGGAACAGCGGCGGACGCGGAACCGTGCGTTGTCGGCACCGGGTGATAGAAAGAGCCGTCTGAGAACTGTTGAGAACTGTCTGAGTACGACCTTGGGTCCATCACGAACCTCAGGGCGTGGCTAAAAATCAGTGAACGAGGGGGAAGAGCGCTGATGACTCAGCCGCCCAACCAGCCGCCGCAGGGCGGCTTCGGCGCGCCGCAGGACCAGCCGCCGCAGCACCAGCCGCCGCAGGGCGGTGGATTCGGCGCCCCGCAGCCGCCCCCGGCGCAGGGCGGTTTCGGCGCGCCCCAGAGCACCCCGAACACCCCCGGTGCTCCGGGCGCCCCCGGCGTGCCCGCCACGCCTCCGCCGCCCGCCGCCCCCCCGCAGCCCCAGCCCGGCTACGGCTATCCCCAGCAGCCGGGCCCGTACGGTGCCCCGGGCCCCTACGGGTACCCGCAGCAGCAGCCGGGCCCTTACGGGGCGGCACCGCAGCCCGGTTACGGATACGCCCAGCAGCCGCCGTACCCGGGTGCGCCCGGCACCGCCCCCGGCGCGCCCCTCGGGGGCAAGTCGGCCTCGAAGGCGAAGCCGGCGCTGATGATCGGCGCCGCGGTGGCCGCGCTGCTCGTCATCGGTGGCACCGTGTACGCGGTCACCGGCGGCGACGACGGCGGCAAGAAGAAGCCCGTCGCCCAGCAGAGCGGCGACGGCAAGCACTCCGGCTCCCCGTCGCCGACCACATCCGGTGGCGGCAGCGGCGGTGACGACCCCGAGAACCTCAACGAGGGCCGGCAGGCCGGTGAGGCGAAGGTGCTCTGGTACAAGCCGGCGCCGGACGCCCCGGGTTCGGGTGCCGACGCGCCCGGCATGTGGATCACCGGCAAGACCGCGGTGAAGGCGGCGTACAAGCAGGTCTTCGCCTACGGCGCCGCCGACGGTGAGACCGCCTGGGGCCCGATCGACTTCCCGCAGAAGATCTGCGCGTCCACCTCGCGGCAGTCGGCCGACGGCAAGATCGTCGTGGCGTACAAGAACGGCTCGAACGACCGTGCCAAGTGCAACCAGCTCCAGCAGATCGACCTGGAGACGGGTGAGAAGGGCTGGAGCGGACAGGTCGCCGACGGCGGGCTGTTCGACAGCGCGCTCAACGTCGAGCTCACCGTGAGCGACAGGACGCTGATGGTGGGCCGTTCGCAGTCGGGCACGGCGTACGACATCGACACCGGCAAGAAGCTGTACGACAAGAGGAAGTACGGCGCGGCCTGCTTCCCGACCGCGTACGCGGGCGGCACCGGCCGGCTGATCCAGGTGGCCTCCTGCGCAGCCGGTACGGACAACGAGCACGACGAGATCCAGGAATTCGACCCGGTCACCGGCAAGTTGAGATGGACCCAGCCGGTCAAGAAGGGCTGGCGGGTCGCCCGGACCTACTCCGTCGACCCGCTCGTGGTCTACCTGACCAACCAGGACAAGAAGGCCTGGAACATCTCCACCTTCACCAAGGACGGCAAGTTCCGTTCCGAGGTCAAGGTCAACGAGAAGTTCGCCCCCCAATGCGGCTGGGCGATCCTCGAACGCGACCTGCAGGGCTGCCAGGGGGTCGCGGTCGACGCCAACACGCTCTACCTGCCCACGGGCGCCCTCAGCAGCGCCAACGAGATCGTCGCGATCAGCCTCGCCGACGGCAAGGAGAAGTGGCGGGCCAAGTCCCCGGCCGACGAGCCGATGGCCCCGATAAAGGTCGAGGGCGGCAAGCTCATCGCGTATGTCCAGCCGTCGTACGACGCGGGCGGCCAGGTGGTGTCGATCCCGATCACCGGCTCCTCCCACAAGAGCACCCGGCTGCTGCAGCACCCGCAGAGCGCCGCCGGCATCGAGGACACCTTCTACGACGGTGCCGTCGACTGGGTCGACGGGCGGTTCTACATCTCCGCCGGCCGGCTGTCCGGCCGCGACGACGCCAAGGAGAAGCTGATGATGGCCTTCGGCAACTGAGCCCGGCGCACGCCCCTTCCCACAGAGTCCCGAGTCCCGTCCGCCGCACGGCCTACAGAGCTTCACCGAGGTACCCGCTCCCATGACCCAGCCGCCCCCTCCACCGCCGAACCAGCCCCCGCAGCAGGGCGGCTTCGGCCCCCCGAGCCCGCAGCCCCCGGGCCCGCAGACCCCGCCCCAGGACCAGCCGCCGACGCCCGCGGCGGCCCCGCCCGTGCCCCCGGCCACACCGCCGGCGCCCCCGGCCGCACCGCCCGCGCAGGCGCCGCAGCCCGGTTACGGCTACCCGCAGGCCGCCCCGGCGTCCCAGCCCCAGCCGCCGCAGCCCCAACCCGGCTACGGCTACCCCGGCGCGCAGCAGAACCCGTACGCGACGCAGCCCCCGGCCTACGGTCAGCAGCCTCCCGGCTACGGCGCCCAGCCGCACAACCCCTACGCGCAGTCGACACAGCCCATGCAGCCCGCGCAGCCGGGATACGGCTACCCGGGCCAGCCGCCGACCGTGCCGATGCAGCCCCAGCCGGGGCAGAGCGGCGGCGGGCGGAACAACACCGCGCTGTTCATCGTCGTCGCGTCCGTGGTCGCCATCGCGCTGATCATCGGTGGCGGCATCTGGTACGCCAAGACCTCCGGGGGCGACGGCAAGAAGCACGCCACCGCCTCCTCCAGCGGCGGCACCGGCGGCAAGAACGGCACCGGAGGCTCCGGCGGCACGTCCACCGGCGGCAAGGAGAAGGTGCCGGCCGATCCCGCCTCCGAGGTGCTCTTCAAGGTCCCGCTGCCGAAGACGGACGACACGGTCGTCACCTCGGGCTCGTGGCTGACGGACAAGGTGTACGCCAAGAGCGGCATCGCCGAGATCGTCGGCTACGACCCCGCCAAGGGCACCAAGCTGTGGACGGTCAAGCTGCCCGGCCCGGTCTGCGCGGCCAGCGACCACGTCAACTCGGACAACAGGACGGCGATCGTCTTCCAGCCGAAGATGCCCGCGAAGGACTCCTCGGCGGGCTGCAGCGAGATCGCCGCGATCGACCTCGACGCGGGCAAGAAGCTGTGGACGAAGTCGGTCAAGTCCGGTAGCTATTCGCTCACCTTCAGTAACGTGACGGTCGCTCAGAATGCCGTCGCGGTCGGCAGCACCAGCGGCGGTGCCGCGTTCGACATCGACTCCGGCGCGCCGCTGTGGCAGCCGAAGCCGGACGACACCTGCTACGACTCCGGCTACGGCGGCGGTGCCAAGCTGGTCGCGGTGCGCAAGTGCGGCACCTACGACAACCGGCAGCTGCACATCCAGAACATCGACCCCAAGACGGGGAAGGTGATCTTCGAGTACAAGATGCCCGCGGGCGTCGAGTACGCCGCCATCGTCTCCACCGACCCGCTCGTGGTGGCGGCCGACGTCGGCGACAGCGCGGGCGACGGCAGCGGCGTCTCGGACTACTTCTCCCTCGACAGCAAGACCGGCAAGCTGCTCACCCGCATCTCCGCGCCCGGTGACACGTACGGGGGCCGCTGCGACGGCATCACCCGTATCGACGGCTGCAAGCAGATCGTCGCCGGCAACGGCAGGCTGTACCTGCCGACCGAGGACCACGACGGCAAGGGCGCGTCGTACAGCAAGACCAACGAGATCATCGCCTTCGATCTCGGCACCGGCAAGCAGACCGGCCAGCGCGCCGAGGCCGGTGACGGCTACCAGCTCAGCCCGCTGCGCATGGACGGCGGCAACCTGATCGTCTACAAGCGGCCGCCGTACGACAAGGGCGGTCAGATCGTCAGCATCGACGGTGGCAGCTTCAAGGAGACCAAGCTGCTGGAGAACCCCTCCACGCGGAGCATCCGCAGCGCGGAGACCGGCCTGCTGCCCGACTACGCGGAGATCCTCTACGCGCAGGGCCGCCTCTACATGTCGGCGGTGTACGCCCACAAGACGGACTCCACGTACGGCAAGGAATACCTGGTGATGGCGTTCGGCGCGGGCGGCTGACGGCCCGCCCGCGGCACCACCCGCCTCGCCCGAATGGGTGACTTACCGAGAAGTGCCCCGGATTTCATCGATCCGGGGCACTTCTCATCAAGAGGGGCAGCGCGACGTCGAACAAGCGTGTAGCTTCCGGGGGCATGAAGGGCGGGGGCCGGGGGGCCCTCTGTCCTTGCGGACCGGTGGGCGTCCATAGTGGGGCGTCCATGGGGGGGACTGGGGGGTTGCTCTATGGGAGTGCGGCTCATGGTCGTCGACGACCATCGCCTGCTCGCGGAGGCGCTGGCGTCGGCGTTGAAGCTGCGCGGGCACCGGGTGCTCGCGGCGGCGGCACCGGCCGCGGGCGCGGCGGACCTGGTGATCGCACGGGCGCCGGAGGTGTGCCTGCTGGGTACGGCGGCACCGGCCGAGCCGGGGATCTTCGACCCGGTGGTGAAGATCAAGCGGGAGCGGCCGCAGGTGGCGGTGCTGGTGCTGGGCCCGGTGCCGTCCCCGCGGGGCATCGCGGCGGCCTTCGCGGCGGGCGCGTCGGGGTACGTGCGGCACGACGAGCGGATCGAGGGCGTCGAGCGGGCCATCATGAAGGCCCGCGCGGGGGAGGCGGCGGTGGCTCCGCAGTTGCTGCAGGGGGCGTTCGGCGAGCTGCTGAATCCGGCCGCGCAGCCCGACGACGAGGCGCAGCGGCTGCTGGAGATGCTCACGCCGCGGGAGGTGGAAGTGCTGGTGCGGGTGTCCGACGGGGAGGACACGCGGCTGATCGCGGCGGGGATGGGGATCGCGCCGAGCACCGCGCGTACGCATGTGCAGCGGGTGCTGATGAAGCTGGGGGTGGGGTCGCGGCTGGAGGCGGCGGCGTTGGCGGCGCGGACGGGGCTGCTGGACCGGGCGGGTTCCCTGTGGAGCGGCTCGGGGCCGGAGTCCTGACCGACCCCGGCCCCGAGCAGGCGCCTGGTGCCGGTGCCGCGCCCCGAAGGGCGCGGCGAACCGCGCGGCCGGCTCCCACGCACCCGCAGTCGGCGTACGGCCCGTCGGCCGCCGGCGTTACCCGGCCCGCTCCTCATCCGCCGGCCCCTGGGGAGGAAGCGGCGGCGGGGTGGGCCGGAGCTTGAGCCAGGCCAGGAAGAAGATGCCCAGCAGGAGCATGCCGATCCCGGTCCACAGGTTGATGTTGACGCCCTGGGCCTTGTCGATGGCGGACTGCGAGTCGGTGATGCCGGTGATCGTGACGATGATGCCGTAGACCACGAACAGGCCTCCGATGATGCGGCGCAGGTCGAAGATGCGGGCCGCGGTCGCGGACTTGGCCTCCAGCTCGGTGACCTCCCGCTGGACGTCGTCCTCGGAGTAGTGGAAGCGCTCGTGGTGGCGGTCGGAGTGCTCGGTCATGGTTTCCTCATCCTCCCGCGGTCAGAACGAGAACGGGATGTAGCAGGCGGCGGCCAGGACGACCGCGCCCCAGCCCAGCAGGGCGGGCTTGCGGTACCAGGCGTCGTCACCCTTGGCGGGCGGTTCGGACATGCCGGGGGAGCGGGTGCCGTAGACCAGGCCCTGCAGTTCCTCGGCCGGCTTCGGCTTGGTGAACAGGGACACGGCGACCATGACGACCGCGCCGGCGATGAAGCCGGCGATGGCGGAGACGAAGTTGGCGCCCTGGTCGGAGGGGATGGAGATGATCCCCTTCTTGTAGAACACGAAGTAGTTGATCATCGCCGCCGTCGTACCGGCGAGCAGGCCCCAGAAGCCGGACTTCGCGGACGCGCGCCTCCAGAACATGCCGACGATGAAGACCACGAACATCGGGACGTTGAAGAAGGAGAACAGCGTCTGCAGGTAGCTCATGATGTTCGAGAACGAGGACGCCAGGAACGCCGTGCCGACCGACGCGCAGACGCCGATCGCGGTGATCAGGCGGCCGAAGCGGACGTAGTACCCGTCCTCGCGGCCGCGTACCACGTACTTGGCCCAGATGTCGTTGGTGAACACCGTGTTGAAGGACGACACGTTCGCCGCCATGCCCGCCATGAAGGCCGCCAGCAGACCGGTGACCGCGATGCCGAGCACGCCGTTGGGCAGCAGCTCCTGCATCAGGTAGGGGATGGCGTCGTTGTACTGGTAGCCGGAGGCGGCCGTGCCGAACTTCGGGATGAGCGCGGCGGCGACCAGGCCCGGGATCATCACCAGGAAGACGATGAAGATCTTCGGGTAGGCGGCGATCAGCGGGGTGCGCTGGCCGGCCGAGAGGTTCTTCGCGGACAGGGCGCGCTGCACCTCGGCGAAGTTGGTGGTCCAGTAGCCGAAGGACAGCACGAAGCCGAGGCCGAGGACGATGGTCAGCCAGTTGGCGCCCAGCGGGTTGACGCTGCCGATGCCGGTACCGCCCCAGGCGGAGGTGAAGTCGTCCCCGTGGGCGGCGGTGAGCTTGTCGGTCAGACCACCCCAGCCGCCGGCCTTCTTCAGGCCGAGGACGGTGATCGGGATGAGGGCGGCGAGGATCACGAAGAACTGCAGCACCTCGTTGTAGATCGCCGAGGACAGACCGCCGAGTGTGATGTACCCGAGCACGAAGGCGCCGGCGACCACGATGGCCACCCACTGCGGCCAGCCGAGCAGGGCCTCGACGACGATCGCGAGGGCGTAGAGGTTGACGCCCGCGATCAGGATGGCGGCGAACGCGAACAGGATCGAACTGAGCAGGTGGGCGGCCCGGTCGAAGCGCAGCAGCAGGAACTCGGGGACCGAGCGGACCTTGCTGCCGTAGTAGAAGGGCATCATCACCAGGCCCAGGAAGACCATGGCGGGGATGGCGCCGATCCAGTACCAGTGCACGGTGTAGGCGCCGTACTGGGCGCTGTTCGCGGCCATGCCGAGGATCTCGGTGGCGGCCAGGTTCGCGGAGATGAAGGCCAGGCCGGTGATCCAGGCGGGCAGCGAGCGTCCGGAGAGGAAGAAGTCGAGGCTGGTCTTCACCGAGCGGCGGGCCGCGAAGCCGATGCCGAGGACGACGACGAAGTAGATCGCCAGGATCGTGTAGTCCAGCCAGTTGGTGGGGAGCTGTAGCTCCGCCGCCAGATAGGTGCGGGGTTCTGTGGGGGTTTGCATGAGAACTCGCTTCGTTGCGCGAACTGATCCAGAGCGGAACCTACGCCGCCGTGTTCAGTATTTGAACACTTCGACTGGTGTTCTTTGTTTGATTGTGATCGAGCGAGGTGTTGTCGAGTTGTGATCTGTTATGTTTGATTGTGTTGAGTGATGGGGTGCGGACAAGCCTCTAGGGATGTCCCTTCGGGGCGTCGAACAAGGAGCCCGGCGTGAAGAAGACCTCGACCCGGCTGGCCGACGGACGTGAACTGATCTACTACGACCTTGGGGACGACACCGTGCGGGACGCCGTCGACCGCCGCCCGCTGGACCGTACGGTCACCACATCCGAGATCCGCCGGGACCCGCTGCTCGGCGACTCCGTCGCCGTCGCCTCGCATCGCCAGGGCCGCACCTACCATCCGCCGGCCGACGAGTGCCCCCTGTGCCCGAGCCGGGGTGAGCGGCTGAGCGAGATCCCGGACTCCTCGTACGACGTCGTCGTCTTCGAGAACCGGTTCCCGTCCCTCGCCGGTGACTCCGGCCGGTGCGAGGTCGTCTGCTTCACCTCCGACCACGACGCCTCCTTCGCCGACCTCACCGAGGAGGAGGCCCGGCTGGTGCTGGACGCGTGGACGGACCGCACATCGGAGCTGTCGCATCTGCCCTCCGTCGAGCAGGTGTTCTGTTTCGAGAACCGCGGTGCCGAGATCGGCGTGACCCTGGGACACCCGCACGGACAGATCTACGCCTACCCCTTCACCACCCCGCGCACCGCGCTGATGCTCCGCTCGCTCGCCGCCCACAAGGAGGCCACCGGCGGGGAGAACCTGTTCGACGCGGTGCTGGAGCGGGAACTCGCCGGGGAGCGGGTCGTCCTTGCGGGTGAACACTGGGCGGCCTTCGTGCCGTACGCGGCGCACTGGCCGTACGAGGTCCACCTGTACCCGAAGCGCCGTGTGCCGGATCTGCTCGCGCTCGACGAGGCGGCACGCACAGAATTCCCCCAGATCTATCTGGAACTCTTGAGGCGCTTGGACCGGATCTTCGGCCAGGGTGAGCCTCCGACGCCGTACATCGCGGCCTGGCATCAGGCCCCGTTCGGCGCGCTGGAGGGGTTCGACGGTGTCACGCGGGACGACTTCGCGCTCCACCTCGAGCTTTTCACCATCCGCCGCACTTCCGGCAAGCTGAAATTCCTCGCGGGTTCCGAGTCCGGCATGAGCGTGTTCATCAACGACGTGCCGCCGGAGCGCGCGGCCGAGCGACTGCGAGAGGTAGCGAGTTCATGAAGTATCTGGTGACGGGTGGCGCGGGTTACGTCGGCAGCGTCGTGGCCCAGCACCTGGTGGAGGCCGGCCACGAGGTCACCGTCCTCGACAACCTCTCCACCGGCTTCCGCGAGGCAGTGCCCGCCGGGGCGTCCTTCATCGAGGGCGACATCCGCGACGCCGCGAAGTGGCTCGACGCCTCCTACGACGGCGTGCTGCACTTCGCCGCCTCCTCGCAGGTCGGCGAGTCGGTGGTGAAGCCGGAGAAGTACTGGGACAACAACGTCGCCGGCAGCCTGGCCCTGCTCGGCGCGATGCGTGAGGCGGGCGTCCGCAGGCTCGTCTTCTCCTCCACCGCGGCCACGTACGGCGAGCCGGAGCAGGTCCCGATCGTGGAGACGGCCCGGACGCAGCCGACCAGCCCCTACGGCGCCACCAAGCTCGCCGTCGACCACATGATCACCGGCGAGGCGAACGCCCACGGCCTGGCCGCGGTGTCCCTGCGCTACTTCAACGTGGCCGGTGCCTACGGCGCGTACGGCGAGCGCCACGACCCCGAGTCGCACCTCATCCCGCTCGTCCTCCAGGTCGCCCAGGGCCGCCGCGACGCGATCTCGGTCTACGGCGACGACTACGCGACCCCCGACGGCACCTGCGTCCGCGACTACATCCACGTCGCGGACCTCGCCGAGGCCCACCTCCTGGCCCTGCGGGCGGCCCGGCCGGGCGAGCACCTGATCTGCAACCTCGGCAACGGCAGCGGCTTCTCCGTCCGCGAGGTCATCGAGACCGTCCGCGAGGTCACCGGCCACCCGATCCCCGAGGTGATCGCCCCGCGCCGGGGCGGTGACCCCGCGGTCCTGGTCGCCTCCGCGGGCACCGCCCGGGAGAAACTGGGCTGGAACCCGTCCCGCGCGGACCTCGCGGGGATCGTCGCGGACGCGTGGGAGTTCGCGCAGCACATCACAAGGGAGCACTAGTGGGGGCACAGCAGGTCGCGGAGCGCTTCACCGAGCTGTACGGGACGGCGCCGCAGGGCGTGTGGGCGGCGCCGGGCCGGGTCAATCTGATCGGCGAGCACACCGACTACAACGACGGCTTCGTCATGCCGTTCGCGCTGCCGCACCAGGTGATCGCGGCCGTCTCCGGCCGGGACGACGGGGTGGTGCGCCTGCACTCGGCGGACGTCGAGGACGGCGTCGCGGAGCTGTCGCTCGACGCGCTCGCCCCGCAGAGCGACCGGGAGTGGACGGCGTACCCGGCGGGCGTGGTCTGGGCGCTGCGCCAGGCGGGCCACGAGGTCACCGGCGCGGACATCCACCTGTCCTCCACCGTGCCGACGGGCGCGGGCCTGTCCTCCTCGGCGGCCGTGGAGGTCGTCATCGCGCTCGCGCTGAACGACCTGTACGGCCTCGGCCTCCAGCGCTGGCAGCTGGCCCGGCTGTGCCAGCGCGCCGAGAACGTCTACGTCGGCGTGCCGACCGGCATCATGGACCAGACGGCGTCCGCGTGCTGCGAGTCAGGGCACGCCCTGTTCCTCGACACCCGGGACCTGTCCCAGCAGCACATCCCCTTCGACCTCGCGGCCGAGGGACTGCGCCTGCTGGTGGTCGACACCCGGGTCAAGCACGCCCACAGCGGCGGCGAGTACGGCAAGCGCCGGGCCGGCTGCGAGAAGGGCGCGGCCCTGCTCGGCGTCGACGCCCTGCGGGACGTCCCGTACGCCGAACTCGACGCGGCCCTCGCGCGCCTGGGCGACGAGGAGGAGGTCATCCGGCTGGTCCGCCATGTGGTGACGGAGGACCACCGGGTCGAGCGCGTCGTCGGCCTCCTCCGGTCCGGCGAGATCCGGGCCATCGGCCCGGTCCTCACCGAGGGCCACGCCTCCCTGCGCGACGACTTCCGCGTCTCCTGCCCGGAGCTGGACCTGGTCGTCGGCACCGCCCTGGCGAACGGCGCCCTCGGCGCCCGGATGACCGGCGGCGGCTTCGGCGGCTCGGCGGTCGTCCTGGCGGCGGCCACCGACGTGGACACCCTGACGAAGGCGGTGGAGGAGGCCTTCGCGGCAGCCGGCTTCACGACCCCGCGGGTCTTCGAGGCGGTTCCGTCGCCGGGGGCGCGACGGGTGGAGTGACGGCACCTGGTCCTGCCGCCCGCACCGGCCCCGCAGGCGACCGACGCGCAGGGGCCGGTGCCGGCGTCCTCCGGCGGTGCCTGCCGTCATGGCCGGCCCGGCGCTCGCCTGGACGAGCCGGGCCTCGCAGGGCACTTGGCGGTGCACACGCCCGCTCAGCCCAGCTGCTTGGCCAGGGTGAACTCCGTATGGCCCGGCGGATAGTCGGGGATGGTGCACACCACCTCGTAGCCGTGCCGTGTGTAGAACTCCGGTGCCTGGAAGTCCCAGGTCTCCAGTCGGGACGCCGTGCAGCCGCGGTCGGTGCGGGCGATGTGTTCGGCCCTGGCGAGGAGGCGGGAGCCGAGGCCCGTGCCGCGGTGGCCAGCGTCGACCCACAGGTAGATGACGTGCAGCCAGGTCGTCCAGGTGTGGCCGACGAGGCCGCCGGCCAGGTCGCCGGCCGCGTCCAGGGCCCATACGTGGAGGGGGACTTCGCGTTCCCCGGGCGTGCCGCGCAGGGCCGCCAGCACCGGGGAGGCCGCCGTGTTGGTGTCTTGCAGCCGTGAGCGGAGCAGATCACGTCGGTCCTTGTCGACTTCCGCCTCAATACGAAACATGCGGCACACCATAAACGCGCCGGACGGCCAGTTCTGCAAATCGTCTTCCGCTGCCCGCTCCCATCCGTACTCTGAGGAACAGCACCGGTGGGGGCCGGTGCTGATCAGGGGGCGAGACAGGCGGGTACGGCGCTCGCGGTGGGGTAACAGTTCCCGCGACGGCGGCGGCCGTGCGGCGGGCGTCCTTTCCGCTGGGTGTCGTATCCGCGCCGGTCGTCGTTCTCCGGGCCTTTTCCGGGCTTTTCCGGACCGGCGATCGCCGGGCCTTTCCGGACCTTGGACATCCCCTGCTCCACGCGGAGCCTGGGGAAGGGGGTTTCGTGGTTCGTATCCGAGTCCTGGTCGTGGACGACCACCGCATCTTCGCCGAGTCGCTCGCCGCCGCCCTGGCCGCCGAGCCCGACGTCGACGTCTCCGCCGCCGGCAGCGGCCCGGCCGCGCTGCGCTGCCTGGAGCGTGCGGCCGCCGAGGGCCGCCGCTACGACGTCCTCCTGGTCGACGCCGACCTGGGCGGCGACCTGCCCGGCGCCCGCCCTTCCGTGCCCGTGCACGCGGGCTACGAGGAGGGTTTCGTCGACGGGATATCGCTCGTCACCGGGGTCCGGACCGCCCAGCCCGCCGTGCGGATCGTCGTCCTCGCCGAGAAGGACGACCCGCGCCGCGCGGCGCTCGCTCTGCAGGCCGGCGCCTCCGGCTGGGTCGCCAAGGACTGCTCGCTGTCACGGCTGCTGACGGTGATACGGGGAGTGCTGCGGGACGAGACCCACCTGCCGCCCGCACTCCTCACCGGCGTGCTCAAAGAGCTGACGGCCGCGCGCAAGCACCGTACCGAGAGCGAGCGGCTGGTGGAGTCCCTCACCCCGCGCGAGCGGGAGGTGCTGCGCTGTATGGTCGCCGGGCTCGGTCGCAAGGCGGTAGCCGAGCGGCTGTTCCTCTCCCCGCACACCGTGCGCACCCACATGCAGAACGTTCTCGGCAAGCTGGGGGTCCACTCCACGCTGGCCGCCGTGGCGCTCGCCCGGCGGGCCGGGGTCGGGCCGGTCGACCTAGCCGGGAACGTTGTCGAACGGGGCGGTCAACTGGCGTAGCAGCGCGGCCAGTTCCGCGCGCTGGGCGTGGGAAAGCTCGGCGAGGATCGCCCGCTCCTGGTCCAGCAGGCCCGCCAGGGCCTGGTCCGCGCGGTCCCGGCCCGTCTCGGTCAGCCGGACCAGCACGCCGCGCCGGTCGCTCGGGTCTGGCAGCCGCTCCACCAGGCCCTTCTTCGCGAGCCGGTCGATCCGGTTGGTCATCGTGCCCGAGGTGACCAGGGTCTGTGTCAGCAGCTGGCCGGGGGAGAGCTGGTACGGCGTGCCCGCGCGCCGGAGCGCGGTCAGCACGTCGAACTCCCAGGGCTCCAGCTGATGCTCGGCGAAGGCGAGCCGGCGCGCACGGTCCAGGTGCCGGGCGAGTCGGCTCACCCGGCTGAGCACTTCCAGCGGCTCCACGTCGAGGTCCGGACGCTCCCGGCGCCACGCTGCGACCAGCCGATCGACCTCGTCCTCCATGGAGATCAGTGTAGTGGTTGTGTCGACATGAAGTCTCTTGACCTCAAGTCTCTTGACATCGAGATAAGTCGCGAGGAGGGTGAGAGGTATGACGAACCCCATCTGGGACCCCGCCCAGTACCTCCGGCACGCCGGCCACCGGGCCCGTCCCTTCGCCGACCTCCTCGCCCGCGTCCCCGCCCTCCCGACGGAACCGCCCGCAGGACACCCCCGCCTCGCCGACCTCGGCTGCGGCCCCGGCAACGTCACCGTCGTGCTCACCGAACGCTGGCCCACCGCCCACGTCACCGGTTACGACAACTCGCCGGGGATGCTCGACAAGGCGCATGTCGACCACGAGGGCCCCACGCCCGGGGGCGGCCGCCTGGACTTCGCCCACGCCGACGCCCGGACCTGGACGCCCGAGGAGCCGTACGACCTGATCGTCTCCAACGCCGCGCTGCAATGGGTGCCGGGCCACGCCGACCGCTTCGCCGACTGGATCGCCGCCCTGAAACCCGGCGGCACCTTCGCCTTCCAGGTCCCCGACAACGTCGACGCCCCGCTGCACGCCCTGATGCGCGACCTCGCCGCCACTCCCCGCTGGAAGGCCCGCCTCGCCGACGTCCTGCGCCGCACGGACTCCGTGCACGCCCCCGGCGCATACCTGGACCGCCTGGCCCGCCTCGGCTGCGCGACCGACGTGTGGCAGACGACGTACCTGCACGTCCTGCACGGGCAGGACCCGGTCCTGGACTGGGTGAAGGGCACCGGACTGCGGCCCGCACTGACCGCCCTGGCCGACGACCCCGAGGCCCGCGACGCGTTCGTCGCCGAATACCGGGGCCTGCTCCGGGAGGCGTACCCGAGCGCCCCCTACGGCACGGTCCTGCCGTTCCGCCGGCTGTTCGCGGTGGCCGTGAAGGGGGCGTGAGGGTGCTCATCGCCGTCGATCACGTGCAGTTGGCGGCTCCGCCGGGCTCGGAAGGCACGCTGCGGGCGTACTACATCGATGTCCTCGGGATGACGGAGGCCCCCGAGCCGCCGGTGCCGGCACAGCGCGGGGGCTGCTGGTTCGAGGCGGGCTTCGTCCGGCTCCACCTGGGCATCGAGGAGCATTTCCGCCCGGCGAGGAAGGCGCACCCCGGGCTGAGGGTGCGGGGCATCGACGCGTACGCGGCCCGGCTGGCGGCGCGTGGGGCGCCGGTCACCTGGGACGACAACCTCCCGGGCCACCGGCGCTTCTACTCCGAGGATCCGGTGGGGAACCGGCTGGAGTTCCTGGAACCGGTGACTACAGACGCCTCAGGGCGTCGGGTGTGATGTCGAGGCCGATGTCGAACGGCTCGTAGAGTTCGAGATCGTCGTGATGCCGGTGACCACGTACGCCTTGGGCACCGGGCCGGACGGGTAGGTCCGGACCACCGGGATCATGTGAGGCGATCGGCTCGGCAGTCATGGTGATTCCTCCCATGAGCGGCATGCTCGGACCGGGTACCCACGGCAGCCGCCGGACCGGCAAGGTCATCACCACGATGATCAGAAGCGGCGGGCTCAGCTCTTCCGGTGCCCGATCAACCGCGGCTTCGCCTCCAGGCCGTCAAGGCCGTGCCACGCCAGATTCACCAGGTGCGCCGCCACCTCCGCCTTCTTCGGGCGGCGCACGTCCAGCCACCACTGGCCGGTCAGCGCCACCATGCCGACCAGCGCCTGGGCGTAGAGCGGGGCCAGCTTGGGATCGAAGCCGCGGGACTTGAACTCGCGGCCCAGGATGTCCTCCACCTGGGTGGCGATGTCGGAGATCAGCGAGGCGAACGAACCCGTGGACTGGGGGATGGGCGAGTCACGGACCAGGATGCGGAAACCGTCCGTGTACTCCTCGATGTAGTCCAGCAGCGCGAAGGCGGCCTGCTCGCACAGCTCGCGAGGGTGGCCGGCCGTCAGCGAGCTGGTCACCATGTCCAGCAGGCGCCGCATCTCGCGGTCGACCACCACCGCGTACAGCCCCTCCTTGCCGCCGAAGTGCTCGTACACCACCGGCTTGGACACCCCGGCCTTCGCTGCGATCTCCTCCACCGAGGTGCCCTCGAAACCCTTCGCCGCGAAGAGGGTGCGACCGATCTCCAGCAGCTGCTGGCGGCGCTCGGCACCGGTCATACGGGTCCGACGGGTCCGCCGCTGCTTGTCATTGCCGGGATTGCTGCTGGAATCGGTCGCCACGGCGTCAATCATGCCGCCTCGGCGGCCTCCTTCCGGCGCCGGGAGCCGCCCTGGTCGGGGTTACGGCGGGAATCGATACGCGAGCGTGACGGCCAGCGCACGTCGTACGCCCAGCCGAGCAGCTCGAACCAGCGGATGAAACGCGCCGAGGAGTCGATCTGGCCGCGCATCACCCCGTGCCGCGCCGAGGTCGGGTCGGCGTGGTGCAGGTTGTGCCAGGACTCGCCGCAGGACAGGACCGCCAGCCACCAGACGTTGCCGGAGCGGTCCCGCGACTTGAACGGCCGCTTGCCGACCGCGTGACAGATCGAGTTGATCGACCACGTCACATGGTGCAGCAGCGCCACCCGGACGAGTGAACCCCAGAAGAACCCGGTGAACGCGCCCCACCAGGACATCGTCACCAGGCCGCCGATCAGGGGAGGCAACCCCAGGGACACGATCGTCCACAGCACGAACTGGCGGGAGATCGTCCGGATCGCCTTGTCCTTGATCAGGTCCGGCGCGTACTTCTCCTGCGGGGTCTGCTCCTCGTCGAACAGCCAGCCGATATGGGCCCACCACAGGCCCTTCATCAGCGCCGGAACCGTCTCCCCGAACCGCCAGGGCGAATGCGGGTCGCCCTCGGCGTCGGAGAACTTGTGGTGCCTGCGGTGGTCGGCCACCCAGCGCACCAGCGGCCCCTCGACGGCCATCGAGCCCATGATCGCCAGCGCGATCCTGAGCGGCCGTCTGGCCTTGAACGAACCGTGGGTGAAGTACCGGTGGAAACCGATCGTGATGCCGTGGCACGCGAGGAAGTAGAAGAAGACCAGCAGGCCCAGATCGAGCCAGCTCACCCCCCAGCCCCAGGCCAGCGGCACGGCCGCCACGAGTGCCACGAACGGCACGACGATGAACATGAGCAGCGTGATCTGTTCGATCGAACGCTTCTGCTCACCGCCCAGCGTGGCGGAGGGAGGGGGTGTGTCGGTGGCCTTACGGGCTTCTTCGATCACATCGGAACTACTTGAGGTCATGCGCGTCCCCTGTGGGGTCGAGAGTCGAGACGATCGCCGGGCCGCCGGGACCGGGCGGGACTGGACGGTACTTCCCTACGGTTCCGTAACCTACGGCGTCGTAAGTATGTCAGCGTGTCGCACGGCGGCAAGAGCCCGGGGGCCTGCACGTTCACACGGACACCTATCCTTGGTTTCGGTCGGACAGCGCGGTCCGCTGAAGTTTCTTCCCGGACGCTCCGGCCCGTATGCGGCGCCCGCCGCGTGGCACGACGGACGGGTTCCCTCCCAGACGAGCTTCAACACTGCAAGGAGCCGCACCTGTGAGCAGTGCCGACGACCAGACCACCACGACCGGCAGCGAGCTGCGCGCCGACATCCGTCGACTGGGTGACCTCTTGGGCGAGACCCTCGTCCGGCAGGAAGGCCCCGAGCTTCTCGAACTGGTCGAGAAGGTCCGCCGCCTCACCCGCGAGGACGGCGAGGCCGCCGCCGAGCTGCTGCGCGGCATCGAACTGGAGACCGCGGCCAAGCTGGTCCGCGCCTTCTCCACCTACTTCCACCTGGCCAACATCACCGAGCAGGTCCACCGCGGCCGCGAGCTGCGCGCCAGGCGCGCCGCCGAGGGCGGCCTGCTCGCCCGCACCGCCGACCGCCTCAAGGACGCCGATCCCGAGCACCTGAAGCAGACCGTCCGGCACCTCAACGTCCGCCCGGTGTTCACCGCCCACCCCACCGAGGCCGCGCGCCGGTCGGTCCTCAACAAGCTCCGGCGCATCGCCGCGCTCCTGGACGCCCCCGTCCTCGACTCCGACCGCCGCCGCCACGACGTCCGCCTCGCCGAGAACATCGACCTCGTCTGGCAGACCGACGAACTGCGTGTCGTGCGCCCCGAACCCGCCGACGAGGCCCGCAACGCCATCTACTACCTCGACGAACTCCACGCCGACGCCGTCGGGGACGTCCTCGAGGACCTGACCGCCGAACTGGAGCGCGTCGGCGTCAAGCTCCCCGACGACACCCGCCCCCTCACCTTCGGCACCTGGATCGGCGGCGACCGCGACGGCAACCCCAACGTCACCCCCCAGGTCACCTGGGACGTCCTCATCCTCCAGCACGAGCACGGCATCAACGACGCCCTGGAGATGATCGACGAACTGCGCGGCCTGCTCTCCAACTCCATCCGCTACGCCGGCGCCACCGAGGAACTCCTTCAGTCCCTCCAGGCCGACCTGGACCGCCTGCCCGAGATCAGCCCGCGCTACAAGCGCCTCAACGCCGAGGAGCCCTACCGGCTCAAGGCCACCTGCATCCGGCAGAAGCTCGAGAACACCAAGCAGCGCCTCGCCAAGGGCGTCCCGCACGAGGAAGGCCGCGACTACCTCGGCACCGGTGAGCTGCTGAGCGACCTGCGGATCATCCAGACCTCCCTGCGCGAGCACCGCGGCGGCCTCTTCGCCGACGGCCGCCTCGCCCGCACCATCCGCACCCTGGCCGCCTTCGGCCTCCAGCTCGCCACCATGGACGTCCGCGAACACGCCGACGCCCACCACCACGCCCTCGGCCAGCTCTTCGACCGCCTCGGCGAGGAGTCCTGGCGCTACGCCGACATGCCCCGCGAGTACCGCGCCAAGCTCCTCGCCAAGGAGCTGCGGTCCAGGAGGCCACTGGCCCCGACCCCGGCGCCCGTGGACGCGGCCGGCGCGAAGACCCTCGGCGTCTTCGAGACGGTCAAGCGCGCCCTGAAGGTCTTCGGCCCCGAGGTCATCGAGTCCTACATCATCTCCATGTGCCAGGGCGCCGACGACGTCTTCGCCGCCGCCGTCCTCGCCCGCGAGGCCGGCCTGCTCGACCTGCACGCCGGCTGGGCCAAGATCGGCATCGTCCCCCTCCTGGAGACCACCGACGAGCTGCGCGCCGCCGACACCATCCTCGAGGACATGCTCTCCGACCCGTCCTACCGGCGCCTGGTCGCGCTGCGCGGCGACGTCCAGGAGGTCATGCTCGGCTACTCCGACTCCTCCAAGTTCGGCGGCATCACCACCAGCCAGTGGGAAATCCACCGCGCCCAGCGCCGCCTGCGCGACGTCGCCCACCGCTACGGCGTCCGCCTGCGCCTCTTCCACGGCCGCGGCGGCACCGTCGGCCGCGGCGGCGGCCCCTCGCACGACGCCATCCTCGCCCAGCCCTGGGGCACCCTCGAGGGCGAGATCAAGGTGACCGAGCAGGGCGAGGTCATCTCCGACAAGTACCTGATCCCGTCCCTGGCCCGGGAGAACCTGGAACTGACGGTCGCGGCCACGCTGCAGGCCTCCGCCCTGCACACCGCCCCCCGTCAGTCCGACGAGGCCCTCGCCCGCTGGGACGCCGCCATGGACGTCGTCTCCGACGCCGCCCACGCGGCCTACCGCCGCCTGGTGGAGGACCCCGACCTGCCGGCCTACTTCTTCGCCTCCACCCCGGTCGACCAGCTCGCCGACCTGCACCTCGGCTCCCGGCCCTCCCGCCGGCCCGACTCCGGCGCCGGACTCGACGGCCTGCGCGCCATCCCCTGGGTGTTCGGCTGGACCCAGTCCCGGCAGATCGTCCCCGGCTGGTTCGGCGTCGGCTCCGGCCTGAAGGCCCTGCGCGAGGCGGGCCTCGACACCGTCCTCGACGAGATGCGCCAGCAGTGGCACTTCTTCCGCAACTTCATCTCCAACGTCGAGATGACCCTCGCGAAGACGGATCTGCGCATCGCCGAGCACTACGTCGACACCCTCGTCCCCGACGAGCTCAAGCACGTCTTCGACACCATCAAGACCGAGCACGAGCTGACCGTCCGCGAGGTGCTGCGGGTGACCGGCGAGGACGAACTCCTCGAAGCCCAGCCCGTCCTCAAGCAGACCTTCGCCATCCGCGACGCCTACCTGGACCCGATCTCCTACCTCCAGGTCACCCTGCTCAAGCGCCAGCGCGACGCGGCCGCCGCCGGCGCCTCGGCCGACCCGCTGCTCGCGCGCGCCCTGCTCCTCACCGTCAACGGTGTGGCCGCGGGCCTGCGCAACACCGGCTGACAGCCGCCGCACAAGACGGTGCCCCCGAGGTCCGCACGACCTCGGGGGCACCTTTGCGGGTACGGCTGCCTCAGCCCCGCTGCGCCTTGCGGCGCCGGGCCACCAGACAACCACCCGCACCGACCAGCGCTGCCGCGACACCCGACAGCAGACCCACCGGGGCGCCGTTGCCGGTCTCGGCGAGATCGCCGCCACCGCCCTGCGCGGACGGGGAGGCAGCCGGAGAGGACGAGGCGGCCGCGGAGGAGGGCGAACCGGACGGGGACGCGCTGGGAGTCGTACCGGACGACGAACCGGACGACGGGCTGGACGAAGCGGACGGCGACGCCGAGCCGGACGGCTTGCCCCCGCCCCCTTCCGAGTCCTCGCAGTCCGTCCAGAACACCTTGTGCTTGGCCGACCCCTTCTCCCCGTCGAAGTTCCAGAACAGCTTGTAGTGGCCGTCCGGCAGCGAAAGGTTCTCGGTACGGCCGTGACCGTCGGCGTCCAGCGTGAGCGCACCGGACTTCACGGTCTCGCCCTTCGTGGCGGCCGTCGGTGCCCAGGCCTCGATGTGCCAGTCGACCTGCTGGCCGCCGTCGAAACCGAAGGCGTCCAGGTAGAACGTGCACACGTGCGGCTCGTTGCGGCGCAGTTCCTCGCCGGTCGTGGCGTCGTGGATCTTCACGGTGCCGTTGTCCCCGTGCGGGGTGGCATGGGCGGTGGCGGGGGCGACCAGGAGGGCCGCCGAGGCGAGGGCGGTCAGCGTGCCGACGCGCGTGAGGCTGGGCATAGGGCAATCCATCTTCGAGATGCGAACGGGAAGATGTGGAGGGGGCGGTTCAGCTTGCTGTCCCGCCGGGCGGCCGGTCAATCACGAACAGGCAACACATAGGCCCCCCACAGACGTGAAGAACGCCCCAACCCCTCAGAGGGTCACGAAGGCCGCCGTGAGCAGCACCGTTCCCGCCCCCGCCAGCAGCCACGCCGCCCGGGTCAGCCGCATCCCGCCCGCCACCACCACCGACGCCAGCAACAACGCACCGCCGAACGGCACCCAGGCACAGAGAACCCCCGCCGGCCCGGACCGCACCACCTCGTCCGTCCCCGGCTTCACCACCACGTCATACGTCAGCCCCCGGCGCACCGCGACCGACTCCGCGATCACCACGCTCGGACGGGCCCTCGCCCCCGTCGACACCGGGGTGAACGGACCTGTGCACGCATCCCCGTCGCACCGGGTCACCTCGACCGTGCCGCGCTCCCGCCCCTTGGTCAGCATCACGTGCTGCGCGGTCCCCCAGGAACCCCACACCCCGGCGAACAGGATCAGCGCGGCGACCGCACCCATCGCCGCGACCCGCCCGAACCGCAACACGGTCACGGAGGCCCGGCGAGCAGGGGTGGCTGTGGCAGACATGGCCGGGATCATTGGCCATATTCCTACGACCGGTCAACTCCGGCGCAGGTCATGCAGGGACAAGTCAGGAGTTGTACGTCCCCTGCGCCCGCTCCAGCCCCTCCGTCACCAGACACTCCACCGCGTCCGCCGCACGGTCCACGAGGTAGTCCAGTTCCTTGCGCTCCGCCGACGCGAAGTCCTTCAGCACGAAGTCGGCCACCTGCATCCGCCCCGGCGGCCGCCCGATCCCGAACCGCACCCGGTGATAGTCCGCCCCCATGGCCTTCGTCATCGACTTCAGCCCGTTGTGCCCGTTGTCGCCACCGCCCAGCTTCAGCCGCAGCGTGCCGTAGTCGATGTCCAACTCGTCATGGACCGCGACGATGTTCTCCACCGGCACCTTGTAGAAGTCCTTCAGCGCGTTCACCGGACCGCCGGACAGGTTCATGTACGACATCGGCTTCGCCAGGATCACCCGGCGGTTCGCCGGCCCGGCCGGACCGATCCGCCCCTCCAGCACCTGCGCCTGCGCCTTGCCCGCCCGCTTGAACTTCCCCCCGATCCGCTCCGCGAGCAGGTCGACCACCATGAAACCGACGTTGTGCCGGTTCATGGAGTACTCCGGCCCCGGATTACCGAGGCCCACGATGAGCCAGGGGGCGGTGGCGGGCGTGGTCACGTCCATGTCTCCTTGATACGCGCCAGCCGCTGCTCCCGGCGAGGGAAGCAGCGGCTGAACAGATGATGGCGACGGCGAGGATCAGGCCTCGGCGCCCTCTTCGCCTCCGGCGGCCTCTTCACCCTGGGTCTCCTCGGCCTGCGCGGCCAGGACCTGCAGGACGACCGTGTCCTCCTCGACGGCCAGCGTGGTGCCGGACGGGAGCGGGATGTCCTTGGCGAGGATGGAGGCACCGGCCTCCAGGCCCTCGACGGAGACGGTGACCGACTCGGGGATGTGCGTGGCCTCGGTCTCGACGGGCAGTGCGTTCAGCACGTGCTCCAGCAGGTTGCCGCCCGGGGCCAGCTCGCCCTCGGTGTGGACGAAGATCTCGACCGTGACCTTCTCGCCACGCTTGACCAGCTGCAGGTCGACGTGCTCCAGGAAACCCTTCAGCGGGTCGCGCTGCACGGCCTTCGGGATCGCCAGCTCGTTGGTCTTGCCGTCGATGTCCAGGGAGATCAGGACGTTCGGCGTACGCAGCGCCAGCAGCAGGTCGTGGCCCGGCAGGGTCAGGTGCAGCGGGTCGGAACCGTGGCCGTACAGAACACCCGGAACCTTGTTGTCGCGGCGGATGCGGCGCGCGGCACCCTTGCCGAACTCGGTACGGGTCTCGGCGGCGAGCTTCACCTCGGACATATTGATCACTCCTCGTAGAAACTGGGAACGGACGTGGTCACCCGGCCACGAACGGCCTGCTACGAAGAGCGCGTCGATAACGGACCACCGCATCCCGTCTTCCAACGGAGTACGGCCTCCCTCGCCGAGCAACTTCAGCAGTTTACTCGGAGAGGGAGGCCGTACCAAAAGGATCTTCAGCTAGCTCGCCGGGCGGGCTCGCAGAAACCTCACTGCTCGTCGAAGAGGCTGGTCACCGAACCGTCCTCGAACACCTCACGCACCGCACTCGCGATCGTCGGAGCGATCGACAGCACCGTGATCTTGTCCAGATCCCGGCCCAGCTCCGCCGGCGTCGGCAGCGTGTTCGTGAACACGAACTCGCTCACACGAGAGTTCTTCAGCCGGTCCGCGGCCGGGCCCGAGAGCACACCGTGCGTAGCCGTCACGATGACATCCTCCGCACCATGCGCGAACAGCGCGTCCGCAGCGGCACAGATGGTCCCACCCGTGTCGATCATGTCGTCCACCAGGACACACACACGACCCTTGACCTCACCCACGACCTCGTGGACGGTCACCTGGTTCGCCACGTCCTTGTCCCGCCGCTTGTGCACGATCGCCAGCGGCGCACCGAGCCGGTCGCACCACCGGTCCGCCACCCGCACACGACCCGCGTCCGGCGACACGACCGTCAGCTTGTCCCGGTCCACCTTCCTGCCCACGTAGTCCGCCAGCAGCGGCAGCGCGAACAAGTGATCGACCGGCCCGTCGAAGAAGCCCTGAATCTGATCGGTGTGCAGATCCACGGTCAGAATGCGATCCGCACCCGCCGTCTTCATCAGATCCGCGATCAGACGCGCCGAAATCGGTTCACGACCCCGGTGCTTCTTGTCCTGCCGCGCGTAACCGTAGAACGGCACGATCACCGTGATGGAACGAGCCGACGCACGCTTCAGCGCGTCGATCATGATCAGCTGCTCCATGATCCACTTGTTGATCGGAGCCGTGTGGCTCTGGATCAGGAAGCAGTCCGCACCACGAGCAGACTCCTGGTAACGGACATAGATCTCGCCGTTCGCGAAGTCGAAGGCCTTGGTCGGGACGACCCCGACACCCAGCGGCTGGGCGACCTCCTCGGCAAGCTCGGGGTGGGCGCGGCCGGAGAAGAACATCAACTTCTTCTCGCCGGTCGTCTTGATCCCGGTCACAGCACTGTCTCCTCAGAGGTTGTCTCAGCCAGCCAGCCGGCTGCTCGGCGACCTCTCGGCTGGGCGTGAGAGGCCACATCAGCTGGTAAGGGTGCGGGTGCACGCGTGCGGATATGCACTTATCACGGTACGCCGTGTTCGGCGCACCCGTTTCCCGTCAGTCCACGCCCTCGCCCCGCCGCGACGCCGCCTCAGCAGCCTTCGCCGCCGCGCTCCCCGGACGCTTCCGCGCCACCCAGCCCTCGATATTCCGCTGCTGACCGCGGGCCACGGCCAGCGAACCGGGCGGCACGTCCTTCGTGATCACCGAACCGGCAGCGGTGTACGCACCGTCCCCGACCGTGACAGGAGCCACAAACATGTTGTCCGAACCCGTCTTGCAGTGCGACCCGACGGTCGTGTGGTGCTTGCTCTCCCCGTCGTAGTTCACGAACACACTCGCGGCCCCGATGTTCGTGAAATCACCGATCGTCGCGTCACCGACGTACGTCAGATGCGGAACCTTCGTCCCCTCGCCGATCGAGGAGTTCTTCGTCTCCACATACGTACCGATCTTCGACTTGAGCCCGAGACGGGTGCCGGGCCGCAGATACGCGTACGGCCCCACCGACGCCTGCTCGCCGATCCGCGCACCGTCCGACACCGTGTTGTCCACCCGCGCCCCCGCACCCACCCGGGTGTCCTTCAGCCGGCTGTTCGGCCCGACCTCGGCCCCCTCACCGAGGTGCGTCGACCCGAGCAGCTGCGTACCCGGATGCACGACGGCGTCCCGCTCGAACGTCACCGTCACATCGACCCAGGTGGTCGCCGGGTCGACGACCGTCACCCCGTCCAGCATCGCCCGGGTCAGCAGCCGGTCGTTGAGGATCCGGCGGGCCTCGGCGAGCTGCACCCGGTTGTTGATCCCGGCGATCTCCCGGTGATCACCGGCCACGGACGCCCCGACCCGATGCCCGGCCTCCCGCAGGATCCCGAGCACATCGGTCAGGTACTCCTCGCCCTGGCTGTTGTCCGTCCGCACCTTCCTCAGCGCGTCCGCCAGCAACTGCCCGTCGAACGCGAACACACCGCTGTTGATCTCCCGGATCGCCCGCTGGACCTCGGTCGCGTCCTTGTGCTCCACGATCGCGGTCACCGCGCCGGTCGCGTCGTCCCGCACGATCCGGCCGTAACCGGTCGCGTCCGGAACCTCCGCCGTGAGCACGGTCACGGCATTGCCATCGGTGCCGTGCGTCTCGGCAAGCCGCTTGAGCGTGTCCGCGGTCAGGAGGGGCGTGTCCCCGCAGACGACCACGACGGTCCCGTCCACGGCCCCGCCCAGCTCCTCCAGTCCCATACGGACGGCGTGCCCCGTCCCCTTCTGCTCCGCCTGCACGGCCGTGCGCACGGCCGGGTCGATCGCGTTCAGGTGGGCGGTGACCTGCTCACGGGCGTGGCCCACGACGACGACCAGGTTCGCGGGGTCCAACTCACGGGCGGCGGCCAGCACATGGCCGACCAGGGAGCGGCCGCAGATCTGGTGGAGGACCTTGGGTGTGGCGGACTTCATACGGGTGCCCTCACCCGCTGCGAGAACGACGACGGCTGCCGGGCGGATGGCGCTCACGGGGTTGCCCTTCGGCTCTGGATGGGTGGGGGTGACAGCCGCAGGATACCGGGGCGGGTTGTGGGGGATATGAGTGCGGGCCCTGACAGGGGTGTACCGGTCAGGACCCGAACTGGGCATGTGCTCCCGGGGGAGGACTCGAACCCCCATGATCAGAGCCAAAATCTGACGTCTTGCCCTTAGACGACCCGGGATTACCGCTATGTCCGATTTCCTAGATCGGGTGCGGTGGCAGCACCTACTATGCCGTACCACCAGCCCTCGATGCGACGGTACAACTCGGCGCTTTGCCGCACGGTGATGACCAGGCACCCTCGATAGCCCTCGCCGGTGTTCTTCCGGACGGTCTTCGGGTTGTGCCGTTTCAGGGTCGTTTTGCCGAAGGTGTCGAGGTCGGCTCCGACGAGGTCCGCCCAGTACTTCTCGGCGCCCGGCACGTCGGCCGACTCGTGGATCATCACCCGGTGGCTCACGTCACCGCGCTCCACTCGGAGCAGGTCGAGCCAGGCCAGGAAGACGCGGATCATGTCGGGGTCGCTGTTGACGAAGACGACTCGCTCGCGGCGGGCGTGGGGCTTGTCCTTGGTGCCCTCGGCCCAGTAAAGGGCGACGCCGGCGATGAACAGCTCGCGATCGGACAGTGCGCCGATCTCTCCCCTCGCCGCCGTCTTGGTCTCCCGCCGCTTCTCTTCACGGATCGCCAGTTCGTGTTCCCATCTCAGCCGGGACGCGAGCTTCGCCTGCTCGATCGGATCACGGCGCTCCGGTTTCGGTAGATCCCGCACCCACAGAGACACCGAACTCCGCGAGCACCCGAGCTCCGCCTCGATCTGGTCGTACGTCCAGCCCTGAAGCCGCAGCTCGCGAGCCTTGGCCCGGAGGTCGTCCCTGGCCCGTGGGCGCTTCGCCCACTCCGGTGGCGGTTCCCCCTTCACCAGTTGGTTGAGGATGTCGTTGTTGAAGATTCCCAGCTCGTCCCGGATCTGCCGGAGGCTGTGGCCCGCCCGCCGCAGCGCGACCGCCCGCTCTCGTAACCCCTCGAAGTCGGCGTCCTTGCCAGGTGCGTGTGCCATGCCCATACCGTCCGGCCGGAACGGGTCGTTCCGGGGTCGAACGGGAAGGGTTCAGCAGTTCGAGGGATACCGGTGGGTTTCGAGGTCATTCGATTACGGCGTGTGGTGTGTGGAGGTAGGCGAAAGTCACCGGAAAAGCCTTACCCCTCGCCCGTAGGCTGGGTATATGACCACGACGGGGGAAGACCACGCCAGGGCCCTGACCGGCCCCTGGTGGTGGGGGAGGTGGCGCAGCGCGGTGCTCGACGGGAGCCTCGCGCTGGTGTCCGCCGTGGAGTGCGGCGCGGAGGGGATCCCGTTCGCCCGGGACGCGGGGGTCCCGGTGCCGGTGGGGATCGTGTTCGGGCTGATCGCCGGTTCGGTGTTGCTGGTGCGCAGGAAGTGGCCGGTCGCCGTCGTCCTCGTCGCCATCGCGATCACGCCGGCCCAGATGGGGTTCCTGATGGGCATCGTCGGCCTGTACACGCTGGCGGCGTGTGAGTTGCCGCGGCGGATCATCGGTGCGCTGGCGGCCATGTCGTTGCTGGGCACGTTGATCGTGACGTTCGTGCGGGTGCGGCAGGACATGGCGCGGGGTGATCTGACGCTCGGTGACTGGTTCGTGCCGTTCGCGGCGGTCACGACGTCGTTGGGGCTGACGGCTCCGCCGGTGCTGCTGGGGCTGTACGTGGGTGCGCGGCGGCGGTTGATGGAGAGCTTGCGGGAGCGGGCGGATTCCCTGGAGCGGGAGCTTCAGTTGCTCGCGGAGCGGGCGGAGGAGCGGGCCGAGTGGGCGCGTAACGAGGAGCGGACGCGGATCGCGCGGGAGATGCATGACGTCGTCGCGCATCGGGTGAGTCTGATGGTGGTGCATGCGGCGGCGCTGCAGGCGGTTGCGCGGAAGGATCCCGAGAAGGCGGTGCGGAATGCCGCGCTGGTGGGGGACATGGGGCGGCAGGCGCTGACCGAGTTGCGGGAGATGCTCGGGGTGTTGCGGGCGGGGGAGGACGTGGGTCGGCGTGCTGCTTCGGTGTCGCTGGTGGCGATGGGGGAGGCGGCCGAGGCGGCGGCTTCGCGGGTGGCCGGTGTGGACGGGGCGGCGGAGGGGCCGTGTCTGTCGGAGCTGGATGAGTTGATCGGGCAGTCGGCGGCGGCGGGGATGGTCGTGGATCTGTCGGTGGAGGGGGAGGTGCGGTCGTATGCGGCGGAGATCGAGCAGACGGCGTACCGGGTGGTGCAGGAGGCGTTGACGAACGTCCACAAGCATGCGGCGGGTGCGAAGACGCATGTGCGGTTGGCGCATCGGGTGTCGGAGATCGCGATGCAGGTGGAGAACGAGCCGCCGCCGGAGCCCGCGTCGGCGTCGGCGGCGAGGTTGCCGTCGGGTGGGAACGGTCTGGTGGGGATGCGGGAGCGGGTCGTGGCGCTGGGTGGTGTGTTCGTGTCGGGGCCGACGGATGCGGGGGGTTTCCGGGTGTCGGCGGTGATTCCGGCGGCGTAGGGGTCGTTTTCCCGTGGTCAGCCCGCGGTGAGGCGTACGGGTTTCATGCCGGTGATGAGGGTGGACAGGGCGTGGTCGATGTCGGGGCCGGCGTACCAGTCGCCGGTGTGGTCGAGGGTGTAGACGCGGCCTTCGGCGTCGATGGCGAGGAGGGCCGCGGTGTCGGTCTCCTGGCCGAGGGGGCTGAGTTCGGTGCCGAGGGCGCGGCCGAGGTCGCCGAGGGTGCGGGCGTGGTGGAGGCCGTGGAGGGGGTCGAGGTGGAGCGTGGCGGGGGCGATCTGACGGCCGGGGCCGGTGGGGGTGATGTTCAGGCCGCCGAATTCGGCCCAGGCTTCGACGGCCGCGGGGGTGACGGTGTGCCGGTGTCCGGCGGGTGAGGTGTGTGCGCGCAGGGTGTCCGCCCAGATTTCGGCCTGTTTTATGTCCCAGCGTCCGGGTTGCCAGCCGGCGGCGCGCAGGGCGGCGTCGACGGGTACGGGGAAGCGCGTGGAGGAGGTGCGGTCGGGGTGCATCTGCCCTTCGTTCGTCGTGCCGGCGTGGTGGTGCGGGTGGTGTCGGGGTTGACGGGGGTTTTCAGCCGTCGGTTGCCGTGGGGTCGACGATGCGGACGCCGAAGTGGGCGCTGAGGGCGGTGCAGGCGCGGCAGGGGGTGGCGAAGCTGCCGTGGAGGGGGTCGCCGTCCTCGCGTATGCGGCGGGCGGTGAGTTTGGCGTGTTTGAGTGCTTTGCGGGCTTCGCCGTTGGTCATGGGTTTGCGGGCGGCGCGTTTGCTGCGGGCGGCGTCGGCGGCGGTGATGTGCCGGGAGATGAGGATGGTTTCGGCGCAGCGGCCGGTGAAGCGGTCGCGTTGGGCGCTGGTGAGGGTGTCGAGGAAGTCCTGGACGAGGGGGTGCAGGGATGGGGGGTCCTCGCCGCGGGCGGCGGTGCCGGTGAGGGTGGCCCCGCGGACGGAGAGGGCCGCGGCGACGGTGGGCAGGATGCCGTCGCGGCGGTGGCGGAGGGTGGGGGCGGGGGGTGTGTCGGTGCCGCTCCAGCCGATGCGAGGGTCGCCGACCCGCACGTCCGTACCTCCGGTCTCCAAGGTGTCCATGGTCGTCTTTCCCTCCCCGGGCATCCCCCCGAAGGACACAGGGTGCCAAATGCCGTGGCTGGTGCGGAAGCTGGGGCGGTGCGACACGCCCGGGACGGGTTAGGCCGTTTACGGTGGGGTGACGGCTGGTCACGGAAGCGGAGGGTGCTGCCCGCGGGGATGTGGTGGTCCGGTGACCGGGGTTCGTGTACCGCATAGGCTGTCGCCATCCGCGATCGACACCGCCGTTCAGGCCAGAGAGAACGCCGCAGGGGGCAACCGCCATGACGACAGGTCGGCTCGGGCAGCAAGCCGCGCCGCCGAACGCGGCCTACGCCGGGCAGGTCGTGCACTTTCCGGATCCGGTCCGGGCGGCACGTCACCCGAGAGGGGTACGGGTCGATGAGCGTGGTTACCCGGATTTCTCGCCGTACGCGCGCGTGGCGGTGGAGATCGCCGAGCCGCCGGAGGGTTTCGGTGTCGATGAGTTGCGGCTGACGGACTTCGTGTCGGCGAACGCGGCGTTGGCGGCGGCGGGGCACGAGTTGTGGGACACGGTGCCGGATGTGGCGACGCCGCACGGCTGGACGTGGCATCACGTGGCGGGCACGCGGCGGCTGGAGCTGGTTCCGGTCGAGGTGAAGGCGTTGCTGCGGCATCACGGCGGGGTGGCGACGGCGCGGGTGGATCACGCCAAGCGGGGGACGCGGCCGTTGCAGGAGACGCGTCCGGCGCATTTCGGGCTGCCGAAGTCGGGTGTGGCGGTGACGGAGGCGCAGGTGCAGGGCGTCGAGGAGGATCTCGGTTACCGGCTTCCCGGCGCCTACCGTTCGTTCCTGAAGGCGGCGGGCGGCTGTGCGCCGGTCGGTACGGCGTTGGACGCCGGGCTGGGGCTGTTGCTGGACCAGCCGTTCTTCACGGTGCGGGACGAGGCCGCGGTCAATGACCTGGTGTATGTGAACAAGTGTCTGCGCGATCATCTGACGAAGGATTATCTGGGTGTCGTGTTCGTGCAGGGTGGTCTGCTCGCGGTGAAGGTGAGGGGCGAGCGGGCGGGTTCGGTGTGGTTCTGCGCGTACGACGATGTGCGGGACGTGGATCCGTCGTGGTCGCCGGCGGAGCGGGTGGAGCGTCTGCTGCTGCCGTGCGGTGACGATTTCGACGCCTTCTTGTCCCGGCTGGCCGGTAGTCCGCCGGAGTTGGAGACGGTGGCCGATCTGATGGTGGACGGCGGTTTCGCCCGTGTCGTCCCGGTGTCTTCCGGCTCGGTGTCTTCCGGCCCGGTGGGGGAGTGAGCTGCAGGCGATGGTGACCTACGCGCAGGCGCAGGAGCGCGCCGAGGAGTGGATCAACGGCGATGTCCCCGTGTACCAGCATCGTGAGGTGCGGGTGCGGGAGTTCGAGCTGGGTTTCGTGGTGTGGGGCGAGGACCGTGCGGAGGGCCCGCGTTCGGATGCGGGCGGGCAGCGGTTGGTCATCGCCCGGGACAGTGGTGAGGCGACGTTGTGGCCGGCGCTGCCGGTGGGTGAGGTGATCCGCCGGTACGAGGAGGAGTACGGCCGCGCCGATGGGCCGCAGGACGCCGTGCCGGCGGCTGCCGCGGCTCGTGTCGATCTGAATCAGACGTCGTTCCTGCTGTCTCCTCCGGAGTGGTTGCAGGAGGCGGCGGACAAGCTGGGTCTCGGGGATCAGCGGCCCGGTGGCGAGGGTGATGCCGGCGCTTCGGAGGGGGCTTCCGCCGGGGGCGGGGGTGCTTCTTCTTCGGGCGGGGGCGCCGGTGCCGCCGCCGGTGCCGGCGACGTGGTTTCCGGTGTCGGTGGGGGTGCTTCTTCCGGTGGTGCCGGGCTGGCGGAGACCCAGGCCGGGGTGCCGGTGGACGCGCCGGCGGTGTCCGGGACCTCCGGGGCGTCCGGGCCGTTCGGTGGGACGCAGGCTGGTGGCGCTGGTGCTCCTGGTGAGCCTGGCGCCTCGGGTGTGCCCGGGGCCGCGCCTGCTCCGGTGGATGCGCCTCCTGGGGCCACGCCCTGGGCGGGTACGGACACGAATGCCGGCGCCGGTGAGGACGACCGTTCCGTGTCGTTGCCGGCGACGGTGTTCGCGCCGCCGTTGAGCGACTCGGACGACGAGGGTCCGCGGCCGCCGGTGGCGGCGCCGGATGCGAAGACGGCGTTGATGTCGAGGGGGAGTCAGCTGCCGCCGACGGCGGTGGCGCCGGCGCTCGACGCGAACGCGCCGGGGGAGCGGGGCTTTTCGTCCGGCGCGCAAGGCGGCCCGTCCGCCCCTGGTGGTGCGCCGGGTGCGTCAGCCGCTCCTGGTGCGCCGGGTGGGCCGCAGGGCAGCACGCCCGCGCCGCCGCCCGGCACGCCGCCGTACGGCTACCCGCAGGGGCCGCCGGCCTCCGATACGCCCCTGCCGGGCGTACCCGTCTATCCGCCGGCGCACGGCACCCCGCCCGCGCCCCCCGCTGCGCCGGGTGCGCCGCAGGGCAGTACGCCCCCGCCGCCCCCGGGCGCCCCGTCCCACCCGCAGGGGCCCGGCGCTCCGCAGGGTGCCCCCGGGTACGGCTATCCGCAGGCACCGGGCGGTGCGCCGAACGCGCCGCAGCCTCCGGTGGGACCGGGTGCGTCCGCGCGGCATCTCGCGCCGCACGCCGGTGACATCGCGGACGCCGCGACGAGCAAGGCGGCGCCGCCGCCGAAGAAGGCGCGCGGTGGAGTGGGTGCGCCGCCTCCCCCGCCGGGCGCCCCTGGTATGCCGGGCGCGCGCCCGGGGAACGCGGCGACCTCGCCCGCGCCGGGTGCGTCTGCGGGCGGGTATGTGCCGACGCAGTTCGTGTCGGCGCTCGGGTCCGAGGGGCCCGAGGGGCAGACCGGTGCGGGTGCGCCGGCTCCGGCCGGCGTGGATGGGGCACGGGCGCCGGGCGTGCCGCATGCGCCGGGCGCCCCCAACCCCCCGGCCGCGCCTTCTGGTGCCGCGGGCGGCGCTCCGTCGGGCAACGTGCACCAGGCGGCCACGGTGCTGGCCGACCCCAGCCAGTTGGGCGGGGGCGCGCCGCAGCCCCCGGGTGCCCCGGGTGTTCCGGGTATGCCCGGCGCGCAGGGTGGCCCAGGCGCGCCGGGGATGCCGAACCCGCCCGGCGCTCCCGGGTCCCCGGGTGTGCCTCCGGCGCCCCGTGCGCCGCAGCCCCAAGGCGTCCCGGGTGTGCCTGGGGCCCCGGGTGCTCCCGGTGGTGCGCGCGGTGCCGTGCATCATGCCGAGACCGTGCTGTCCGCGCCCCCCGTCGCCGGTCCGGGTGCCCCGCCGCCGCCCGCCCCCGGCGCCCCGGGCATGCCGGGCGCCCCGGGCATGCCGCCGGGCGCTCCGCAGCCGATGCCGCCGGGCGCGGTGCCGCCGCCGGGCGCGCCGGTGCCGGGACAGCCTTCGGCGTACGGGTATCCGCAGCAGGGGCGGCCGACGGTCGGCCCCGGCTATCAGGCGGTGTTGCGCTATCGCGCGCAGGATGGTTCGGAGCAGCAGTTGATACGGCGTTCGGCGCCGGGCACGCCGCACCCGGAGTGGCAGATCTTCCATGAGCTGCGCGCGATGAACGTGCCAGCCGACCAGGTGCTGGAGCTGCACACCGAACTGGAGTCGTGCGAGCTGCCGGGCGCCTACTGTGCGCGGATGATCCGGGAGCAGTGGCCGCAGGCGCGGATCGCGAGCATCGCGCCGTACGGCACGGACCATGCGAGCCGGCAGCAGGGCATGCAGCAGTTGCTGGCGCACCAGGGTGAGCTGCACCAGGTGGCGGACGGTCCCGCGCGGCCGGCGCCGGTGCGGGCACCGCTGCCACCGGTGCAGGTCGCGCCGGCGATCCCCCCGGAGGGGATCGGGCAGGAGCTGGCGGCGGCGTTCGGGCCGGGGGTCTTCCGGTTCGAACAGCAGGCGGTGTCGCGGCAGGGTGTGCCGCCGATCGTGGCGCACACGCTGGTCGTGGCCGGGCTGCCGCTGGACATGGGCCCGTTCTTCTGGGCACAGGCGCAGCCGGGCCGCCCGGTGCCGACGCTGGCGGAGCTGGCGGCCGAGCGTGGGGTGCAGCCGGCGGCGGACGCCGGGTCGTACCTCGTCATGGGCACCGACTTCGGCAAGGCGATCTGCGTGCAGTACGGCACGGGGAACATCGTGGCCGTGCCGGTGGAGGCGGGGCCGGGCGGGGCTCCGGTGGCGCCGCAGTTCGTGAACAGCGGGCTGCCGGAGTTCGCGCGCTGCCTGGCGTTGCTGGGCCGGATGTGGCGGCTGAGGTATGGGCTGAACCAGGAGCAGGCGGGCCGCTGGACCGTCGACTTCCAGGCGCACCTGGCGTCCCTGGATCCGGCGGCGCTCGGTTCGCCGGAGAGCTGGTGGTCGGTGCTGCTGGAGCAGATGTGGGACGGGCTGCTGTGACCTCCTCACCCGCGTGCCCGTGGGTGATTCCCCTCTGCCCCGCCGTCTGCGACGGCGGGGCAGAGGCCGGGTTCCTGCCGTAAGCCGGGGAAAGCGCGTCACGGCCGCGACGTGACTGCGGAGTGTCGCGTTATGAACACTTACGTCCGATCCATCAAGATGTGCGCGAAATCATCCTGTCGTGTGTGTCCGGTGGAGAGGGGTTCCCAGGGTGAGCAGCGCATCGATGCCGCCGCACGACTTCGTGACGGTCCGGGGGCGCGGCTACCGCCCCGACCAGGTCGACGCGTACCTGGAGGCGCTGTCGCAGGACCGGGACGCCGCGTGGGAGCGCGCCGCGCGCCTGACCGTGCTCGCCAAGGACATGCAGGCGGAGGCGACGCGGTTGCGTGAGACCGCCTCCCAGCTCGCGCCGCAGACGTACGAGGCGCTCGGCGAGGGCGCGCGGCGGCTGTTCCAGCTCGCGCTGGACGAGGCGGCGGACATCCGGGAGCGCACGCGGCGTGAAGCGCAGGAGCACATCGCGCAGGCCGAGGCGTGCGCCGAGGGCCTGCGCCGGGAGGCTCAGGAAGCGGCGGACGCGCTCCGCGCGGAAGCCGACGAACGCGCCCGCCGGCTGCTCCTCGCCGCGCGCGCCGAGGCCGACGACCTCCGCGTCGGCGCCCGGCGCGAAGTGAAGGAACAACGCGGAGAGGCACTCACGGCGTTGCGCGAGGTGCGGCAGCGCACCACCGGCATGCTCGCCGAGCAGTCCCGGGAGCACGCCGAGCGCTGGGCGGAGGCCGAGCGCGAGGAGGCCGAGGCGGTCGCCGCGCTCGACGCCCGGCTCGCCGAGCGGGTCAGCCGGGCCGAGACCGCGCTGTCCGACGCCAAGCGGGCGTTCGGTGAGGCCGAGGAGTCCGCGCGCCGCTGCCAGGAGGAGGCACACGCGCGTGCCGCCGACATCGTCGCCGACGCGCGCGTGCGCGAGGAGCGCATCGCCCGGGAGACGGAACAGGTGCTGCGCGAGCACGGCGAGACCTGGGACGACGTGCGGGCGCACATGGACAACGTGCGCAGCAGCCTGATCTCGCTGACGGGCCGGGCCGCCCTGGAATAGCGGGCGCCGGGGCCCGCGCCGCGCGGTCCCGGCCGTGCCCCGTGCCCGCCGGCCCCGGCGGATGCGTCACTTGCGCACCGCTCCCGCCAGGATCCTCCCCTCCACCGCCTCGTACTGGCGCCGCTGCTCTTCCGCCTTCGCGCGGCCCGACACCACCGTGCCGAGCCAGCCGAAGAAGAAGCCGGCCGGGATGGAGACGATGCCCGTGGTGGTGAACGGGAACCAGTTGAAGTCGGCGTGCGGGAAGGCCGAGACCGGCGAGCCGGAGACGAGATTGGTGCCCGGCATGAGCAGCAGCACGGTCAGCGAGCCCCCGATCAGCGTGCCCATCAGCCCGCAGCGGGTGTAGCGGCGCCAGAACAGGCCGTAGACCAGGGCCGGGGCGAGGGCGGACGCGCCCAGGCAGAAGGAGAGCGTCACCAGGGGCTGCAGGCTGTGGTGCTGCACCAGGATGGCCAGCAGGATGGTCGGTACGCCTATGGCGAGCGCCGAGAGGCGGGCCAGGGCCATCTCCCGGGGGGCCGGCATCTCCTGCACCCGGGCCGCGAAGACGTCATGGGCGAGTGAGTTGGCGCAGGCGAGGATCATCCCGGCCACCGAGGCGAGCAGGGTCAGGAAGAGTGCGGTGGTGACCGTGGTGAACAGGAAGGTCTCCGTCGCCGACACATCGGTGCCGAACACCGCCCGCGAGCCCAGCAGATACGCCGTGTTGCCCTGCGGATCGGCCGCGGAGACCACCGTACGGCCGACCAGTGCCGTGGCGCCGAAGCCCACCACCGTGATGACCGGCACGAACAGGGCGACGATCGACACCGCCCAGGACATGGAGCGGCGCACCTGGCGGGCGCTGGAGGCGGTGTACATGCGCATGGTGATGTGTGGCAGGCAGGCGCCGCCGAGTACCACCGTCAGTTCCGAGGCGATCATGTCGAGTCGGGACCCGGCCCCGGTGCCGAACTCCAGCCCGGAGCGCAGGTAGGCCGGTCCGGCCCCGCTCTGCCGTGACGCCGCGGTGAACAGGGCGCCCGGGTCCCAGTCGAAGCGGCGCAGGATCAGCAGGGCGACCATGGCCCCCGAGCCGACCAGCAGCACGATCTTCAGCATCTGGATGAGCGCGGTGCCCTTCATGCCGCCGATCGCCGCGTAGGCGATCATCAGGGCGCCGAGCCCCACGACGCATCCGGTCTTCAGGGACTCGTTGGTGAAGCCGAGGATGAAGGCCATCAGCTGTCCGGTCCCGGCCAGTTGGACCAGCATCAGCGGCAGCAGCGCGGCGATCGTCACCGCGCACGTCGTGATGCGCACACAGCGGCCGGGCAGCCGGCGCGCCAGCGCGTCGCCCATGGTGAACCGGCCCGCGTTGCGCAGTGGTTCGGCCAGCAGGAACATCAGCAGCATCAGCGACAGCGCCGTGCTGAGGGCGAGGACGACCCCGTCGTACCCGCACAGGGCGATCACTCCGCCGGTCCCGAGGACGGTGGCCGCGGAGATGTAGTCACCGGCGATGGCGAGGCCGTTGCGCAGCGGGGACAGGGAGCCGTAACCGGTGTAGAACTCGTCGAGGTCGTCGCGGTCGGGGCCGGTCATGACGCACAGCAGCAGGATCACCGTGGCGACGGTGGAGAAGGCGACCAGGGACATGGCCTGGGCGGAGTCGCTGAAACCGGTGAAGCCCGGGGCGGCGGGGCTGCCCGCGGCGGTGGTCATCGCACCGCTCCTCTCCGTGTGTCGAGTTCGGCCTGCTTGCGGATGCGGTCCGCGAGCGGATCGACGTACCGGCGCGCGGTGTGCTCGTACAGGGCGATCGCGAGCCAGGTGACGGGGAGTTGGAGGAGAGCGAGCAGCAGGCCGGCGGGGATGCCGTCGGCGACCGTGCTCGTCATGGCGTCGGGCGCGCACGCGGACAGGACCAGGAACAGTGTGAAGTAGCCGAGCGCGGTGAGCGTGGCGGTACGCCGCTGCCAGCGGTAGGCGCTGCGCAGCACCCGCAGGTCGCTGTGGTGGCCGAGGGGTTCGCGGGGCGGCCGGTGGGACGGGCGGGGCGGTTCGGGCGGGGCGGGCCGCCAGGGGTAGGTGTACGACGGCTGCGCCGGGTCGTAGGACATCCCGGGGCTCCTTGCGTGGCTCGGGTCCGAGGCGGCGGACCGCAGGGAGGTGGGGGGAGCGGAGCCACGCACGCTACTCGCGGAGTTCCGGGCGCGCGGCGTTTTCACCGAACTGGCCGGTCGGTATGCGCTTGCTGCGCGAAGGACGTGTGGACCGGGGCGCGGCGGAAACGCTCCTTCGGTGAACGTCCGAAGGAATGCTCACTCGTTGAGCACCGGGAACCTGCGCGGCGCCACGAGCAGCAGTACCAGGAACGCCAGCGCCGCCGCAGCGGCCGAGCCGAGGTACACCGCGTGCACCGCCTCGGCGATGGCCCGCCGCGTCGTCTCCGGGGCCGTACCGGCGTCCAGCGCGCGGGTGACGGAGTCCAGGTCGCCGGCCCCGCCCAGGCGCGCGGCCAGCACGCCGTTGGCCACGGCGCCGAACAAGGACGCGCCCATGGTCTGCCCGGTCTGCCGGCAGAACAGGACCGAAGCGGTCGTGGTGCCCCGCTCGGACCAGCCCACCGTCGACTGCACTCCGACGATCAGCGGGAGCTGGAACAGCCCCAGCGCCCCGCCCAGCAGCAGCATCAGCAGCGTCGGCTGCCACCACGACCCCGGATACGGCAGGAACGGGAACGCGCACAGGATCAGCGCCGCCGCGCCGATGCCGAGCAGCGCGGTGTCCCGGAAGCCGATGCGCCGGTAGACGTGCTGGCTGAGCGCCGCCGACAGCGGCCAGCTGAGCGTCCACACCGACAGCACGAACCCGGCGGCCACGGGCGCGAGTCCGAGCACCGACTGCGCGTACGTCGGCAGGAACACCGCCGGCGCCACCATCAGCAGCCCCAGCCCGCCGAGCGCCAGATTGACGGCCGCGATCGTCCGGCGCCGCCACACCCACCCCGGGATGATCGGCTCGGCGGCCCGCCGCTCGACCACCACCACGGCGGCGGCCAGCGCCAGGCCCGTACCGGACAGCACCAGTGACGGCGCGGACAGCCACGGCCATGCGACCCCGCCCTGCACCAGCGCGGTCAGCAGCACCCCGCCGCACGCGAACACCGCGAGCGCGCCGGGCCAGTCCACGCGCGCGTGGGCGGCGGTTTCCCGCCCCGGCTCATGCAGATGACGGATGATCAGCCACAGCGCGGCGGCGCCTATCGGCAGGTTGACCAGGAAGATCCAGCGCCAGTCGGCGTACGCGGCGAGCACCCCGCCGAGCCCCGGTCCGGCGACCGCCGACACCGCCCACACCGTGGACAGCTTGGACTGGATCCTCGGGCGCTCCGCCAGCGGGTACAGATCGGCGGCGAGCGTCTGCACGGTGCCCTGCAGCGCCCCGCCGCCCAGCCCCTGCACGATCCGGAACGCGATCAGCGCCGGCATGTTCCAGGCCACCGCGCACAGCAGCGAGCCCAGCAGGAACACCGCCGCGCCGGCCACCAGCACCGGCTTGCGGCCGAAGGTGTCGGACAGCTTGCCGTACACCGGCAGGGTGACGGTGACGGCGAGCAGATAGCCGGAGAACAGCCAGGAGAAGACGGAGAAACCGCCGAGGTCGCCCACGATCTGCGGTACGGCCGTGGAGACGATGGTGGAGTCGAGCGCCGCCAGTGCCATCGCCAGCATCAGCGCGGCGACGACCGCCCCTCGCCGCCGGGTGCCCCGCCGCCGGGCGGCGCCGCCGTGTATCGCAGGTGTCGTGCCCCCCACCCGAATCCCCTCCCGTGCCCGCCGCCGGAACCTACCCCGTGCCCCTTGCACCGAACTCCGGTACGACAGCTTCCCACGCGGCCCCGCACTTGACCCTGACGCTACGGAAGGGTGGAGGCTTGCCGCACCGAGGGGTGGAGGCGCCCCCGAGGGCGCCTCCACCTGTCGGTGGAGTGCCCCTAGGGGTACCTCCGTACAACGGCTCGGGGAGGGTTCGTCCCGGCGGAGGACGAGCCGGGCCGGGTGCGGTCCTTAACCTGGCTTTACGCCGCTGGGGGCGTGCCGGCAACCCGGCTTCGCGCCGCTGGGGGGCGGCCGGCCGTACCGGCGGGGGTGGGGTTTTCCCCCCGGAAAGAGGGGGCTTCGCACCAGCGCGCGGCACCCCGCCGACCGCGAGACTCATCGACGTACCCAGGACGACGCTTCGGCCACCGGAGCACCGGCCACACACCTGCCAACCGATAGAGGAGACATACCGTGACATCGGCTGTGACCATTCCCAGGCACGGGGGCACTGGAGGGCGTACGGCCGTTGCCGCACGGGCGCGGCAGGTCGTGAAGGCGTACGGCTCCGGCGAGACCCGCGTCGTCGCCCTGGACCACGTCGACGTGGACATCGCCCGGGGCCAGTTCACCGCGATCATGGGCCCCTCGGGGTCCGGCAAGTCCACGCTGATGCACTGCCTCGCCGGTCTCGACACCGTGACCAGTGGTCAGATCCACCTGGACGAGACCGAGATCACCGGTCTGAAGGACAAGAAGCTCACCCAGTTGCGCCGGGACCGGATCGGGTTCATCTTCCAGGCGTTCAATCTGCTGCCGACGCTGAACGCGATCGAGAACATCACGCTGCCCATGGACATCGCCGGCCGCAGGCCCGACCGGGCCTGGCTGGACCGGGTCGTGGAGACCGTCGGGCTCGCCGGACGCCTCAAGCACCGGCCCACCCAGCTCTCCGGCGGCCAGCAGCAGCGCGTCGCCGTGGCCCGCGCGCTCGCCGCCCGCCCGGAGATCATCTTCGGGGACGAGCCGACCGGAAACCTCGACTCGCGCGCGGGAGCGGAGGTTCTGGGCTTCCTGCGCCGCTCGGTGGACGAACTCGGCCAGACCATCGTGATGGTCACCCACGACCCCGTGGCCGCCTCCTACGCGGACCGCGTGCTGTACCTCGCCGACGGCCGGATCGTCGACGAGATGTACCAGCCGACGGCCGAGCAGGTCCTGGACCGCATGAAGGACTTCGACGCCCGGGGACGTACGTCATGACCGTCCTGAAGACCTCGCTGCGCAACTTCCTCGCGCACAAGGGCCGTATGGCGCTGTCGGCGGTCGCCGTGCTGCTGTCGGTGGCGTTCGTGTGCGGCACCCTGGTGTTCACCGATACGATGAACACCACCTTCGACAAGCTGTTCCAGGCGACGGCGTCGGACGTGACGGTCAGCGCCAAGGACTCCTCCGACACCGGCGAGACCACCTCCCGTACCGGCAAGCCGCCGGTCGTGCCGGCCTCCGTGGCCGGACAGGTCCGCAAGGCGGCGGGCGTGCGGTCCGCCGAGGGCACGGTCTTCTCCACCTCGGTGACCGTCGTCGACGCCGACAAGGACAAGCTGTCGCCCAGCAGCGGCGCGCCCACCATCGTCGGCAGCTGGAACGGCAACGACGCCCGCACCATGGAGATCACCTCCGGTGCGGCGCCCAAGGGCCCGGACCAGGTGATGGTCGACGCCGACACGGCCGACAAGCACCATCTGAAGCTCGGCGACGAGATCGGTGTGATCACGGTTCTGGGTACGCACCAGGCGCGCGTGTCCGGCATCGCCGCCTTCAAGGTCACCAACCCCGGCGCGGCGATCTTCTACCTGGACACCAGGACCGCCCAGCAGACCCTGGTCGGCCGGACCGGCGTCTACACCAACATCAACGTCACTGCCGCCGAGGGCGTGACCGACGCGCAGCTGAAGAAGAACGTCACCGCCGCCCTCGGCCACGCCTACAAGGTGCAGACCGCCAAGGAGGTCGCCGACGCCAACCAGAAGCAGGTCCAGGGCCTGCTGAACGTCATGAAGTACGCGATGCTCGGCTTCGCCGGGATCGCCTTCCTCGTCGGCATCTTCCTGATCATCAACACCTTCTCCATGCTGGTCGCCCAGCGCACCCGCGAGATCGGCCTGATGCGCGCCATCGGCTCCTCCCGCAAGCAGGTCAACCGGTCCGTGCTCGTCGAGGCGCTGCTGCTCGGCGTGATCGGCTCCGCGCTGGGGGTCGGCGCCGGCGTCGGCATCGCCGTCGGCCTGATGAAGCTCATGGGCACCATGGGCATGCACCTGTCCACCGACGACCTGACCGTCGCCTGGACCACCCCGGCCCTCGGCCTGCTCCTCGGCGTGATCGTCACCGTCCTCGCCGCCTGCCTGCCCGCCCGGCGCGCCGGCAAGGTCTCCCCGCTGGCCGCCCTGCGCGACGCGGGTGCCGCGGCCGACGCCAAGTCGGGTCTCGTCCGAGCCGTGATAGGTCTGATCCTCACCGCCGGCGGCGGCTGGAGCCTGTACGCCGCCGCCACCGCCGACCAGGCGAAGACCGGTTCGGGCTGGCTGGGCCTGGGCGTGGTGCTCACCCTGATCGGCTTCGTCGTCATCGGCCCGCTGCTCGTCGGCGGCCTGGTCCGCGTCCTCAGCGCCGTCATGCTGCGGATCTTCGGGCCCGTGGGCCGGATGGCCGAGCGCAACGCGCTGCGCAACCCACGCCGCACCGGCGCCACCGGCGCCGCCCTGATGATCGGCCTCGCCCTGGTGGCCTGCCTGTCGGTGGTGGGCTCCTCGGTGGTGGCCTCCGCCACCGACCAGCTGGACAAGACGGTCGGGACGGACTTCATCATCCAGGGCGACAAGGAGCACGACCTGATCCCGCCGAAGGCGGTGAAGGCCGTGAAGGACACGCCGGGCCTGGCGCGGGTCACCGAGTACAGGCTCCTGGACGCGACGCTGACCACCCCGGACGGCCAGGTCTCCAAGGACGAGACCATCAACGCTGCCGACCCGACCTACGCGCAGGACCTGCGCACCAAGACGGTCGCCGGCCGCCTCGCCGACGCCTACAAGCCGGACTCGATGTCCGTCTTCGAGGGTTTCGCCGAGAAGCACGGCATCAAGCTCGGCTCCACCGTCGCGGTCGACTTCAAGGACGGAACGACGGCGAAGTTGACCGTCCGCGCGATCACCAGCGACGACGTCGTCATCGACAAGGGCTCGATGTACTCCTCCCTCGCGACCGCGGCCACGTACGTGCCCGCCGACCGGATGCCGCTGGACCTGCTGGTTTTCGCCTCCGCCGAGGAGGGGCAGCAGACGGCCGCCTACAAGGCGCTCAAGTCCGCGCTGCACGGCTGGCCGGAACTGACCGTGCGCGACCAGACCGACTACAAGAAGGCGCTGAAGGACCAGATGGGGCAGCTGCTGAACATGATCTACGGCCTGCTGGCCCTCGCGATCATCGTGGCGGTCCTCGGTGTGGTGAACACCCTGGCGCTGTCGGTGGTCGAGCGGACCCGGGAGATCGGCCTCATGCGGGCCATCGGCCTCTCCCGCCGTCAGCTGCGCCGCATGATCCGCCTGGAGTCCGTGGTGATCGCCGTCTTCGGCGCCCTGCTCGGTCTCGGCCTCGGCATGAGCTGGGGCGCGACCGCCCACAAGCTCCTCGCGCTGGAGGGCCTGAAGGTCCTGGACATCCCCTGGCCGACGATCAGCGCGGTCTTCATCGGCTCGGCCTTCGTGGGCCTGTTCGCCGCGCTGATCCCCGCGTTCCGGGCGGGCCGGATGAACGTACTGAACGCCATCGCGACCGACTGACCGGCCCGGCCGCGCGGGCTGAGCCGATGACCACCGCATACGGGGGTTGCGGGGGAAACCCGGTGCCGGGGAGTCCTGGGGCTCCCCGGCACCGGTTCTTTCGCCGTCTTTGCAGGTTCACCACTCAGCCGACCGGGACGGGGGTGGGTGGGCACAAGCGGGGGCCAGGGGGCGGAGCCCTCCGGTGCGTCCACCGCGGCACCGGCCACCGCACAGCGGGGTTGTCCACAGCCCCCCCGCACCGCCGGGCCCGGCGTCGTACGCTGGAGACCCCCGGCCCTCACACGAGTCGGGTTATTCGCGTTGCCCACACCCCGGACGGAAAGCCTCCTCCATGAGCCTGCACGGTCTGCTCGACGCCGTCGTCAAGGACCCCGCCCTCGCGGAAGCGATCACGGCGGCAGCGGACGGCAACCGCATGCACGTCGACCTCGTCGGCCCTCCGGCCGCCCGCCCCTTCGCCGTCGCCGCCCTGGCCCGGGAGTCAGGCCGCCCGGTGCTGGCCGTGACGGCGACGGGCCGTGAGGCCGAGGACCTGGCGGCGGCCCTGCGCTCGTTGCTGCCCCCGGACGGCGTCGTGGAGTACCCCTCCTGGGAGACCCTCCCGCACGAGCGGCTCAGCCCCCGCAGTGACACCGTCGGCCGCCGCCTCGCCGTCCTGCGGCGCCTCGCCCACCCCCGACCCGACGACCCCGAGACCGGCCCGGTCTCCGTCGTCGTCGCACCCGTGCGCTCCGTGCTGCAACCCCAGGTCAAGGGCCTCGGCGACCTGGAGCCGGTGTCCCTGCGGACCGGCCAGACCGCCGACCTGAACGAGATCGTGGAAGCCCTCGCGGCCGCCGCCTACGCGCGCGTGGAGCTGGTCGAGAAGCGCGGCGAGTTCGCCGTACGCGGCGGCATCCTGGACGTGTTCCCGCCCACCGAGGAACACCCCCTGCGCATCGAGTTCTGGGGCGACGACGTCGAGGAGATCCGCTACTTCAAGGTCGCCGACCAGCGCTCCCTCGAAGTCGCCGCGCACGGTCTGTGGGCGCCGCCGTGCCGCGAGCTGCTGCTCACCGATGACGTACGCGCACGCGCACGGGCCCTCGCCGAGGACCACCCCCAGCTGGGCGAACTGCTCGGCAAGATCGCCGAGGGCATCGCCGTGGAGGGCATGGAGTCCCTGGCGCCGGTCCTGGTGGACGACATGGAGCTGCTCCTCGACGTCCTGCCCAAGGACGCCATGGCCGTGGTCTGCGACCCGGAGCGGGTCCGCACGCGCGCCGCCGACCTCGTGGCCACCTCTCAGGAGTTCCTGCAGGCCTCCTGGGCGGCCACCGCGGGCGGCGGCGAGGCGCCCATCGACGTCGGCGCGGCCTCCCTGTGGTCCATCGCCGACGTCCGCGACCACGCGCGCGAGCTGGACATGATGTGGTGGTCGGTCTCGCCGTTCGCCGCCGACGAAGAGCTCGACTCGGACACCCTCAAGCTCGGCATGCACGCGCCCGAGAGCTACCGCGGCGACACCGCGCGGGCCCTCGCCGACACCAAGGGCTGGCTGGCCGACGGCTGGCGCGCGGTGTTCGTCACCGAGGGCCACGGCCCGGCCGCCCGCACGGTGGAGGTGCTCGGCGGCGAGGGCATCGCGGCCCGCATGGACGCCGACCTCGGCGAGCTGAGCCCGTCCGTGGTGCACGTCTCCTGCGGCTCGATCGAGTACGGCTTCGTGGACCCGGCGCTCAGGCTCGCCGTGCTCACCGAGACCGACCTGTCCGGCCAGCGCACCGCGAGCCGCGAGGGCGCCCGCATGCCGGCCCGCCGCCGCAAGACGATCGACCCGCTCACCCTGGAGGCGGGCGACTACATCGTCCACGAGCAGCACGGCGTCGGCCGCTACATCGAGATGGTGCAGCGCACCGTGCAGGGTGCCACGCGCGAGTACCTGGTCGTCGAGTACGCGCCCGCCAAGCGCGGCCAGCCCGGCGACCGGCTGTACATCCCGACCGACCAGCTGGAGCAGATCACCAAGTACGTCGGCGGCGAGGCACCCACGCTGCACCGGCTCGGCGGCGCCGACTGGACGAAGACCAAGGCGCGCGCGAAGAAGGCCGTCAAGGAGATCGCCGCCGACCTGATCAAGCTCTACAGCGCGCGCATGGCCGCCCCCGGCCACGCCTTCGGCGGCGACACGCCCTGGCAGCGCGAGCTGGAGGACGCCTTCCCGTACGCGGAGACCCCCGACCAGCTCACCACCATCGCCGAGGTCAAGGAGGACATGGAGAAATCGGTCCCCATGGACCGCCTGGTCTGCGGCGACGTCGGCTACGGCAAGACGGAGATCGCCGTACGGGCCGCCTTCAAGGCGGTACAGGACGGCAAGCAGGTCGCCGTCCTCGTCCCGACGACCCTGCTGGTGCAGCAGCACTTCGGCACGTTCTCCGAGCGGTACGCGCAGTTCCCCGTGAACGTGAAGGCGCTCTCCCGCTTCCAGACCGACACCGAGGCCAAGACCGTCCTGGAGGGCCTGAAGGACGGCGCGGTGGACGTCGTCATCGGCACCCACCGCCTGTTCTCCTCGGAGACCAAGTTCAAGGACCTCGGCCTGGTCATCGTCGACGAGGAGCAGCGGTTCGGCGTCGAGCACAAGGAGCAGCTGAAGAAGCTCCGCGCCAACGTCGACGTGCTGACGATGTCCGCGACCCCGATCCCGCGCACCCTGGAGATGGCGGTCACCGGCATCCGCGAGATGTCGACGATCACCACGCCTCCGGAGGAGCGGCACCCGGTGCTGACCTTCGTCGGACCGTACGAGGAGAAGCAGATCGGCGCGGCCATCCGCCGTGAGCTGCTGCGCGAGGGCCAGGTCTTCTACATCCACAACCGGGTCGAGTCCATCGACCGCGCGGCGGCCAGACTCCGGGAGATCGTCCCCGAGGCGCGCATCGCCACCGCGCACGGCCAGATGTCGGAGTCGGCCCTGGAGCAGGTCGTCGTCGACTTCTGGGAGAAGAAGTTCGACGTGCTGGTGTCGACCACGATCGTCGAGTCCGGCATCGACATCTCCAACGCCAACACGCTGATCGTGGAGCGCGGTGACACCTTCGGCCTGTCCCAGCTGCACCAGCTGCGCGGCCGCGTCGGACGAAGCAGGGAGCGGGGCTACGCCTACTTCCTCTACCCCCCGGAGAAGCCGCTCACCGAGACCGCGCACGAGCGCCTGGCGACCATCGCCCAGCACACGGAGATGGGCGCGGGTATGTACGTGGCGATGAAGGACCTGGAGATCCGCGGCGCCGGCAACCTCCTCGGCGGCGAGCAGTCCGGCCACATCGCGGGCGTCGGCTTCGACCTGTACGTCCGCATGGTCGGCGAGGCCGTCGCCGACTACCGGCGGCAGCTGGAGACCGGCGGGACCGAGGAGGAGCCGCCGCTCGAAGTCAAGATCGAACTGCCCGTCGACGCGCACGTCCCGCACGACTACGCGCCCGGCGAGCGGCTGCGCCTGCAGGCCTACCGGGCCATCGCCTCCGCCAACTCCGAGAAGGACATCAAGGCCGTCCGCGAGGAACTCACCGACCGCTACGGCAAGCTGCCCGAACCGGTGGAGAATCTGCTGCTGGTGGCGGGGCTCCGGATGCTCGCGCGCGCGTGCGGCGTCGGCGAGATCGTGCTGCAGGGCACCAGCATCCGCTTCGCACCGGTGGAGTTGCGCGAGTCGCAGGAGCTGCGGGTCAAGCGGCTCTACCCGGGCACGGTCATCAAGCCGGCCGCGCACCAGGTGCTGGTCCCGCGCCCGAAGACCGCGAAGGTCGGCGGCAAGCCGCTGGTCGGCCGCGAACTGCTGGGCTGGGTGGGGGAGTTCCTGGCCTCGGTCCTGGGATCGTAGAAAGGCCGGGGCGGGGGCGGGGGCGCGCGTGCGGATCGGTGAACTGGCAGCGGCGACCGGGGCGACACCGCGCGCCCTGCGCCACTACGAGCAGGCGGGCCTGATCACCTCCGGTCGCGCCGCCAACGGCTATCGCGAGTACGACGCCCATACGGCCGTGCGTGTCCGCAACATCCGCCGGCTGCTGGAGGCGGGCCTCACCCTGGACGACGTACGGGTGTTCCTGCCCTGCCTGGACGGCGACGTCACCGCCGGCCCCGTCTCCGCCAGGGGCCTCCGGGTCGCCCGGGACCGGCTCGCGGTGCTGGAGGCGCGGATCGCGGCGCAGACGGCGGTACGGGACCGGCTGGCGGCGGCGCTGCGGGAAGCGGGGGACGAGGCTCCCTGAGGGGAGCCGGCTCAGGCGACGACCGCCCCGCCGTCCACCGGCAGCACCACCCCCGTCACGAACGACGCCTGCGGGGAGGCGAGCCGGGTGATGGCCCAGGCGACCTCCTCGGGGCGGCCGATGCGGCCGAGCGGGGTGTGCTCGAGCTGCCACTTGCGGAGGGCGGCGCGCTGCTCGGGGGTATGGCCGGAGTGGTCGGCGATCGGTGTGTCGATCGCGCCCGGGGCCACGGCGACCACCCGGATGCCGTGCGGCGCCAGCTCCACCGCCCAGCTGCGGGTCAGCACCTCCAGGGCCGCCTTGCCCGCCGCGTACAGGGAGTTGCCCGGCCAGCCCCGCTGGCCGACGGACGTCGTCACGTTCACCACGACACCGCCGCTCTCCTCCAGTGCCGGGAGCGCGGCCCGGGTGAGCAGGACGGGCGCGAGGAGGTTGGTCTCCAGCAGTGGCCGCACGGAGGCGCGGGTGTACGTGCGCAGGGACTCGGTGCTGACCACCGCCGCGTTGTGGACGAGCACGTCGATCCGGCCGTACCGCTCCATCGTTGCGCGTACGACGGTCTCGGGGCCGTCCTCGGCGGTGATGTCGGCGGGCAGGGGTGTGATCCCGGGATGTCCGTCGGCGGTCTCGGCCAGCGGTGCCGTCCGGCGGCCGACGGCGACGACCTGTGCGCCTTCGGCGGCGAACGCGCGTGCGGTGGCGCGGCCGATGCCGGTGCCGGCGCCGGTGACGAGGACGGTACGGGGGTTCTGGGTGCGGTTGGTCTCGCTCATACCGGGATCGTCGGACCCTGACGCCAGTGACAAGGTCAAGTCCCCGGAGACCGGGTCAGGTCCGGCGTGCGCCCCCACCGTCCCGCCGGCCTCCTCGGCGACTCCGGGGGCGCGTCCTGTCCACCGGTCGGCTGCCCTCGCATTCCGCCCTCGGCATGGGAAGGGTGTGAGCGGGCGCATGCACCGCCGAGTGTGCTCCCCCGGCACGGCGTCAAGTGATGCACGTCGGGTCCCTCTTGCCCCTGTGTCAGCCCTTTGGGCACCATCGGGCGGGAACGGTCGGGCGGTTACCGTGGGGACGGAACGATCCGCCCGCACCTGAGGGCGGACCAGGGCGAGCAAGGGGGTACGCATCGTGACGCGTCTGAGGGGCGGGGCGGTCACCGCTGTGGCCGCGCTGGTCGCCGTGGCCGGCTGCGAGGCCCAGCCGACCGAGACAGGCGCCGGACCTGAGGGGACCGGGAACGGTGGCGCGGCCCTGACCGCCGCCGACTCACCGACCGTCTCTGTACTCCGCCAGGCGATCGAGGCGTTTACGCAGCTCACGCGGGAAGTGGTGAGCTGTGCTTACTGAGAGGGACGTGAGGGGCGGGGGCGCTGGGAATACACGCTTCCTCCGAGCGATGACGGGGTTGGCGGCTGCCGTGCTCCTCGTCTCGGGATGCGAGGGTCTCGGCGAGGACGACTCCCCGGCGGGAGCCGGGCCGACCGCGACGGACGGACGGGCGGTCAGTCCGCTGGAGAACCCGGACGGTACGAAGCCAGGGCTCGCGCCCGTGACGACGGACGCCGACAAGTCTGCGGCCCGCGAGATCATCGAGAAGCTGTCCACGAAGGGGCGAGGGCCGAAGACAGGCTACGACCGGGACGAGTTCGGGTACGCGTGGATGGACACGGCCGACGGGGTGCCGCTGGCGAGGAACGGGTGTGACACTCGGAACGATCTCATTCGTCGTGATGGCCAGGGCCTTCGTTTCCGAGCCGGCTCCGACTGCGTGGTCGTCGCCATGACGCTGCACGACCCGTATACGGGAACGACCATCGCGTGGCGCAAACAGCGGGCCTCCGAGGTGCAGATAGATCATGTGGTGCCGCTGTCCTACAGCTGGCAGATGGGTTCGTCCCACTGGCCGGAGAGCAAGCGGAAGCGACTTGCCAACGACGTGCTCAATCTGATTCCGGTTGAGGGGCGGGCCAACTCGGCCAAGGGCGATTCCGGACCCGCGTCCTGGCTGCCGCCCAGCAAACAGATCAGGTGCGCCTACGCGGTCCGATTCGCCCAGGTCGCCATCAAGTACGAGATGCCGGTCACCGGACCGGACAAGCAGATGATGTTGCGCCAGTGCGACTGATGACGAGCAGTACGGGTGGTCTCAACGAGGGGCGATCGGCCGGTCCACGGCAGTGGCCCGTGGCCGGCTTCCCGTTGCTCCGGGCTTCCCGCCGCACAGCGCCACCACGTGGCGGGCGAGGGCGAGCATCGTGAGCAGTGCCACGAGCGCACACACGCCCCACCACCCGGCATCGCCGTACGTCCATACCCCGAGCCAGGATCCCGCACTGCCGCCCAGGTAGGCGCAGGTCATGTAGGTGGTGTTGAGCCTGCTGCGGGCGTCGGGTCGCAGGGCGTAGATCCGTGCCTGGTTGGCGACCGTTCCGGACTGCATGGCGATGTCGAGCAGCAGCGTGCCGGCGACAAGAGCGGCCAGTCCCGGCGCCCCGCCCAGGGCCCCCGCGGTCAGGAGCGCGGCCGAGAAGAGGACCCCCAGCATGCAGACGAGGTTCACCGAATCCGGCCCACGGCGGTCCACCACCCGTCCGGCGAGCGGTGTGCAGAGCATGGTCCCGCCGCCGACCAGGGCGAGCAGGCCTACGGCCTGGGCGCCCAAACCGTAGACCGGACCGGTGAGGAGGAGCGTCAGGGACGTCCACACGGCTGAGAACCCGGCGAAGACCGTTGCCTGATAGAAGCAGGAGCGTCGCAGGTCCGGCTCGGCGCGCAGCAGGCGGAGCGCCTCGGCCAGGAGCGCCGGGTACGGCTGACACGAGGATGGGGTGGTGACCGGCACCGTGCGGGCCAGGATGCTTGCGAGAAAGAGGACCAGGGCCGCGGCCACCAGGTAGGGAGCCCGCCACCCCAGCCATTCGCTCAGTACCCCGCTGAAGGCACGGGACAGCAGCATGCCGCCGATCGACCCGCTCAGCAAGGTGCCGATCACCGCTCCGCGCCGCTCGGGGGCCACCAGTCCGGCCGCCAGCGGGCCCACCACCTGCGCGGCCACTGTGGCGAGTCCGATGAGGGCACTGGCGGCGACGAGGAGCGGCAGTGTGGGAGCGCAGCCGGCGGCGAGCAGGGCCAAACCGGTCAGGGAGAGCAGGGCGACGAGAAGCGAGCGGTGGGGGAGCCGGTCGCCGAGCGGCACCAGCAGGAACATCCCGGCCGTGTAACCGAGCTGGGTGGCGGTCACGGCCACGGAGGCCGAATCGGGAGACGTGTGCAGTCCTGCGGCGATCAAGGGGATGATCGCCTGCGGGAAGTAGATGTTGCCCACGGCCACCGCGCAGGTCACGGCCAGTAGCACGGTCATGCGACGGCTCATTCTCAGCCCACCGGTCCGCCGGCGACGTGAACGACCTGGCCGGAGAGGAGCCCTGCCTCGGGCCTCGCCAGGAAGGGCGCGGTGCGTGCGATGCCCTCCGGCTCGCCCACCCGCCCGACCGGAATGGACTGCGCCCCGCTTCGCCGGTACTCCTCGGAGCCGCGGCCGCGGCGTCGGGCGGACGCCCTCGTCATGTCGCTCACGACGCAGCCCGGTGCGAGGGCGTTGGCGGTGATCCCGTGCCGTCCGAGCTGGAGGGCGAGAGACCTGGTGAAACCGATCAGACCGGCCTTCGCGCTGCCGTAGTCGACGCGAGCGGCATCGCCGACCGTGGAGATGCCCGACATGTTGACCGCCACCGCGGCGCCGACGCCACGTGCCGCACCGGTGACGATCGCGGTGCGGTGCTCATGAGTTGTTGGTGTCATGGGCGGAAGTCCACGGCATCGACGTTCCGCCGCCAATCGATGTAGCGTACGGCTTAATGATCATCTTTGGGCTAGGCGTCGAGGACCTCGCCGACACGCGCTTCGCGCTCTCGCCCCTGCACGAAACCATGCTCAGCCTACGAGTGCTGCGGGATCCGGGCCTTTCTGCACTGCACATGCCCTGGCGCAGGTCCGTGCTCGGCAGACTCGGCACGCTCGACACCGAACTGCTGATGTCTCTGGTTGCCCAGCGGCGCACCATCCCCGATTTTCTGACCCCGAATCCCACGGGCTTCGCACCGGCCTTCGAGGAAGAACTCGCCGTGGTCCGCCAGGCCCGCCCCGCTCAGGTCCGCCATGACCTGCTGCTCGCACACGCACCGGACCCGCTCCCCGCGGCCTTGCACGATGCCGTGGCCGACGACCCGTGCGTCGCCGGACTTCGCGACGCCATCTGTGAGGTCCTGCGGCAGTACTGGGAGGTGGCCATCGAGCCGATGTGGCCGCAGATGCGACTGGTGCTGGAAGCCGACATGACCTACCGCGCCCGTCAGCTCACCCTGGGAGGCGCCCGGCTGCTGTTCGCCGACATGCACCCGAACCTGCGCTGGCAGGGCGGTGAACTGCACATCGACAAGATGATCAGTAGGCACCGCGTCATGGCATCCGGCCGAGGGCTGCTGCTTCTGCCGTCGGTGTTCGCACACAAGCCTGCGCCCCCCGTCAGCCCGGACGAGCCGCCAAGTCTCGTCTATCCCTGCCGGGGAGTAGCCACGCTGTGGGACACGGCTCCACCCGCAGACACAACCGCTCTGGCGTCTCTGCTCGGCGCACCCCGAGCGAGACTGCTCAGCCTCCTCGAAGAGCCGCTGCCCACGGTGGAACTCGCCCGCCGCCTCAGGGTCACCCCCAGCGCTGTCTCCCAGCACTTACGCGTGCTGTACGCCACGGGCCTGGTCGCCCGGGCGCGCGACGGACGACAGGTCCTGTACCGCCGTAGCTCCCTCGGCGACCGACTCGCGGCCAGCGTCGGCCCCGCCAGTTCGTAACCTCTGAACCGGACCCCGCCAGCCGCCGCGCGCGGCGGGGACCAGAGCCTGCTCCGGGCCTTCGCCGATATGCGTCGCGGCACCCGTCCGGACACGGTGAGCGCCATCTCCGTCAGCGCCGACTCGATCGCTCCGGCCTCCATGACCGTGCATCAGGCGGACCGGCCCCCGTTGCGGTCACGCGGCCGACTTGCCCTTGAGGGAACCCAGGATCTGCGTCGTCAGCTTCTTCGCGGTCGCGGCCCCGTTGCCGCTGCCCGCCGTGGACAGCACGGTGACCACGGTGCTGTTGGAACGGGCCGCGATGAGCGTGGTGCCGGTCTCCCAGGCGCCGCTCGTCAGCGTCATCGTGTAGGCCTCGTCGCCGAGCCCGGCCGTGGACCGGCCCGTGACCTTCACCTTGGCATGGGTGTCCGTGTCCGTGAACGTGGCGCACCTGCTGGCAACGGACTGCAGGTCCTTCATCACCGTCTTCGCCGTGGTGCCCTGGAACGCGTCGATCTCCTGGGCCACTTCCCCGGTCTTGTCCTGGTTCACGTAGTCGTCCTGCGCGAAGGACACGCCTCCCTCGAAACCGGTCACCTGGATCCAGGCCGTGCCCTCCAGCCTGGTGCAGTCCGGCTTCGCGGTGTTCTTGCCGGACGGGGAGAGGAACTGGTCCCCGCTGTCCGAGGCGCCGTCGGTCTCGCGGGTGAACCCGGACGGGAAGGCCGACGCGGGCGCCAGTACCTGCTTGAGCTGCGTACCGGTGAGCAGGCCCGCGTTGGGGTTCTTCGCCTTGGCCGGCTCGGCGCTCGCGCCGGTGCCGGAGGAGGAACCGGAGGAACAGGCGGACAGGGCCAGAGGAAGTGCCGCGACGGCGAGCAGCGTGACGACACGGGACGAGAGACGCATGACAGTCCTTCAAAACGATGGTGAACGGGGGAGTGCGCGGCATCCGTACGGCGCCCGGGACCGGGTGCGGGGAGCCGGTGAGGCACGGCCGGACGAGCGAGGTCAATCAGAGCAGAGCTTGTGAACCGAGTCAACACGATTCACAAGGTTGCTTGCGTACACAGGCGTGAATGCATGGCTCGTGCGTACGCCGGTATGCTCCATGCACAGGCGGGACGAGGGGAGCGGGGCCGTGCAGGACAACGCGACAGAGGTGACCGCGGCCGGTATCGCGCGGCTCGCCGGAGTGGGCCGTGCCGCCGTCAGCAACTGGCGCCGCCGGCACGCCGACTTCCCCAAGCCGGTCGGCGGCACCGAGACCAGTCCGTCGTTCGCGCTCGCCGAGGTCGAGGCCTGGCTGCGCAAGCAGGGCAAACTTGCCGAGATCCCGCTGCGCGAACGCGTCTGGCAGCAGCTCGCCGGCCATCCCGCGGGCCCACTGACGGCCCTGGTGCACGCCGGCTGCGTGCTGCTGCTGATCCATGAACGCCCCACCCTCTGGCTCGATGTGAGCGCCGGCTCCGACGCGCGGCTGGCCGCGATGCTCGCCGGCACGCTGGAGCAGGTGCTCACCCCGCGCTTCGGTGGCGCGCCGGGCCGCGCGGTTCACGGGGGCCGATCCGCCGGGGACACCGCGGCGCCTGTGAACGCCTCCCGGGAGGCGCGGGGTGTGAACACCGCACCGACGACATCCGCTGTGAACGCGGCACCCACAGCCCCGGGTGTGAAACCCTCACCGGCACCGGACGCTGTGAACATCCCGCCACTTGTTCACAGCCCGCCCGTCGCCCACAGCGATTCCGCCGGGCCCGGCAGCCGCCCCACCCCCCGCACCCCCGGCACCTCCGCCCTCCGTACCCCCACCGGCCCGCAACTCCTCCCCTCGACCCCCCTCCTGCGCGGTGCCGCCGAGCTGGCCGCCGAGGTGGGGGCGCGGCAGGCGTTCGAGTTCCTGCTGGGCCGGCACCTGGACGCCAACCCCCGCCAGTACACCCTCACCCCGGCCGAACTCGCCGGTCTCATGGCCGACCTCGCCGGCCCCGCCCGCAGCGTCCTGGACCCGGCCTGCGGCACCGGCGCCCTGCTGCGCGCCGTCGACACCCGGCCCGACCAGGAGCTGTACGCCCAGGACAGCGCCTCCGACCTGGCCGCGCTCGCCGCACTGCGGCTGGCGCTGCACTCCCGGGCCACCGTGCGCGGTGCCGTCGGCGACACCCTGCGCGCCGACGCCTACCCGGAGCTGCGCGCGGACGCGGTCCTGTGCCACCCGCCGTTCAACGAGCGCAACTGGGGCCACGACGAACTGGCCTACGACCCCCGCTGGGAGTACGGCTTCCCGGCGCGCACCGAGTCCGAGCTGGCCTGGGTGCAGCACGCGCTGGCCCGGCTGACCGACGGCGGCACCGCCGTCCTGCTCATGCCCCCGGCCGCCGCGTCCCGCCGCTCCGGGCGCCGTATCCGTGCCGACCTCTTGCGCCGGGGCGCGCTCAGGGCCGTGGTCGCGCTGCCGGTCGGGGCGGCACCGCCGTACAACATCCCGTTGCACGTATGGGTGCTGCGCAGGCCCGACCGGACGCCGGCGTCGCCGGAGGTGCTGCTCGTGGACACCGGCAGGTTCGCCGGGGAGGGGCGGGGCGGCCCGGACTGGGAGGCGGTACGAGACGCCGTCCTGGACGCCTGGCGTCCCTTCGCGCGCGCGGGCAGGCTGGACGAGCGGCCGGGGCTCGCCCGTTCCGTGCCGGTCATCGAACTCCTCGACGACGACGTGGACCTGGCCCCGGCCCGCCATCTGCCGCCGCCGGCGGCCGAGGGCGCGGAGCAGCTCACGGCGGTGCGCGAGCGCCTCGGCGCGACCCTGCGCCTGACCGCCGACCTCACTCCACCGCCCGCCGACCCGGCGCCGCCCGCCCGCTGGCCGCTCACCACGATCGGCGAACTCGCGCGCGGAGGCGCACTGGTGATGCGCACCGGCGGAAACGGCGGCCACGCGCGCGTGCCCGTTCTCACCGACCACGACGTCCTCGCCGGAACGGCTCCCTCGGGCACGCTGGCCGAGAGCGAGGGGGAGGCCGTACTGACCGAGCCGGGCGACGTCGTCGTACCGGTGCTCGGCGGTGGCTCGGTGGCGCGGGTGATCGACGACACCACCGGGGGCGCCGCCCTGGGGCGCAACCTCGTGCTGCTGCGCCCCGATCGCACGGCGCTCGACCCCTGGTTCCTCGCCGGCTTCCTGCGCGGCACCGCCAACAACCGGCAGGCCAGCAGCTACGCCTCCACCGCGACCCGCCTGGACGTGCGCCGTCTGCAGCTGCCCCGGCTCCCGCTGGAGGACCAACGGCGCTACGGCGCGCGCTTCCGCGCACTCGACGAGTTCGAGCGGGCGCTGTGCCACGCGAGGCGGCTCGGGGAGCAACTCGTGCGCGGGATGTACGACGGGCTCACCGACGGCACGGTGGCACCCGGCTGATCCCTGATCGCCCCCCGGGCGACCGCGGCGCCGGGCAACGGTTCGGTACAGCCCGGGCCGCTTGTCCGTGTCGGGCCATATGCTCGAAGCGACAATCGCACGACCGGCGTTGGCGCCCCGCCGAGACGTCGGGCGGACACGCACGCCCATTTCAGGCAACAGGAGCAGCCATGCAAGGCCACGGCTACGGACAGCCGGTGAAGCAGCCGCCGCACACCGGGTGGCTGGTCTTCCTGCGCGTGCTGTTCGTGGTGCTCGGGTTCTTCAGCATCGGCTTCCTGGCCTGGGCGATGCTGCTGCGGCTGGCGGTCGTCACGCGCCGGTCACTGGACTGGGGGCTGTTCGTCGCGGTGCTGGCGGCCGACGTCCTCAGCACCGCGCTGATAGCGAACGAACCCGGCGACGAGATCCACACCACCGGCGGCTATGTGGGCATCCTGCTGCTGTTCGGCACGCTCGTGTGCGCGACGGCGTACTACCTGGCCGCGGACATCCGTCACTTCATGGTGCGGCAGCAGGCGTTCGCGGCCCGGCGGCCGGCCCCGGCCTACGGCTACCCCGGCCCCGCGAGCCCGTACCCCGTGACGACCGCGCCGAGCATGCCCTTCCGGCCCGCAGCACCCACCGCCCCGACGGCCCCGCCCGTCACGCACACCCCGCCGCCGATGCCGCACACGCCCGTGCCGCAGCCCCCGCTGCCCGCCCCGCCGCCCCAGCGCCCGGCGCCCGCCCGGATCGACCAGGTGCGGGCCGAACTGGACGAGCTGAGCGACTACCTGCGCCAGCACGACAGCCAGCACGACAGCTGGCCGGGTGGCCGGCGTGACGGCCATGACGGCGGCAGGCAGGACACCGGCCACGAGGGCGGCAGGTGAGCGTGGCGACGGGACGTGTCGTCGCCGGCCGGTACGAACTGTCCACGCTCATCGGACAGGGCGGCATGGGCCAGGTCTGGACGGCCTACGACCAGCGGCTCGACCGGCGCGTGGCGGTGAAACTGCTGCGCCCCGACAAGGTGGCGGGCCAGGAGGCCGACGAGCTGCGCCGCCGGTTCGCGCGCGAGTGCCGGGTGACCGCGCAGGTGGACCACCCGGGCCTGGTCACGGTGCACGACGCGGGCAGCGAGGGCGAGGAGCTGTTCCTCGTCATGCAGTACGTGGACGGCGCCGACCTCTCCGACCACCTCGCCGAGCACACCCCGTACCCGTGGCAGTGGGCGGTCGCGGTGGCCGCGCAACTGTGCGCCGTACTGAGCGCCGTGCACGCCGTGCCGATCGTCCACCGCGATCTCAAGCCGCGGAACGTGATGGTGAAGCAGGAGGGCACGGTCACCGTCCTCGACCTGGGCGTGGCCTCGGTCATGGACACCGACACCACCCGCCTGACCCACACCGGCTCACCGATCGGCTCGCCCGCCTACATGGCGCCCGAGCAGGCGATGGGCGGCGCGGTCGGCCCGTACACCGACCTGTACGCGCTGGGTGTGCTATTGCACGAGCTGCTCAGCGGGGACGTGCCGTTCGCGGGTTCCACGGCGCTCGGTGTGCTGCACCGGCACCTGTACGAGCCTCCGCTGCCCGTGCGCCGTGTCCGCCCCGAGGTCCCCGAGGCGCTCGAGACCCTCGTCCTGCGGCTGCTCGCCAAGGATCCGCAGCACCGGCCGGCGTCGGCGCAGGAGGTGTACGAGGACCTGGCACCGCTCCTGCCCGGGCGCGGGACGCCCAGCGGGGCACCTCTGGACCCCACGCGCCCTTTCCTGCGCCCGCACGCCCCCTGGCCGGACCGCGCGCGGACCCCCGCGCCCCAGCCCGCCCCCGTCGTGCCCGCGCCGCCGGTGGCGGACAGGCCCGATGTCGCCGCGGCCGTGGACGAGGTCAAGCGCCTGCTGGGGGAGGGGCGCATCACCCAGGCCGTCGACATCCTGGGCACGATCCTGCCCGCCGCCGCCGAACAGCACGGCGAGCACTCCCCGGTGGTGCGCACCCTGCGCAAGCAGTACGCGGCCACCCTCATGGACGATGGTCAGTACCGCCGCGCGCTGCCCGAACTGCGCCGTCTCGCCGACGAACGCGCCGCCGAGGCCGGCCAGGCCGACCCGCAGTCCCTGCGCTTCCGCTACGAGGCCGCGCAGTGCCTGGAACAGCTCGGCGAACCGGCGGCGGCGCTCGCCGAGTACCGCGCGCTGCTGCCGTACTACGAGAACCAGTACGTCTCCGGCGACCCGCGGCTCGCCCACGAGGTCCGCCGCCGCATCGGCCACCTGCTGCTCGCCCTCGGCGACCGGCCGGCCGCGCACGACACGCTCGCCCGGCTGGTGATGGACGTGGAGCGGGTGCACGGTCCCGGCCACCCGATGGCCGTGGAGATCCGGCGGACCCTGCAATGGCTGGGGCAGGTGCGGGGCTAGATTGTGCTGTCGCCCGGGAGATCGTCGTGAACTCCCGGCGCACGACATCGGACACACGTCAGGGGTGGGATTCATGGCCGGCCATCGGCAGTCGAAGAAGCGCAGATACATCACGTGGGCGGTGGCCGGCGCGGCCGTCGTCGCAGGCGGCGGCATCGCCGCGCAGACGTCCATGGCCGCCACCACGTGGCCCGCGCAGAAGACCTTCACGGGCCGCGCGTTCGACACCTGCACCGCGCCCTCACTGTCGGCGATGAAGGCCTGGCACACCGGCTTCTACGGCGCCGCCGCCGTCTACGTGGGCGGCAAGAACCGCGGCTGCGGCCAGCCCAACCTCACCGCCTCCTGGGTGAAGTCGGTCAGCTCCCTCGGCTGGAAGCTCATCCCGATCTACGTCGGCGCCCAGCCGCCCTGCCAGAGCGGTTCCAGCCCGGAGAAGCTGACCGCCTCCACCGCCGCCTCCCTGGGGGCGAAGGACGCCGCCGACGCCGTGGCCAAGGCGTCCGCGCTGGGGATGAAGGCGGGCAGCCCGATCTACCTGGACATGGAGGCGTACGACATCACGAACAAGGCGTGCAACGACGCCGTGCTGACGTACGTACGCGCCTTCGACAAGGGTCTGCGCGCCAAGACGTACCGGGCCGGCTACTACGGCTTCAGCAGCTCCAGCGCCAAGGCCATCGCCACCGCCGAGGACAAGACGGACCTGCCGGGCAACCTCTGGTACGCGCTGTGGGACAGGCAGAACACGACCACCGCGGACTGGCCGTGGGGCTCCACCCAGTTCACCGGCCACAGCCGCGGCCACCAGTACCTGGTCAACAGCAAGGAGACGCACGGCGGCGTCACGCTCACCGTCGACCGTGACGCCTGGGACGCCCCGGTGGCCATCACCGGCTGACCCGGAACGCCTTCCGGTCGGGCGCGGCGGTGCCCGAAGCGCGCGCGAATCGTTGGTCGAATGGGTTGGCCGCAGGCTGCCCACTGCCTACCATCGATCATCGCAAGACTTGGTGCGCCCGCCCGTCGCCCGACCACCACCCCTGGCGGAGGCGCTGGCGCGCCGCACCTGTCGTTGCACTCCTCGGGAGGTTTCCTTGCACCGCCGCCGTCGCACCGCGCTCCTCCTCACCGCCGCGATCGCCGCCGCGGCACCCGTTCTCACCGCCTGCGGAAGCGATGCGCATCCAGGCGCGGCGGCCGTCGTCGGAGGGCAGCGGATCACCGTCTCCCAGCTGGAGAGCCGGGTCGACGAGGTCCGCAAGGCCCAGCGGGCCGCGGTGTCGGACGAGGCCCAGTACCAGCAGGTCGTCGCCTCCACCGGCGGCCTCACCCGCGACACCCTGCACAACATGGTCCTCGACCGGGTGCTGCACCGCGCCGCGCGGGACGAGGGCATCTCGGTCACCCGCAAGGAGATCCAGCAGATGCGCGCGGGCCTGGAGCGGCAGGCCGGCGGCGCCAAGGGGCTGGAGACGGCCTGGCTGCAGAAGTACGGCATCGCCCCCGCACGCCTCGACGACAACCTCCGCCTCCAGCTGGAGGCGCAGAAGCTCGCGGCCAAGCTCGGCACCGACACCACCCAGCCCGCCTTCTGGAAGACCCTGTCCAAGGCCTCCGAGGAACTCGACGTCGACCTCAATCCGCGCTACGGCTCCTGGGACGTGCGGAAGAGCAGCCGGGTGGACGCCGGGACGCCGTGGGTGCGGGAGGTCACGACGGCGGGCGACCAGCCGCTGACGGCGTAGCCGCGGCCCTCGGGGCCGCCGGGTGCCGGAACGGCACGGCAGCCGGCACGGTACGGCCGCGGAAGCGGTACGTACGGCAGCCGGCACCACGGCCACGGGAGGCAGCCGGCACCACGGCCACGGGAACGGTACGGCGCAGCCGGGGGCCGCGGCGGGGATCGGTACGACGGAGGTACGGCGGTCATACGATCACCTGAACTCCTCGGCCCTGTGGACAACGGAATCCGCTTCCTCCCGCCGTGGGTTACGTTCGGATCGTGAACGCATCCAGCCCCGAAGCCACCGCCCCCGGTCCCACGGGCCACGAACCCGCTCCCGGCCGCATCATCCTGCTCACCACCAGCCACCGCGTCGCACCGGGCCTGCTGTCCTGGCCCGCCTGGCAGGCCCTGCGCGCAGCCGACGCCGTGCTGTGCGCGGACGGCGCGCACCCGCAGCTGCCGTATCTGCGGGAGGCCGGGACAGCCGTGGAGGAGACGTCCCCCACCGCGCAGGAGCTGGTCGACGCCTGTGCCGGCGGGCGGACGGTGGTGGTCGTGGCGACGGGTGAGGGCGAGCCCGCGCTCACCGACGGCCTGGCCCGGCTGGCCGGTTCCGGGCGGGTCTCCATGCCGGAGCTGGAGCTGCTGCCCGCCTCCTACGACCTCCCCGGGGCCCGCCTCCTGGACCTCGTCCAGGTCATGGACCGCATCCGCGCCGAATGCCCGTGGTCCTCCGGGCAGACCCATCAGGGCCTGGCCAGGTACGGCATCGAGGAGGCGTACGAACTGGTCGAGGCGATCGAGGCCGGCGACCGCGAGGAACTGCGCGAGGAACTGGGCGACGTCCTCCTCCAGGTCGTCTTCCACTCCCGTATCGCCGAGGAGCACCCGGACACGCCGTTCTCCATCGACGACGTGGCCGGCGGCATCGTCGCCAAGCTCATCCACCGCCACCCGCACGTGTTCGGCGACGAGACGGCCGAGACGCCGGAGGACGTCAAGGAGCACTGGCTGCGCACCAAGGCCGAGGAGAAGCGGCGCACCTCGGTCACGGAGGGCGTTCCCCTCGGCCAGCCCGGGCTCGCCCTCGCCGCCAAGCTCGCGTCCCGCGCCCGCACGGCCGACCTGGACGTGCCGCTCCCGCAGGGGGAGGGCGTCGGCTATGAACTGCTCGCGCTGGCGGTCCGCGCCGAGGCGGCCGGCGTCGACCCGGAAGCGGCGCTGCGGGCGGCGGCACGGGTGTACCGGGACGCGATACGGGCGGCTGAGGGAACGGCACCGGACAAGGGGCAGGGGTAGCGGGGCCGGCCATCTGAGTCCGCCACGCAGCCCGGGCCTCCGGCCGCGCCCGCCAACGCCCCGCGGGGGGCGGCCGGATACCGTCGGGGGGTGACCGACCAGCCCCATCTCCCGACCACCCCGGACGCCGCGCCCGACCTCTTCACCTGGGAGTTCGCCGCCAATCCCTACCCCGCCTACGCCTGGCTGCGCGAGCACGCGCCCGTGCACCGGACACGGTTGCCCAGCGGAGTGGAGGCCTGGCTGGTCACCCGGTACGCCGATGCCAAGCAGGCCCTGGCCGACCAGCGGCTGAGCAAGAACCCGGCGCATCACGACGAGCCCGCGCACGCCAAGGGCAAGACCGGCATCCCCGGCGAGCGCAAGGCCGAGCTGATGACGCATCTGCTGAACATCGACCCGCCGGACCACACCCGGCTGCGCAGGCTCGTCAGCAAGGCGTTCACCCCCCGCCGTGTCGCCGAGTTCGCGCCGCGCGTTCAGGAGCTGACCGACCACCTCATCGACCAGTTCGCGCAGCGGGGCTCCGCCGACCTCATCCACGAGTTCGCCTTCCCGCTGCCCATCTACGCGATCTGCGAGATGCTCGGCGTCCCCCGGGAGGACCAGGACGACTTCCGGGACTGGGCGGGCATGATGATCCGGCACGGCGGAGGGCCCCGGGGCGGGGTCGCCCGGTCGGTGAAGAAGATGCGCGGCTATCTGGCCGAGCTGATCCACAAGAAGCGCGAGGCGCTGCCCGCCGAGCCCGCGCCCGGTGAGGACCTCATCTCCGCCCTCATCCGCGCCTCCGACCACGGTGAGCACCTCACCGAGAACGAGGCGGCCGCCATGGCCTTCATCCTCCTGTTCGCCGGCTTCGAGACGACCGTCAACCTCATCGGCAACGGCACCTACGCCCTGCTCACCCACCCCGAGCAGCGCCACCGGCTGCAGGAGTCCCTGGCCATGGGGGAAAGAGGCCTGCTGGAGACCGGCGTGGAGGAACTGCTCCGTTTCGACGGGCCGGTGGAGCTGGCCACCTGGCGGTTCGCCACCCAACCGCTCACCATCGGCGGGCGGGACATCGCACCGGGCGACCCGGTGCTGGTCGTGCTCGCCGCCGCCGACCGCGACCCGGAGCGGTTCGCCGACCCGGACGTGCTGGACCTCGCCCGCCGCGACAACCAGCACCTCGGCTACGGTCACGGCATCCACTACTGCCTCGGCGCGCCGCTCGCCCGGCTGGAAGGCCAGACAGCGCTCGCCACCCTGCTCACCCGCGTGCCCGACCTGCGGCTCGCCACGGACCCGGCCGAGCTGCGCTGGCGCGGTGGACTCATCATGCGCGGCCTGCGCACCCTGCCCGTGGAGTTCGCCCCGGTACCCGACAGGCCGTAGAACGCTAAACATGACAGGCGTTCAACTCTGTGATCTTCACGTGATCTGCGCGGCATGAACTTGTGACAAGTGATCGTCTGCCGATACGTTCACCCATCAGCGCGGCGACGGGCTCCATCCGCCGCGCCGGTCCTGCTGTCGCACGAAAGGCTTCCGCATGCTCTCCGGGAACGGTCGTCACCGTCGCCCCCGCCAGGCTCCGGCCCTCCTCGTCGCGGCCGGAGTGGCCGGCTCGGCCATCGCCATCCCGCTGCTCGGCGCCGCGAGCGCCCACGCGGCCGACGGCACCACGTGGGACAAGGTGGCCGAGTGTGAGAGCGGCGGTTCCTGGAGCGCGAACACCGGCAACGGGTACTACGGCGGCCTGCAGATCTCGCAGGACGACTGGGACAAGTACGGCGGCAGTCAGTACGCCGACAGCGCCGACCAGGCCAGCCGTTCGCAGCAGATCGCCGTCGCCGAGAAGATCCTCGCCGACCGGGGCACCACCCCCTGGACCACCTGCGCCCTGCTGTCCGGCCTGACGTCGAACTCCGGTTCCATGGACGTCGACACGGGGGTCGGCGGCTCCGGTGACACCGACGGTTCGAGCGACTCCTCCGGATCGGCCGGCAACTCCGACTCGTCCGGTCTCCCGGATTCGTCACCCTCCTCCGGTGGCGACTCCCCCTCTCCCTCCCCTTCCGGCTCCGACTCCCGCTCCGGCTCCGAATCCGGCTCGGACCCCTCCACCGGTCCGGCCGCCACGCCGACCCCCGACCCGGGCGAGGACGCCGCCACGGACCCCGGTACGGACACCGGCTCCACCGGTACCAACACTCGCAAGTCCGACAAGTCCACCCTGCCCGACACCGGAAACCCGCAGGGGGGTGACGGTGCGCCCACGGCCACCCCCAGTGTCGGCAACTCGGACAATTCCCAACAGAACGCCGGTTCCTGGAGCCTGGTCGACACCGGCGCCCTCGCCACTGGCGGACGTCACCGTGGTGAGAGTGCGGACGAAACCGTGACAAACGGTCAGAACGCCACTTCTCCCGGCCGTCACGCCTCCCGTGAACCGGGCACGTACACCGTCCGCGAGGGTGACTCACTCGCCTCCATCGCCGACTCCCTTGAGGTCGACGGCGGATGGCGTGCGCTCTATGCCGAGAACGAGGCGGCCATCGGTGCCGACCCGAACCGCATCACCGCCGGTCAGACCCTGCAAGTCGGTACCGAAACGGGCGATAAGCAGCGGTAGTTGACGCCCTGATTCGCGGCTGATGTCCGGTTTGGTGAAAGTGTGGGATGAGTCTCAGAAGCCCTGATCGTCTTTGAAATTCCGCCGATCACGTGTCTACGGTCGGGATCGCTCGTCACCACGAGCCCCGGCATTCGCAACGCCGAATCCTGCCAGCGGTTGCCCGGGAACAGTCGTCGCGTCAAGCGCCGTAGGCAGGAGCGGGGGACCCAAGGTAAGTGCCGGGACCAGCAGTTGAGCTGGCACCGGCTAGGGGTGAAGCCGCACCTCGCGCAAGCGGGAGTGCGGCCGGGCAACTCAACCGGCCCGAACCCGACAGCTCACCTCGCAGGCGTCGGTGAGGGGATCGATCCATGCTGTTTTCCGGCAAGGGCAAGCACCGTCGTCCGTCCAAGGCCGTCCGAGCCGTCGCGCTCGCCGGTGTCACCGGCGCCGCCGTCGCCGCCCCGCTGATGGCGGCCGGCAACGCCTCCGCCGCCACCGCCTCCGAGTGGGACGCCGTCGCCCAGTGCGAGTCCGGCGGCAACTGGTCCATCAATACCGGCAACGGCTACTACGGCGGTCTGCAGTTCTCCGCCTCCACCTGGGCCGCCTACGGCGGCACGCAGTACGCCGCGCAGGCCAACCAGGCCACCAAGGCGCAGCAGATCGCCGTCGCCGAGAAGGTCCTCGCCGCCCAGGGCAAGGGCGCCTGGCCGGTCTGCGGCACGGGCCTGTCGAGCGCCGCCTACAACGGCTCCGCACCGAGCAGCGGCTCCTCGAACGCCAACAGCTCCTCCTCGGGCGCCAGCACCAGCACCAGCACCCGCTCCACTGACGAGCAGGCCGCCTCCCGCTCCGCCGAGCGTCCGGCCGCGAGCAAGACCGTCACCACCCCGACCGGCAAGAAGGTCAAGAAGGGCGACGGCGAGTACAAGGTCGTCAAGGGCGACACCCTCAGCTCCATCGCCGCCGCGCACCACGTCCAGGGCGGCTGGGACAAGCTGTTCAAGCTGAACAAGGGCATCGTCGAGGACGCCAACCTGATCTACCCGGGCCAGCAGCTGCACCTGAAGTGACCGCTGGTCCCGGCCGGGAGCGCCGACCCTCACCGCAGGCGCGGGCACGCTGAAGGCCTCGTGAGGGTCCCCCGTCCCCACTGACTCCCCGCCCCGGTGCGTGTTCCCCCGTACGCACCGGGGCGGGGTTTTTGCTGCCTTCCCCCCACCCCCCTTTGTTTCAGGTAGAAACAAAAGGTACCGTCGGCTTGTCCACGGGGCGGTCGGTCGGTGGCCGACGCCCCGGGGACGGTTAGGCTCTAGTCGCAAGGCACAGCCGTAAGGCAGCCAGCCCCGCACTTCCAGCGTCACATCCAAGAAGGAGATGCTCGTGCCGTCCATCGACGTCGTCGTAGCCCGGGAAATCCTGGACTCCCGAGGCAACCCCACGGTCGAGGTCGAGGTCGGCCTCGACGACGGCAGCACGGGTCGTGCCGCCGTCCCGTCCGGCGCCTCCACCGGCGCCTTCGAGGCCATCGAGCTGCGCGACGGTGACCCCAACCGTTACCAGGGCAAGGGCGTCGAGAAGGCCGTCCTCGCCGTCATCGAGCAGATCGGCCCGGAGCTGGTCGGCTACGACGCCACCGAGCAGCGCCTGATCGACCAGGCGATGTTCGACCTGGACGCCACCGACAACAAGGGCTCCCTCGGCGCCAACGCCATCCTCGGCGTCTCCCTCGCCGTCGCCCACGCCGCCTCCGAGGCCAGCGACCTGCCGCTCTTCCGCTACCTGGGCGGCCCGAACGCGCACCTGCTGCCGGTGCCGATGATGAACATCCTGAACGGCGGCTCGCACGCCGACTCCAACGTGGACATCCAGGAGTTCATGATCGCCCCGATCGGCGCGGAGTCCTTCTCCGAGGCCCTGCGCTGGGGCACCGAGGTCTACCACACCCTCAAGAAGGTCCTGAAGAGCAAGGGCCTGTCCACCGGCCTCGGCGACGAGGGCGGCTTCGCCCCGAACCTCGGCTCCAACCGCGAGGCCCTCGACCTCATCCTCGAGGCCGTCAAGGAAGCCGGTTACGCCCCCGGCGAGCAGATCGCCCTCGCGCTCGACGTCGCCGCCTCCGAGTTCTACAAGGACGGCAAGTACCTCTTCGAGGGCAAGGAGCGCTCCGCCGCCGAGATGACGGAGTACTACGAGGAGCTGGTCGCGGCCTACCCGCTCGTCTCCATCGAGGACCCGCTGTTCGAGGACGACTGGGCCGGCTGGAAGATCATCACCGAGAAGCTCGGCGACAAGGTCCAGCTGGTCGGCGACGACCTGTTCGTCACCAACCCCGAGCGTCTCGCCCGCGGCATCGAGGAGGGCGCGGCCAACGCCCTGCTGGTCAAGGTCAACCAGATCGGCTCGCTGACCGAGACCCTGGACGCCGTCGAGCTGGCCCAGCGCAACGGCTTCAAGTGCATGATGTCCCACCGCTCCGGCGAGACCGAGGACGTCACCATCGCCGACCTGGCCGTCGCCACCAACTGCGGCCAGATCAAGACCGGCGCCCCGGCCCGCTCCGAGCGCGTCGCCAAGTACAACCAGCTGCTGCGCATCGAGGAGATCCTCGACGACGCCGCGGTGTACGCCGGCCGCAGCGCGTTCCCGCGCTTCAAGGGCTGACCCATCCCGGGTCACGCCTTAGCCAGTCGTACGTACGTCCCCGTACCCGGTCCCGTACCGTGTGCGGGGACGTACGCGCGTGTGAACGGGAGGCGGGAAGATGGCCGTGAAGGACCGTGACCGGTTCTCCACCGCGACCAGGCTGCGGCTGCTCGGCGAGCAGACGGCGGCCCGGGTCTACCGCTCCCAGACCAAGCGGCAGGCCCGCCGCTCCCGGCTCACCGGCCGCGCGGCGCTGCTCGCGCTGGTGCTGTGCACGATGATCGTCGCGCTCGCCTATCCCATGCGGCAGTACGTCTCCCAGCGCGCCGAGATCGCCCATCTGCAGCGGCAGCAGGAGCAGGCCCGCCAACGCGTCGAACAGCTGCGCGACCTCAAGGCGCGCTGGCAGGACGACGCGTACGCCCAGCAGCAGATCCGGCACCGGCTGCACTATGTGATGCCCGGGGAGACCGGATACGTCGTCATCGACCCGGACGCGGCCAAGCAGTCCCGCGCCGACCTCGGGGCCGCCCACCGGCCCTGGTACGCGAACGTCTGGGACGGGGTCGACAAGTCCGACGCCTCCGACCAGTAAGCCGGCCACCCGGCCGGTGACCGACAGAAAGCCACTCTGAAAGCAGTCATGGAAACGCCTCCGCCGCCCACTCCGCGCACCGAGCCCACCGACGCGGACGTCGAGGCCTTCAAGCAGCAGCTCGGCCGCCCGCCGCGGGGCCTGAGGGCCATCGCGCACCGCTGCCCGTGCGGTCAGCCGGACGTCGTGGAGACGGCACCCCGGCTGCCCGACGGCACGCCCTTCCCGACGACGTACTACCTGACGTGCCCGCGCGCCGCCTCGGCGATCGGCACGCTGGAGGCGAACGGCGTCATGAAGGAGATGACGGAACGGCTGGAGAGCGACCCGGAACTGGCCGCCGCCTACCGGGCCGCGCACGAGGACTACATCCGGCGCCGGGACGAGATCGAGGTCCTGGAGGGCTTCCCGAGCGCGGGCGGCATGCCGGACCGGGTCAAGTGCCTGCACGTGCTGGTGGCCCACTCGCTGGCCGCCGGGCCGGGCGTGAATCCGCTCGGCGACGAGGCCCTCGCGATGCTGCCGGAGTGGTGGCGCAAGGGCGCCTGCGTGACGCTGCCCGAGCCGCCGTCGGGCGAGGGGCGGCGGACGGAGACGACGGACGACGGCTCGGGCCACTTCTCCGCCGGGCCGGTCGAGGAGGACGAGAAGTGACCCGCGTCGCCGCCGTCGACTGCGGTACGAACTCCATCCGCCTGCTGGTCGCGGACGCGAACCCCGAGACGGGTGAACTCGTGGACCTGGACCGGCGGATGACGATCGTGCGGCTCGGCCAGGGTGTCGACCGCACCGGCCGGCTCGCGCCCGAGGCGCTGGAGCGGACCTTCGCCGCCTGCCGTGAGTACGCCGAGGTCATCAAGGAGCACGGCGCCGAGAGGCTCCGCTTCGTCGCCACCTCCGCCTCCCGGGACGCAGAGAACCGGGACGACTTCGTGCGGGGGGTCGTCGACATCCTCGGGGTCGAGCCGGAGGTCATCAGCGGTGACCGGGAGGCCGAGTTCTCCTTCACGGGAGCGACCAAGGAACTCAAGGGCCGCGACGACCTCACCAAGCCCTACCTGGTGGTGGACATCGGCGGCGGTTCCACCGAGTTCGTCGTCGGTGAGGACCACGTACGGGCCGCGCGGTCCGTGGACGTCGGCTGTGTGCGGATGACCGAACGGCACCTGCTGCACGACGGCAAGGTGAGCGACCCGCCCACCGAGGAGCAGATCGCCGCCATGAGGGCCGACATCGAGGCCGCTCTGGACCTCGCCGAGCAGACGGTCCCGCTGCGTGAGGCGCACACCCTGGTCGGCCTCGCCGGCTCGGTCACCACCGTGTCCGCGATCGCCCAGGACCTCCCCGAGTACGACTCCGCGCGCATCCACCACTCCCGCGTCTCCCACGACCGGGTCCGCGAGATCACCGAGTGGCTGCTGCGTTCCACGCACGCCGAGCGCGCCGCGGTGCCGTCCATGCATCCGGGCCGGGTCGACGTCATCGGCGCGGGCGCCCTCGTCCTCCTTGCGATCATGGAGCGGATCGGTGCCGAGGAGGTCGTGGTGAGCGAGCACGACATCCTCGACGGCATCGCGTGGTCGGTGGCGTGAACCGCGTTCGGCACCGGCGTCTCAGGGGTCGCTTTCCGGTCTGTTTGCTACTGGCCGGTCGCCTCCGGTGAGCAGGTTGGATAACGTGTGAGCGGCCATCCGGGAGCGCCGGTGACGTGCCGTCGGAAAAGTTCGTGAAGTTCTTCACAAGGAATTCGGCCGCGGCCGGGGATTCGAGGGCCCTCATAGGCCCGTCAGGGCGCCGAACGGCCCTCCGAGAGGGCTCGCGAGGGTGTCGCGCGGGTCTTTCCGAGGGGGACGCGGGGCCCCCGGCCGGGGCCCCTCACGGGGGGCCGATCGGCACGGAGAGGCAGCTCACGCGGCATTGACAACGGTGCGAACCGGCCGCCGGTTCCCTGCCGCTCGCATGACCTGCGTCACGCGGGCCGCGGAGTTTAGCACAGGCCCTGCCGAACCTTGTGAAGGGGCGCACGAGCAGCCCCCCCGAGGCGGGTGGATACTCGATGGCATGAGCACCACGGAGCGTCCCAGGATCCTCGTAGTAGGCGGTGGGTACGTAGGCCTGTACGCAGCTCGGCGCATTCTCAAGAAGATGCGCTACGGAGAGGCGACCGTCACGGTCGTCGACCCCCGGTCGTACATGACCTACCAGCCCTTCCTCCCCGAAGCCGCCGCCGGCAGCATCTCCCCTCGCCACGTCGTCGTCCCGCTGCGACGCGTGCTGCCGAAGGCGGAGGTCCTCACCGGTCGGGTCACCACCATCGACCAGGACCGCAAGGTCGCCACGATCGCCCCGCTGGTGGGCGAGGCGTACGAGCTGCCCTTCGACTACCTGGTCATCGCGATGGGCGCGGTCTCCCGCACCTTCCCGATCCCCGGCCTCGCCGAGCAGGGCATCGGCATGAAGGGCATCGAGGAGTCCATCGGCCTGCGCAACCACGTCCTGGAGCAGCTGGACAAGGCCGACTCCACGACCGACGAGGAGATCCGCCGCAAGGCGCTCACCTTCGTCTTCATCGGCGGTGGCTTCGCGGGTGCGGAGACCATCGGCGAGGTCGAGGACATGGCCCGGGACGCGGCCAGGTACTACAAGAACGTGTCCCGTGAGGACATGCGCTTCATCCTCGTCGACGCCGCCGACAAGATCCTCCCCGAGGTCGGTCCCAAGCTCGGCCAGTACGGCAAGGAGCACCTGGAGAGCCGGGGCGTGGAGATCTACCTCTCCACCTCCATGGACTCCTGCGTCGACGGCCACGTGGTGCTGAAGAACGGCCTCGAGGTCGACTCCAACACCATCGTGTGGACCGCCGGCGTCAAGCCGAACCCGGCCCTGGCCCGCTTCGGACTGCCCCTCGGCCCGCGCGGCCACGTCGACTGCGAGCCCACCCTCCAGGTCAAGGGCACGGACTACATCTGGGCCGCCGGTGACAACGCGCAGGTCCCGGACCTCGTCGGCCGCAAGGCGGGCAACGAGAACGCCTGGTGCCCGCCGAACGCCCAGCACGCGCTGCGCCAGGCGCGCGCCCTCGGCGACAACGTCATCTCCGGTATGCGGGGCTTCCCGCAGAAGGAGTACGAGCACGCCAACAAGGGTGCGGTGGCCGGTCTCGGCCTCCACAAGGGCGTGGCGATGATCGTCATGGGCAAGATGAAGATCAAGCTCAAGGGCCGCCTCGCCTGGTACATGCACCGTGGTTACCACGGTCTGGCGATGCCGACCTGGAACCGCAAGATCCGCGTCTTCGCCGACTGGACCCTCGCCATGTTCCTCAAGCGCGAGGTCGTCTCCCTCGGCGCCATGGAGAACCCCCGCGAGGAGTTCTACGAGGCCGCCAAGCCCGCCCCGGTCGCCGCCGCGAAGACCGAGGAGAAGGCCAAGGCCTCCTGACGCCTCGACAGCGGCCTCCGATCCGCGGTCGGTGAACCACCCGAAGGACCTCCCGCCATCCGTGGTGCGGGAGGTCCTTCGGCGTTCCAGGACCCCGACTTCCGTGGTATCCGCATCTGGTTCTGCCGCGCTGTAACTCCTTTGCGGGACTGCGCTCGGCCGTCGCCGGTGTTTACGTAGTGACCGGACATCAGGGATCCGTTGTCACGGAGGTGTGCGCCATGGCCGACGCCGCGTCGCGGCTGACGAGTGTTGCCGAGCAGTTGCTGGGAGAGCCGCTCCCGGTGCGGATCCGCGCCTGGGACGGCTCCCGGTCGGGCCCGCCGGGTGCCCCGACCCTCGTCGTCCGCAACCGCCGCGCACTGCGCCGACTACTGTTCAAACCGGGTAAGTTGGGCCTGGCCCGCGCCTGGGTCGCCGGGGACCTGGACATCGAGGGTGATCTGTACACCGCGCTCGCCGCGGTGTCCGGGCTGATCTGGGAACGTGGGGAGGACGCCCGGGGCCTCGCCGAGGCGCTGCGCGACCCGCAGGCACGGGCCGCCGCTCGTGACCTGCTGATGCTCGTCGGTCTCCCGATCCCGCCCGCCCCGCCGCGCGAGGAGGTGCGCAGACCCCGGCGTCGCCTGCACACCAAGCGCACCGACAAGCGGGCCATCAGCCACCACTACGACGTCGGCAACGACTTCTACGAGATCGTCCTCGGGCCGTCGATGGTCTACTCGTGCGCCTACTGGGAGGACGGCGGCACCCTGGAGACCGCCCAGCGCGACAAGCTCGGACTCATCTGCGCCAAGCTCGGCCTGACGGCCGGTCAGCGGCTGCTGGACGTCGGCTGCGGCTGGGGCTCCATGGCCGTCCACGCGGCCCGCGAGCACGGCGTGAGCGTCGTCGGGATCACCCTCTCCCGGGAACAGGCCGCCTACGCCCGTAAGCGCGCCGCCGACGAGGGCCTCACCGACCTGGTCGAGATCCGCGTCCAGGACTACCGGGACGTCATGGACGGCCCCTTCGACGCGATCTCCTCCATCGGCATGGCCGAACACGTCGGTGCCGAACGCTATCTGGAGTACGCGCACCAGCTGTACGCCCTGCTCAGGCCCGGCGGGCGGCTGCTCAACCACCAGATCGCCCGCCGCCCCGAGCGGGACGAATCGGCGTACGAGGCGGATCGGTTCATCGACTCCTACGTCTTCCCCGACGGCGAACTCGCCCCGATCGGCTCCACCGTCACCCAGCTGGAGCGCGCCGGCTTCGAGGTGCGGGACGTGGAGTCCATCCGCGAGCACTACGCCCGCACCCTGCGCCAGTGGGTCGCCAACCTGGAGGCCGACTGGGACCGCGCGGTCCGGCTCACCAGCCCCGGCCGCGCCCGCGTCTGGCGCCTGTACATGGCCGCCTGCGCGCTCGCCTTCGAACGCAGCCGCATCGGTGTCAACCAGGTCCTGGCGATCCGCACCCCGGAGTCCGGGAAGTCCGGCCTGCCGCTGCGCACCCGCGTCTGGAACGGCTGACACGACAGGGCCCCGCCCTGCGCAAGCAGAGCGGGGCCCTGTCGTCGTACCGCTACTCGGCCTTGATCGCCGCCAGCATGTTCAGCCGGGCGGCGCGCCGGGCCGGCCACAGGGCGGCCAGCACGCCGACCGTGCCCGCCAGCAGCAGGAACACCGCCATCCGGCCCCAGGGCAGGACCAGTTCGTACGTGGGCATCTTCGTGCCCAGCAGCTCACCGGCCGCCCAGCCGAAGAACACGCCGAGGCCGATGCCGAGCACACCGCCGAACAGGGAGATCACCAGGGACTCCAGGCGCACCATCCGCTTGACCGCCTTGCGGTCCAGGCCGATCGCGCGGAGCATGCCGATCTCCTGGGAGCGCTCGAAGACCGACATCGCCAGGGTGTTGATGACACCGAGCACCGCGACGATCACCGCCATGCCGAGCAGGCCGTAGACCATGTTCAGCATCAGCGTGAACATCTTGGCGATCTCGTTGGAGATGTCCTGCTTGTCCTGGACCTTGATGGCCGGGTTACTGCCGAGGGCCTTCTCCAGCTTGTCCTTCGCCGCGCCGGAGGCGCCGTCCGCCGTCTTGAGCATGACCTGCATGTCAGCCGGGTCGCTCAGGTGGGGGGTGAGGACCTTGTTGTCGAGGAGAATCCCGTTGAGCAGGTCGTTGCCCTCGTAGACCCCGGCGACCGTCAGCTTCCGCGCCGTGCCGTCCTCGAAGTGCGCGGTGAACTCGGAACCGGCCTTCCAGCCGTAGTACTTGGCCCGGTCCTTGTCCACGACGACCCGCGAGCCGCCCACCGTGAAGGAGCCGTCGTCCACCTCGAGGTCCGTCAGCTTGCCGATCACCGCGCCGTTGACGCCGGTCAGGAACTCGGTCTCGCCGTTGATACGGGACTGGCCGTTGCGCAGCGGGCTGCTGGCGGTGACGCCGTCGGTGGCGGCGAGCTTCTCCGCCACGTCGGGGGAGAGCGGGCCGCGGTTGGCCATCGAGACGATGTAGTCCGCGCGGACCGCCGAGCTGGCCATCTTGTCGATGGACGTCTGCAGGCTGCCCGCCATCACCGTCATGCCGGTGATCAGGGTCAGGCCGATCATCAGCGCCGAGGCGGTGGCCGCCGTACGGCGCGGGTTGCGCACCGAGTTCTGCCGGGCCAGTTTGCCCGAGACACCGAACACGCGCAGCACCGGGGCGGCGGCCGCGATCAGCGGGCGGGACAGCAGCGGGGTCAGGATGAACACGCCGATGATCAGCAGGACGGCACCCAGACCCATCGCTCCCTGGCCGGCATCGGCGTCCATGGTCGTGGCCGTCAGGACCACCGCGACGCCGGCCGCCGAGAACAGCCCGCCGAGCGTGTTGCGCAGCACCAGCGACTTGGCGGTGGCCTTGGCGTGCACGCTGCTCATCGCCGCCACCGGTGGGATCTTCGCGGCCCGGCGGCCGGGCAGCCAGGCGGCCAGCATGGTGATGAGGATGCCGACCGCGAGGGCGGTCACCACGGTGCCCGGGCTGATCACCAGCGGCCCGTCGGGCACGCTCGCGCCGAACGAGCCCAGCAGGGAGCGCAGCCCCGCGCCGATGCCGATACCGGCGGCCAGACCGGTCACACCGGCGACCGTGCCGACCGCGAACGCCTCGATGAGCACCGAGCGGGTGACCTGGCGGCGGGAGGCGCCGACCGCCCGCATCAGGGCCAGTTCCCTGGTGCGCTGGGCGACCAGCATGGTGAAGGTGTTGGCGATGATGAACGTGCCGACGAAGAGGGCGATACCGGCGAACACGAGCAGGCCCTGTCGCAGCCCGCTCATCGAGGAGGAGATCATCTGCGCCTGGTCGTCGGCGAGCTGCTTGCCCGTGGTGGTCTCCACGAGGCGGGACGGCAGGGCCTTGTCCAGCTCGGCCTTGAGCGCCGGCTGGCTGGTTCCGGCGGCGGCCTGCACGTCGATCTCGTCGTACGTGCCCTTCTTGCCGAACAGCGTCTGCGCGGTCGGGGTGTCGAACAGGGCGAGACTGCCACCCGCGGCCACGTTGCCGTCGTCGGTGGTGAAGATGCCGGCGACGGTCGGGGTGAGGACCAGGCCGTCGACGGACAGGCGCACGGTGTCGCCGACCTTGTAGCCGGCGCGCTCGGCGGTCCTGGAGTCGAGCAGCACCTCGTCCTTGCCGCGCGGGGCGTGACCGCTGACCAGCGGGTACCGGGCGTCCTTGGTGCCCCAGTAGTTGCCGCCCGCGGACTGCCAGTCGCCGCCGACCAGTTTGCCGTCCTTGTCGGCGACGGCGGTGAACCCGGTGACGACGCCGGTCGCGGAGGCGGCGCCCGGCACCTTCGCCGCCTTGTCGAGCAGTGCCCGGGTCAGCTCGGCAGTCTTGCCGACCTTGTCGCCCGTGGAGTCCTGGTACTCGGGCCGTACGGCGACGTCGACCCGGTCGAAGCCCTTGGCGGAGCTCTTCTGGTAGGCGTCGGAGATGGTGCTGGTGAAGACCAGCGTCCCGGAGACGAAGGCCACGCCGAGCATGACGGCGAGCACGGTCATCAGGAGCCGGGCCTTGTGCGCGAAGACGTTGCGCAGGGCGGTGCGGAACATCAGCTGGTACGGCCCTTCGCGTCGAACTGCTTCATCAGGTCGAGGACGGAATCGGCGGTGGGGCCGTGGATCTCGTCGACGATCCGTCCGTCCGCGAGGAAGACGACGCGGTCCGCGTAGGCCGCGGCGACCGGGTCGTGGGTCACCATGACCACCGTCTGGCCCAGCTCGCGCACGGAGTTGCGCAGGAAGCCGAGCACCTCGGCACCGGAGCGCGAGTCGAGGTTGCCGGTCGGCTCGTCACCGAAGATGATCTCGGGCTTGGAGGCGAGGGCACGGGCGACGGCCACGCGCTGCTGCTGTCCGCCGGAGAGCTGGGAGGGCCGGTGGCTCAGCCGCCCGGACAGCCCGACCATCTGGATGACCTGGTCCAGCCACACCTTGTCCGGCTTCCGCCCGGCGATGTCCATGGGCAGGGTGATGTTCTCCAGCGCGGTCAGCGTCGGCAGCAGGTTGAAGGCCTGGAAGATGAAGCCGATCTTGTCCCGGCGCAACTTGGTGAGCTGCTTGTCCTTCAGGGACCCCAGCTCGGTGTCGCCGATGCGAACGGACCCGGAGGAGAAGGTGTCGAGGCCGGCCACGCAGTGCATCAGCGTGGACTTGCCGGAGCCGGACGGACCCATGATCGCGGTGAACTCGGCCCGCCGGAAGTCGACGGAGACCCGGTCCAGGGCGACCACCCGGGTCTCACCCTGCCCGTAGATCTTCGACAGCTCCGTGGCGCGTGCGGCCACGGCGGTGGCCCGGCCGGCGGTGGGTGTGGTGGTCACGGGGGAGTGCTCCTGTCGGGACGACGTCTGTTCGTGGGGACTGATCCATCGTCCCGGCCGCGGGCGTCCGTGCAGTCAGTCGCTGTTCCGGTTTCCGGGGGCGACTCCGGTCGGACGGAGCGGGCCCGTGTCATACCTGGGGAGGACGGACGACCCTGACGCCCGCGGCGACGAGAACGGGGGGAGCGCCCTCGTTCGGTAGGTGAAATTCCGTCATTTCGTGTGCGACCGCACCCGGGTCACGTCACGCTGTCTGGCAAGTGCGGATGGCGCGTTCCATGGGCTGATGCACCCTCAGACGTCAATAAAATAAGACAACATCGGTCCGCTCGCCCGCTGTTCGGGGGACGCCTCCCGATAGGCTCAAGCCTCAGTTGCGGAGCCCATGGCCTGCCCGGATGGTGGAATGTAGACACGGCGAGCTTAAACCTCGCTGCCCCTTCGCGGGCGTGCCGGTTCAAGTCCGGCTCCGGGCACTCATATGGAAATAGCCACTGATCCGGCGAAAAGGGCGGATTTCGGGGTCACTCATCCGTGTCGCTGGCGCACGTGCGGCTCCAGAGACGGCGAAGGGCAGCGCGAGCGGTTCGACGGCGACGAGCGGCGCGGAAGCGGCGCAGGCGTTCCGCCAAGCGGTCAACGCGTGCGGCCAGCAGTGCCCCCGGTGGGCGAGGGGCAAGGAGGCAGTCGACCACCGCACCGGCGTGGAAACCGGTACCGCTACGCGTGCCACGGCGAGCTGGAGCGCCCTATCTACCCGGCGCCCGGCGACTGCGACATCGGGTTATCGGAGCACCTCTCGAAGCGGACCATCCAGGCGTGGGTGCACCAGCTGGGGAAGACCGTATGCGGCGCGGCCCGAAGACCAAGCTCATGTCCCCCCGAGACGATCAAAAGCCTGCACGGCTCGCTGTCGGACCGGTCCGGCCGGAGCTGGTCCCCGCCGCGGCCGGGGTGGAGCGGGCAGGGCGCGCACGGGACCCGGCGCCACCCCGTTGAGTGGCCACACCAGCACTTCCGCGAGCTCCCGCCGCATCACCATCGCGCCGGCGGAGATTCCTCCACGGGCGAATCCTCGTCGAGCACGGTGGCGTAAGCCCGGCATCTGGGCGACAGGGAGGGCGGTGAGGGAGCGCCGTCCGGTCTAAGCAGACCGGTGCCCCGGAACTGCTCGACGGCTGCTCCGCGGCCTGTCTGCGCCGGATCTGGCAGGCCGGCCGGCTCTCCTGCGGCCCACGGCCCTGCGGCCCTGACGGCCCTGCTGCACCGCGCCCCGGACGCCACCGCCTCCGGCGCCCGCCTGAAGCGCATCGCCTCCTCCCGGGCGGCCGAGACCGACCTGGCCGAGGCCTGCACCGGGTTTCCTCTCGACTGGGTAGCGGGTTCGTCATGGAACGAGATCACCCATGGCCGGGAATCACCCTTGCGCGTAGCGTGTTGCGCAGCACGACGGGGGAAAGATCCTCCCCAGGTATTACGTGCGATCCTTTGCCAATCCATTACTCTTGAGCCAAGGCCACGCAGGGTGGCCATGGAGGAGTGAAATGAGGAGCAGTAACCCGGTCTTCTCGCGACGGGGGTTCAGCCGCGACAACGGCTACGCCGGCTTCAACACCGCACCGCAGGCCGGGTACGCACAGGGCCCCTACGCGCAGAACCCCTATGCGCAGAACCCGTACGCCCAGCAGGACACGCAGTACGGCGCCCCGCCGCAGGCCCCGGTCACCACCGACCGGATGACCATGGACGACGTCGTCGTCCGCTCGGCGTTCACGCTCGGCACGGTCGCCGTCGGCGCCGTCCTCGCCTGGGCGCTGCTGCCGGTCTCGACGACCAGCTACGGCCTGGCCATCGGCTCGGCGCTGATCGCGTTCGTCCTGGCCATGGTCCAGAGCTTCAAGCGCACCCCGTCGCCCGCGCTGATCCTCGGATACGCCGCCTTCGAGGGTGTCTTCCTCGGCGTCATCAGCGAGATGTTCAACAGCCGGTGGAGCGGCGCGCCGTTCCAGGCGGTGCTCGGCACCATGGCGGTGTCGGGCGCGACGCTGCTGATCTACAAGGCCGGCTGGATCCGCGTCACCGCGCGCTACGCCCGCATCGGCATGGCCATCGCGATCGCCTTCATGGTGGTCATGGCGGTCAACCTGCTGCTGGTCGTGTTCGGCGTCGCCGACAACGGCGGCCTGCGCAGCTTCGGCCCGCTCGGCGCGCTCGTCGGCATCATCGCGATCCTGCTCGGCGCGTTCTTCCTGACCCTCGACTTCAAGCAGATCGAGGACGGCATCGCCTACGGCGCCCCGCGCAACGAGTCCTGGCTCGCCGCGTTCGGCCTCACCCTGACCCTGGTGTGGATCTACGTGGAGATGCTGCGGCTGGTGGCGATCTTCAGCAGCAACGACTAGCGCATCCGCCGGTCGCAGGCAGGGCCCCGGGCAATCGGCGCATTCCAGGGGTCGTAGCGACACCGCGGTGAGTTGATCAAGCCGCGAGCAGTTTGGACAGGCGCTCGGCTGGGATTTCCCAGCCGAGCGTTTTGCGTGGGCGGCTGTTGAGCTCGGCGGCCACGGCGGCCACGGCGGCCAGGTGTTCGGGGGTGTGGAGCGAGAGGCCGGTGCCCTTGGGGAAGTACTGCCGCGGTAGGCCGTTGGTGTTCTCGTTCGAGCCGCGCTGCCAGGGACTGCCGGGGTCGCAGAAGTAGACCGGGATGTCGGTGGCGGTGCTGAAGGCGTGGTGGGCGGCCATCTCGGCGCCCTGGTCCCAGGTCAGGGACCGTTTCAGGTGCAGGGGAAGGGTTTGGACCGTCTGGGCGAGTGCGTTGCGGACGGCTGCGGCGCTGTGGCCGGTGGGCAGGTGGACGAGCAGCAGGTAGCGGGTGCTGCGTTCGACCAGGGTGGCGATGGCGGAGCGGGAACTGCGGCATGAGGTCGCCTTCCCAGTGGCCGGGGACGGCACGGCCGGCCACTTCGGCGGGCCGCTCGCTGATCATCACCATGGGAGGGGAGGAGCGCGGCTGCCGCTTGGCGGCATGGCGGTGGGGGCGGCGCATGGCCCGTCCCGTGCGCAGGGCACGGGTCAGCTCGCGGCGCGGTTCGCCGCGGCCTGGACATAGAGGGCCTGGTAGATGGTCTCGTGGGTCATGTGCATCTCCGGCCGGTCGGCAAAGCGTCTGCGCAGAGCGTGGCGGATCTGCTCGGGGCTCGCAGCGCCGGGTCAGATGCTCCTGGACGAAGTCCCGCAGTTCCCGGTTCTGGCCGATCTTCCCCGCCTTGGGGCGGGGCCGGCGGGCCATCGCGCGAGCCTGGGCTGCGTGCGGCCTGTACTGGCCGTTCGTGGGGTGCCGGTTGCGGCGTGTCTCCCGGCTGATCGTCGACGGGCCGCGCCCCGGCTCGGCCGCGATGGCCCGGATGGTGGCCCTCTCACGCAGCCGGTCGGCGAGGTGGATGCGGTCTGCTTCACCGAGATGGCGCGACGGCACGGGCGGTGCGGCCTCAACAGGGGGCGGCACCACCGCGTTGATCGGTGGTGCCGCCCTGTTCCTGCCCGAGGCGCCGCGTCCGTTCCGCCATCGCTTGCCCGTCCGGACGTTGATGCCGATAACTGCGGCGGCCTCGGAGTGGCCCATTCCCTGGTCCACGAACCGGAAGTACGCCTCCCGCTCCTGAACCAGCTTCCTGGGTCCCTGCGGCGGCCGGTCCTCCCGGATCCTGAAGTCCATTGCCACCCCTGAACCGGGGTGTTGCAACGACCACTAGAACCTGAGATCCGCCCGGGGCCTTCGCCGTTCAGAGCAGCTTGCGCGCTGCCCTCCTCAGGTCGTACTCGTGCACGATCGCCTTCGCGTGGCCGTACGCCAGGTCGTATTCGTGCCGGAGCCAGCTGACCTTCTCCTCGAAGCGGAACAGAGCCGGGCCTTCTTCGACGGTGCGCAGCCAGTCGGAGATCTCACGACCGGTGCAGTGGGGGATGCGGGCGAGCAGATTGCGGTGGGTCTCCTCGGAGAAGACTTGGGACATCGGCGCCTCCGAACGCAAAGGGGATGTAAGCCGGTCCTTCACGTCACCGTGCCTGAGGGTTCGCGTATTGGCAACAGTGCGGCGCGTTACGCTCGGCGCGTGCTTGATACGACGCCCTTGACCCAAGCAGTGGATCACTTCGCCGACCGGTTGCGGGCGGCACCGCAGAGCCGGCTGCAACGAAGCGCGGCGGCCGAGGCGCTGGCGCTGGCCCGGGAGTTCGCCCGGTGGACGCAGCGGGCGGAGGAGCCGGGGACCGAGCCCCGGGAGATGCCGGACGCGGGGATGTTCGCGGTGGCCGACCAAATCCTCGTGGCCGCGCACGACTTGGCGCTGGTGCTGAAGAGCGACGACGAGGTCGCCGAAGCGGTGCGGCGCGTGGAGGAGGCGCGTCAGCGCGCGGGGGTGTGAATCAGAGAGACGCGATGACCCTGTCGGCCAGGACGTAGACCGTGTCCTCGCCGCACGCGAACGTGAGGGTGTAGGCGCCGGAGATGCCCGAGCCGCCGAGCAGGTACGGCAGCTCACCCGCCTTCAGGGCCGCTGCGAGGCGTTCCGCCGTCTCCCGGTGCCCCGGCGTCATGCACAGGGTGGTGCCGTCGGCGAAGACGTACACGTCGAGGGTGCCGAGCGGCCCCGGGCGGACGTCGGCGAGTTCGACGCGTTCGGCGGCCAGCTGTTCCAGCATGGTCACCATGCGCTCGTGGTCGTGCACGCCGGGCGACTGCACCGGGACGAAGTCCGGGTGGGAGGGGTGGCGGCGACGGGCCGCGGCCAGCTCAGGGGACTCCCCGGAGAACTCGTCGGCGTCGGCGGTCGGCTCGGACACCGGCTCCAGGCCCACGAAGTCGGTCTGCCGGGGCAGGAACAGGTCGGTGTCCGGCAGCCCGAGCAGGGAGGGCGCGTCGGAGGCGTCACGGGCCTCCTGCGCCGCCCAGAAGGCGCGCGCCTCGGCCAGCTCCCGCTCCCGCTCCTCCGCCAGTGCCTCGGCCACGGCCGCGCGTATCCGGTCCCCGTCGGCGTCGCCACGGGCGTTCGGCAGCAGCGCGCGCACGGCGGCGGCATCACTCTCGGCGAGCTGCGTGTGCAGCTCCGCGATCTGGCGGCGCAGCTTCAGCACGGTGCGCAGGACGGCGACGCCCACGGCGCCGGTGGCGGCCGTGGTGAGCAGCAGGGCGATCGGCATGGCGCTCACTGACGTACTCCCGGTTCAAAGTCGACCCCCGACTTCCTACATCAGCTTGAAGGGCGGACTAAGCAGCTGTCAGTGCGTAACGTCACGAAACGGGCAGGACTTGGGTCGCGGGGTTTCGGGTGGAACGGCGCTGACCTGCGCAGAGTCTCCGGCGGGGGAGATAGGTCACATCCTGGGGGAGATTGGATCACAGAAAGACCCGGCCCCGGGGGTTTTCCGGGCACCGGGCCTTTTACTGACGTAACGTGCCTGGCTCGCTACGGACGGTGGGTCAGCTGAGGCGCTCGATGACCATCGCCATGCCCTGGCCGCCGCCGACGCACATGGTCTCCAGGCCGAACTGCTTGTCGTGGAACTGGAGGGAGTTGATGAGCGTGCCGGTGATGCGGGCGCCCGTCATGCCGAAGGGGTGGCCGACGGCGATGGCGCCGCCGTTGACGTTCAGCTTGTCGAGGTCGATGCCGAGATCCCGGTAGGAGGGGATCACCTGGGCGGCGAAGGCCTCGTTGATCTCGACGAGGTCGATGTCGTCGATGGTCAGGCCGGCGCGGCGCAGCGCCTGCTGGGAGGCCTCGACCGGGCCGAGGCCCATGATCTCGGGGGACAGGCCGGAGACACCGGTGGACACGATGCGGGCGAGCGGGGTGAGGCCCAGCTCGCGGGCCTTGGTGTCGGACATGATGACGACCGCGGCGGCGCCGTCGTTCAGCGGACAGCAGTTGCCGGCGGTGACCATGCCGTCCGGGCGGAAGACCGGCTTGAGGCCCTGGACGCCCTCCAGGGTGACGCCGGCGCGCGGGCCGTCGTCCTTGCCGACCACCGTGCCGTCGGGGAGGGTCACCGGGGTGATCTCGCGCTCCCAGAAGCCGTTCTTGATGGACTCCTCGGCGAGGTTCTGCGAGCGGACGCCGAACTCGTCCATGTCCTGGCGCGTGACGCCCTTCCAGCGGGCGAGGTTCTCCGCGGTCTGCCCCATGGCGATGTACGCGTCCGGGACCAGCCCGTCCTCACGCGGGTCGTGCCAGGTCGTCCCCTCCTGGGCGGCGACGGCGGCGGTACGGGCCTCGGCCTCGGCGAAGAACGGGTTGTGCGTGTCCGGCAGGCTGTCGGAGTTGCCCTTGGCGAACCGGGAGACCATCTCGACACCGGCCGAGATGAAGACGTCGCCCTCGCCGGCCTTGATGGCGTGCAGGGCCATGCGGCTGGTCTGGAGCGAGGAGGAGCAGTAGCGGGTGATCGTGCAGCCGGGCAGGTGGTCCATGCCCATCTGCACGGCGACGATCCGCCCGAGGTTGTTGCCCTGCTCGCCGCCCGGCAGACCACAGCCGAGCATCAGGTCGTCGATGTCCTTCGGGTCCAGCTCGGGGACCTTGGCGAGGGCCGCCTGGATGATGGTCGCGGTCAGGTCGTCGGGGCGCAGGTCCTTGAGGGAGCCCTTGAAGGCGCGGCCGATGGGGGAGCGGGCGGTCGAGACGATGACGGCTTCGGGCATCACGGCTCCAGTGGCGGTACGAGGGGTAAGGGCATGCCGGTTGGAAGTTACCCGTCCGTATGGCCCAGGTCACGGGTGTGGTGGTGTGACACTGACCGCAATTTACTAAGCGCTTGCTTTGGTTGGGTGGGTCACACCGACGGAGTCGCGGGCTCGGCCTCCGGCACCCGGCGCCGCCGCCTCCGCTTGAGCAGCGCCCACGGTCCGCGCGGCCCCGTGGGCATCGCCGCCGTGACCTCCGTGCCCGCCTCGGAAGCGGCTTCCGCCGCCGCGCGAGCAACGGGCAGGAAACCCTCGCGACGCGAAACATCCGGCCGTTCCTCCTCCGCCGGCCACAGCCCCAGCGCCGCGCACACCGTCGGCAGCACGGCCATGGCGGCCGTCGCGTACCCCTCCGCCGAGGGGTGGTAGTTGTCCGGCCCGAAAAGCTCCCGCGGATTCGCCTCGAACTCGGGGCCCAGCAGATCGCCCAGGGACACCGTCCGCCCGCCCTGCTCGACCACGCCGATCGTCTGGGCCGCAGCCAGCTGCCGCGAGGCCCGCCGCGCCAGCCACCGCAGCGGCTGCTGCACCGGCTCGATGGTGCCGAGATCGGGACACGTGCCGACCACCACCTCCGCGCCGGCCGTGCGCAGCCGCCGTACCGCCGCCGACAGGTGCCGCACCGAGCGCGTCGCCGGCATCCGGCCGGTCACGTCGTTCGCGCCGATCATGATCACGCAGACGTCCGGGACGGGAGACGCCGAAAGCACCAGCGCCACCTGGCGGTCCAGGTCGTCGGACTGGGCGCCGGGCAGGGCGACGTTGCGCAGCTCCACCGGCCGTTCCGCCACCGCCGCGAGCCCCGACGCCAGCAGCGCCCCCGGGGTCTGGCCCGCCCGGTGCACGCCCTGCCCCGCGGCCGTGGAGTCACCGAGCATGGTCAGCCGGAGGGGCGGCTCACCGGGGATGTCGTACGCATGGCCGTACACGCCGTCGGCCACCGGCACCCGGCCGCCGCTGCCGTTGCCCACATGACGCCGGGCCAGCCGCATCTCCGCCAGCAGCAGACCGACGGCCGCCGCGCCGACCAGCCCGGCCCCGCCACCGCCGTACGCCGCTCCGGCCGCGATGCGCCGGGCCACTCTCGCCCTCGACATGCTCGTCATGCGTCGCCGCCACCTCCTCGTAGCCGTACCCACTCCTTGCCCCGTACCGGCCGTTCGCCAATCTCGACGAGGGGGTGAACGACCACCACCCGTCACCGGGGGGCCTTAGGCTGGCGGAACCACTACGACCACTGTTTTTTGAAAGCAACCGGAGACAACGGTGCACTTCCACGACTCGATGATCAGCCTCGTAGGCAACACCCCGCTGGTGAGGCTCAACAACGTGACCAAGGGCATTCAGGCGACCGTCCTGGCCAAGGTGGAGTACTTCAACCCGGGCGGCTCCGTGAAGGACCGCATCGCCCTGCGCATGATCGAGGCCGCCGAGCAGAGCGGCGAGCTGAAGCCGGGTGGCACGATCGTCGAGCCGACCAGTGGAAACACCGGTGTGGGACTGGCCATCGTCGCTCAGCAGAAGGGGTACAAGTGCATCTTCGTGTGCCCCGACAAGGTGAGCACCGACAAGATCAACGTGCTGCGCGCGTACGGCGCCGAGGTCGTCGTCTGCCCGACCGCCGTGGACCCCGAGCACCCGGACTCGTACTACAACGTCTCCGACCGGCTCGTGCGTGAGACCCCCGGCGCCTGGAAGCCCGACCAGTACTCCAACCCCAACAACCCGCTCTCGCACTATCACTCGACCGGCCCCGAGCTGTGGGAGCAGACCGAGGGGAAGATCACCCACTTCGTGACGGGCGTCGGCACCGGTGGGACCATCTCCGGCACCGGCCGCTACCTGAAGGACGCCAGCGACGGCAGGGTCAAGGTCATCGGCGCCGACCCCGAGGGGTCGGTGTACTCCGGCGGGTCCGGCCGGCCGTACCTGGTCGAGGGCGTCGGTGAGGACTTCTGGCCGACCGCCTACGACCGCACCGTCGCCGACGAGATCGTCCCGGTCTCCGACAAGGACTCCTTCCAGATGACCCGCCGCCTGGCCAAGGAGGAGGGCCTGCTGGTGGGGGGTTCGTGCGGCATGGCCGTCGTGGCGGCGCTGCGGGTCGCCGAGCGGCTCGGTCCCGACGACGTCGTGGTCGTCCTGCTCCCGGACAGCGGACGCGGCTACCTCAGCAAGATCTTCAACGACGAGTGGATGGCCGACTACGGCTTCCTGGAGGACGAGGGCCCCAGCGCCCGCGTCGCCGACGTCCTCGAGGACAAGGCGGGCGGCTCCATCCCGTCCCTGGTGCACATGCACCCGGACGAGACCGTGGGCCAGGCCATCGAGGTGCTGCGCGAGTACGGCGTCTCGCAGATGCCCGTCGTCAAGCCGGGCGCCGGTCACCCGGACGTCATGGCCGCCGAGGTCGTCGGCTCGGTGGTGGAACGGGAGCTGCTGGACGCCCTGTTCAACAAGCGCGCGTCCCTCGACGACCCGCTGGAGAAGCACATGTGCGCCCCGCTGCCCCAGGTCGGCTCCGGCGAGCCGGTCGGCGACCTGATGTCGGTGCTGGGCTCGGCCGACGCGGCGATCGTCCTGGTCGAGGGCAAGCCGACCGGTGTGGTCAGCCGGCAGGACCTGCTGGCGTTCCTGGCCAAGGGCGGCAACAAGTAGCCGAACCACCGGCAACCGCGGTTTCCCGCGCCGGACTTGTGACGGGACGGGGTTCGCGGAAGTGGCACGAGGGTGTCACGTGTGCGCAGCACCCGCTTAACACGGGTCCGGCACAGTAGTGGGTGTCGGCAGGGGTGGGAGCGACTCCCCGCCCGGGCCGGCACCGAACGGCGCCGAGGAACTCCGGAGCGGCTCCCGGACCTCCAAGGACGCCACGGACGCGCAAGCCCGGCCCTGACCCGGCCCGCGTCCCTCGCGGGGACCGCCGTCGTCCCGCCCCCCGGAAACGGGGGTGCGGCGGTCCCCGCGCCATCCTCTTCCCGCCAGGGCCGAGCGGCACCGTACGGTGACGAACCCGGCTCAGTGGACCGAGAAACCGCCGTCGACGAAGAGCGACTGACCGGTGATGTACGCGGACGCCCGGCCGGCGAGGAACACCGCCGCCCCCTCGAAGTCCTCGGCGAGCCCGTTGCGTCCGGCCATCGTCCGCGCGGCCAGCGCCGCCACCCGCTCGGGGTCCGACGACAGGCGTGCGTTCAGAGGCGTCATCACGAAACCCGGCACGAGCGTGTTGCAGGTGACGCCGTGTCGCGACCACGCCTCGGCCTGGGAGCGGGCCAGCGACTCCAACGCCCCCTTCGAGACGCCGTAGGCGCCGCTCTGCACGAAGGCCCGGTGGGCCTGCTGAGAGGTGACGTGGATGATCCGGCCGAAGCCGCGCTCGGCCATCCCCGGTCCGAACCGCTGCCCCAGCAGGAACGGGGCCTCCAGGTTCACCGCCATGGTGGCGTCCCACACGTCCTCGCCCAGCTCGCTCATCGGCGGCCTGAGGTTGATCCCGGCGCAGTTGACGAGGATGTCGGGCTCCCCGAACGCGCCGGCCGCCTCCTCGGCCGCCACGCGCACCCCCTCACGGGTGCTCAGATCCCCGCTCACCCAGGCCGCCCGGCACCCGTCGGCCAGCAACTCGCCCACGGCGTTCTCCAGTCGGCCCTTGTCCCGGGCCACGACCACCACGCTCGCCCCGGCACGCGCCAGCGCGCCGGCGATGGCCCGGCCGATGCCGGAACTGCCGCCGGTCACGAGGGCGACACGGCCGTCCAGCGAGAACAGGTCGGAGAGATAGGCCTGTGATGTCATGTCCGGAGCGTAGACGGCACGAGCCGTCCCGGCGCCCGGCACCGGGCCGCGACCGTAGGCTGCGGCCCATGAGCATCATCGGAGTCGGGATCGACGTCGCCGAGATCGATCGGTTCCGGGCGTCGTTGGAGCGGACGCCGGGATTGGCGGACCGGTTGTTCGTGGAGCGGGAGTTGCTGCTGCCCAGCGGCGAACGGCGCGGGATCGCCTCGCTCGCGGCCCGGTTCGCCGCCAAGGAGGCGCTGGCGAAGGCGCTGGGGGCGCCGCCGGGACTGCACTGGACCGACGCCGAGGTGTACGTCGAGGACAGCGGGCAGCCCCGGTTGCGGGTGAAGGGCACCGTCGCCGCGCGGGCGGCGGAGTTGGGAGTGCGGTCCTGGCATCTGTCCCTGAGCCATGACGCGGGGGTGGCCTCGGCCGTGGTGGTCGCCGAAGGGTGAGTGCCCGGGTGTGGGGGGCCGGGGTTCCGGGGCAGACTCGGTGCCATGCGTACTGCGTACAGCGTGGAGACGGTAAGGGCGGCCGAACGGGCGCTGATGGCACGGCTGCCGGAGGGCGCGCTGATGCAGCGGGCGGCCGCGGGGCTGGCCGCCGCCTGCGCGGAGTTGCTCGGGCGGGTCTACGGCAGCCGGGTGGTGCTGCTCGTCGGCAGCGGGGACAACGGCGGGGACGCGCTGTATGCGGGGGCGCGGCTGGCGCGGCGGGGAGCCGGGGTCACGGCCGTGCTGCTCTCGCCGGAGCGGGTCCATGCCGGGGGACTCGGTGCCCTGCGGCGGGCCGGAGGCCGCGTCGCGGCGGATGACGCCGTCGAGGAGCTGATCCAGCGGGCCGATCTCGTGGTCGACGGGATCGTCGGGATCGGGGGCAGGGGCGGGCTACGGCCGGGTGCCGAGCGGCTCGCGGCGGCGGCGGAACGGTCTCGGGCCGCCGTGGTGGCGGTGGATCTGCCCAGCGGGGTCGAGGCCGGTACCGGGGAGGTGCGCGGGGCCGCTGTCCGGGCGGACCTCACCGTCACCTTCGGTACGTACAAGCCCGGGTTGCTGGTCGATCCCGCGCGGGGGTACGCCGGGGTCGTGCGGCTCGTCGACATCGGGCTGGAACTGCCTGCCGAGGGTGAGCTGGTGGCCCTGCAGCACGCGGATGTGGCGCGGCTGCTGCCACTGCCGGCCGCCGGGAGCGACAAGTACCGGCGGGGGGTCGTCGGGATCGCCGCCGGGTCGGCGCGGTATCCGGGCGCCGCCGTGCTCGCCGTCTCCGGGGCCTTGCGGGGCGGGGCGGGAGCCGTGCGGTACGTGGGGCCCGCCGGGGAAGCGGTCCTCGCCCGCTTCCCGGAGACGCTTGTGTCCGATACCGGGCCCGCCAAGGCCGGGCGGGTGCAGGCCTGGGTGGTCGGGCCGGGGGCGGGGGACGACGCGGTGACCGTGGCGGAGGTGCTGGAGGCGGATGTGCCCGTGCTGGTCGACGCGGACGGGCTGCGGCTGGCCGAGCGGGATGCGGTGCGTGGGCGTACGGCTCCGACGCTGATGACGCCGCACGCGGGGGAGGCCGCCGCGCTGCTGGGGCTGCGGCGGGAGGAGGTCGAGGGGGCACGGCTGGCCGCGGCACGGGAGCTGGCGGCGGTGTACCGGGCGACCGTGCTGCTGAAGGGGTCCACGACCTTGGTGGCCGACTCCGCGGGCGGGGCCGTGCGGGTGAACGCCACGGGTACGTCGTGGCTGGCCACGGCGGGGAGCGGGGACGTGCTGTCCGGCCTTGCCGGGTCGTTGCTGGCGGCGGGGCTGTCGGCGTTGGACGCGGGGAGCGTGGCGGCGTATCTGCACGGTCTCGCCGGGCGGTTCGCGGCGGAGGGGGCGCCGGTGGGAGCGCACGACGTCGCGGCACGGATCCCGCAGGCGTGGCGGGACGTACGCGGCTGAGGGCGCGCCGCGGCCGGCCGGGGTTCGGTGGCTTGCCCGTGCCGGCCGGGTGGCGCCTTGCTCGGGGACGGGCGCCCCCCCCAGCGGTACGACTGCCCGCAGGCGCGGGTTGCCGCGCGGCAGGCCCCCACGCGTCCGCGGCCGGCCGCGTGCCGTCGAGGGTCGGCCCCTCGGGTGACCCCACCCGCGCGGCATCACCGAACGTGCGGGTCCGCGCGTTTGGCTGATCGCATGATCACCAGACGAATCGCGTACCGAGGCGTGGCGGTGCTGCTCGTCGCCTCGACGACCCTTCCGGCCGCCGGGACCGCCGCGGCCACCGCGCCCGCCGTACCGGTGACCGGCACCGCCGAAGCCGCCGCACCCCCGGCAACCGCCCCCTCGGCCACCCCCGTACCGCCGACCCCCGAGTCCGACCTCGTGCCCGGTGTGCCGCCCGGGCCCGGGCAGCCCTGGCAGATCGACACGCCCGACCAGATGCTGCCGCCGAAGGTGTACACCCCGAGCGCGCGGGAGGACGCCGTCGAGCCCAGGGACGCGGCGCCGGGGACGTACGACCTCATCGAGTACGTGCCGCTCGCCGACGCCGTCGCCAAGGTGTCGTGCAGCAAGCAGGCCGGGCCGTATCAGCGGCAGGTGGAGCGGTGGCTGAAGCTGAAGGTGGACGGGAAGCAGTCCACGAAGGACTGCAAGGCCATCCGCGCCTTCCAGCTCAAGCACAAGATCAAGCCCGCCATCGGGTTCGCCGGGCCCGTCACCTGGTCGACGATGATGCTGATCTCGGCCGGGAAGAATCCCAACGCGGCCAAGAAGTGCCCGGTCAAGTCGTACCGGGTCGCCTGTGTCGACCTGGACCGGCAGCTGACCTGGGTGCAGAAGGGCACCAAGGTGCTGTTCGGGCCGGTGCCGATGCGCAGCGGCCGCAAGGGAATGGTCACCCGCAAGGGCTGGCACACCGTCTACTGGCGGCACAAGAACCACGTGTCCACCCTGTACGGCCAGCCCATGCCGTACGCCCAGTTCTTCGACGGCGGCCAGGCCTTCCACGCCGTCTACGGCAGCATCTTCACCACCGTCGGCTCCTACGGCTGCGTCAACCTGAAGCTCGCCGACGCGCGCAAGCTGTGGGGCGTGCTCAAGAAGGGCGACCACGTCTACGTGTGGGGGCGGCGGCCGGGCACCTGACACGGCGCCCGGGGCCCCTGTACGGCCCTCTGAGAGACTGGGGGCGCCATGAGTGAGACTGCAGCTGTGCCGACCGCCCCCCTGCGCGCCCGCGCCGAGATCGACCTGGGCGCCCTGCGCGCCAATGTGCGGGCGCTGCGTGCCCGGACGCCGGGCGCGGCCCTGATGGCCGTCGTCAAGTCCGACGGATACGGCCACGGGGCGGTGCCGTGCGCCCGCGCGGCCCGCGCGGCGGGGGCGGCCTGGCTCGGTACGGCCACGCCCGAGGAGGCCCTCGCGCTCCGCGCGGCCGGCCTGCCGGGGCGCATCCTGTGCTGGCTGTGGGTACCGGGCGGCCCCTGGCGGCAGGCGATCGAGGCCGACATCGACGTCTCCCTGAGCGGGCTGTGGGCCCTGCGCGAGGCCGTCGAGGCCGCCCGGCGGGCCGGCCGCGCCGCGCGGGTGCAGCTCAAGGCCGACACCGGGCTCGGGCGCAACGGCTGCCAGCCCGCCGACTGGCCCGAGCTGGTCGCCGAGGCCCTGCGCGCCGAGGCCGCCGGGCTGGTCCGGATCACCGGACTGTGGTCCCACCTCGCCTGCGCCGACGAGCCCGGCCACCCCTCCATCGCCGCCCAGCTCGACCGGTTCCGGGAGATGCTCGCCCACGCCGAGGGCCAGGGCGTGCACCCCGAGGTGCGGCACATCGCCAACTCGCCGGCCGCCCTCACCCTGCCCGAGGCCCACTTCGACCTCGTCCGCACGGGCATCGCGCTGTACGGCATCTCGCCGAGCCCGGAGCTGGGCACCCCGGCCGACTTCGATCTGCGCCCGGTGATGACGCTGAGCGCCTCGCTGGCCCTGGTCAAGCGCGCCCCGGGCGGGCACGGCATCAGCTACGGCCACCACTACGTCACCCCCGGCGAGACCACCCTCGGGCTGGTGCCGGTCGGCTACGCGGACGGTATTCCGCGGCACGCCTCCGGGACCGGTCCGGTGCTGGTCGACGGCAAGTGGCGGACGGTCGCCGGGCGGGTCGCCATGGACCAGTTCGTGGTGGACCTCGGCGGGGACGAGCCCGCGGTGGGCAGCGAGGCCGTGCTGTTCGGGCCCGGCGACCGCGGTGAGCCCACCGCCGAGGACTGGGCGCAGGCCTGCGGCACGATCGCGTACGAGATCGTCACGCGCATCGGAACCCGGGTTCCCCGCGTCTATGTGAACGGGGAAGAACTCGGGTAACCCGTCAGGGGGGCAGTGTCATCTCGTTGACGGCGGCCTTCAGACACCACTGCGGCATCATCCGTTTTCACCCACAGGCGAACTGCAGTACGGCGAAGAGGAGCGGTACGTGAGCGAGAGCAGCGCGGAGGCCGTGGCGGACGTCGTTCAGGACGTCGTCGCCAGGGCGGCCGTCGCCTCCGCCGCTGGGGTGGCCGGCTGGCGCAGGGCGACCGGCATCGCCGGTGCCGCGATAGGCGTGCTCGCCGCGGGCGCGGCGGCCGGTGTCGCCATAGAGCGGATGACGGTGGGGCGCGAGATACGGCGCAAGGCCCGGCTGGCGCTGGACTCGGCGGGCCCCTACGGCGCCGTGCGCGGCACCCCGGGCAAGGCGTACGCCGACGACGGAACCGAGCTGTACTACGAGGTCGACGAGACCGAGCCCGATCCGGGCCCGCACGTCTCCCCGCGCCGGCGCCGGCTCTTCGGACGCAAGGCGCCCGCCCCGGTCACCGTCGTCTTCTGCCACGGTTACTGCCTCAGCCAGGACTCCTGGCACTTCCAGCGTGCCGCTCTGCGCGGGGTCGTCCGGACCGTGCACTGGGACCAGCGCAGCCACGGGCGGTCCGGGCGGGGCGCGGCCCAGACCCGGGACCGGGCGCCCGTCACCATCGACCAGCTCGGCCAGGATCTGAAGGCCGTCCTCGACGCCGCCGTACCGGACGGACCGGTGGTGCTGGTCGGTCACTCCATGGGCGGCATGACCATCATGGCCCTCGCCGCCCGGTTCCCGGAGCTGATCCGGGACCGGGTCGTCGCCACCGCCTTCGTCGGTACGTCGTCCGGACGGCTCGGCGAGGTCAACTTCGGCCTCCCGGTGGCCGGCGTCAACGCGGTGCGCCGCATCCTCCCCGGTGTGCTGAAGGCGCTCGGACAGCAGGCGGAGCTGGTGGAGAAGGGGCGCAGGGCCACCGCCGACCTGTTCGCCGGGGTCATCAAGCGGTACTCGTTCGCGGGGCGGGACATCGACCCGGCGGTCGAGCGGTTCGCGGAACGGATGATCGAGTCCACGCCGATCGACGTGGTCGCCGAGTTCTACCCGGCCTTCACCGACCACGACAAGACCGAGGCCCTGACCTGCTTCCGGGACATGCCCGTGCTCGTGCTGGCCGGCGTGCGGGACCTGGTCACACCCAGCGAGCACAGCGAGGCCATCGCCGACCTGCTCCCGGACGCCGAGCTGGTCCTCGTACCCGACGCCGGGCACCTGGTGATGCTGGAACACCCGGAAGTGGTCACCGACCGCCTCGCCGACCTCCTCACCCGCGCGGGTGCCGTGCCCGCAGGGGCTACCGTAAGTGGCTATGGAACGACCAGCAGCACCGCACGACCCCGCTGAGACCCGGCTGACGATCACCTCGCCCGAGCAGATGCGGGAGCTGGGCCGCCGGCTGGCCAAGCTGCTGCGCGCGGGCGACCTGGTGATGCTCACCGGGGAACTCGGCGCGGGCAAGACCACGCTGACCCGCGGCCTCGGCGAGGGGCTGGGCGTGCGCGGCGCGGTCACCTCGCCGACCTTCGTGATCGCCCGTGTGCACCCCTCCCTCGCCGACGGCCCGCCCCTGGTCCACGTGGACGCCTACCGGCTCGGCGGCGGCCTGGACGAGATGGAGGACCTGGACCTCGACGTCTCGCTGCCCGACTCCGTGATCGTCGTGGAGTGGGGCGAGGGCAAGGTCGAGGAACTGACCGAGGACCGGCTCCAGGTGGTCATCCACCGCGCGGTCGGAGACACCACCGACGAGGTGCGCCACGTGACGCTGACCGGCCTGGGGACGCGCTGGGCGGACGCCGGCCTGGAGACCCTCGCGGCCTGATCCGGCCCGGCTTTCCGACAAGCCGTCGGCATCCTATTGCGCAGGACGTCCCGAGCGTGGTGACATGGTGTCCAGCTTGTGGTTAGGCCTACCTAACCACGCCCGCCCCCGCACCTCAGGAGGCGTCCATGACCGCTCCCCGCCCCGCGGAGCAGCCCCGTCCGGCCGTGCTCACCGGGACGTCCATGCGCGATCTGCTGGCGTCGTGCGCGGCCGCGGACGCGATCTCCCGGCCGCCGCGGGACCCGGAACCCCAGCAGCGGGCCCCCGAGCCCGCCGGGGAGCGGCGCGCGGCCGCCTAGCGGATCACGATCACCCGTACGCCGATCGTCGCGAACGTCCACATCGCGTTCCCGTCCGCCCGTGTCTCCCGGATACCGCCCGTCTTCACGCTCGGATCGACCGCCGTCCGCGGGGCGCCGCCCACCGCCGCGCTGAAGCCGATCGCCACCCCGTCGATGCTGGTGAACCGCACGACGTGCTCGATGGGGAGACCGTCGCTGCCGGTGACCGCGTTCGAGCGGGACGACACCCAGTACGTGCCCGGCAGCGGGTCGAGGTTGCCCGGCCTCACCCGGAAGGTGCGCCGCACCCGGTCGCGCTCGTCGATCAGCCAGACCCGGTCGTCGTCCACCGAGTACACGACCCGTTCACCCGTACCGGACCCGCTCGGCAGGGCGGCCGGGTTCCGCCGGTCCCGGGGTGCCTTGCTCGCGGCCGCCGCGGCGGAGGCGCTCGGCCCGGGCCTGCCGCCCAGGCTCGCCGGGGTGGTCGCCTGGGCCTGGTAGGCGAGGAAGCCGATGGCTCCGACGGCCGCCGCGGTGAGGCCGGCAACGATCACCGAGCTGGTCCCTGCCACGTGCACCCACCTCTGCCTAGTGCGATATGTCGTACTTCGTACAGACCGTAGCAGCCGGTGACCGAACGACCCGGACGGCCATGCGAGCGGCGCGGGCGCCGTAGGCTGTTCGCGTGCTCTTGCTCGCTCTGGATACCGCAACACCCGCCGTCACCGTCGCGCTGCACGACGGCACGGACGTCCTCGCCTCGTCGAGCCAGGTGGACGCACGCCGGCACGGGGAGCTGCTGCTGCCGGCCGTCGACCGGCTTCTCACCGAAGCCGGGCTCAAGCTGGAGGCGGTCACCGCGATCGCCGTCGGCGTCGGCCCCGGCCCCTACACCGGACTGCGGGTCGGCCTGATGACCGCCGACACCTTCGGCCTCGCGCTCGGCGTCCCGGTGCACGGCGTGTGCACGCTGGACGGGCTCGCCTACGCCGCCGACATCGAAAGAGGCCCCTTCGTCGTGGCGACCGACGCCCGGCGCAAGGAGGTCTACTGGGCCACATACGCCGACTCGCGCACCCGGCTGACCGGCCCGGCCGTGGACCGGCCGGCCGACATCGCCGAGCAGGTCGCGGGGCTCCCGGCGGTCGGCGCGGGCGCGCTGCTCTACCCGGACACGTTCCCGAGCGCCCACGAGCCCGAGCACGTGTCCGCCGCCGCCCTCGCCTCGCTCGCCGCCGAGAAGCTGGCCGCGGGTGAGGAGCTGCCGGCGCCCCGGCCGCTGTACCTGCGCCGCCCGGACGCACAGGTCCCCAAGAACTACAAGGTGGTCACCCCCAAGTGACTCAGCCGGCACCCCCCCGACTGCGCGAGATGCGCTGGTGGGACATCGACCCGGTCCTGGAGCTGGAGAAGGACCTCTTCCCCGAGGACGCCTGGTCCCGGGGCATGTTCTGGTCCGAACTGGCCCACTCTCGGGGCCCCGAGGCCACCCGGCGCTATGTCGTGGCCGAGTCCGACGGCCGCATCGTCGGCTACGCCGGCCTCGTCGCCTCCGGCGAGCAGGCCGACGTCCAGACCATCGCCGTCGCCCGTGACCAGCAGGGCACCGGCCTCGGCGGGCGCCTGCTGGCCGAACTGCTGCGCGCGGCGACCGCGTTCGAGTGCCACGAGGTGCTGCTCGAGTGCCGGGTCGACAACATCCGCGCGCAGAAGCTCTACGAGCGCTTCGGCTTCGAGCCCATCGGCTTCCGCCGCGGCTACTACCAGCCGGGCAACGTGGACGCCCTGGTCATGCGCCTGACCACAGCCTCCGGCAGCGGCTCCGCCGCGGGCTCCTCACCAGTACAAGGAACCGAGATCAATGACTGACGAACCTCTCGTCCTCGGCATCGAGACCTCCTGCGACGAGACCGGCGTCGGCATCGTCCGCGGCACCACCCTGCTGGCGGACGCCATCGCCTCCAGCGTCGACGAACACGCCCGCTTCGGCGGTGTCGTGCCGGAGGTGGCGTCCCGGGCGCACCTGGAGGCGATGGTCCCGGCCATCGACCGCGCGCTGAAGGAGGCGGGTGTCTCCGCGAAGGACCTCGACGGCGTCGCGGTCACCGCGGGGCCCGGCCTCGCGGGTGCCCTCCTCGTCGGCGTCTCGGCGGCGAAGGCGTACGCCTACGCGCTCGGCAAGCCGCTGTACGGCGTCAACCACCTCGCCTCCCACATCTGCGTGGACCAGCTGGAGCACGGCCCGCTGCCCGAGCCGACGATGGCCCTGCTGGTGTCCGGCGGCCACTCCTCGCTGCTGCTGTCGGCGGACATCACCTCCGACGTCCGCCCGATGGGCTCGACCATCGACGACGCGGCCGGCGAGGCCTTCGACAAGATCGCCCGCGTGCTGAACCTGGGCTTCCCCGGCGGCCCGGTCATCGACCGGTACGCCAAGGAGGGCGACCCGGAGGCGATCGCCTTCCCGCGCGGCCTGACCGGCCCGCGCGACCCCGCCTACGACTTCTCCTTCTCCGGCCTCAAGACGGCCGTCGCCCGCTGGATCGAGGCCAGGCGCGCGGCCGGCGAGGAGGTCCCGGTCCGCGATGTGGCCGCCTCCTTCCAGGAGGCCGTCGTCGACGTCCTGACCCGCAAGGCCGTCCGCGCCTGCCAGGACCAGGGCGTCGACCACCTGATGATCGGCGGCGGTGTGGCCGCCAACTCCCGGCTGCGCGCCCTCGCCCAGGAACGCTGCGAGGCGGCCGGCATCCGGCTGCGCGTCCCGCGCCCCAAGCTGTGCACGGACAACGGCGCCATGGTGGCCGCGCTCGGCGCCGAGATGGTCGCCCGCAACCGGACCGCCTCCAGCTGGGACCTGTCGGCCGACTCCTCCCTGCCGGTCACCGACCCCCATGTCCCCGGGCACGACCATGTGCACGAGATCAGCAAGGAGAACCTGTACCCGTGACGGTCGCCCTGATGTGGGAGGCGAGGGCCGCCGAGGGCCGCGGCGAGGAGCTGCTGGGCTGGGCGCGGGGGCAGCGCCTCGCCCGGGAGCCGGTGCGCCGGGAGATCTTCCGCGCTCCGCGGGACCGGGTGCTGGTGATCACCTGGTGGGACGCGCCGTACGACGCGTCGCTGCCCGAACTGCCCGAGCCGTCTCCGGCGTTGGTGACGCGTCCCGTGCACCGGTGGCGCTTCGAGTCGGTGGCGGACGGCTAGCGTTCGGGCCGGGTGTCCCGGCGCGCACGCCGTCACAGCCCCAGGAGCTGTTTGAGGGATGCGGCGAGGGCCGGCACCCCCGTGCTCGCCGTGGCGCCGTCGAGGATCGTCGTCAGCCGGTCCGGCACGCGGTTCCGGTCCACCGGCGTGCCGTCCTGCCGAGCGGAACGCCCGTGCCGGGTGGTGGACGGCCGAGGTTGGGAGAATCACTCCGGCTGCGCTATGATCATCACACGCGAACGGCCGGAACCCCGGTCCGGACGCAGTGCGTTGGTGGTCCAAGGAAAGACGCCCCGCTTCCTGCGGGGAAATGCAGGTGCAAGGCCTGCCCGGCGCTCCACGAAAACCCCGCTCCCGGTTCGCCGGGGCGGGGTTTTTCTTGCGTCACGGGCGTCCGGCCTCCTGCCGGCGGACCGCCCCTGCCTCGGAGACCTCCGTCTCGCACCGCAGCCGGCGCTCGGGCCCGACGATCCGCACCGGGCGAGCCGTCGGCGCCCGGGAACGCGGGCGTCACCCCAGCGGATGGCCGATCAGCATCGTCGGCGCCCCCGCGACGCGTGTGAGGAACACCGTCGCCGCGTTCGGTCCCTGCGGCCTGACCTTCCGGCGCAGCTCCTCCGGTTCGACCGCGGAGCCGCGCTTCTTCACGGTCAGCGTGCCGACCTCCCGCTCCCGCAGCAGGGCCTTCAGCTTCTTCACGTTGAAGGGCAGTCGGTCGGTGATCCGGTAGCCCGTGGCGAACGGGGTGGGCCGCGGCTCGTCGGCGGTGACGTACGCGATCGTGGCGTCGACGAGTCCGCCGCCGACCTCCTCGGCCACCTCCGCGACCAGGTGCGCGCGGATCACGGCACCGTCGGGTTCGTACAGGTACCGTCCCACCGGCCGCACTTCGGGGTCGGGCAGGCCCCGGCCGAGCAGCGTGCGCGGGCCGGGCAGCAGCGTGGCCCGTACGCCGCCCGGCGCCCCGGTGCCGAACCACAGCACCGCCTCCTTCACATCCCCGCCGTCGGAGATCCACTCGGCCTCGGCCTCGACGGGCACCGCCTCGTGCGGGATGCCCGGAGCGATCTTCAGGGCCGCGCGGGGTGCCGTACGCGCCGCGCCGACCGCCCAGGACAGGGGCGGCGAGTAGGCCTCGGGATCGAAGATCCGGCCGCGCCCGCCCCGCCGGGCCGGGTCCACGAACACCGCGTCGTACCCGGCGGTGTCCACCTCCGTGACATCGGCCTCGCGCACCTCGATCAGGCCGGCCAGCCCCAGCGCCTCGGCGTTCGCCCGCGCCACCGCCGCCGTCAGCGGGTCCCGGTCCACGGCCAGCACCCGGATCCCGGCCCGCGCCAGCGCGATCGCGTCTCCACCGATCCCGCAGCACAGGTCGGCGACCGAGGTCACGCCCAGGTGCTTCAGCCGCTGCGCCCGGTACCCGGCCACACTGGCCCGCGTCGACTGCTCGACCCCGTTCGGCGTGAAGAACATCCGCCCGGCGTCCTCGGCCCCGAACTTCGCCGCCGCCCGCTGCCGCAGCCGGGCCTGGCCGAGCGCGGCCGACACCAGCTCGGCCGGGTGGTCGCGGCGCAGCCGGGTGGCCACGGCCAGCTCCCGCGCGGGATCGGTGTCACGCACCTCCTCGAGGAGGGCGCGGCCTTCGGAGGTGAGGAGGAGGGCGAGGTCGTTCACCCGGTCATTGTGGGCCAGTCGGTGGATGGTGCGCCTCCGACGGCGGTGTCGGACCCGGTCGCGGGCCGGGCCCTGGGAGGATCCGGCACCATGCGAGCAGTAGTACAAAATGACAAGAATCAGACTCTCTCTCGGGCTCGGTCGCAGTCCCGTATCCGGTCCCTCGCCCTGGGCTGTGGAGCCACCGCGCTGGCCTCCGCCGCCCTCCTCTCCGGCTGCGCCGGCCCGGACTCCCCCGGCACCGCGTCCGGCCAGGGCGGCCCCGGCCGGACCGGGGGCCGCGAGGGAGGCCAGGCCGCCGAACACGCCCGCCTGGCCGCCGCCGCCCGGCGCTGGGGACTGGAACAGGTCCCGCTGACGCCACCGCCGCCACCCGTGGTGAAACCGAAGATCACCGCCCGCGCCGGGTTCGAGGTGGATCACCAGGACGACTGGGACCTGCCGCCGGTCTTCACCACGATCCCCACCAAGCAGAAGGTCGTCTTCCTGACGATCGACGACGGCGCGGAGAAGGACCCGAGGTTCCTCGCCATGATGCGGGAACTGAAGATCCCGTACACCGCCTTCCTCAGCAACTACCTGGTGAAGGACGACTACGCCTACTTCCGGAAGATGCGGTCCTACGGCAACACCCTCAACAACCACACGCTGCACCACCCCTACCTGCCGGGCCTGTCCTACGAGGAGCAGAAGGACGAGATCTGCGGCATGCAGGCCGTCATGGAGAGCCAGTTCGGCAAGGCGCCCACGGTCTTCCGCCCTCCCTACGGCAACTACAACCAGGACACCCTGGTCGCCGCCAAGGCCTGCGGCATCAAGTACGCGCCGATCTGGAACGAGGAGGTCTTCGTCGACCACTGGGAGTACCGCGAGGACGACCGGCGGCTGCGCCGCGGCGACATCGTCCTCACCCACTTCCGCGGCCGGGGCGACTGGGACGGCACGATGGTCGACGACATGCGCCGCTTCCTGAACAAGGTCACGCGCGAGGGCTACGCCGTGGCCCGCCTGGAGGACTACCTGTGAGGCGGGCGCGGGGCCTGGCCGCGGTCCTCGCCTCGGCCCTCCTCCTCGCGGGCTGCGCGCAGTCCGTCGACCCCATCGAACGCCTCGGCAAGAAGGCGGCCGAAGGGGTACGCCCGAACGGCCCCGCCCCCGACCGTGCCTACCGCCACTGGGGCCTGACCGAGCCCCTGCCCCGCCCGCCCCGGCCCGCGACCCGGTCCCTCGCCCTCAGTCCCCACGCCGGGGGCCGCGCCCTGCCGCGCGTCGTGGACCATGTCGCCACCCGCGACCGGGTCGTCTTCCTCACCTACGACGACGGCGGCGAGAAGGACCCCCGCTTCGTCGACATGGTCCGCGAACTCCGGCTGCCGGTCAGCCTGTTCCTCACCGACAGCGTCGCCGGCCCCGGCTACGGTCACTTCGCCCACCTGCACAGGCTCGGCGCCGGCATCCAGAACCACACCCTCGACCACCGGGCGCTCGCCGGACAGCCGTACGCAGGGCAGCGCGCCGAGATCTGCGGCCAGCAGCAGCGGCTGGACGCCCGCCTCGGCGTCCGCCCCCGCCTCTTCCGCCCGCCCTACGGCACGTACGACACCACCACCCTGCGCGCGGCGGCCGACTGCGGCATCTCCACGGTCGTCCTGTGGCGGGCCGCGATGACCCCGACCGGCCTCGTCTTCACCCGGGGCGACCACCGCCTCCGCCCCGGCGACATCGTCCTGGTCGGCCCCGACGAGTCCACGGGCCCGCCCCTGCGGGAACGCACGACGCGGGTCCTGCGGCGGGCGCAGCAGCGGGGGCTGACGGTGGGGCGGCTCGAGGACTACCTGAACTGACCGGCCCGGCCGCGGACGGTTCGGCCCGCCCGGCGCCCGGCGATGGGCGGGGAGAGGCCGCAGGACCGAGACGGCGGTCTGGGGGCGCGGCCCCCGGCGGAGGCCGGCACCGAGCGCCGCCGTCACTCCACCCGCTCAAAACTCGGGCGACGCGCCGCCGGCATTGGCACTCCGCTTGACCGAGTGCTAACCGCAGTCATAGTCTCGGCTCTGGCACTCCCCCCTGGAGAGTGCCAACAACGCGACGGGCAGGTCCGGCACCCGCGACGACGGATCGACCTGGTCGCCACCTCAGACAGTTAACCCCGTGAGATCTCCGAAGGGGGAGGTCGGATCGTGACGACCACCAGCTCCAAGGTTGCCATCAAGCCGCTCGAGGACCGCATCGTGGTCCAGCCGCTCGACGCCGAGCAGACCACCGCCTCTGGCCTGGTCATCCCGGACACCGCGAAGGAGAAGCCCCAGGAGGGCGCCGTCCTCGCCGTGGGTCCGGGCCGCTTCGAGAACGGCGAGCGTCTTCCGCTCGACGTCAAGGTCGGAGACGTCGTCCTCTACAGCAAGTACGGCGGCACCGAGGTGAAGTACAACGGCGAGGAGTACCTCGTCCTCTCGGCTCGCGACGTCCTCGCGATCATCGAGAAGTAGTCACCTCGAGCACACAGTTGCTTCCTGCTGCGCCCCTGGCCCCCGCGACCACACAAGAAGCCGGGCGCCCGGGGCGCAGTTCTTTTTTCACCCACAGATTCCGAGAGGGCTCCCGCTGTCATGGCGAAGATCCTGAAGTTCGACGAGGACGCCCGTCGCGCCCTCGAGCGCGGCGTCAACAAGCTGGCCGACACGGTGAAGGTGACGATCGGCCCCAAGGGCCGCAACGTCGTCATCGACAAGAAGTTCGGCGCCCCCACCATCACCAACGACGGTGTCACGATCGCCCGCGAGGTCGAGATCGAGGACCCGTACGAGAACCTCGGCGCCCAGCTGGTGAAGGAGGTGGCCACCAAGACCAACGACATCGCTGGTGACGGCACCACCACCGCCACCGTGCTGGCCCAGGCGCTCGTCCGCGAGGGACTGAAGAACGTCGCCGCCGGTGCCTCCCCGGCCGCCCTGAAGAAGGGCATCGACGCCGCGGTCAAGGCCGTCTCCGACGAGCTGCTCGCCACGGCCCGCCCGATCGACGAGAAGTCCGACATCGCCGCCGTGGCCGCGCTGTCCGCCCAGGACCAGCAGGTCGGCGAGCTGATCGCCGAGGCGATGGACAAGGTCGGCAAGGACGGTGTCATCACCGTCGAGGAGTCCAACACCTTCGGTCTGGAGCTGGACTTCACCGAGGGCATGGCCTTCGACAAGGGCTACCTGTCGCCGTACTTCGTGACGGACCAGGAGCGCATGGAGGCCGTCCTCGACGACCCGTACATCCTGATCACGCAGGGCAAGATCTCCGCCATCGCGGACATGCTGCCGCTGCTGGAGAAGGTCATCCAGTCCAACTCCTCCAAGCCGCTGCTGATCATCGCCGAGGACGTCGAGGGCGAGGCCCTGTCGACCCTGGTGGTCAACAAGATCCGTGGCACCTTCAACGCCGTGGCGGTGAAGGCCCCCGGCTTCGGTGACCGCCGCAAGGCGATGCTGCAGGACATGGCCGTCCTCACCGGCGCCACCGTCATCTCCGAGGAGGTCGGCCTCAAGCTCGACCAGGTCGGCCTCGAGGTGCTCGGCTCCGCCCGCCGCGTCACCGTCACCAAGGACGACACCACGATCGTCGAGGGTGCCGGCAAGGCCGAGGACCTGACGGGCCGCGTCGCGCAGATCAAGGCCGAGATCGAGAACACCGACTCCGACTGGGACCGCGAGAAGCTCCAGGAGCGCCTCGCGAAGCTGGCCGGCGGCGTGTGCGTGATCAAGGTCGGCGCCGCCACCGAGGTGGAGCTGAAGGAGAAGAAGCACCGTCTGGAGGACGCCATCTCCGCGACCCGCGCCGCGGTCGAGGAGGGCATCGTCTCCGGTGGTGGCTCCGCGCTCGTCCACGCCGTGAAGGTCCTCGAGGACAACCTCGGCAAGACCGGCGACGAGGCCACGGGTGTCGCGGTCGTCCGTCGCGCCGCCGTCGAGCCGCTTCGCTGGATCGCCGAGAACGCCGGCCTCGAGGGCTACGTCATCACCTCCAAGGTCGCCGAGCTCGACAAGGGCCAGGGCTTCAACGCCGCGACCGGCGAGTACGGCGACCTGGTCAAGGCCGGCGTCATCGACCCGGTCAAGGTCACCCGCTCCGCCCTGGAGAACGCCGCCTCCATTGCCTCCCTGCTGCTCACGACCGAGACCCTGGTCGTCGAGAAGAAGGAAGAGGAGCCGGCCGAGGCGGGCCACAGCCACGGCCACGCCCACTGAGCCTGCGCTGCGCTGAGCTGAGCTGAGCTGAGCCACGGTGCCCAGTGCCCCCGACGGGGCGCTGGGCACCATGCTTTTCAGCGGTGGCCGCTCGCGCGCGACGCGCCCCTGACCGCTGCTCGGGCGTCACCCGGGCGCCCACGGCCGGGTTCAGGGCTCTCCCTACGTGACCCTCGTTCCGCCGCGCGGGACGAGGGTGCTGATGACGCCCTGTCACCTCGGGGCGCGGCCGACCCGGACGAGGCGCTGCTCCTCGGTCGTCGGCCGGCGCAGGTGGAGTGGCGGACCACCAGCCGATCGCCCCTCCCCGCTAGCTCTCCAGATCGTCCAGTGCTCCCAGTTGCTGCATCAGTCCCAGCTGGTCGTGCTGCCACCACAGCTCGGCGATCTTGCCGTCCTCGCCGAACCGGAAGACGGTCGTCCCGGTCATCGCCACCTGCCGGCCGGTGTTGGGCAGGCCCAGGAACTCGCCCTTCTGGACGCCGCGCCACGTCCAGCGCGCGCAGGCCCTCTCACCCTGGGCGAACACGTCCTCGACGGTGAACGAGAAGTCGAAGCCCCCACGCCACATCCGGAACTCGGCGCGGACGTTGTCCAGCCCGATGGTGTCCTGCGGGTTCACCGGGTCGTGACTGTGGATGTCCTCGTCCAGCAGGTCGTTGAGCGGAGGCAGCTCGCCCGGCGTCTCCAGCGCCTCGAAGAACCGCCGGACGGTGTCCTCGGCCAGCCGCTCGTCCCGTACGACGTCCAGATCGGTGAACGTCGGCATCTCGTCGCACAGGGCGACCATCCCCTGGAAGATCCTGTCGGTCTCCGGGAGGTTCGAGTTCCGCATCGCGTCCTCGTACGACGGGAACTCCACCACTTCGACGATGTGCGACGCGTCCGACCGGTCCTTGCCGACCAGCGCGTGCGTCGCCGTCCGCCTTCCCTTGGTCTGCGCGACCCAGTCGTCCATGAGCCGGTTCATCTCGTCCAGCCGGCTCGTCTTGCACTCGATGAGCTGTACGAAGGTCATGACGCCGCCTCCCGGCCCCCCTGGCCCGGTTCCATCACCCTCATTTTCGCACCGGGGCGGCAGCGTCACACGTCCGCTACCGCGGGCCGTACCTGCGCCCGGTCCTCGAGGAGATCCCGCCCAGCAGCCCTCGGGGCGTCACCTTCACCAGACCCATCAGCGCCTTGTACCTCGGGTCCGGGATGGACAGTGACCTGCCGCGCGCCAGGTCCGCCAGCGCCGCCGCGACCAACTTGTCGGCGTCCAGCCACATCCACCCCGGGATGTTGTCCGTGCCCATCCCGGCCCGCTCGTGGAACTCGGTGCGCACGAAGCCCGGGCACAGGGCCATCAGCCGCACCCCGCTGCCCGCCAGGTCCTTCGCCGCGCCCTGCGTGAACTGCACGACCCAGGCCTTCGACGCCCCGTAGGTGCCCCGCGGCACGAAGGCGGCCACCGAGGCTACGTTGACGACCCCGCCCCGTCCACGCTCGCGCATCGCCGCGGCCGCCGCCGACGTCAGCCGGAGCACCGCCTCGCAGTGCACCTTGAGCATCTTCAGCTCGTCCGCCATGGGCACGTCCAGGTAGCGGCCCTTGTTGCCGAACCCGGCGTTGTTGATCAGCAGGTCGACCGGGTTCTTCCGGTCGCCGAGCCGGTCGGCGACCGCCTCGATGCCCTTGTCCTCCGACAGGTCGGCGGTCAGCACCTCCACCTCGACGCCGTGCCGGTCGTGCAGTTCGGTCGCCTGCTCGCGCAGCCGCCTGGTGTCCCGCGCCACCAGGATCAGGTCATGCCCGTCAGCGGCGAGCCGCCGCGCGAACGCGGCACCGATCCCCGCGGTCGATCCCGTAATCAGAGCCGTTGTCATGGCCCAAGGGTAGTGACCCGGACCGGCGGCGTCCGCTGCCCACGGCGGCCTTCGCGCCAGCCGCGCCGACTGTCCTTCAGCCCCCGTACCGGGCCGCGTACTTGCGGGCCGCCGCCAGTGTCTCCGCGTGCAGTGCCTCGCCCGCGGCGAGCAGCCGAGGCAGCAGTTCACGTTCGGTGGTGACCGCGCGGAACTGCATCGCCGCCGTCACCCCGTGCTCCGGCCGGTGCACGATCTCGACCGGATCACCCGCCCGTATCTCGCCCGGTTCGATCACCCGCAGGTAGGCACCGGTCGCACCCTTCCGGGTGAACCTCTTCACCCATCCCCGCTCGTCCAAATGGCCCTGGAACGTACGGCACGGAATCCGCCCCGAGGTCACCTCCAGCACCACCACGGAACCGATCCGCCAGCGCTCGCCGATCAGCGCGCCGGAGACGTCCAGGCCGTCCGTCGTCAGGTTCTCCCCGAAGCAACCGTTGGGCAGCGACCGGCCGAGTTCGCGCTCCCAGTCGTCGAGGTCCTCGCGCGCGAACGCGTACACCGCCTGGTCGTAGCCGCCGTGGTGCCGCATGTCGCACACCGTGTCCCCGGCGAGCCCGCTCGCGCCGACCCCCTTGGGGCCCGGCGCCGTGACCCGCACCGGGCCGTCGGCCGGCTTCTTGTCGATGCCCGTCACGCCGTCCGGCTGGTCCGTGTACGACACCGGCTGCGGGCGGCCCAGGTTGACCGAGAGGAGCTGCATGCCCGCACCGTACGGGACCACCCTCAAAGCGTCGAGCGAATATGCGGCGCCGTCCCCAAGCTGCCCTTATGCTCGAAGGGTGATCGAGGCCCGTCATCTCCGTGTCCTGCGCGCCGTCGCCTCCACCGGTTCCTTCTCGGCGGCGGGGCGTGAACTGGGCTGCACCCAGCCCGCCATCAGTCAGCAGATGAAGGCCCTGGAAGCCTCCGTCGGCACCCCGCTGCTGGTCCGCAGCGGCCGCGAGATGCGCCTCACCCAGGCCGGAGAGGCCCTGGTCCGGCACGCCTCCGGGATCCTCGCCGGACTCACCGCGGCCGAGGAGGAGGTCGCCGCCATCGCGGGCCTGCGGGCCGGCCGGGTCCGGCTGGTCTCCTTCCCCAGCGGCAGCTCCACCCTGGTCCCCACCGCGCTGGCCGCCCTGCGCGCCGCCCACCCCGGCACCCGCGTCTCCCTGGAGGAGGGCGAGCCCCCGAGGTCCGTCGAACTGCTGCGCGAAGGAGACTGCGACCTCGCCCTCGCCTTCCGCTACGAGGGCGCCGCGGTCGCGGAGGACTGGGACGACCTCGTCGTCCGGCCGCTGCTGACGGACCGTCTGGTGGCCCTCGTGCCCGAGCGCCACCGGATCGCGCGCGCGGAGACCGTCGCCATCGGCGAGCTGGCCCAGGAGCCCTGGATCGCGGGCTGCCCGCGCTGCCGCGGCCAGCTGGTGCAGGTCTGCGAGGGCGCCGGGTTCAGCCCGCGCATCGACTTCGCGACCGACGACTACCCGGCGGTGGTCGGTCTGGTCGGCGCGGGGCTCGGGGTCGCCGTCCTGCCCCAGCTGGCGGTGGAGTCGGTACGGCCGAGGGGTGTGCGGGTGGTCCGGCTGGAACCGGCGGTACGGCGGGAGATCGTCGCTCTCACCCTGCCCGACCTGGCACGGGTGCCGACCGTGGCGGCGACGCTGGAACAGCTCGCCCGGGCGGCTCGGGCGGCCGGGCGTTCGTAAGGGGTCACGGCAGAGTCATCGGGCACGCACGCGCGTGCCCGGTGAGGGAAGGGGCGCACCCGGCGGGCTGCGGGTGCTGAAACGTTCCTTCAGTGATTCGGGGCGGTGTCCCCGCTGGTGGTCGATGCCGACACCAGACGGTTGCGTGCCCGCCCCATCAACTCTTCGCGCTCATCCTCGGTCAGGCCTCCCCAGACTCCGTACGGCTCGCGCACCGCCAGTGCGTGCGCCGCGCACTCCGCACGGACCGGGCATCTCATGCAGACCTCCTTGGCCGAGTTCTCACGAGCACTCCGAGCCGCCCCGCGCTCGCCCTCGGGGTGGAAGAAGAGCGAGCTGTCCACGCCGCGACAGGCAGCCAGCAGCTGCCAGTCCCATAGGTCCGCGTTCGGTCCGGGAAGGCGGGAGAAATCTGCCATTACGTGACCCCTTGTAGCCGTTCTCTGCGGATACGGTGCCATCGACCGTACATCTCCGGTCTAAGGAGATGAAAATATGACTCATTGCGAATCTAGCTCCGGACACTGCAAAACGGGAAGAAAAGCGGCTGAATGGGGCATGGGTTGTGGTGAAAAGTTGGAGTCCGCCGGGCATGTCTCCACCGTGTCGACGCCCTCACATAGAGTGCCGAAGACGGCACGCGGCCCCGTAACTCTTTCGAGTGACCGTCGTTGAGAGTGCGGAGGCGGTTGAGAACACAAGCGCTCGGGCAGGCGTCCGAGACGGTCGACCGCACAGGTGACGATTCCGTACCAGCCTGGAGGCTCAAGGTGACGCGCATCAGCTGCGGAGGGCGGTCATGACATCCGTCCTCGTCTGCGACGACTCCCCGCTTGCCCGAGAAGCGCTCCGCCGCGCGGTCGCGACCGTGCCCGGTGTCGAGCGTGTGACGACGGCGGCCAACGGCGAGGAAGTCCTCCGCCGCTGGGGCGCCGACCGCTCCGACCTCATCCTGATGGACGTGCGCATGCCCGGCCTGGGCGGCGTCGAGACCGTCCGCCGGCTGCTGTCCGCCGACCCGGGGGCCCGCATCATCATGCTCACCGTCGCCGAGGACCTCGACGGCGTGGCCCTCGCGGTCGCCGCCGGCGCCCGGGGCTACCTGCACAAGGACGCCTCGCGCGCGGAGCTGCGCGCCACCGTGACGCAGGCGCTGGCCGACCCGACCTGGCGGCTGGCTCCGCGCCGGCTCCGCTCGGCCGAGATGGGCGCCGCGCCCACGCTCACCGCGCGTGAGATCCAGGTCCTTGAGGGCATGAGCCACGGACGCTCCAACGCCGAGATCGGCCGCGAGCTGTTCCTCTCCGAGGACACCGTCAAGACCCACGCCCGGCGCCTGTTCAAGAAGCTCGGCGCCTCGGACCGGGCCCACGCCGTGGCGCTCGGCTTCCGCTGGGGACTGGTCCGGTAGGACGTGCGCAGCCCTGCGGGGCAGGCGGGACCGGACCGCACCGGGCACCGTTCCCGAGGCCGGGAACGGCTCCGCCTCCCTCGGCGGCAGCCGGACGGCGCATTCGCGTCCGGGCGGCTTGCGGTACGTCTCCCGCGGCTGCGGGGCCGCCCGGCGTCGGGACGTACCGGTGCGTGCGGGTCGCCCACGAGGACACTTGGGGTACGCCGTCGGCCGCTCTCCCGATCACTTGGGGGAACGGAGGCGTGGTGCGTGCCCGCTCCGCCGGGCCGATCCTCGATCTCGCGGATCGCGTACTGCCCGTGCCCGCCGCGGCCCTCGGTGAGGCTCGGGTCACCTCCGGCGTGTGCGCGTCAGGTGCTCCGGGGCTGCGGGCGGCTGCGCCAGGCCGGTCGCCCTCGTGGGAGCCACGCCGGCCAAGTCCTGTGTCCGGCACCGGCGGAAGTGCCGTGCCCGCCTCGGCCGTCACCACCGCGCCGGACCTGCCGACGGGCGGTGTGCAAGGCGGCCCGCCGGACGCGCGCTGCTCGTTTCGGCGCGGATGCCGCATCCTTGAGGTGTGGAGTCTCTCGGGGACGAGTCGGTCGAGCGGAAGGGGAGGGCGCAGGGGATGAGTGCCGGCGCACCTGCTCATAACGCTTCGGTGCACAACCATGAGCACGATGCGACGGACCGGACGGCCGCAGGGCACCATGGACCGATGCGCGACGACGAGGCGGGCACGGCCCATGGGGCGTTCGGTGCGCTCGTGCATCGCGCCGTCGACGGGGACGAGCAGGCCACGCACGATCTGCTCGCCCATGTCCACCCCCTGGCGCTGCGCTACTGCCGCACCCGGCTGTCCCGGCTTCCCGGCGACGCGCGCCACTTCGTCGAGGATCTCGCCCAGGAGGTCTGCGTGGCGGTCCTCCTCGCCCTGCCCCGCTATCGCGACACCGGCCGCCCCTTCGAGGCGTTCGTCTTCGCCATCGCCTCCCACAAAGTCGCCGATCTGCAGCGCGCCGCGATGCGCCACCCGGGCTCCACGGCCGTCCCCTCGGACGAGATGCCGGAGCGCCCCGACGACTCCCTCGGCCCGGAGGAGCGCGCCCTGCTCAGCAGCGACGCCGAGTGGGCCAAGAAGCTGCTGGCCAACCTCCCCGAGAACCAGCGCGAGCTGCTTCTGCTGCGCATCGCCGTGGGCTTGACCGCGGAGGAGACCGGGCAGATGTTGGGAATGTCACCCGGGGCGGTCCGAGTGGCCCAGCACCGGGCGCTGAGCCGCCTGAGGGCGCTCGCCGAACAGTGAGTCCGCACGTCGTCACCGCGACCGGTCAGCGGCCGCGATGGCGCAATTCGGCGGTGCCGAGCCCGCGTCAGCCCGCCACGGCACCTTCCGAGCCGGTCTCCGTGAACATGCGCGCCGACGGTTTCGTATGAATGTATGAAGCCTGAAGGAGCCCCCTACCGTGGAATTTGCTAGCGACGCTTCCCGTTAGCATGGACATCCGCACCGATCAAGGCCATTTGGGGAAGGTGTCATGACTGCCAACGTCGACGGAGTGCCCGGTAAATTCGCGACACTCGGGCTGACCTACGACGACGTGCTGCTGCTGCCGGGCCCGTCGGACATGGCACCCGACGAGATCGACACCGCCTCGTACGTCTCCAAGAACGTGCGGGTCAACATCCCGCTGCTGTCCGCCGCCATGGACAAGGTGACCGAGTCCCGCATGGCGATCGCGATGGCCCGCCAGGGCGGCGTCGGCGTCCTGCACCGCAACCTCTCCATCGAGGACCAGGCGAACCAGGTCGACCTGGTGAAGCGCTCCGAGTCCGGCATGGTCACCGACCCGATCACCATCCACCCGGACGCCACGCTCGCCGAAGCCGACGCGCTGTGCGCCAAGTTCCGTATCAGCGGCGTCCCGGTGACCGACGGCGACAAGAAGCTCCTCGGCATCGTCACCAACCGTGACATGGCCTTCGAGAGCGACCGCAGCCGCCGCGTGCACGAGGTCATGACCCCGATGCCGCTGGTCACCGGCAAGGTCGGCATCTCGGGCCCCGAGGCCATGGAGCTGCTGCGCAAGCACAAGATCGAGAAGCTTCCGCTGGTCGACGGCGAGGGCGTCCTCAAGGGCCTGATCACCGTCAAGGACTTCGTCAAGGCGGAGAAGTACCCGAGCGCCGCCAAGGACGCCGAGGGCCGTCTCCTGGTCGGCGCGGCGGTCGGCGTGGCCGGTGACGCCTTCGAGCGCGCCCAGGCACTGATCGAGGCCGGTGTCGACTTCATCGTCGTGGACACCGCGCACGGCCACTCCCGTCTGGTCGGCGACATGATCGCCAAGATCAAGTCGAACTCCTCCGGCGTCGACGTCATCGGCGGCAACGTCGCCACGCGCGACGGCGCGAAGGCCCTGGTCGACGCGGGCGCCGACGGGATCAAGGTCGGTGTCGGACCGGGCTCCATCTGTACGACCCGCGTGGTCGCCGGTGTCGGTGTCCCGCAGGTCACCGCGATCTACGAGGCCGCGCTGGCCGCCAAGGACGCCGGTGTCCCGGTGATCGGCGACGGCGGTCTGCAGTACTCCGGCGACATCGCCAAGGCCCTGGTCGCGGGCGCCGACACGGTGATGCTCGGCTCGCTGCTCGCCGGCTGCGAGGAGTCCCCGGGCGAGCTGCTCTTCATCAACGGAAAGCAGTTCAAGTCCTACCGGGGCATGGGCTCGCTCGGTGCCATGCAGACCCGCGGCGACCGCAGGTCGTTCTCCAAGGACCGCTACTTCCAGGAGGGCGTCGCCTCCGACGAGCAGCTGATCCCCGAGGGCATCGAGGGCCAGGTGCCCTACCGCGGCCCGCTGTCCTCCGTGGTCCACCAGCTGGTGGGCGGCCTGCGCCAGTCGATGTTCTACGTCGGCGGCAGGACGGTGCCCGAGCTCCAGGCCAATGGCCGGTTCGTGCGGATCACCTCGGCGGGCCTGAAGGAGAGCCACCCGCACGACATCCAGATGACGGTCGAGGCGCCGAACTACAGCGGCAGGAAGTGACCCACGCGCGCGTGGACGCTGTCTGAGGGCGGCCCCGGATTCTCCGGGGCCGCCCTCGCCATGGGCGTCGGCGATACTGGAAGACGCTGAAACGCATCAGGGAAAGGCCACAGACGTGACTGAGATCGAGATCGGGCGCGGCAAGCGCGGCCGCCGGGCGTACGCCTTCGACGACATCGCGGTCGTCCCCAGCCGCCGTACGCGGGACCCGAAGGAGGTCTCGATCGCCTGGCAGATCGACGCCTACCGCTTCGAGCTGCCGTTCCTGGCCGCCCCCATGGACTCCGTCGTCTCCCCGGCCACCGCCATCCGCATCGGCGAGCTGGGGGGCCTCGGTGTGCTCAACCTCGAGGGCCTGTGGACCCGGCACGAGGACCCGCAGCCGCTGCTGGACGAGGTCGCCGAGCTGCCCGCCGACCGGGCGACCCGCCGCCTCCAGGAGATCTACGCGGCTCCCATCAAGGAGGAGCTGATCGGTGCCCGCATCAAGGAGGTGCGCGACTCCGGCGTGGTCACGGCCGCCGCGCTCTCCCCGCAGCGCACCGCCCAGTTCTCCAAGGCGGTCGTGGACGCGGGTGTGGACATCTTCGTCATCCGCGGTACGACCGTCTCGGCGGAGCACGTGTCGTCCGCGCACGAGCCGCTGAACCTCAAGCAGTTCATCTACGAGCTGGACGTGCCGGTGATCGTCGGCGGCTGCGCCACCTACACCGCCGCCCTGCACCTGATGCGCACCGGCGCGGCCGGTGTGCTGGTCGGCTTCGGCGGCGGCGCCGCGCACACCACGCGCAACGTCCTCGGCATCCAGGTCCCGATGGCCACCGCCGTCGCCGACGTGGCCGCGGCCCGCCGTGACTACATGGACGAGTCCGGCGGCCGGTACGTGCACGTGATCGCGGACGGCGGTGTCGGCTGGTCCGGCGACCTGCCCAAGGCGATCGCCTGCGGTGCCGACGCGGTGATGATGGGCTCCCCGCTGGCCCGGGGCACGGACGCGCCCGGCAAGGGCCACCACTGGGGCATGGAGGCGGTCAACGAGGAGCTGCCCCGCGGCCAGAAGGTCGACCTCGGCACGGTCGGCACCATCGAGGAGATCCTCACCGGCCCGTCCCACACCCCCGACGGCTCGATGAACTTCTTCGGCGCCCTGCGCCGCGCCATGGCCACGACCGGCTACAGCGAGCTGAAGGAGTTCCAGCGGGTCGAGGTGACGGTCGCGGACAGCCAGCACAGGCGCTGACCCGTACGACGCGAAGGGCCCGTCCACCGGATGGTGGGCGGGCCCTTTCCCGTGCGGGCGAGGGGTCAGGCGGCTGCCTTCTTGGCGCCCGAGAACGCGGCGAACGCGGCGATGGCGAAGAAGACGAAGGTGAGCGGGTCGGCGTCTTCCTTCCAGATCTTCTGGACCGCGTCGAGGTGCTCGAAGAAGACCTCGTTGAAACTCGCGTCGAAGTGGTTGGCGATGATCATCGCCTCGCCGACCAGCTGGCCGAGGTAGACCGAGCCGAGCGCGAGGACGGCGCCGGCGATCGGAAGGACGGGGTTGCGGCCGCCCGCCTTGCCGGCCGCGAGACCGACGACGAAGCCGACGCCGACGGCCGCCCAGCCGATCTCGTGCTTCGTGGCGCCGATGATGACGCCGTACAGGGCGCCCACGACCACGGCGGCGGCGAGGGCGGCGACCAGGCCGAGGACGACGTTGTTCCTGGCGGGCGCGGACGGCGCCGGCGGCGCGGCGAAGGCGCCCTGCTGCGGCGGGTACGGCGCTCCCGGGGCGGGAGCCGGCGCCTGCTGGGCGTACGGATTGCCGTCGGCCGGACCGGACTGCGGCGGCTGAGGCGGCGGAGCTGACTGGCTCATGACAGGAATCCCCCCGTGCTGTGGCACAACTGGATGACGGAAAAGAGAGACGTACGCACGCGTGTGCGGCGAGTCCGGGGGAGACTAACAGCCAGGAACGACAACGCCCCCGGCCGTTTTCCGTTTGTGACCGCTCCGTGCGCGACCGTTCGCCCCCCGACTCCGCCGCGCTCAGAGCCGGTGCGCCGCTCCGGTGGGTGTGGCGCCCCGCGTGTCCAGCAGCAGCTGGGCCTTCACCGACAAACCCTGCAGGTCGTAGGTGCGGTGCTGCTGGAGCAGGATCGTCAGGTCGGCGTCGGCGGCCGTCTCGTACAGGGAGTCCGCGCGCGGGACCGGACGGTCCAGGACGTTCCAGGCGGGCACGTACGGGTCGTGATAGCTCACGGAGGCACCCAGTTCCATCAGCCGGATCGCGATCTCCTGGGCGGGGGTGCCCTGCTGGTCGGCGAGGTCGGCCTTGTAGGTGACGCCGAGGAGCAGGATGCGGGCGCCGCGGGCGGACTTGCCGTGCTCGTTCAGGAGGGTGGCGGCACGCTGGACGACGTAGTGGGGCATGCGGTGGTTGACCTGCTGGGCCAGCTCCACCATCCGCAGGGTGCGGGTGGCGTGGCCGGTCAGGTCCTGCGGGACGCCGTGGCCGCCGACCCCCGGGCCCGGCCGGAACGGGTGGAAGCCGAAGGGCTTGGTCTCCGCGCAGCGGATGACGTCCCACAGGTCGACGCCCAGCTCGTGGCAGAGGACGGCCATCTCGTTGACGAGTGCGATGTTGACGTGCCGGAAGTTGGTCTCCAGCAGCTGCACGGTCTCCGCCTCGCGCAGTCCACGCGCGCGTACCACCTTGTCGGTGAGCCGGCCGTAGAACGCGGCGGCCGACTCGGTGCACGCGGGCGTGAGACCGCCGATGACCTTGGGGGTGTTGGCGGGGGTGTGGCCGCGGTTGCCGGGGTCGACCCGGCTGGGGGAGTAGGCGAGGTGGAAGTCGCGGCCGGCGCGCAGTCCCGAGCCCTTCTCCAGCAGGGGGCGCAGGAACTCCTCCGTCGTCCCGGGGAGCACGGGCGACTCCAGGATGACCGTGGTGTGCGGGCGGAGCCGCTCGGCCAGGGCGCGGGCGGCGGCCTCCACCTGGCCGAGGTCGAGTCCGCCGTCGGGGCCGCGCGGGGTCGGCGCGCAGATCACCGCGGTGCGCACCCGGCCGAGCTGGGCCGGGTCGGTGCCGGGCCGGAAGCCCGCGGAGTGCATCCGGCGCAGCTCGGCGGGGCTGAGCGAGCCCGCCTCCGGGCCGGTGGCGTAGCCGACGGTGTGGATGCCTGCGGCGACGGCGGCCTGGGCCAGCGGGAAGCCGTAGGGGCCGAGTCCGATGACGGCGAGGTCTGCGGGCATGGCGTGGGCCGTCCTTCCCAGTAACCGAAGCGGGACAGGTGCGCAACCGCTGTGGACAGGATGAGAGAGTGCGATGTCAGAGTAGGTACCAATATGACCGTTATGTGTGATTGTGTTCGTGTGTCTTGCGAGGGTTGTGCGCGAGTTGTCCACAGCTGGGGATCGCGTGGTGGCTGAAGTCGGGCAAGCCGGTCAGAATTTGGGCATGAGGAGGGGATGAACCGGGCTTCGCCCACCGGGTGCGGCCGACGCGAGCGGGTTGTGCGACAGCGGGAGGCAACGGTGAGGACAGCGACTCTGGGGCCGGCGCAGCGCGCCGAGGCACTGGCGGCGATGGCGGAGCGCGAGCTGGACGTGCTGGTGGTCGGCGGCGGAGTGGTCGGCGCAGGCACCGCACTGGACGCGGTCACCCGCGGTCTGTCCACCGGCCTGGTCGAGGCCCGTGACTGGGCGTCCGGCACCTCCAGCCGGTCCAGCAAACTGATCCACGGCGGCCTGCGCTATCTGGAGATGCTCGACTTCGCACTGGTCCGCGAGGCGCTGAAGGAGCGCGGGCTGCTCCTGGAGCGGCTCGCCCCGCACCTGGTCAAGCCGGTGCCGTTCCTGTATCCGCTGCAGCACAAGGGCTGGGAGCGGCTGTACGCCGGCTCGGGCGTCGCGCTGTACGACGCGATGTCCATGGCCCGCGGCCACGGCCGGGGCCTGCCCATACACCGGCACCTGAGCCGCCGGCACGCCCTGCGCGTCGCTCCCTGCCTGCGCAAGGAAGCCCTCGTCGGCGCCCTGCAGTACTACGACGCCCAGATGGACGACGCCCGCTTCGTCGCCACCCTGGTACGCACGGCGGCGTCCTATGGAGCGACGGTGGCCAACCGCGCGCGCGTGACGGGGTTCCTGCGCGAGGGCGAGCGGGTCGTCGGTGCCCGGGTGCAGGACGTGGAGGGCGGCGGGGAGTACGAGATCCGCGCCCAGCAGATCGTCAACGCCACCGGCGTATGGACCGACGACACGCAGGCCATGGTGGGCGAGCGCGGCCAGTTCCACGTGCGCGCCTCCAAGGGCATCCACCTGGTCGTGCCCAAGGACCGCATCCACTCCACCACCGGCCTGATCCTGCGCACCGAGAAGTCCGTCCTCTTCGTCATCCCCTGGGGCCGGCACTGGATCATCGGCACCACGGACACCGGCTGGGACCTGGACAAGGCCCACCCGGCCGCGTCCAGCGCCGACATCGACTACCTGCTGGAGCACGTCAACTCGGTGCTCTCCGTGCCCCTCAGCCGTGACGACGTGCAGGGCGTGTACGCGGGCCTGCGGCCGCTGCTGGCCGGCGAGTCCGACGCCACCAGCAAGCTGTCCCGCGAGCACACGGTCGCCCACCCGGCACCGGGTCTGGTGGTCGTGGCGGGCGGCAAGTACACGACCTACCGGGTGATGGCGAAGGACGCCGTCGACGAGGCGGTGCACGGCCTCGACATGCGCGTCGCCGACTGCGTGACGGAGGAGACCCCGCTGCTCGGCGCCGAGGGCTACCAGGCGCTGTGGAACGCGCGAGCGCGGATCGCCGCCCGCACCGGACTGCACGTGGTCCGCGTGGAACACCTGCTGAACCGATACGGCTCGATGGCCGAGGAGGTCCTGGACCTCATCACCGCCGACCCCGCACTGGGTGAGCCGCTGCAGGCCGCCGACGACTATCTGCGCGCCGAGGTGGTCTACGCCGCCTCGCACGAGGGCGCCCGGCACCTGGACGACGTCCTCACCCGCCGCACCCGCATCTCCATCGAGACCTTCGACCGGGGCACCCGCAGCGCGCGTGAGGCGGCCGAGCTGATGGCACCGGTACTCGGCTGGGACGAGGCCCAGATCGAGCGCGAGGTCGAGCACTACGAGAAGCGGGTGGAGGCCGAGCGCGAGTCCCAGCTCCAGCCGGACGACCAGACGGCGGACGCGGCACGGCTGGGGGCGCCGGACATCGTGCCGCTCACCTGACCGGTGGGGCCTGGCCGATGACACCCGGAAGGTGAGGTCCCGGCGGCCCTCGGCGGACCATGCCGTACGAACCGTGTGCGGCATTCGGGAGTCTTACGGTCCATCATCCCGATAAGCGGAACGCCTGGTTCACGGCGGCTTGCGGTGCGCGGGGCGCGGGCTGCGGCCAGGGGCCCCCTGGGCGTCGGGCACTTGTCGGGTGAGAGACAATGGAGGCTCTGTCAGGGCGGGTTGTATGAGGGGACGCATGTCGGAGGCGGAGCGGGCGGGAACATCTCGCCAGGAGACTCGTCAGGGCAAGAACGAGGGGCGTCTCCTCGCCGGGCGGTACCGGCTGGGAGACGTGCTGGGCCGCGGCGGCATGGGCACGGTCTGGCGCGCCGAGGACGAGACCCTGGGCCGGACGGTCGCCGTCAAGGAGTTGCGGTTCCCGTCGAACATCGACGAGGAGGAGAAGCGGCGCCTGATCACGCGCACCCTGCGCGAGGCCAAGGCGATCGCCCGGATCCGCAACAACAGCGCGGTGACGGTCTTCGACGTGGTCGACGAGGACGACCGGCCCTGGATCGTCATGGAGTTGGTGGAGGGCAAGTCCCTCGCCGAGGTCATCCGCGAGGACGGCCTGCTGGAGCCGAGGCGCGCCGCCGAGGTGGGACTCGCCATCCTCGACGTGCTGCGTTCCGCGCACCGCGAGGGCATCCTGCACCGGGACGTGAAGCCGTCCAACGTGCTCATCGCCGAGGACGGCCGGGTCGTGCTCACCGACTTCGGTATCGCGCAGGTGGAGGGTGACCCGTCCATCACCTCCACCGGCATGCTCGTCGGCGCCCCCTCCTACATCTCGCCCGAGCGCGCCCGCGGCCACAAGCCCGGTCCGGCGGCCGACCTGTGGTCGCTCGGCGGCCTGCTGTACGCGGCGGTCGAGGGTCTGCCGCCCTACGACAAGGGTTCGGCGATCGCCACGCTCACCGCGGTGATGACCGAACCCCTGGAGGAGCCCAAGAACGCGGGCCCGCTCCGGGACGTCATCTACGGCCTGCTCACCAAGGACCCGGCCCAGCGCCTCGACGACGCCGGGGCCCGGGCCATGCTCAACGCGGTGATCCACGCACCCGAGCCGGAGCCGATGGACGCCACGCGGGTGGTGCCGCTGCCGGCTCAGCCCGGTCCGCCCGAGGGCAAGCGGGGCGAGGAGGCCGCGGAGAAGCTGCGCGGCGCGCTGCGTTCGGTGCGCAAGGCGGCCGGGGCCGCCACCGCCGCGGCCACGGTGCGGGCGAAGGGCGGGAACGACACGCCCGCGCCGGGTGCCGGTGGTACGGCGGCCGCGGGCGGCGCGGTCGCCGGTGGAGCGCGGCCCTCCTCCTCCCGGCCGCTGGGCACCGGCCCCGCGGGGAGGCCGGCGGGTCCGGCCCAGGGTTCCGCGGCCGTGCCGGACTCCGCCACCGCCAAGACGAGTTCGGGCTGGCCTGTGGTGCCGCCGCCGGACCTCGACCTGCGACCGCGGCCGGTGCCGAGGGCGCCGCTGACCGACGTGGTGCCCAAGCGCACGCTGGTGATCATCGCCGTGGTGGTCGTCCTCGCCGTGCTCGGCACGGTGCTGGCCTTCGCCCTGAGCCGTGACGACGGCGACGGTGACAAGAACAGCGGGTCGGGGGCCGCGGCCTCTGCCACCGCGTCCACCAAGCAGGACAAGGGCGCCGGCGGCGCGGACGGCAAGGGCGGCGGTGCGCGGACGGACGGGGCGAACTCGTCTACCGCGAGCACTGGTTCGGGATCGGCCGGCACGACCGGCACCGGCCCCAGTGCGTCCGCCGACGGCTCCGGGTCGTCGCACGCGTCCGGCTCCAAGGCCGGCGGGAGCGCGCCGGTGGTCTCGACCCACAAGAGCGGCCAGGGCTACTCGATCGGGCTGCCCAAGGGATGGGCGTACAAGTCCTCCGACAGCGCCGGCGACCGCTACACCGGGCCCGAGGGGCAGAAGCTGCTCATCGGGTGGACCGGCTCGCCCAAGGACGACCCGGTGGCGGACTGGAAGACCCAGGAGCGTGGCATGGTCCGCCCCCAGTATCAGAGGATCCGCATCGAGAAGGTGGATTACCGCCGCTGGAACACCGCCGACTGGGAGTTCACCTACGTCGACGGCGGCACCGAGTACCGCAGCATCGACCGGGGATTCGTGGTGAACGGTCATCTCGGTTACGGGCTGATGTACACCGCGAAGGCCGCGAACTGGGGCAGCGGGCTGCGCAAGGACACCTGGAGGACGCTGACGAAGTCCTTCAAGCCCAAGTCGTAGGCGGTCGAAGCCGGTTCGACGCGTGAGAATCCGTCATCCGCTCAATGGGGGTTGCCTCCGGCACGTATCGTGAATGGTTGCGGACCGTACGCAGCCGGGTGCGTGTGCGAAACGGGACGTGAGGCGAACGGATGTGAGCGACCGGGGGAGGCAAAGTGGACGACTACGCGGGTCGGGTGCTCGCCGACCGCTACCGCCTGCCGTTGCCGCCGTCCGACGAGTACGAACTCACCGAGACCCGCGCCTTCGACACCTACAGCGGCCAGGAAGTACTCGTCCGGCAGGTGCCGTTGCCGGAGGTCGTCGAGGCCGAGGTGCTCGACGCGGAGGGACTGCCCGAGGGCTTCACCGCACGCGCCCGCGGGGCACGCCCGGCGCCGACGGCACGGAACGCCACCCGGCGGCCCGCCGACCCCGTGGTGCGGCGCGCCGTCGAGGCCGTGCAGGCGGCGGCCCGCATCCCCGACCATCCACGCCTGGACCAGGTCTTCGACGTCTTCGCCGAGGGCGGTTCGCTGTGGATCGTCAGCGAGTCGGTGGCCGCGCGTCCGCTGGCCGCGCTGCTCGCCGAGAAGCCGCTGACGCCGTACCGGGCGGCCGAGGTCGCCTCCGACGTGCTGATGGCGCTGCGGGTGCTGCACGCCCACGGCTGGGTCCACCGCAACATCACCTCCCGCACGGTGCTCGTCTGCGACGACGGCCGCGTGATGCTGACCGGCCTCGCGGTCGGCGCGGCGGAGGAGGCGCTGTGCGGATACGACCCGGTGCCGGTTCAGGAGGGCTTCGCGCAAGGGCCGGAGGGGACGCGGGGAGCCGGGGGAGGTCACGCCGGTGGCCCGGGGATGCCGGCGGCCGGCGGTCGCGGCCCGGGCGGCGCCTCCGGTTCCGGCGATCGCCCGGGCGGTGCGGTCGCCGGGGCGGGCGGTGTGCCGGGCGCCGACGCCGATCCCGAGGCCGCGCGCCGCGCCGCCATCCAGGCGAGGGCGGCCGGAGGGCTGCCGGTGCCGGAGGCGGACGCGGTTTCCGGCGGGACCGGGGCGTCCGGTCCGGCGGGCCCGCGTGCCCTGGAGAGCGGTGCGGACATCCGTGCCGCCCGGGCCGGAGCCATCGCCGCCTACCGCGCGGGTGCCCGCGCCGCCGCCCGGGTACAGGAGGCCCAGCAGAACGGGCGCGCCGCCCTGCCCGGCGTCCGGCCGCCCGCCGAGGACGGCACCGGTGCCGGCCGGGCCGGCGGTCCCGGGCCGTCGTCGTACCCCGCCGGGCCGGGTAGCGCGACGTCATCCGGCCGGACAGCCGGCCGGTACGGCGCGCCGTGGCACGGTGCCTCGCCGCGTACCGGGTCCGGCGGCACGCCCCCGGGCCCGGGCGACGGCGCACAGCGGGCGGGACGTGCCTCGGGGGACGCGCGGGCCGGGCAGGCGTCGGGGTCCGGCCGGCCGGGCGTCACCCCCGCCCCCCTCGACCACGCGCCCGGTGAGCAGGGCCCCGCCCCCGCTCCCCGGCCCCCTGCCCTGCCCGCGCAGGCAGCCGCCCGCTGGGACGAGATCGGCGCCGCAGGGGCCGTACGCCGGGGTCTCACCACCGCGCTGGCCGCCGAGCGGGCGCGGCAGGCGCGGATGACCGTCGTGGGCCCGGTGACCGAGCGGTGGGCGCCGGAGCAGGCCGGGCCCGTGCACGAGAACTGGCAGCTGGCGGCGCCGATCGGCCCGGCCACCGATCTGTGGGCGCTGGGCGCGCTGTTGTTCCGGGCGGTGCAGGGGCACGCGCCGTACCCGGAGGAGTCGACGGCCGAGCTGGTGCAGCTGGTGTGCGCCGAGCCGCCCGCGTTCGCCGAGGAGTGCGGACCACTGCGGCCGGTCGTGGAGTCGCTGCTGCGCCAGGACCCCACCGACCGGCTGGACTTCGAGGAACTGAGCGGCTGGCTGCGGTCGCTGGTGCGGTCCGCGCCCGAGCCGGACGCCGGCACCCATGTCGTCCCCGTCCCGCCCGCCGACCCGAGCCGGCTGCCGATCGTCCGGCGCCGGGGCGAGCTGGTGCGGCGGCGCCGCGCGGGACTGCCCGCGGCCCATCCGCACGGCCGGCACAAGCGGGCCCGGAGGGAGGGCGGTTCGCCGCGCAGCCTCGGCCGGATCCTGCTCCTGCTGATCCTGCTCCTGCTGGCCGGGGCGATCGCCTACGCGATGCTGTTCATGCCGAAGCAGAAGGACGGCGGCGCGGCCGGCGGCGACCGTACCGGCAGCGCCGGGCAGGCGGGCCCCGCACCCTCCCGGTCGGCGGAACCGTCGTCCGGGCGCAGCACGCCGGACGGCAGCCCCTCGGCGTCCACGCCCGCCACCGAGACGCAGACCGGCGGCGACCCCGCCGTCGCCGACGGCTTCACCCTGCGCAAGGACCCGGACGGTTTCCAGGTCGCCGTCGCCGAGGGCTGGGACCGCACCCCGAAGAACGGCAGCGGCCAGGTGGTCTACACGCGCGGGAAGTTCGAGCTGATCCTCGTACCCGGCCGGGACAGCGCCTCGGCCTACGGCAGCGATCCGATGGTCTACCAGCGGGACAAGGAGAGCGAGCTCCAGCCGTACCGGGACTCCAGCTGGGCCACCGCCACCGGTCTGAGAACCATCGAGGTGGGCGGACGGACCATGGCCGAGGGGCAGTTCACCTGGACCGACGGACAGGGGCGCGACCTGTTCGTGCGCAACATGGCGATCCTGCTGAACGGCCGGTACCACATCGTCCAGCTCCGTGGTCCGGAGGCCCAGCGGGACGAGGTGACGCGGCTGTACGAGCAAGCTACCGCGACGTACCGCTACACGGGTTGAGCGCGCTGTATACCGGTCGGGCGGCCCCGGATCCGGTTCCCGCCCGCGCGGGGAAGGGACAACCGTCACAGTGCTGTCACCTTGGTACCCCCCTGGTTCCCTGGGGGCAGGCCGGTCCTTAGTCTGACCCTGTCAAGAGCATTGCGGGGCAACGTGAATCAGATGCAGGGCCTGCTCATAGCGGGCCGCTACCGGCTCGCCGATTCCATCGGCAGCGGCGGCATGGGCAGGGTGTGGCGCGCCCACGACGAGGTGCTGCACCGGGCGGTCGCCATCAAGGAGTTGACCGCCGCGCTCTACGTCTCCGACGGCGACCAGGCCATTCTGCTCGCCCGCACCCGGGCCGAGGCGCGGGCCGCCGCGCGCATCAATCACTCCGCCGTCGTCACGGTGCACGACGTCCTCGAGCATGACAGCCGCCCGTGGATCGTGATGGAGCTGGTGGAGGGCCAGTCGCTGGCCGACGCGGTCAAGGAGCGGGGACGCGTCGAGCCGCGGGAGGCCGCGCGGATCGGTCTGTGGGTGCTGCGGGCGCTGCGCGCCGCGCACTCCGCCGGCGTGCTGCACCGGGACGTCAAGCCCGGCAACGTCCTCCTCGGCCGGGACGGCCGGGTCCTGCTCACCGACTTCGGCATCGCCCAGATCGAGGGCGACACCACCATCACCCGCACCGGAGAGGTCGTCGGCTCGGTCGACTACCTCGCTCCCGAGCGGGTGCGGGGCCACGACCCCGGCCCGTCCTCGGACCTGTGGGCGCTGGGCGCCACGCTGTACACGGCCGTCGAGGGCCGCTCGCCGTTCCGCCGCACCTCGCCGCTGGGCACCATGCAGGCGGTCGTCGAGGAGGAGGCGGACGAGCCGCGCCACGCCGGTCCGCTCGGACCGGTCATCGCCGCCCTGCTGCGCAAGGAACCGGCCCAGCGGCCGGGCGCGGAGGAGGCGGAACAGATGCTCGCCGAGGCGGCGGAGGGCCGCCGCCCGAACGCGGCGCAGGCCTTTGTCCCGACCCAGGGGGCGGGCGTGCGCACGGGCGGTGGCCACGGGCCGGGCACCTCCGGCTACGGGACGGGAACCTCGGGCACGGGCCACGGGGCGGGTAACTCCGGCTACGGATCGGGCACCTCGGGCTACGGCCCCGGCACAGCCGCGTCCGGCTACGGCTCCGGCACCTCGGCCCCCGGTTACGGCTCCGGTGCGGGGGCGGGCATGGGCCGTTCCACGACCGGTCCGACAGCCGTGGCGCCCACGCCCGGAGGACCCCCGGGCGGGGCACGCCCGGCCGCGGCCCGCCGCCCCCGGCGCCGGCTGCGCACGCTCGCGCTCGTCGTCGCCGTCGCGGCGGTGCTCGGCGGGGGCGCGGCGGTGGCCTTCCAGCGGTGGCACGGGATGGGGCAGGACAGCGGGACCAGCCGGGTGAGCGGTGGTTCGAGCCCGGCCCCCGAGCCTTCGGCAAGCGGCAGCGGCACGCCCGGCCAGGAGGGCACGATCCCCGCGGGCTGGGAATCCCACGAGGACCCGCTGGGCTTCAGCCTCTCCCTGCCCAAGGGCTGGAAGCGCAAGGTCTACGACATCCAGGGCGCCCTCAAGCAGGTCGACTACTCACCCGACAACGGCAAGCACTTCGTCCGCATCGCCATCGACGGCTCACCGGACTTCGTCGACGCCTACTCCCACCAGCAGGATCTGGAGCAGCAGCTGCAGCGGCTGCTCGACTACCGGCGCGTGACCCTGAAGGAGAACATCTACCGCGACCGCAAGGGCTCGCAGTGGGAGTACACCTGGACCGCGCTGAAGAAGGACCCGCCCTACGTCGCCGGGCCCCGGCACGCCATCGAGGAGACGTACTTCTCGCGGGCCGGAACCGAGTACGCGATCTACATGTCCTCGCCGGACGAGGACTGGGCGACGACCAGCAAGCAGTTCACGTGGGTACTGCGGAGCTGGCAGCAGCCGGACGCGGGCTGACCCGGCCGAAACGCCGGGAGCACCGGGACCGCCGCGACGCAAAGACGGTCGAAAACGCCGAGACGGCCGAAAATGGCAGGCTGCGCGGGCCGCTTGGCCGACCGGCGCCCCGGAGCGCATGGGTCCGGTGCGGCATGATGGGGCTCATGGGGACCGAGGACGCCGACTTCCGGGTGATCGCGGGCCGTTACCGTCTGGAGGCACGCATCGGGCGTGGCGGCATGGGCGTCGTATGGCGGGCGAGCGATCAGGTGCTGGGCCGCCGCGTGGCGGTCAAGGAGCTCCTCCCGGACGACTCGCTCCCGGACGACGACGCGCGCCGCCGCAGTGACCGCACCTTCCGCGAGGCCCGTGCGGTCGCCCAGCTGCGGCATCCGCACATCATCGTCGTGCACGACGTGGTGGAGCAGGACGAACGACCGTACCTCGTCATGGAACTGGTGGACGGCGGCTCGCTCGCCGACCGGATCGCCCGGCAGGGCCCGGTCGACGCCGCCGAAGCCGCGCGGATCGGCATCGCCCTGCTGAGCGCGGTGCACACCGCGCACGAGGCGGGGGTGCTGCACCGGGACATCAAGCCCGCGAACGTCCTGATCGAGGCCGGCACCGACCGGATCGTACTCACCGACTTCGGTATCGCGCAGGTCGCGGGCGCCACCACGCTCACCGAGACCGGGGCGTTCGTCGGCTCGCCCGAGTACACCGCGCCGGAGCGGATGTCCGGGCTGCGTACCGGGCCGGAGTCCGATCTGTGGTCGCTGGGCGCGCTGCTGTGCACGGTGCTCAGCGGCGAGTCGCCGTTCCGGCGTGACTCGCTGGGCGGCATCCTGCACGCCGTCGTCACCGACGAGATCCGGCCACCCGCGCAGGCCGAGCCGCTGCTGCCCGTCGTACGGGGTCTGCTGGAACGCGACCCCGACCGGCGGCTGGGCGCGGCGGACGCCGAACGGATGCTGCGGACCTATCTGGAGACGGGCCGGACACCGGCCGCGCCGGGCGGCACCGGTACGGCGGGCGCGCTCGGCAGCGCTCGCATCCCCCGGCTCGGCGGGGGCCGTACACCCAGAGCCGGGACCCTGGGAAGCCACACCTTCAGGACCGGGGTCTCCGGAAGCCGGCCGCCCAGGGCCACGGCGCCCCACACACCGACCCAGCAGGACGTCCCGGACAGCGGCCCGCTCCCGGTGGCCGAGTCCCGGCCGCCGGCGCAGTCCCCCGTCCGGCCGTCCCCGCGCGGGGTGCTGGTCGCGGCCCTGCTCGTCGCCGCGCTGGCCGGGGCCGGCGTGTCGGCCGCGGCGCTGCTGCTGCACCGCGACGGGGGCGGGGGCGGTGGCGCCCCGGGCGGTACCACGACCCCGGCACCACGGACCGGCACGAGCACGAGCGCGCCCCCGACCGCCACCACGCCACGCCCGACGTCCACCGGTGCCTCCCCGGCTCCCAGCGCGGCCCGCCCGGCAGGCACCGGCCCGGCCGGTGCCGACTCGCCCACGGCACCCTCGGGCTACCGCACCGCCCGGGACCCGGCGGGGTTCTCCCTCGCCGTGCCGGAGGACTTCGTCCGCAGCCCTCAGGGCGGACGTGTCTTCTACCTCTCGCCGTGGGAGACCTTCCGTCTCGGCATCAGGGTCGCCGCTCCCCAACCGGGAGGCCCCCGAGCCGTGATGGACCGCTCGGCCGCCACGGGGGCCTCCAGCAACCCCGGTTACCACGACGGCCGGGTCACGGTGACCACGCACGACGGACACCCCGCCGCGCTGTGGGAGTTCACCTGGGACGGTTACAGCGCCGGGGAGGGCCCTCGGCACACCTACGACCTGTGCTGGGAGGAGGCCGGGCGGATGTACGACGTGTGGGTGTCGGCGCCGGTGGGCCAGGTGCGGGAGGCGCGGGAGTACTTCGACGTGGCGGTCGACACCTTCTCCGTCCCGGGGGGCTGAGCGGCGTCCCGGTCGCTCGGTCACGGGTGTGTGACCGGTTCCGGTTCGCGGTGGCTTCAAGTGCCGTCGGCGCGATATGGATGATGCATGAGCAGTGACGGGGGAGTCGGTCACGCGACCGACGACACGACGAGTTTTGTTCTGCAACCGCCGCAGCCGCGGCCCCGGCCCGAAGCGGATCCGGTCCCGCGGCCGCACCCCGGCACCCACCCGGTCCCGCAGCCCCAGGCACCGCCGCACCCCACCGCGCAGTCTCAGCCCCAGCCGCGTCCGCAGCCGGAGGCCCACGCGGTGTCGGCCCCCGGGGTCGGCGCCCAGGAGCCGGGCGGCGGGCGGCTCATCGCGGGCCGTTACCGTCTGCTCGGCAAGCTGGGCCATGGCGGGATGGGCACCGTATGGCGGGCCAAGGACGAGATGGTGGACCGGGAGGTCGCCGTCAAGGAGCCCCGCGTACCGGAGCACCTTCCTGAGCGGGAACGCGCCAACGCCTTCGAGCGGATGCGCCGCGAGGCCCGCGCGGCGGCCCGGCTGGACCACCCGGCGGTGGTGAACGTGTACGACGTCGCGGTGGTCGACGGCCGGCCGTGGATCGTGATGGAGCTGGTGCACGGCCGCACCCTCGGTGACGCGCTGCAGGAGGGCACCCTGAGCGCGCGCGAGGCGGCCAGGATCGGCCTGGAAGTGCTCGGCGCGCTGGAGGCGGCGCACGCGGCGGGCGTCCTGCACCGGGACGTCAAGCCCGACAACGTCCTGCTCGGCCGGTACGACCGGGTGGTCCTGACGGATTTCGGGATCGCCCAGATCGAGGGCGACACACGGCTCACGGACACCGGTGGCTTCGTCGGCTCGCCCGAGTACATCGCGCCGGAACGGGTGCTGGGGCAGCGGCCCGGCCCGGCGAGCGACCTGTGGTCCCTGGGCGTGGTCCTCTACACGGCCACCGAGGGCGTCTCGCCGTTCCGCCGCAGCAACACCCCGGCGACCCTCCAGTCCGTCCTCAACGCCACCCCGGCCCCGCCCGCGTCCGCCTCGGGCGCGCTGGCCGAGGTCATCAACGGGCTGCTCCACAAGGACCCCGCGCACCGACCGCCCGCGGACCGGGTCCGCGCCCTGCTCGCGGAGGCGGTGAAGCCCCCGGCGCCCCCGGCGCCGGCCCAGGCCGCGCCCACGCCCACCCGCTCCCGCCGCCCGCGCCGTACGGCGTGGCTCGGCGCGGGCGCCGTGGTCGTCGCGGCGGTCGTGACGGCATACCTCGTCCTCGCCGACCCCTTCGCGGGCCCGCTCCCCGACGGCTGGGCGAAACGGCGGGAGACCAAACTGGGCGTCACCCTCGCCGTCCCCGCGGGCTACCACGCCGCCCGGCCGGAGAAGACCGACAGCGACAAGAACCGGGTGACGTACTGGGACTGGAGCGGCGGCATCTCGATCCGTCTGCACCTGTACCGGAAGTCGGAGGACGACCTGAACCGGATCAGGTCCAGCGCACGGTCCCAGATGTACGACGCCAACGAGAAGTTCAAGAGTCAGGGCGACTACGAACTCGGCATAGACAAAGCCACGAAGACGGTCCCGGACGCGGAGGCCACCTACCACGGCCGGCAGGCCGCCCAGAACACCGTCACCTACGCGACCAACGACCAGCGCGAACTCCCGCGCGAACTCCGGATCTTCTACTACCGCACCAAGTCCGGTGACATGTACGAGCTGGCCGTCGACTACCCGGCCAAGGGCGACTTCACCGCGCGCGGCCGGGCGGTGGCGAAGGCGGCGATCGCGAACCTGGACATCACGAAGCCCTGAGGTCGCGGTATCTGCCGGGGGTGATCCCGAACTCCCGGCTGAACGCGTGCGACAGCGCGTACGGGCTGCCGTACCCCGTCTCCCTGGCCACCGTCGCGAGCGGTGCGTCCGAGTCGCGCAACCGGGTCGCCGCCAGGGTCAGCCGCCACCAGGTCAGGTATGTCATCGGCGGACGGCCGACCAGGGAGGTGAAGCGGCGTGCGAGGGTCGCGCGGGAGACGCCCGCCGCGGCGGCCAGGCGGTCGGCCGTCCAGGGGGCCGCCGGGTCGGAGTGCAGGGCGCGCAGCGCGGCCGTCGTCACGGGGTCGTTCAGCACCGCCGGCCAGGCGCCCGTCTCCGCCTCGGCCATCCAGGCGCGGACCAGGTAGATCAGCAGGAGGTCCAGCAGGCTCGGCAGCGCCAGGCAGGCCCCCGGGCGGCGTTCGTCCAGCTCGCGGGCGAGCAGATCGACCGCCGTGCGCAGTTCGGGGTGGCCGCCGACCCGGTGGGGCAGATGGACCACCTGGGGCAGCTCCGCCATGAGCGGGTGCGTGCGGCTGCGGTCGAGACGGTACTTGCCGCACAGCAACTCGACCTCGGGGCCGGCTCCAGGAAACCGTACGCCGGTGTCCCGCACCTCCTCGAAGGGCACTGCCCGCCGCACCTGGGCCGCCCCCGCCGCCGCGTCCGCCAGGACGTGCCCCGCTCCGTGGGGGAGCAGCACCACGTCCCCCGGCCCCAGGGTCACCGGATCGCCGCCGCCGTCCGGCAGGAGCAGGCAGGCGCCGCTGAGGACGACATGGAAACCCGCACCCTCGTACGGCGGCAGCCGGACGCACCAATCGCCGCTCACCCGGAGCCGGTTGGAGGACGGGCTGCCCACGCGGACGGCGGAGATCGCGTCACTCACCACATCCATGAGACGGCAGCGTACGACGACAGCACAGGGGACGGCGACACAGGAGGCGACAGCGCGGGAGACGGCTGCGTTTGAGACGACTGCGTATTCGGTCGAGCCGAAGGAGCATTGGGTCGCTCACTCCGGGCTTCCTAGGGTCCTCGGTATGACTGATGACAACGTACAGAGCTTCATGATCGGCGACGTCGAGGTGTTCCGCGTGGTCGAGTGGCAGGGACCGTACGTGCCCGCCACCGCCCTCGTCCCGGACTGCGGCCCCGAGGTGTGGGACGCCCACGAGGCACAGCTCGTCCCCGACCACCGGGAGCCCGGCGGCGACCGTGCCGTGGTGACGCTCCAGACCTGGGTGGTGCGCGGCGGCGGGCGGACGGTCCTGGTCGACACCGGCGTCGGCAACGGGCGTGAGCGGCCCGGCAATCCGCTCTTCCACCGGCGGCAGGGGGACTTCCTGGAGCGTCTGGAGCGGATCGGGGTCCGTCCGCGCGACGTCGACGTCGTCGTCAACACCCACATACACGGCGACCACGTCGGCTGGAACACCGTGGACGCCGGCGGCGAGTGGGTGCCGGCCTTCCCCCACGCGCGGTACCTGATCCCCGCCCCCGACGACCACCACTTCGGCCCCGCGGGCGGATACGGCGGCGGGGCGCGTCCCGACGACCGGCTGATCTACGAGGACAGCATCGCGCCCGTGCACCGGGCCGGGCAGGCCGTGCTGTGGGAGGACGAGTACCGGATCGACGGGCACCTCGTCCTCGAGGCGGCGCCCGGTCACACCCCCGGCTCCGCCGTCCTGCGCGTCGAGTCCCGTGGTGAACACGCGGTGTTCGTCGGCGACCTCCTGCACAGCCCGGTGCAGATCCTGCGGCCCGAGTGCAGCAGCTGCTTCTGCTCCGATCCGCGCCAAGCGGCCGCCACCCGGCTGAGCGTGCTGGAACGGGCCGCCGAGGAGAGGACGTTGGTCGTCCCCGCCCACTTCGCCGGCGCCGGCGCCGTGGAGGTCCGCAAGGCGCGACGCGGCTTCACCCTGCACCGATGGGCCGCCTGACCGCCCGCTTCGACAACGGCGTGGTGTGCACGGTACTCATGTGACATGACTGGAGACGGCGAACGCCCGCCCGACGGACGTCTGATCGGCGGCCGCTACCGGCTGACCGGGCGCCTCGGTTCCGGCCCGGCCGGGACCGTCTGGCGCGCCCGTGACGAACAGGGACAGGCCCGTGTCGCCGTCAAGGAGCCGCTGCTACCCGGCGATCCGGCCGACGACGAGGAGAGCCGGCGCATCGCGCACCGCCTCTACCGGGAGGCCCGCACCGCCACCCGGGTGCGGCATCCCTCCGCCGTCACGGTCCACGACGTCGTCACCGAGGCGGGGATCCCGTGGATCGTCATGGAGTTGGTGGAGGGCGAGTCCCTGCACGAGGCCCTCCGGCGCGGGCCCCTTCCGCCCGCCGAGGCCGCGCGGGCCGGACTCGCCGTGCTCGGCGCCCTGCGCGCCGCCCACGCCGTCGGCATCGTGCACCGGGACGTCAAGCCGGCCAACGTCCTGCTGGAATCCGGCACCGGGCGGGTCGTCCTCACGGACTTCGGGATCGGTGACGGGCACGCGGAGGACGCGCCCGCCGGGTTCGTGGCCCCGGAGCGGGCGGCGGGGCCCGGCGCCGGGCCGGCCTCCGACCTGTGGTCCCTCGGCGCGCTGGTCCGCGCCGCCCTGGGGGACGCGGACCCCGGCTCGCTCGGTCCGCTGCTGGACCGGCTGCACGCGGACGAGCCCGAGGCACGGCCCGGCGCGGAGGAGGTCGACGCGGCACTGCGCGCGTACCTGGGCCTGCCGCCGGAGCGGGAGCGGGAGCCGGAGCCGGGCACGCCGGCGGAGCCGGAGCCGGAGGAGCGGCCCGTGACCGCGGCACCCGCCCCCGGCCCGCCCGCCGGGGCGCGCCGCCGCACCCCTCTCACCGCTCTTGGCCTGCTCCTCGCGAAAAAACCCGGAACCGAATGATCGTCGTGCTCGCCGGCGCGTCAACGCCCTGATCAGCACATTCGCTGCCAGTGATCACTGGCAGTGTGCGAGCGGTCGGTGAATGACCGTTACCGACGGGTACACAAAGCCTCCGTACCGGCATACCCTGCGCGTCATGACGGACACGCAGGCCCTGGACATCGCCGGTACCAACCCCCTCGCGCCCGCCCCCGCAGGCGTCCGCACCGCCGCCGACGTGGTCACCCCGGAACTGGTGGCCCAGCTCACCAAGGGCGTCGTCGGTTCCGGCCGTACCGCCAACCACACCCCGTTCACCGGCGAGAAGCTGGCGGATCTGCCCGAGTCCACCCCCGAGGACGTGCGGCGGGCCTTCGAGGCGGCCCGTGCCGCGCAGGCCGTGTGGGCGAAGATCCCGGTCCGGCAGCGGGCCGCCGTCCTGCTCCGCTTCCACGACCTGCTGCTGGAGCGGCAGGCCGAGGTCCTCGACCTCGTGCAGCTCGAGACCGGCAAGGCCCGGCTGCACGCGCACGAGGAGGTGCTGGCCGTCGCCGTCGCCGCCCGCCACTACGGCCGCCGGGCCGCCGCCTACCTGCGCCCGAAGCGCCACGCCGGTGCCGTGCCGGCCCTCACCAAGACCCTCGAACTGCGCCATCCGCGCGGGGTCGTGGGCCAGATCGCCCCCTGGAACTACCCGTTGGAGCTGTCCGTCGGCGACGCGCTGCCCGCCTTCGCCGCCGGCAACGCGGTGGTGATGAAGCCGGACACGGAGACCTGTCTCACCGCCCTGTGGGCCCGCGACCTGCTCATCGAGGCCGGGCTGCCCGAGGGCGTCTTCCAGGTCGTCCTCGGCGAGGGCCCGGTCGTCGGCCCGGAGCTGGTCAAGCACGCCGACTACGTCTCGTTCACCGGATCCACCCGCACCGGCCGCGAGGTCGCCCAGGGCGCCGCCGCCCGCCTGATCGGCGTCTCCCTCGAACTCGGCGGCAAGAACGCCATGCTGGTCCTGGACGACGCCGACATCGAGAGGGCCGCCGCCGGCGCCGTCCGCGCCTGCTTCTCCTCGGCGGGCCAGCTCTGCATCTCCATCGAGCGGCTGTACGTCCACGAGTCGGTCGCCGACGCCTTCCTGGAGCGGTTCGCCGCCCGCACCAGGGCCATGCGACTCGGCCGCTCCCTCGCCTACGGCGCCGACATGGGCTCGCTGATCGGGGAACGCCAGCTCGAGACCGTCGAACGCCATGTCCAGGAGGCCGTCGCCAAAGGCGCGAAGGTGATCACGGGCGGCACGGCCCGCCCCGACATCGGCCCCTACTTCTTCGAGCCCACCATTCTCGACGGCGTCGAGGACTCCATGGCCGTGTGCGAGGAGGAGACCTTCGGCCCGGTCGTCTCGATCTACCGCTTCACGAGCGAGGACGAAGCCGTAGAGCGCGCCAACGCCACGCCGTACGGCCTGAACGCGTCCGTGTGGACGAGGAACGCCCGCCGCGGCCTGGACATCGCCTCCCGCCTGCGCACCGGAACGGTCAACGTCAACGAGGGCTACGCGCCCGCCTACGGCAGCGCCCAGTCCCCGATGGGCGGCATGAAGGACTCCGGCCTCGGCCGCCGCCACGGCTCCGAGGGCATCCTCAAGTACACCGAGGCCCAGACGGTGGCCCAGCAGCGCCTGCTGCCGATGGCACCCTCGCTGGGCATGGACGACGAGAAGTACGCCGCCTTGATGAACCGCAGTCTCCGCCTGATGAAGGCGTTCCGGTTCCGTTAGCCAACCCGCCCAGCCAGCCCCGTTCTCAACGAGGAGAGCACGTGTCGCAGGAGAAGTCCGTCCAGACCCGGGACGAGGACGGGTACGACTACGACGTCATCGTCGTCGGATCGGGGTTCGGCGGCTCGGTGTCCGCCCTCCGCCTCACCGAAAAAGGATACAAGGTCGGCGTACTCGAGGCCGGCCGCCGCTTCACGCGCGCCGGCCTCCCGAAGAACTCGTGGGACCTGAAGAACTATCTCTGGGCCCCCCGGCTCGGCATGTTCGGCATCCAGCGCATCCATCTGCTGGGCAATGTGATGGTGCTGGCCGGCGCGGGCGTCGGCGGCGGTTCGCTCAACTACGCCAACACCCTCTACGTACCGCCGAAGGCCTTCTTCGAGGACCCGCAGTGGAAGGACATCACCGACTGGCAGGAGGAGCTGAAGCCGTACTACGACCAGGCCCAGCGCATGCTCGGCGTACGGCTCAACCCGACCATGACCCCCTCCGACGTGCACCTGAAGGCGGCGGCACAGCGGATGGGCGTCGGCGACACCTTCCACCTCGCGCCGGTCGGCGTGTTCTTCGGCGACGGCAAGGACGCCGACGGGTCGGCGAAGGCGAAGCCGGGTGAGCAGGTCGCGGACCCGTACTTCGGCGGTGCGGGTCCCGCGCGGAACGCGTGCACCGAATGCGGCGAGTGCATGACCGGATGCCGGCACGGCGCGAAGAACACCCTCAACGAGAACTACCTGTACCTCGCCGAGAAGGCGGGCGCGGTGGTCCACCCCATGACGACGGTCGTGTCCGTCACGGACGACTCGCGCGGCGGGTACGCGGTGGCGACCCTGCCGACGGACCGGAGGAAGACGGGCAAGGGCCGGATCCTCACCGCGCGCAAGGTCGTCCTCGCGGCCGGCACCTACGGCACCCAGACCCTGCTGCACCGCATGAAGGCGGGCCGCCAGCTGCCGTACCTGTCGAACCGGCTGGGCGATCTGACCCGCACCAACTCCGAGGCGCTGGTCGGCGCGCAGACCGACGACCGCCGCTACCGCAAGGCGACCGGCGAGCCGAAGGCCGACTTCACGCGGGGCGTCGCCATCACGTCCTCGATCCACCCCGACGAGAACACCCACATCGAGCCCGTCCGCTACGGCAAGGGCTCCAACTCCATGGGTGGCCTGTCGACCCTCCAGGTGCCGTACGCCGAGGGCTCCTCCCGGGTGCTGGCCTGGCTGGCGAACGCGGCCCGGCACCCCCTGCTGGTCGCCCGCTCCCTCTCCAACCGGCGCTGGTCGGAGCGGACCATCATCGCCCTGGTGATGCAGTCGCTGGACAACTCCCTGACGACGTACCTGAAGCCCGGCGGCCTCGGCAAGGGCCTGCTGACCGCGCGGCAGGGACACGGTTCCCCCAATCCCAAGCAGATCAAGGCCGGCACGGAGGCCGCCTCCGCGCTCGCCGCCGAGATCAACGGCTTCGCCGGCAGCAACCTCGGCGAGCTGATGGGGACCCCCCTCACCGCGCACTTCCTCGGCGGATGCCCGATCGGTGGCTCCCCGGAGACCGGCGTGATCGACCCGTACCACCGGCTGTACGGCCACCCCGGCATCTCGGTGGTGGACGGCGCGGCGGTCTCGGCGAACCTGGGCGTGAACCCCTCGCTGACGATCACCGCGCAGGCCGAGCGGGCGATGTCCTTCTGGCCGAACAAGGGCGAGGAGGACCCGCGCCCGGCGCCGGGCGCGGCGTACGAGCGGCTGAAGCCGGTGGAACCGCGGACCCCCGTGGTTCCGGTGGAGGCGTTCGGAGCGCTGCGGCTGCCGTTCCTCGGGATGCCGGCGGTGCCGCCGAAGAAGTAGCCCGCCGAAGAAGGCACAGAGGGACCTGCATCCCCCTCCGAAGGCAGGTCCCTCTCACCGCTTTTCTTGATTCGGCAGGTTTGATCAGCGAAGAGCTCGAAGGGTTGCCCCGGCCGCACCGGTTCTTCGTGTGGGCTGGGTCACATCACGGCCGGCATGGCGAAGGGCCCCGCGGGACGGAGACGTCGCGGGGCCCTTCTCTTGTGCCTCGTGGCGGATGGTCCGGCCTCTGGCGGTCGGCCGGTGCACCCCATGCCGGTCGCGCCGGGACGTGGGACCGGTGCGCGTCGTGCTGGATGAACGGGTCATCCGTAGCGGTGTCACCTGGCACTGGTGCACATGTGCGTTTTTCCGCCGGCCGGCCCCGGGCGTCCCCGGAGCCGACCGTTCTCCTGGGTGACCGGGCTGCTGTCCCCTGCCGTCCGGTCACTTCCCTGGAGCGAGGTCCCACGGCGTACGGCACGACCCGTGCGCCTCATCGCTCCAGCAAGCCACGCGTGGTTCTTCCGGGCCCGCCCCTGGCTGGCGCGGACACCTCCCTCAACGAAGCGGTACGTGAGCCGGTCACGCGCCGTACGGGTGAGAGCGGGACCGAACTCAGATGCGACCCCGGCACAGCTCCAGCAGGGTCATGGCGAGGGAGGTGCCGGGCCTGCCGAGGGCGTCACGGTAGCGGCCGAGGATCTCCATCTCGCGGGACAGGTTCACCCGCCGGCCGCCGGAGGCGATCCGGGTCTGCTGGACGACGGCGGAGACGGCCATCCGTTCCTGGATGAGGCCGATGATCCGGTCGTCGAGCGCGTCGATGCGCTCCCGGGCGTCGGTGATGGTCGCTTCCGGGGTGGTGGTGGTCACGTCGGGGCTCCTCGATCGGGAAGGTGGACTGGATGCCCTGGAACGACAGAACCCGGAAAACGACAGGCGCCCCGGGCCTTGTCGGCCCGGGGCGCCTGGGAAGTCGCTTGGCGTTTCGCTCAAGCAGCACGACCATGGCAGCCGGCGGGCCGGATGCCATAGGTAAAGAAGCGAGTCGTCTGCGTGAGCACGGGGTCAGTATGCCACGGCACGTCTCCGCCCCACCGGGCCGGGCCGTCCCGCTTTCCGTCATACCGAGTCCGGTGGCGGGGGCGCGGCCGGGGGTGGGGGCGGAGCCACCGGTGACGGGAGCCGTCCCACCGCCACCCCCGTTAGAATCGATGACACAGACCCCCGCCCAAACCGCCGGAAGGCACCCCGTGTCATCAGCGACTCAGTCTGCCGCCGCCCCCGACACCGTCCTGGTCGTCGACTTCGGCGCGCAGTACGCCCAGCTCATCGCCCGTCGCGTCCGCGAGGCGCGGGTCTACAGCGAGATCGTGCCGAGCACCATGCCGGTCCAGGAGATGCTCGCCAAGAACCCCGCGGCGATCATCCTCTCCGGAGGCCCCTCGTCCGTGTACGAGGAGGGCGCCCCCACCCTCGACCGCGAGATCTTCGAGTCCGGCGTCCCCGTCTTCGGCATGTGCTACGGCTTCCAGCTGATGGCGCAGACCCTCGGCGGCACCGTCGACAACACCGGCGCCCGCGAGTACGGCCGTACCGACCTGCACGTCTCCAGGAACTCCTCCACCCTCTTCGAGGGCACCCCGGACGAGCAGCACGTGTGGATGTCGCACGGCGACGCCTGCTCCGCCGCTCCCGAGGGCTTCTCGGTCACCGCGTCCACCGACGTGGTCCCGGTCGCCGCGTTCGAGAACGACGCGAAGAAGCTCTACGGCGTCCAGTACCACCCCGAGGTCATGCACTCCACGCACGGCCAGCAGGTGCTGGAGCACTTCCTGTACCGCGGTGCCGGCCTGCAGCCGAACTGGACCACCGGCAACGTGATCGAGGAGCAGGTCGCCGCGATCCGCGAGCTGGTCGGTGACAAGCGCGCGATCTGCGGTCTGTCCGGCGGTGTCGACTCCGCCGTCGCGGCCGCCCTCGTCCAGAAGGCCATCGGCTCCCAGCTGACCTGCGTCTACGTGGACCACGGCCTGATGCGCAAGGGCGAGACCGAGCAGGTCGAGAAGGACTTCGTCGCGGCCACCGGCGTACAGCTGAAGGTGGTCGACGCCGAGGAGCGCTTCCTCACCGCCCTCAAGGGCGTCTCCGACCCCGAGGAGAAGCGCAAGATCATCGGCCGTGAGTTCATCCGCGTCTTCGAGCAGGCGCAGGCCGAGATCATCGCCGACGAGGGTCCGGCGGTGGAGTTCCTGGTGCAGGGCACCCTGTACCCGGACGTCGTCGAGTCCGGCGGCGGCGCCGGCACCGCCAACATCAAGTCGCATCACAACGTCGGCGGCCTGCCCGAGGACCTCGAGTTCAAGCTGATCGAGCCGCTGCGCAAGCTGTTCAAGGACGAGGTACGCATGGTCGGCCAGGAGCTGGGCCTGCCGGAGGAGATCGTCCAGCGTCAGCCGTTCCCGGGCCCGGGCCTCGGTATCCGCATCGTCGGCGAGGTCACCAAGGAGCGCCTGGACCTGCTGCGCGACGCCGACGCCATCGCCCGCGAGGAGCTGAGCGCGGCCGGCCTGGACCGCGACATCTGGCAGTGCCCGGTGGTCCTGCTCGCGGACGTCCGCTCGGTCGGCGTCCAGGGTGACGGCCGCACCTACGGCCACCCGATCGTCCTGCGCCCGGTCTCCTCGGAGGACGCCATGACCGCCGACTGGTCGCGGCTGCCGTACGACGTCCTCGCGAAGATCTCGACCCGGATCACCAACGAGGTCCGGGACGTCAACCGGGTCGTGCTCGACGTGACGTCGAAGCCGCCGGGCACCATCGAGTGGGAGTGAGCCCTTCCGGGGCTCAGGTCCGGCGGAGGGTACGCACCGGCTCCCCGGGTTTCCAGACCTGGACGACCAGGTACTTCTCGTCCTCGACGTAGGTCCGCACGACCTCCGTCAGCTCGGTGCGGAAGAGGTGGAACGGCTGCGGCGGTTCCACCTCTTCGACGTACGCCCCCTTCACGGCCGTATCGACGACCTCGCACGCCCGTCCGCTGATCCGGACATCCCCACGGCCCATGTCCGCGCCCGGATTGGCCTGGAGCGCGAAACGCGGGTCGCGGAGCAGATCGTGGGCCTTGAGGGAGTCCGGCATCATGCCGAGCCACAGCTCTCCGCCGAGGAAGCGGACCTCCAGGCCGGTCGTGCGCGGGGAGCCGTCCTTGCGCAGGGTCGCGAGGACGTGGTGCCGGTAGGCGCCGAAACGCTCCTCGGCGAGCGTCGCCAGTTCGGGTGCGGCGGTGGTGAAAGCTGCCCAGTTCATGCACGCCAGTCTCGCCGGTAATCCAGACAGCCTCTGTCGTGTATCCGCTGGGCCGGGGCATCTTCACCAACGGCTCCGCCCTTGTGCTCTGCCGTTTTCCGCCGGCCGGCGGTAACTTCCGGCCCGTACCGCAATCACCACGCTGGAGGACCTATGCACGGGCCCACCCCGCCCCTGCCGCTGCCCACCGGCCAGCTGCAGTTCGCCATGCCGCCGATGCACGACTCGGTCGAGGACGAACGCCGACACCGCAAGGAGCGGCTCGCCGGCGCCCTGCGGGTCTTCGGGCGCAGCGGCTTCGAGGACGGGGTGTCCGGGAACATCACCGTCCGCGATCCCGAATTCACCGACTGCTTCTGGGTCAACCCGTTCGGGATGCCGTTCCGGCACATCACCGTCAGCGACCTCGTCCTGGCCAACCAGGACGGGCAGGTCGTCGAGGGCCGCTACCACGTCAACCAGGCCGCGTTCACCGTGCACGCCCAGGTCCACGCAGCCCGCCCGGACGTCGTCGCCGTCGCCCACTGCCACACCGTGCACGGCCGCGCCCTCGCGGCGCTCGGCGAGCTGATCGACCCCATCACCCAGGAGAGCTGCGCCTTCTACGAGGACGTGGCGCTCTACGACGCCTACACCGGCGTCACCGTCGACGCAGGCGAGGGCCGCCGGATCGCGAACGCCCTCGGCTCCCGCAAGGCGCTCGTGCTGCGCAACCACGGGCTGCTGACCGTCGGTGACTCCGTGGACGCGGCCGCCTGGTGGTTCCTGTCCCTGGAGCGGTCCTGTCAGGTGCAGCTCATGGCCCGTGCGGCCGGTCGTCCGGTGCTCATCGACCACAAACTGGCCGTCGCCACCCGCGAACAGCTCGGCGGCGACCTGGTGGCCTGGATCAACTACCAGCCGCTGTGGCAGGACATCAGCCGCAGCGAACCCGATCTGCTCAGCTGAAGGCATTGAGCACGGCCTCCTTGGTCAGCGTGAACTCCTCGTCCGTGAGCACCCCGTCCCGGTGCAGCTCGCCCGGCTCCCGCAACCGCCGCAGCAGTACGTCGTGGGGGTGGACCTGCGCCGGTACGACGGCGCGTCGCCGGCCCCGGTCGTCGTACGTGCCGCCCGGTGCGGGTGGAGGGATGCGGCAGCCGGGCGGTGACGGCCGCCGCGACCAGCGCGGTCAGCAGGTCGCGCCGCACGCTGCCCCACAGGTCCAGGGCGCAGGGGTCCCGCGGGCGGCAGCTTGGGAAACACCGTCTCCGGGGAGTGATCCGGATCGTGCTGCCGTCGAAGGCCCGGGTCCCGTCCCGCTGGATGATCCCGGCCATGGGGGAGTCTCGTAGCCGGGTCAACACGGTGGCCCCGGCTTCACCCGCGGTGATCCGGCCCGGCGCCCCCTCGAAGGGCCTCGGGTAGGGCACAATTCGCTTTTGTCACAGGGGAGTTGCGTGGCTCCGGCGCGCCCGTCGCGGGTGTCGGCGCCGTGCCGGAAGGTCGTGGGGAAGGCGGGCGTCGGGCGTGGCGGTGCAGGAAGCGAGAGGGGGCACGGGCCCCGAGCGGGTCCACGAGGGCGGCTGCACCTGCGGGGACGGTCCGCCCGGCGCCCGGGAGGGGCACCGGCGGGCCGTCGCCGCCTTCCTGCGCCGGCGCGACGACTTCGCGGCCGGGCAGGGCCTGCCGGCCGCGGTGGCGCACTCGCCCTCGGCGTCCCGTCAGTGGGTCTCCGAGGAGCTGACCCAGCGCGCGGAGGCGGTCGCCGAACGCGGCCGTGCGGAGGGCGAGGCATGGCTCGCGCGGCTATGGCTGCCGACGGTGTGCGTGGTGTGGGGCGCGGTCGCCGTCCTGCTGCTCATCGAAGCGCTCACCGCGATCGGCCCGGGCTGGACCGATGCCCGCACCGCGGCCCTGCTCGCCGCGCTGGTCGTCGCCGGTGCGCTGACCGCCGCCTGCCGGCTCCACCGGGCGCGCGGCGGGGCACTCGCGCCGGTGATCGGCGAGGACAACCGGATGTCCACCTCCCGTACGGTGGCCGCCTGCTGGGTGCTGTTCGTCGTCTACGCGATCCTGCTGCTGGCCACCCGGCTGGTCGCCGCCTCCGGCCACACCGAACGCGACGCGCTGATCTCGGGGCTCGACCTCGCGCGCGGCGCGGGCGTGGTGACCGTCCTCTGCGCGGTGTGCGGCATCGCCGTCCTGGTCCGGCGGGTGGTGGGCCTGCGCATCCTCGCCCAGCGGCTGCAGAAGGTGCCGGCCCACCGGCCGCGCGCCGCCGACCTGCTCACCGACGACTCCGGCCGGGGCACCTTCGCCGACATCCAGTACGTCACCATCAGCGCCGTCGCCCTGCTGTTCGCCGCCGTGCGGCTCGCCCGCCGTCCCGACCAACTGCCCGACCTGCCCTGGGGCCTCGGCGTGATCGTGCTGACCTCGGCCGCGACCTACCTGGCCGGCAAGTACGCCGAGGGCGGCCGCCCGGCCATCCTCTCCGTGGTCCGCGCCCGCGAACCCGGCGACCTGGACGGGCCGATCCGCACCGGCGACGACATCGAGATCCGCGGCACCGGCTTCGTCCCGCCCGGTGCGCACGGTGCCGACCGGCTCTCGCGTATGGTCGTCCGCATCGGCGCGGTCGACGTCCACGTGCCGCTCGTCCCCGTCGCGGGCGGCTTCCGCAACCCGACGGACACCGTCCTGACCGTGCCCGTACCGGCCGATGTCGAGCCCGGCTCGGTGGGGGTGCAGGTGGTGACCGCGGCCGGGGTGGCCACCAACCGGTGCATCATCGAGGTGACGGAGTGAACGACCGGCGAGACGGGGGAGCGCCGAACCGGTAGCGAGCGCGTTCCTGCCGGTGACACCGACCGATCCGCACCTCCTCCCGTCGACCGGGCGAACCCGATGGGCACCCGCTGCCCGCACGGCGACGGCTCCCTCGACCGTGAGGCGTGAGCGTCGAAAGCCGGATCCTCGGCCACCCGGTGGGTCGAATCCCGTCCCCCATCCGCCCCCGCCGTCCGCGCCAAGGGCCCAGCCCTCCGCGCCAAGGGCCGAAATCCGGAAAATCGTCCTGGACGGGATTGAGCGGACCCACCTCGTCATACGTATGGTCAGGGTGGGGGACGGCAAGGCGGGCGAGAGGCGGCAGGCAGCGATGACCCACGGCATTCGGACGGACACACCCACCCCCGGGCTCGACGGCCACCGCGGCCTGCGGGACACCGCCGCCCACTACGCCCTGCTGCCGCTGCGTATCTTCCTCGGGGTCACCTTCGTCTACGCCGGCCTGGACAAGCTCACGGACAGCGCCTTCATGCAGTCCGGAGGCGCCGGATCGATCGGCGACACCCTGCGCGCGGCACGTGACTCCGCCGCCATCCCGGCCCTGATCGACCTGGCTCTCAAGAGCCCCGTCGGCTTCGGCTACGCCATCGCCCTCGGTGAGCTGGCCGTCGGTATCGGCACCCTGCTCGGTCTGCTCGGCCGGCTGGCCGCGCTCGGCGGCGCGCTGATCTCGCTCAGTCTGTGGCTGACGGTCAGCTGGGCGACGGCCCCCTACTACTACGGCAACGACCTCGCCTACCTGATGGCCTGGCTGCCCCTGGTCCTCGCCGGCGCCCCCTGTCTCTCCCTGGACGCGGCCTGGCGCGCACGGCGCCGACAGCAGCTCGGTGGCTACGGCTACTGAACCCCCCAGCCACCGAGGGCGGCGCCGAGCGTCAGGTGAACGTCGCCGCCTTCCCCACCGGGTTCAGTAGCCGCCCTAGGAGCCGCCCCGGCCGCGTATCCGGCGGGTCAGGGCGGCCGTGACGCCGGACAGGCACAGGCCACCCACGACCAGCGGGACGACCACGAACCACGGCGTCTCCCACAGGCCGCCCGCGTCCCCGGCGTAGACGGCACCGGTGGCGGTCAGGAAGAGCCCGGCGACCAGCTTCCCGGGCTGGAACTCATGACGCAGCACGGCTGACCTCCACCTGTCCCGCACCGACCCCGAGCGTGAGGTCCAGCGTGCCGGAGTCCCCACCGCCCTCGGCCGGCGCCAGCGTCACGTCCTTGTGCCTGCCCGGCTGCACATCCACGTCCTTCCTGTCGTCCCCGGGCAACCGGATGTCGCCCACTCCCACGTCGATGCTCATCCGCACGGTCGCGTCCGCCGGCACGACCACCTTCAGTTGTCCCGCGCCCACATGGGCGTTCGTGGCGACCTTCTCTCCCCTGGCCGGACGCACCAGGGTCAGGTCCAGCGTGCCCCGGCCGGTGCCGAGCTCGTATGTGGACCGCACCTGTGCCGTCGCGGCGGGCTTCCAGGACGTGTCCCGCCAGTGCGTGGTGATGTCCTTCGGCAGAGCCGACGCCCCCGCCAGCAGTGCCGCCGTGACGATCGCCAGGAACACCGTCCCGGCTCCCGTACGGCCCAGGAACGCGCTGACCGCGACGCCCAGGCCGAGGACCGTCAGCGCGCAGGCCAGGCCGGTCTGCAGGCTGGTGCCCAGCGGGTGCGTCTCCCAGGTCAGCCCGGTGCCCAGGCCGCCCGCGAGCAGGGCGAGCAGGCACAGCCGGCCACCGATCCAGCGCGGGACTCGTGGTGCAGGAGGCACGGCGGCGTGCGGCGGCCGTATGCGGCCGTGGTGGGTCCAGGGGGTGGCGACGGCGACGTCGAGGCCCGGGACGAGGTCCCGCTCACGGGCGTCGCCGGGACCCCACAGATAGCCCGTGCCACCGACATGGGTGCCGTCCTTGACGATGGGGTCCCGCCACCAGGACGGGTAGAAGGTGACGACGGGCGGCGCCTGGGCCTCCGGCGGGGCGTCGGCGGCGGCCTGCGCCGCGAGCGGATCGGAGTCGGAGGCGCCACGGCGGCGCGACCAGTACCCGGCGCCCGCCAGCAGCAGGGAGAGCACCACGGCGAAGGTCAGCACCCCGCCGTTCCCCAGCATGGTCAGGAAGATTCCGCAGCCGACCAGCGCGAACAGCACGGCGGCCAGCGCCTGGCCGTCGACCCGGCCGGTGAGCAGTTTGCGGACCTCGTTCTCCTCGTCGTCCCCGTACGGCACCAGGAGCCAGGCGAAGCCGTAGAAGATGAGGCCGATGCCGCCGGTCGCCGACAGCACGGCCAGGGTGATGCGGAAGATCACCGGGTCCAGGTCGGTCTGCCTGCCGAGACCCGCGCACACGCCCGCGATCATCTTGTGCCGGCGGTCGCGCCGGAACCGGGCGGGGGCCTCGGCGGTGTCGTGCCGTTGCTCCTGCTCCTGCTCCCGCCCCGGGTCGGGGGTGCCGGCGCGGGTGTCCGTACCGGCCGCCCCCGTCATCTCCGTCGCGGCGGGCGCGGCATCCGTCGGTCCGGCGCCCGTGGCCGGGCGCGGGCCGGTGCCGGGTCCCGGACCCGTCGCGGCGTGCTCGTGATCCGTCATGCGTCCATGGTGACGGCCCGGTCGCCGCGACGGCAGTCGGGCCGACCCTGGGCGAACCCTGAAATCGTCCCTGAGTACGGGGCGGGAAGCGTTCGAGCGGCAGCGGATCGACTGGTCCGGCGCTCCCCGGGCCGGCCCTGCCGAAGATCAGGGGCGTCTCGGGGGCCGACCCTGATGCCCTGCCCCGCCGGCCATGTGACCATCATTGCCATGCCGGAAGCCGCAAGCCCGCCACTCGACGACCCGCGGCCGCCGCACAAGCTCTACCGCAGCAGCGACGGACGCTGGCTCGGCGGAGTGGCGCGGGGCCTCGCCGGGCATCTCGGGCTGCCCGTCATCTGGGTGCGGCTGGTCTTCGTCGGCCTGTTCATGGCCAACGGACTCGGGGCGCTGCTGTACGCGGCTTTCTGGTTCTTCGTCCCCCTCGGCGTCGGCGGCGTCGGCGACCAGAAGCCGCCGACGCTGGTCGGCACCGAGACCTCGCCGGACGGCCGCCGCAGACTGGTGGCCCGCAAGCCGGACCGGGGACAGATCGTCGCGCTGCTCCTCATGGTCATCGTGTCCATGGTCTTCGTGGGCAGCGTCAACCTGAGCAGCGCGGCCAAGGCGTATCTGCTGCCCGCCGTGCTCGTCGCGGCCGGTGTCGCCCTGGTCTGGCGGCAGGCGGACAACGCCCGCCGGGCCCGCTGGGTCGAGGTCGGCCGACGGCGCCGCACCCTCACCCTGCTGCGCGCGGCCGCTGGGGTCCTGCTCGTCACGGCCGGTGTCTCCGCCATCTTCGTCCTCCAGGGTTCGGCCGCCCACCTGGGCGCCGTCCTCCAGGCCGCGCTCGCCGTCCTGGTCGGCATCACGCTGCTCGCCGGACCGTACCTGGTCCGCATGACGCAGGACCTGTCCGAGGAACGCCTGATGCGCATCCGCGCCCAGGAGCGCGCCGAGGTCGCCGCCCACGTCCACGACTCCGTGCTGCACACCCTCACCCTGATCCAGCGCAACGCCGACAACGCGGGCGAGGTGCGCCGCCTCGCCCGCGCTCAGGAGCGCGACCTGCGCACCTGGCTGTACAAACCGGAGGGCACCGGCACGGACGAGGCCGACGAGCCGGACACGGTCGCGGAGGCGGTGCGGCGCAACGCCGCCGAGGTGGAGGACAAACACGGCGTGCCCATCGAGGTCGTCATCGTCGGCGACTGCCCGCTGGACGAGAAGACCGCGGCGCAGATGCAGGCCGCGCGCGAGGCGATGGTGAACGCCGCCAAGTACGGTGGCGAGGGCGGTGCCGTACAGGTCTATGCCGAAGTCGAGGGAAGGACGGTCTTCGTGTCCGTGCGCGACCGCGGCCCGGGCTTCGACCCCGACTCGATACCCGCCGACCGCATGGGCGTCAGAGAATCGATCATCGGCCGCATGGAACGCAACGGCGGCACGGCCCGGCTGCGGGCGGTGCCGGACGGCGGCACGGAGGTCGAGCTGGAGATGGAGAGGGCGGAGAAGACGTCATGAGCGACGCGACCGAGGCGAACGGCACGGCGGCAGCGGCGGAGGCGGCCGAGTCCGGCCGGCCCGCCGACGACGGCGCGGGCGGGCGGCACGTCCGGGTGGTGCTCGTGGACGACCACCGGATGTTCCGCACCGGCGTCCAGGCCGAGATCGGCCAGACCGCCGAGACAGGCGTCGAGGTGGTCGGCGAGGCCGCGGACGTCGACCAGGCGGTCACCGTCATCACCGCGACCCGGCCCGAGGTGGTCCTCCTCGACGTCCACCTGCCGGGCGGCGGCGGTGTGGAAGTACTTCGCCGCTGCGCGGCGTTGATGGCCGACGCCGAGCGGCCCGTGCGCTTCCTCGCGCTCTCCGTGTCGGACGCGGCGGAGGACGTGATCGGGGTGATCCGCGGCGGCGCCCGCGGCTACGTCACCAAGACCATCACCGGCACCGACCTGGTCGACTCGATCTTCCGGGTGCAGGAGGGCGACGCCGTCTTCTCCCCGCGGCTGGCCGGGTTCGTCCTCGACGCCTTCGCCTCCACCGACGCTCCGCCCGTGGACGAGGACCTGGACCGACTCACCCAGCGCGAGCGCGAGGTGCTGCGCCTGATCGCCCGTGGCTACGCCTACAAGGAGATCGCCAAGCAGCTGTTCATCTCCGTGAAGACGGTCGAGTCCCACGTCTCGGCGGTCCTGCGCAAGCTCCAGCTGTCCAACCGCCACGAGTTGACCCGCTGGGCGACCGCCCGCCGCCTCGTCTGACCCCTGGGGGGCCGCCCTCACGCCACCCGGGTGGCCCCGGCGAACGGCATCTGGTCGATCGGGGCCAGCCGGACCGGTGCCGACGGATTCGGGGCGTGGATCATCTGGCCGCCTCCGACGTAGAGCCCGACGTGGCTGATGCCGGAATAGAAGAACACCAGGTCGCCGGGCTGGAGTTCGGAGCGGGAGACGCGGCGGCCCGCGTTGATCTGGGCGTAGGTGGTGCGCGGCAGGGAGATGCCGGCGGAGCGGTAGGCGGCCTGGACCAGGCCCGAGCAGTCGAAGGCGTTGGGGCCGGTCGCACCCCACACATAGGGACTGCCGAGCTTGGCGTAGGCGTAGGAGACGGCCGCCGCCGCGCGCGCGTGGGGCGCCGGGGTGGACCCGGTCCGCTCCGGGGCCGTCCGCGTGCCGGAGGCCGACCGGGAGACGTGCGCGGCCGAGACGCCGTCACCGGTGACCTCGGACCGCTGCCGCGGGGTGAGCCGCGCCAGCAGTCGCCGGGCCTCGGCGAGCTTTCCGGTGATGGTCTTCTTCCGCCGTTTCAGCTCCGCCTGCCGTGAGCGCAGGGACTTCAGCTCGATGTGTGCGGCGCCGCGCAACCGCTCGATCTCCCGGAGCTGTTCGCGCACCCGTGACACGGCGACGGCCTGCCGGTCGCCGGCCCGCTCCGCGATGGCGGCGCCCTCCAGGTACCGGTCGGGGCCGCTGGACAGGGCCAGCTGCCAGGCCGGGTCGATGCCGCCGTCGCGGTACTGTGCCGCCGCGAGGGAACCCAGTGCGTCCCGGGACGAGTTGAGCTTCTCCTGCTTGCGGGCGGCCTGGTCCTGCAGCGCGTTCACCCGCCGCCGGGCCGTTTCGGCCTTCTCCTTCGCCCCGTTGTACCTCTCGGTGGCGGCCTCCGCCTCCTGGTGCAACTTCTCGACCCTCTCCCTCACCTGCGCCACCGTCAGCTGTGGCTCCGCCTGTCCCGTCCCGTCGAAACCCGTCGCGGTGGCCGCACCCGCCAGGGCGAGCGTGGCGGCCGTCCGGGCCGTATGGCCGCTGAGCGGGCGTTGCCGGGGCTTGCGGTGCGCTGCCACCTGGACCGTCACGTCCTTTCGTAGGACTCGTGCGAGCGAGCGGTCGATGTGCCCGGCGGAGGCCCGCACGAGGGGAGCGGGCCACCGCCGGGCCTTTCTCGGCGGAGGTGGCCGACTGCCGCCCCTGGCCGGGGCGGCGGTGGGGAGCCGGTCACCTGGGGGAGGACGCTAGGCCGGTCTGTGACGACTCGGTAACGCGGAGTCCGGAACTGGCTACGACAGACCGTCTTGTGACCGTGTGTGACCGCGTTGCCCGGGTGGAGCCGTCGTCTTCACGCAGCGCGGTGACCGAAGCCTGGAAAATGGGACTGGCGGGAGGCGTGGGGTGGTATGGGACGCATATATGCAAGAGCCCAGGCTTCAGGGGCGGACCCGGTGGGACGCCGGTCGGCGGGCCCGGTCGCAGAAGCCGCAGATGCCCCTCGTTAGGCTCCGGCTCCATGGACCTACTCATCCATCTCTTCGTCGGCCTGCACATCGTCGGCATCGCCGCGCTGCTCGGCGGTTTCCTCACCCAGGTGAAGGCGATGGGCCAGGGCACGGCCCGGTTCGTCCCCGGCATGCTGCACGGCGCCCTGACCATGCTGGTCACCGGCGTGGCCCTGGTCGGCCTCGATCAGGCCGGCGATCACCATGTCAACACCCTCAAGATCGGCGTGAAGCTGGCCCTGCTGATCGTGATCCTCGGACTCGTCTACGTGAAGCGTGACGAGGAGCGGGCCGACAAGGGGCTCTTCGGCCTGGTCGGCCTGCTGACCACGGGGAACATCTTCATCGCCGTCCTGTGGACCTGACGGGCGGGCGATGTCGTCGCCGGCGCGGGCCGCGAGCACCGCACCGGCGGCGACCGCGAGCCACGCCCGGGACCGCCGTGAACCGGGCGCGGGTCAGGGTGGAGGCGTGTCGCCCACCGCTGTCGTAGCCCGGCCGCCGGCAGCACGGGGTACCAGGCCAGGTCCAGGACGAGCGGCGCGACCGTCACAGTGCGCAGCACGCCGCGATCGTCGTCGTCCCACAGGTACAGGCGCCCGCTGCCGGCGGCGAGCAGCGTCGCCCCGGCCGGCGCCGACACCCCGAGTGCCCCGCCCGCGATCCAGTGGTCCTCCGGCGCCCTCCAGCAGTCGCCGCGGGTCGAAGTGGGCCAGGGCGAGGACGCAGAGCACCAGGCCCGGCCGGAACGGCACAGGAACCCCGCTCCCGGCATGCGCCGCTTCCAGCGCCGTACGACGAGGACGAACGGCACCGGCCAGAGCAGCGCCGCGAGCGCGGACAGGGCCTCGGCCAAGGTCTGCCGGCCCGGCGTCGGGAGCCGGGTGCCCCGCCGCGGTCGTCACGGCGACGGTGGTCAGCGCCCCCGGACTCTCCGCCCCGGCCATCGATCGCCGCCGTTCGCCGGACATCCGCAGGACGGAGCCGGCCCAGCGCCACGCATCGACGCCGGCCCTCACCCCGCAGGCACCACCCGGGAGACCGTCTCGTCGCCGGCCGGACGCAGGCCCACCGGCAGGATGCCGCTCGCCGCCAGGGCGGCCCCGGCCGCGGGAGGCCGCCCCCCCCACGCACGCAGACCCGAGAGCCGGGTATGCGCCCGATGCAAGGCGGCCGCGCGCATCCCGCCGGGCAGGGCACACGCGCGTGGAGCGCAGAAACGCCGGTGCGGCGCGGGTGGAGCCCGAACGAGAACGGTCAGCCCGGCCGCACCACGCTGCGGATGATCGATTCGCCACCGCGGTCGACGGACTCCTCGCGGACATACCCGCCCGGCTCCGGGGCGTGGATCATCATCCCGTTGCCCGTGCAGAGGCCGACATGACTGCTGTCGTCGTGGAAGAAGACCAGGTCACCGGCGCGCGCGTCGGAGAGGGGGACCGGGGTGCCCGTGGCGGCCTGGTCCTGGGCGGTACGCGGGAGGGTGACGCCGGCGGCCTTCCACGCGGCCTGGGTGAGGCCGGAGCAGTCGTAGGAGCCGGGTCCGCTGGCACCGCTCACGTACGGCTTGCCGATCTGGGCCCGGGCGAAGGCGATCGCCTTCTCGGCCTTGGTGGCCTGCCCCGAGCCCGGGGACCCGTGCACCCGCGGACCGGGCAGGTGCCGTCGGCCGAGCGCGGCGGGCCGCTGGCCCTCCTGGGCCGTGAGCCGGGACAGCAGCTCCTGGGCGGTGGCGAGCTTGTGCTGGACGGCGGCCTTCGCGGCCTTCACGTCGTAGCGCGAGGCGGCCGGCGTCTCCGGGCTCCTGGTGGCCTTGCCCCGCTCGGCCGCGCCCTTCACACGCGAGGCCAGCCGGTTCATCACCCTGCTCTGCGCGAAGTGGTCCTGCGGGTACTCCGCGAGGAGGGAGGCGGCCGTGTCCGGGGCGGCCGCGAACGGCATCCGCCCCTCCCTGGCCTTGGCGAGCCGGCTCGCGCGCCGGGCACCCTCCTGACGCGGATCCTCGGCATGCGCCCGCTGCCCGGCCACCGGTTCCTCCTCCGGTGCGGAGTCGGCCCGGCGGTAGAACTCGTCGATCTTCTTCTCGATCTCCTCCAGGCTCGGCCTGCCGTCGTCGGCGGGGGCGGCCTCGGCCGTCTGGGACAGGACGGCCACGGAAGTGAAGGCAGCGGTGGCGAGGGCGGGGCCGCGCAGGCCCGTTCCACGGGTGCCGGCGGGGCGCGGCTTGCGGTGCGACGCCAAGGGAGGCGACTCCTTCCAACGTGCCGCCTACCGGGTTAGCTGTCGGGTTCGGGCGGGTGCTTCGGAAGGGTTGCCCTACGGCGTCGTCCCGGGCGGGAGTCGGCCGATTCACCCCAGGATCGGTGGGTCCCCGGCTCCGGGCACCGTGCGGGGCGCGCCGGACTCGGCGGAGGCCGCGCGGCCCGGCGACGTTCGCCGGAGAGTGGTCGTGCGGCCTGACGGCAACCTAGCCAACTCGTGTGTCTCCTGTGAAGGTTGGTGTGCGGTATGTCCGATACATTTCCGTGACCCGAGGCCGGGTTCACGTGGACGTGACCAGGCGCTTCCGCAGCGTGAGGGGGAATCGGGGCCGGTGAGGCGGGGGCCGGCCGCCCGGCGGCATCCGGCAGCGGGCTCGCTCGCGGGGGCCGTGTTCCGGGGACGGGGATCGGTTGTCGGTGGGGAGCCCTAGACTCGGAGAGCGATGAGCAGCCTCTTTGACGACAGCTTCCTGGCGGACCTCCAGGCCCCTCGCGGGCGCGAGGAGGAGCCCCCGCCGCCGCCCGAGGACGATCACGTTCCGGAGTCGCTTCCGGACGATCTGTTCGGCGGGAAGTTCGACGTGCCGCCGGACCGGGACGCCTACTACCGCGACGGCGCCCCCCGCCCGCCGATCGACGCGGCGGCACTCCTGGAGGGGCTGAACGAGAACCAGCGCGCCGCGGTCGTGCACGCCGGCTCCCCGTTGCTCATCGTCGCCGGCGCCGGCTCAGGCAAGACGCGCGTGCTCACCCACCGCATCGCCCACCTGCTCGCCGAGCGGAACGTACACCCGGGCCAGATCCTCGCGATCACCTTCACCAACAAGGCCGCGGGCGAGATGAAGGAGCGCGTCGAGCAGCTCGTCGGCCCGCGCGCGAACGCGATGTGGGTGATGACCTTCCACAGCGCGTGCGTCCGGATCCTCAGGCGCGAGTCGAAGAAGCTCGGCTTCACCTCCTCCTTCTCGATCTACGACGCCGCCGACAGCAAGCGCCTGATGGCCCTGGTCTGCCGCGACCTGGACCTCGACCCCAAGCGCTTCCCGCCCAAGTCCTTCAGCGCCAAGATCAGCAACCTGAAGAACGAGCTGATCGACGAGGAGGACTTCGCCGCCCAGGCAACCGACGGCTTCGAGAAGACCCTCGCCCAGGCCTACGCGCTGTACCAGTCGCGGCTGCGCGAGGCGAACGCGCTCGACTTCGACGACCTGATCATGACGACGGTCCACCTGCTGCGGGCCTTCCCGGACGTCGCCGAGCACTACCGCCGCCGCTTCCGGCACGTCCTGGTCGACGAGTACCAGGACACCAACCACGCCCAGTACGCGCTGGTCCGCGAACTGGTCGGCACGGGCGAGCGCGCCGACGACGACGTCGACACCCCGCCCGGCGAGGACGACCTCCAGCCCGCCGAACTGTGCGTGGTGGGCGACGCGGACCAGTCGATCTACGCCTTCCGCGGCGCGACGATCCGCAACATCCTCCAGTTCGAGGAGGACTACCCGAACGCGACGACGATCCTGCTGGAGCAGAACTACCGCTCCACGCAGACCATCCTGTCCGCCGCCAACGCGGTCATCGAGCGCAACGAATCCCGCCGCCCGAAGAACCTGTGGACCAACGCCGGCCACGGCGCCCGGATCACCGGATACGTCGCCGACACCGAGCACGACGAGGCCCAGTTCGTCGCCGACGAGATAGACCGTCTCACGGACGCGCGCGAGGCGAAGGCCGGGGACGTCGCCGTCTTCTACCGCACCAACGCCCAGTCCCGTGTCTTCGAAGAGGTCTTCATCCGCGTCGGCCTGCCCTACAAGGTCGTCGGCGGAGTCCGCTTCTACGAACGCAAGGAGGTCCGAGACGTCCTCGCCTACCTGCGTGTCCTCTCCAACCCCGAGGACTCGGTGCCGCTGCGCCGCATCCTCAATGTGCCCAAGCGGGGCATCGGCGAGCGTGCGGAGGCGATGATCGACGCCCTCTCCCAGCGGGAGAAGATCAGTTTCTCGCAGGCGCTCAAGCGCGTCGACGAGGCGTACGGGATGGCCGCGCGCTCCACCAACGCGGTCAAGCGGTTCAACGCGCTGATGGAGGAACTGCGTACGATCGTCGAGTCCGGCGCGGGACCGGCGACCGTCCTGGAAGCGGTGCTCGAACGCACCGGCTATCTGGCCGAGTTGCAGGCCTCGACCGACCCGCAGGACGAGACCCGTATCGAGAACCTCCAGGAACTCGCGGCCGTGGCTCTGGAGTTCGAGCAGGAGCGCGGCGAGGGTGAGCGGGGGACGCTCGCCGAATTCCTGGAACAGGTCGCCCTGGTCGCCGACTCCGACCAGATCCCCGACGAGGAGGACGGCGACGGCGTCATCACGCTGATGACCCTGCACACCGCCAAGGGCCTGGAGTTCCCGGTGGTGTTCCTGACCGGCATGGAGGACGGCGTCTTCCCGCACATGCGCGCCCTCGGCCAGACCAAGGAACTGGAGGAGGAACGGCGCCTGGCGTACGTCGGCATCACACGCGCGCGGGAGCGGCTGTACCTGACGCGGTCGGCGATGCGCAGCGCCTGGGGTCAGCCGTCGTACAACCCGCCCTCCCGCTTCCTGGAGGAGATCCCGGCCTCCCACGTGGAGTGGAAGCGGACGGGTGCGGCGGCGCCGGCGTCCTCCGGTCCGGTCGCGGGAATCGCTGCCTCGCTGTCCTCGGCCCGCTCGCGCTCCTCCGCGTCGGGTGCGTCCGGGTTCGCCACACGGCGCACGGCGGAGAAGCCGGTGGTCTCCCTGGCCGTCGGGGACCGGGTCACCCACGACCAGTTCGGGCTCGGCACGGTCGTCGCGGTGAAGGGCACGGGCGTGAACGCGGAGGCGACGATCGACTTCGGCGACACCAAGCCGAAGCGGCTGTTGTTGCGGTACGCGCCGGTGGAGAAGCTCTAGACGAAGTGAGCCCCGCCTGATGGCGGGGCTCGTCCCATCAGGGGCTCAGGCCGGGTTCAGTCCGTGGCTGCGCAGCCACGGCAGGGGGTCCAGGGCCGCCCCGCCCGCCGGCCGTACCTCGAAGTGCAGATGCGGGCCTGTGGAGTTGCCGGAGTTGCCGGAGTAGGCGATCGGCTCGCCGGCCTTGACGGTCGTACCGGAGGCCACGCGGTAGCTGGACAGGTGGCAGTACCAGGTCTCCGTGCCGTCCTTCGCCGTCACGATCATCATGTTGCCGTAGGCGCTGTTCCACTTGGTGGTGACGGTGCCGTCGGTTGCGGCCATCACCGTGGTGCCGTAGGAGACGGGGAAGTCGATGCCGGTGTGCACCGACATCCAGTTCACGCCCGCCTGGCCGAAGTAGGCGCTGAGCCCCCTCTGGGCGACCGGCAGGGCGAACTTGGGGCGCAGGCGCTCCTTGAGCGCGGCCTCCGCCGCGGCCTTCTTCTTCTCCAGCGCCTGCTGCGTCTTGAGGTCGATCCGCTCCTGGGTGCGGCTCGCCCGGTCGGCGAAGTCATGGGCCCCGGCGGAGAGGGTCTTGAGCTGGGTGTCCAGTTTGCTGTTGGCGATCGACGGCTGCACCGCCTGCGCGTCCGAGGCGGAGGCGGTGGTGTCCTTGGAGTCGTCGGCCAGGGCGCTGACCGAGGCCGCGGCGATCCCGGCGACCCCCATCACACAGGCCGAGGGCACGGCGATGGTCAGCAGCGCGGAGCGTTTGGCGGGCGTACGACGCCGGGAACGCGCCGCGCCGCGCGAGCCCGCGCGGGTCGCCGGGGCGGGGGTGACCTCTTCCTGCTCGTCCAGCAGCCCGTGCACAGCGGGCAGTTCACCGGTGGCGGTCGACTCACCCTCGTCGCCGTGCTGTCCCTCGAAGCCGGTGTCCTCGTACGGCACCTGCTCGAAGGCCGCGGTCGCGTGCGCGTCACCGACCTGCTCGAACGTGGCGGTGGCCCGCTGGTCGAACGCTTCGGCAACCTGCTCGGGCTCCGCCGGCCCGACCTGGTCGGCCGCGTTCCACTGCGTGGCGTCGTACGCGTCCGTGTCGAAGGCCTGGGTGCCCCAGTCCCACTGCTGGGTGGGATCGGCGCCGGTGCTCTGGTCGGGCTGGAGCCAGGCGCTCGAGTCCCACTGACCGCTCACCGCGTTCCCGGTGGACTGCGCGGGGACCGTCCAGGCGGTGGTGTCGTACCCCCCGGAGTCATAGGCGGTGTGGTGCTGGGCCGCGTACGGGTCCTGGTTCGGGATCTGGCAGGTGCCGGTCTGCCACTGCGTGGTGTCGTACCCGCCGGTGGTCTGTGTGTCGTACGCGCCGGTGGCCTGCTCGCCGCCCGGAAGGCTGCCGAAGAGGGGGTCGTGGGCGTAGCCCGTGGTGCCGGTGGCATCGTCCGCAAAACCGGTGGCGTCGTAGGCGCCGTACGTGGTGAGGTCGTCGTAGGAGACTTCCGTTGTGCCGTACGGCGCGTAATGCGGGGTGGAGGCGTCGGAAGCCGGGGCCGGGGTGGTCATGATCCCCGGCGGGTGACGGTCGTTCACCAACTTCTCTTTCGCCTCGACAACAGGGGCTGCCAGAGCAGTGCGGCGACTGTACCCGGCGGTACGCGGGCGCGACAATCTTCGGCCGGTTTCGTGTAGGCCGGAAACGGGCATTCGGCTGTGTTTCGGGGGACGCCGGACGCGAGTTTGGCTTTGTGTTCGAAGAATGTTCGAGGTCAGGTGGCAGTGAGTCACCGGTGAACCGGCTGAGCCCCGCCTCTGTCTCCCTCTCTCTCCTCCCTCCGGCTCGCCCCTGTTCGGTCCGCTAGGCCACCGTCAGACCGTCGGGGACCCGGTCCCCGGCCGGTGCGGTGTCGAGGGCCTCGCGTATCCCGACCGCGACGGCGGGATGTACGGGCAGGGCGAGATGCCCGATGCCGCTCACCCGGACGTTCCGCGTGTCGAGATCGGGGTGCTCCAGGCAGGCCGTCTCCAACGGGACCATCACGGAGTCCAGGTCGCTCCAGAAGCTGACGAACCGCGTACGGCAGCCGGGTGCGGGCCGGGCCAGCTCCTCGATCACCTCCGAACCGGGCCGCATCTGGCGCACGATCGGATGCGCGTTGGCCAGCGGTGCCACCCGGGTCCCGGAGTGCGGGGTGCCGAGGGTGACGAGCGTGCGCACTCGCAGGTCCCCGCCGAGACATTGCACGTAGTAACGGGCGATCAGTCCGCCGAGGCTGTGCCCCACGATGTCGACCCGCGTGGTGCCGGCGCGCTCGCAGATCTCCTCGACGTGCCGTCCGAGCAGCTCGGCGGCGGCGCGGACGTCACAGGTCAGCGGAGAGTAGTTGAGCGACTCCACCCGCTGCCTGCCGTGCTGGGCGAGGCTGCGGCGCAGCAGTACGAACACCGAGCGGTTGTCGATGAAACCGTGCAGCAGCACGACCGGGGGACCGGACCGCACCGGCAGCCGAACGGTGCCGTCGGCGGCGGGCGCCACGTCTCCCCCGGGCAGGGCGGCGGCGCGCCGTTCCTGGATGAGGCCCGTCGGATAGAGCAGGAGATGGCCGGCCAGGATCGCGGCCTCCAGGGCGGTCGCCTTGAGCAGCGTCATGGAGAGCCCGGCCAGTCCGCCGGGCCACAGACGGCGACAGGGCGGGAGGAAGAGTGGCAGTATCCCGGTGACCTTCATGGCCGACCTCCTGTCGGCACGGCGGGGGCCGGCTCCATCCCCCGTGTGCCCTCATGTCCCATCATGTGATTTCCCCCTCCCTGCGCTCCGTAAAACTGCCGGTTGCGGGATGCTGGAGATAACGTTCGTTCACTTCGCGACGGGTGGCGGAACGCGCCAAAAGTGCGGTACTTGTCGTTACGGACGGAAGCGATCGCTTCCGTGGTCGTTTGATGGAGGCAGTGATGGGTGTGGCAGCCGGTCCGATCCGTGTGGTGGTGGCCAAGCCGGGGCTCGACGGCCACGATCGCGGGGCCAAGGTCATCGCGCGCGCCCTGCGTGACGCCGGTATGGAGGTCATCTACACCGGGCTCCACCAGACGCCGGAGCAGATCGTCGACACCGCCATCCAGGAGGACGCCGACGCGATCGGCCTGTCCATCCTCTCCGGTGCGCACAACACGCTGTTCGCCGCGGTCATCGAGCTGCTCAAGGAGCGCGACGCCGAGGACATCCTCGTCTTCGGCGGCGGCATCATCCCGGACGAGGACATCCCGCCGCTGAAGGAGAAGGGCGTCGCGGAGATCTTCACGCCCGGGGCGACGACCGCGTCGATCGTGGAGTGGGTCCGGGAGAACGCCGGTCAGCCGGCCGCGTCCGGCGGTTGAGGGGTCGCCCGCGGCGGCCGAGCGGGTGTGTGTGACGGCTGAGCGGGCGCCTGCTGCGGTCGAGCGGGCGCGGCGGCGCTGAGTTCGTCCGCCATCTCCGCCCGCAACCGCAGCGTGGTGACCAGTCGCTGGAAGGCCTCCGCCCAGTAACCACCGGCCCCGGGCGCCGCGTCCTCCCGCTCGTCGGGTATCGCCAGCAGCGCCTCGAGCCGGTTGGTCTCCGCCGGGTCCAGGCAGCGCTCCGCCAGCCCCATCACCCCGCTGAAGCTCCACGGATAACTGCCCGCGTCGCGCGCGATGTTGAGGGCGTCCACGACCGCCCGGCCCAGCGGGGGAGCCCAGGGCACCGCGCACACGCCGAGCAGCTGGAAAGCCTCCGACAGCCCGTGGGCCGCGATGAATCCGGCCACCCACTCGGCGCGTTCGGCCGGCTCCAGGGCGGCCAGCAGCTTCGCCCGTTCCGCCAGGGAGACCGCCCCCGGGCCGCCCGCCTCCGGCGCCGACGGAGTGCCGAGCAGCGCCCTCGACCAGACGGCGTCCCCCTGCCGTACCGCCGCCCGGCACCAGGCCGCGTGCAACTCGCCCTGCCAGCCGTCCGCCACCGGCAGCGCCACGATCTCCCGCACGGTCCGTCCGCCGAGCCGCCCCGGCCACGTGCCGAGTGGCGTCGCCTCCACCAACTGACCCAGCCACCAGGACCGTTCTCCTCTGCCCGCGGGCGGTTTGGCCACCACACCGTCCCGTTCCATGCCGGAGTCGCACTCGAGCGGCGCCTCCACCACGATCGCCGGCGAGCTCCCCGTGTGGTCCAGCGCCACACATACCGCGGCCCGTACGGCCATGCGGGCGGCGAGTGCCGAATCCGGCAGCCCCGACAGCAGTTCGGCCGCCGTCGCCCGGACGTTGCGGCTGCGGTCACCCAACGCCTGTTCCAGGAACGGCTCGTCCTCGGCGGACAGTCCCGTGCGCAGCGAGTCGAGGAACATCAGCCGGTCCTCCGCCCGCTCCGTCGCCCAGGTCGAGGCCAGGAGGTCACGCGCGAGCGCGGGCGTACGGGCGCGCAGCACCCCCAGCAGGGCCGCCCGCTCGGCGAACAGACCCTCCTGCCACAGCCGGCGCACCGCCTCGGCGTCCCCGGGGTCGGGCAGCGCCGCGCCGCCGCCGGGGGCCGCGCGCAGGGCGAACCGCCAGTCCGGGTTCAGCCGGGCCAGCCACAGCGCCCGCGGGCCCGCGAACGCCAGCGCCGCCGGGCGCAGGTCCGTGCGGCCCCGGGCCGCGTCGAGCAGCACCGGAAGCGCCTGCGGGGGCGCCGCGTACCCGTGCGCGTTGGCCGCCGCGAGCCACTGCGGGAGCAGCTCCATGAGGTCCGGGGAGCTGCCCCGCCGGCCGCCGGCCGCGCCGCCGGAACGGTCGGCCAGCAGCATCGCGAGTCTGCGGGCCGCCGCGCCGGGCAGCGCCGGGCGCGGATCCTCCGGGGCCGGCTCCGGCCGCCGCGCCGCCCGCGCGGGCCGCAGCCCGGCCCGCCGCCTTACGGTCGCCACGGCAGCCGCGTCCAGCAGCGCGACGGGCGCCGTACGGTCGGACGTGCCGTGCGCCAGAGGGCGCCGGTCGGTGCCCAGCAGGGCGTGGGTGACCAGGTCCTCCCAGCAGGCCACCCGGTGCGTCGCGGGTGTCCGGGCGGGGTTTGTGGGAGGTGTCGCGGCTGGGGTCGCGTTCATGACCGTCCCTTCCGGGAAGTGTGTCCGAGCGGCTGCCGGGTGCGCGTGCCGATGTGGGTCGGGAGCTGCCGGGTGCGGCTGCCGGGTAGGCGTGCCGATGTGTTCGAGGGGCCCGCGGTGCGGCTGTCGGTGTGGTGGGCGGGCTGCCGGATGCGGCTGTCGGTGTGGCTCGCGGGCCGCCCGGTGTGCCCGTCGCTGTGCCGGGTGGGCCCGATGTCCGTCGAGGGCGGCCGGGTCAGCACAGCGTCACCGCCTCGCCCGCCCCCGCCGGCCAGGCCGTGAGCGGGGTGAAGCCCCGGTGGCCGCACTCGCCGAAGACCGTGACGGGGGCGCCACCGGAAAGCGCGACGAGGCGCCACAGACCGGGGCGGGAACGGGCGGCCCGGGACAGCGGCAGGGCCGAGTCCGTGTCGGCGTCGGCCAGCTGCCACAGGTCGCCGTCCGGAACCGGTACCACCCGGTCCAGGGTCACCGGGACCGAATCCAGCCAGGGGTCGTCGCGCAGGGCCTCGCCGTACCCCGCCACCGCCTCGGCCGTGGTCACGCCCGGGGGCCGGAACGCGGCCGGTGCGGGCGGGGCGAACCGCTCGCCCAGGGCGGCCCGGGACCGACCGGCGCCCGGGTAGGCGGACAGCTCCGCATCCAGGGCCAGGCCGACCGGCAGGGCCAGCTCGGGCGCCCGGCCGGCCGCGCCGTAGGAGAGGAGCAGCCGGGTGTGGCCCGACTCGGCGCCGTGCAGCCATATCCGGCGCGTCGTCAGTTTCGCGTCCGCCGTGTCGTACTGGGCGAGGACCAGCCAGCGGTCGCGCACCGGCGGGCCGTCCGCCGAGGCGGGCAGGCCGAGCCGGGAGCGGACGGTGGCCGCGAGGCCGTCCGGCAGCACGTCGCGGCGCAGCCAGCCCTGGTCGAGCAGGTGCAGCAACGCGCACTCCTCCAGCAGCCGCGCCGGCCAGCCCGGGCCCGACGCCGGGATCGCCGCCAACTCCCTGACCCGCGCGGCGAGTCCGGGAGCCTGGGCGTCGACCATGCGGGCCGCCGTCTCGTCCCACAGCCCGTACCCCGCCCGCTCGGCCGGGGCCAGGCCGCCGCGCAGCAGGTCGGCCAGGCGCTGCTCCAGCTCCATGGCTCCCGCCGTGACCCGCTCGGCGCGGCGCTCCGCCCGCCGCCGCGCCGCCTCCGGATCGGCGGACCCGGCCGCGGACCCCCCCTCGGCCGGTGTCCGCCTGGTCCCGGCGCGCCCGCGTCTGCCGGACAGCCACTGCTCGGCCCACTCCGGCGGCTGCGCCGACGCCGGCACCGAACCGTCGTCGCCCGCCCACAGCAGGAGCAGGCCGAGCGCGTGCTTGCACGGGAACTTACGGCTCGGGCAACTGCACCTGTACGCCGGTCCGGCCGCGTCGGCGAGGTCCACCACCGTCTGGTACGGCCGGCTGCCACTGCCCTTGCACAGCCCCCACACCGCCCCCTCTCCGCTTCCGGCCTCGGACCACGGTCCGGCCGTGCCGAGTTTGCTTCCCGCCTTGCGTGACGCGGCGTCAGGCGCCAGTGACAGCACCTGGTCCGCGGTCCAGCGCACCCCCTGCTCAGTCATGCCAACGACGGTAGGTCCCGCCACTGACAATCAGCCCGACAAGCGTGTCTGTGCAGGTCAGGGAGATTGTCAGTGGTGTGGTGCACGGTGGATGCCAGATCCGAACCGGCCGAGCTGGAGGGGGCCTCAGCCATGTCTGTGTCCGTGCGAACGACGACCGCCGAGCCGAGCCGCGACGAGAGCGTCCAGGAGTTGCGGCCGCACGCCGAGCACGCCTTCGCCGCCGAACTCGCCGCGCTGGCCGCGCAGGACGACCGCCCGCGCCCGGCCCGCTGGAAGCTGTCACCGTGGGCGGTGGCGACGTACCTGCTGGGCGGCACCCTGCCGGACGGCACGGTGATCACACCCAAGTACGTGGGCCCGCGCCGGATCGTCGAGGTCGCCGTCACCACGCTCGCCACCGACCGCGCCCTGCTCCTGCTCGGCGTGCCCGGCACCGCCAAGACCTGGGTGTCGGAGCATCTGGCGGCCGCCGTCAGCGGCGACTCGACGCTGCTGGTGCAGGGCACCGCCGGCACCCCGGAGGAGGCGATCCGGTACGGCTGGAACTACGCGCAGCTGCTCGCGCACGGCCCGAGCCGCGACGCCCTCGTCCCCAGCCCCGTCATGCGCGCCATGGCCGAGGGCATGACGGCCCGCGTGGAGGAGCTGACCCGCATCCCGGCCGATGTGCAGGACACGCTGATCACGATCCTGTCCGAGAAGACCCTGCCCATCCCGGAGCTGGGCGAGGAGGTGCAGGCGGTCCGCGGCTTCAACCTCATCGCCACCGCCAACGACCGCGACCGGGGCGTCAACGAGCTCTCCAGCGCGCTGCGCCGCCGCTTCAACACCGTGGTGCTGCCGCTGCCGGAGAGCGCCGACGCCGAGGTCGACATCGTCACGCGCCGCGTCGAGCAGCTCGGCCGCTCCCTCGACCTGCCGGCCGCGCCCGACGGCGTCGCGGAGATCCGCCGGGTCGTGACCGTCTTCCGCGAGCTGCGGGACGGCATCAGCGCCGACGGGCGTACGAAGCTGAAGTCGCCGAGCGGCACGCTGTCCACGGCCGAGGCGATCTCCGTCGTGACCAACGGCCTCGCTCTCGCCGCGCACTTCGGTGACGGGGTGCTGCGGCCCGGTGATGTCGCCGCCGGCATCCTCGGCGCCGTCGTCCGTGACCCGGCGGCCGACCGGGTCGTCTGGCAGGAGTACCTGGAGACCGTCGTCCGCGAGCGGGAGGGCTGGACGGACTTCTACCGCGCCTGCCGGGAGGTGAGCGTATGACCGACTCCGGCCGGAGCGCCGTCTACGCCTCCGGGCCGCTGCTGCTCGGTGTGCGGCATCACGGCCCCGGTTCCGCGCGCGCGGTGCGGGCCGCGCTGGACGCCGCCCGCCCCGGCGCCGTCCTGATCGAGGGCCCGCCCGAAGCCGACGCGCTGATCCCGCTGGCCGCCGACCCGGACCTGCGGCCCCCGGTCGCCCTGCTCGCCCACGCCGTGGACGAGCCCGGCCGCTCGGCCTTCTGGCCGTTCGCCGAGTTCAGCCCCGAATGGGTGGCCATCCGCTGGGCCCTGGAACACGGCGTCCCGGCCCGCTTCATCGACCTGCCGGCCACGCACACGCTCGCGTGGGAGGAGAGGGCACTCGCGTGGGAGGAGAAGGCAGACGGCCCCGCCGCCGGTGACCTGGCCCCTGCCGAGTCCGGGCGGGCGGCCGGGGGACAGGCCCCCGCCGCTCCCGTCCCCGCCGGCGAGGGCGAGGCTCCCGTCGAGTCCGTCCCCGCCGCCGGGGACCAAGCCCCCGCAGGGCCTGCCCCCGCCGAGCCTGCCTCCGCCGCCGGGGGCCGGGTTCGTGTCGATCCGCTCGGCGCGCTGGCGGAGGCCGCCGGATATGACGATCCCGAGCGGTGGTGGGAGGACGTCGTCGAGCACCGGTGGGCGGGCGAGCGGGATCCCTTCGCTCCGTTCGCCGCACTGGCGGAGGCCATGGCGGCGCTGCGCGAGAGGTCCGGCGACGGTGGAGATCCCCGGGACGCCGTGCGGGAGGCGCACATGCGGCTCCGGCTGCGCGACGCGCGCAGGGAGTTCGGGGACACGGTGGCCGTGGTGTGCGGGGCCTGGCACGTGCCGGCGCTGCGCGCGAAGACCACCGTCGCCGCCGACCGGGCGCTCCTCAAGGGGCTGCCCAAGGTCAAGACGGACCTGACCTGGGTGCCGTGGACGCACCGCCGGCTGGCCCGGTCCAGCGGATACGGCGCGGGCATCGGCTCACCGGGTTGGTACGGACACCTGTTCCGGGCCCCGGACCGGCCGGTCGAGCGCTGGCTGACCAAGGTGGCCGGTCTGCTGCGCGAGGAGGGCCGGATCGTCTCCTCCGCACACGTCATCGAGGCCGTACGGCTCGCCGAGACCCTGGCTGCGATGCGCGGCCGCCCGCTGCCCGGCCTCGGCGAGACCACCGACGCGGTGCGCGCGGTGATGTGCGACGGCTCGGACGTGCCGCTGGCGCTGGTGCACGACCGGCTGGTGGTCGGGGACGTCCTGGGTGAGGTCCCGGAGTCGGCCCCCGCGGTGCCGTTGCAGCGCGATCTGGCCCGGCGGCAGCGCTCGCTGCGGCTCAGACCGGAGGCGCTGGAGCGGGAGCTGGAGCTGGACCTGCGCGGTGACACCGACGCGGGCCGCAGCAGGCTGCTGCACCGACTGCGACTGCTCGGAGTCCGCTGGGGAGAGCCGGCCGAATCGCGGGGGAGTACGGGCACCTTCCGGGAAACCTGGCGGCTGCTTTGGGAGCCGGAGCTGTCGGTACGTGTCGCCGAGGCGGGCGTGTGGGGGACGACCGTGCTCGCCGCGGCGCAGGCCAAGGCCGAGGCGGACGCGACCGCCGCGCGCGCCCTGGCCGATGTCACCGCGCTCGCCGAGCAGTGCCTGCTGGCCGGGCTGCCGGACGCCCTGCCCGTGGTCATGCGGGTGCTCGCCGACCGGGCGGCCCTCGACACGGATGTCGCTCACCTCGCGCAGGCCCTGCCCGCGCTGGTCCGCTCCCTGCGCTACGGCGACGTGCGCGGCACCGACACCGGCGCGCTGACCGGGGTCGCGGCGGGCCTCGCCGAGCGGATCTTCGTCGGCCTGTCCCCGGCCTGCGCCGGGCTCGACGCGGACGCGGCGGAGGAGATGCGCAGCCACCTGGACGCCGTGCACACGGCGGTGGGACTACTTGCGGAAACCCTGGCCGGCGCCCCCGCCATGGCCCGCGGTGACGCCGGAGCCACTGCCGGTCACGGTGGGCTGCGCGACCGCTGGCGGGCTGTCCTGCGGAGCCTGTCGGTGCGTGACACCGTGCCCGGTGTCATCCGGGGCCGGGCCGTGCGGCTGCTGCTCGACGAGGGTGCGCTGGACGCCGAGGAGGCGGCACGGCTGATGGGGCTCGCGCTGTCGCAGGGGACACCGCCGGCCGACGCGGCCGCCTGGATCGAGGGCTTCGTCGGCGGCGGGGGCGGCCTGCTGCTGGTGCACGACGAACGATTGCTCGGCCTGGTCGACACCTGGCTGACCGGGGTGCCGGCGGAGGCGTTCACGGACGTCCTGCCGCTGCTGCGGCGCACGTTCGCGGCCTACGAGCCGGGTGTGCGCAGAACCCTCGGCGAACTGGTCCGGCGTGGACCGGGAGACCGCGCGGGACGCGACGGCCAGGAGGCCATGGCACCCGGCTTCGGTGCCCAGCCGGACACCGAGCGGGCCGACGCCGTGCTGCCGGTGCTGCGGCTGCTGCTCGGCCTGGCAGCGGAGCACGACACGACCGATGAGGACAGCCTTGTGAGGGTGGGCACATGACGACCGAGTCACCGCTGACGGACCCGCACGATCCGGCCCGGGAGCGGCTGCGGCGCTGGCGGCTGGTGCTCGGCGGCGAGCAGGCCGACGGCACCGGATACGCGCTGTCCGGCCGTGACGCGGCGATGGACGGCACGCTGGCCGCGCTCTACGGAAAGGGGGACAGACCGCAGGCGGGGCGGGACCGTTCGGCCGGCCTCGGCGCCTCGGCGCCCTCCGTGGCGCGCTGGCTCGGGGACATCCGCACCTACTTCCCGTCCACCGTCGTCCAGGTCATGCAACGCGACGCCATCGACCGGCTCGGGCTCTCCTCCCTGCTGCTGGAGCCGGAGATGCTGGAGGCGGTCGAGGCCGACGTGCACCTGGTCGGCACCCTGCTTTCGCTCAACAAGGCGATGCCGGAGACGACCAGGGAGACGGCACGCGCGGTCGTGCGCAAGGTGGTCGAGGACCTGGAGAAGCGACTCGCGACCCGCACCCGGGCCACCCTCACCGGCGCCCTGGACCGCAGCGCCCGCGTCAGCCGGCCCCGCCACCACGACATCGACTGGAACCGCACCATCGCGGCGAACCTCAAGCACTACCTGCCCGAGTACCGCACGGTCGTGCCGGAACGGCTCATCGGATACGGGCGGGCCGCGCAGTCCGTGAAGAAGGAGGTCGTCCTCTGCGTCGACCAGTCCGGTTCGATGGCCGCGTCCGTGGTCTACGCGTCCGTGTTCGGGGCGGTCCTCGCCTCCATGCGGTCGATCCGCACCCGGCTGGTCGTGTTCGACACGGCGGTGGTCGACCTCACCGACCAGCTGGACGACCCGGTCGACGTGCTCTTCGGCACCCAGCTCGGCGGCGGCACGGACATCAACCGGGCGCTCGCCTACTGCCAGTCGCAGATCACCCGGCCCGCCGAGACCGTGGTCGTGCTCATCAGCGACCTCTACGAGGGCGGCATCCGCGACGAGATGCTCAAGCGGGTGGCGGCGATGAAGGCGTCCGGGGTGCAGTTCGTCGCACTGCTCGCCCTGTCGGACGAAGGCGCGCCCGCGTACGACCGGGAACACGCGGCGGCGCTCGCCGCGCTCGGAGCACCGGCCTTCGCCTGCACGCCCGACCTCTTCCCGGAGGTGATGGCGGCGGCACTCGAGAAGCGGCCACTGCCGATACCGGACACCGTGTGACGCAGGGCGGGAAAGAGACCGAACAGGGATATGACTACCCATCGGTAACAGGGGGCTTGCGTCAGCCGGGGCCGACCGTGCGAGGATCGACGCCGCCCGTGCCGACCCGAGGAAGCTCCGTCCCTTGACCTTGCCCGCCGCTCTGTTCGGTACCGCTGTGCGCCTCCTGCGTACGGCGGCCGGGCGGCGTGCGCTGCACCTCGCCCTGCTGGTCGGCGGGTTGTTCATGGTCGGGTTCCTGTGCGGGGAGCAGGCACACGCGGCCGAGGGGACGCCGGTGACTTCCGTGGCCGGGCCCGAGGATGCGGTACGAACCGTGCGAACGGTCACCGAACGGGTCGTCACCCCCGTACGGGACACCGTGCGGACGGCATCCAGCCCCGTCGGGGAAACGCGGGGCAAGGTGCCGACGCCGCCCTCCGTCCCCTCCGTGCCCGCCGTTCCCGCCGCGCCCTCCGCGCCCTCCGTGCCCGCCGTTCCCGTCGTGCCCGCCGTTCCCGTCGTGCCCGCCGCTCCCTCCATGCCTCTGCCGGAACTCCCCGGAGTCTCCGAGCGACTGCCCGAGCCTCCGTTGCCCGCACCGTCCACGCCGGAACCCCGGCCGCACCGGCAGGACAGCACGGCGCCGGCGGCGGACGGCAAGAACGCCCAGGCCCGCATCGAGGCGCGTACCGCCGTATCCGCACGGCCCTCGGCCACCGTGTACGGACCGGACCTCGCCCCCCTGGCCACGCCTCAGATCCTGGCGGACCCGGCCACCCGCCACGCCACCGCACCCGGCGACAGCCCCGAGCAGCCCGCGCCCACCGGAGACCCGGAGGGCGTCCTCGGCACGCAGGCGGCCGACGGCACCGCCTCCCGTCATGGCGACGCGCATGCCGTCACGGCCGACGGCCGGGCGCCTGTGCGGCTCCTGCCCGGCATCACCGCGCGCGTCGACGCATCAGAGACCCGGGAACGGCACCGGGACATCCCCGTCTTCCCCGGCTAGGCCACAGGGCCGACCTCCCCGCCACGGACCTGTCGCGCGGGGGCGGAACAGGTCTGCCCGCTCCGCCGGACCCGCCGGCCTTCCCGGCACTTTCCGGACGGAACCCCCTCTAGCCGTTCTCCGAAGGACTTGACGCACGCATGAACAAGAACATCCGCCGCTCGATCGTGATAGCCGCCGGTGTCACCGGCGCATGGGCGCTCGGCTCGGCCGTGGCCAGCGCCGACGAGCTGTCCACCCCGGCGCTCTCCGCACCGGACGCCGACAGCGGCAGCACCGGCGCCGGCCTCGGCATCGTCACCGGCACCGTCGACGGTGTCCTCACCGGCGTCGACGGCACCCTCACCGGCGTCCACGGCACCGTCTCCGGCCTGACCGACACGGGCGCGTCGGCCACCTCGACCGTCTCGGGCACGGCGGCCGGGGCACAGCAGCAGAGCAGGACCGTCACCGGCACGGCCGACCAGGCCCCCCGCCACGCCGAGGCGAAGACCCCGGCCGCCGGGAAGATCCGGGGTGGCCAGGCCATCCAGGGTGCCCGCGCCGCCCGTGCCACCCAGACCCGGGCCGAGGTGCCCGCGCAGCACGCGCGGGCAGCGGGCGACGGACTCGCCGGCGGGACCACGGCGAGGGCCGGCCGGGCCGTCGAGGCGAGCCACACGGCCGCCCGTCTCTCTCTTTCCGCCGCCCAGGACCAGATCGACTACCTCTTCGGCCCTCTCTCCTCCTTCGCCCCGGAGGTGGAGCAGGCTCTGGCCGCCGCCCAGGCGAAGCTGCAGGCCACCCAGTCGGCCGCACGCCGGCGGGCCGAGGGCGTCCCGGGCGCCGTGCGCACGACGGCACAGCAGACCGCGGCCGGGGCGCAGGGCCGGGCCGCCGGTGCGGCCGCCCTCGGGCACGGTGAGGCGACGCAGGCGACCGGCGCCGCCGAGGCCACCGTCGCCGCCGTGCCCGCGCACGTCACCGGCACGGCCGCCGGCGTCGAACAGCGGCTCGTCGGCACGGTACGAACCGTTCCGGGCACGGTCACGCCGGTCGTCGACGAGACGGCCTCCGCGGCCGTCCCGCCGGTGGCGTCCACCGCCGTGAACGGCGCCCTGCCGGTGGCCGGCCACGCGGTGGCGGGCGTGCACGGTGTCGCCGTCGACGCCCTCGCCGACCTGCCGCCCTACGCCACCGGTCTGGTCGGCCAGGTGGCCCCCGACGCCGCCCACGCCGTGCTGCCGCCCGTCGCCGGGACGGCCGTGCACGAGGCCGTGCCGGTCGCCGGGCAGGCCGTGACGGACGTGGGGGCGCTCGCGTACGGCGTCGCCGGTGACGTGCGGCCCTTCGCGGGCGGTGTCGTGGGCGCCGTACCGCCGCTCGCCCACGGGGTGACCGGACAGACCGGTCTCCTCGCGGAGGACGTCGCCGGGCAGGTGCCGCCGTTCGCGGCCGGAGTCACCGGGACCGTGGAGCCGGTCGTGGACACGGTCACCGGCACCGTGCGGCCGGCCGTGGACGGTGTCGGCGGCAGCGCGAGCGCGCTGGCGTACGGCGTGGCCGGCGATGTGCAGCCGTACGCGGGCGGGGTCGTCCGCGGGACGGGGCCCTTCACACAGCAGGCCGGGACGTTCGCGCAGGACCTCGGCGGGACCGCGCAGGCCACCGGCGATCCGCTGGCCGGGCATGCCGTCACCGGAGCGCGGGGAGTCGCCCGGTCCGTCGCCCCGGGCTACGCCCAGGACCTGACGTACACCCACGGTGTCGGTCAGGTCTGAGGTTTCGCGACCGGCTCCGCGGGGGGCGAACGGGCCCGGACGGCCGAACGCCGTCGGTTCGTCCGGCCGGCCCCCGCGGGAAGGGGCGGGTGGTCCCCATTGGGGTGGGGATCAACCGTCCCGGGCCCCTCAGGGGCTCGTCCAGAGGCCTCACCGGGTCAACCCCAGCCCGGTGAGGCCTCGCACATCACCCGTACGCCACCCATATGTCGGCACCCCGTGCCAGCGATCCCGGCATCATGTGACAGGTATCACCGCTCAGGTGTGACCCGCGATTTAGGGGCCCCCCGCAAGCAGCGATAACCTGCGAGACGGACATGCCGCGCGCTCGGACACCGTGTGCGCTTCCCCTGTGACCCATGCGGACGTCACGTTGCCCTTCGCGGCACGCCCACGCATCCAACGAACCGCGAGATCACTGATAGGGACGGAAGCGCGTGGACCTGTTCGAGTACCAGGCGAGGGACCTCTTCGCCAAGCACGATGTACCGGTGCTGGCCGGTGAAGTCATCGACACGCCTGAGGCGGCGCGCGAGATCACCGAGCGGCTGGGCGGCAAGTCCGTCGTCAAGGCGCAGGTGAAGGTCGGTGGTCGCGGCAAGGCCGGTGGCGTCAAGCTGGCCGCCTCCGCGGACGAGGCCGTCGCCCGGGCGACGGACATCCTCGGCATGGACATCAAGGGCCACACGGTCCACAAGGTCATGATCGCCGAGACCGCTCCGGAGATCGTCGAGGAGTACTACGTCTCCTTCCTCCTCGACCGTGCCAACCGCACCTTCCTCTCCATCGCCTCCGTCGAGGGCGGCATGGAGATCGAGGAGGTGGCGGCCACCCGTCCGGAGGCCGTCGCCAAGATCGCGATCGACGCCATCGACGGCGTGGACGAGGCCAAGGCCCGCGAGATCGTCGAGGCCGCCAAGTTCCCGGCCGAGGTCGCGGACAAGGTCGTCAACGTCCTGATCAAGCTGTGGGACACCTTCATCAAGTCGGACGCCCTCCTCGTCGAGGTCAACCCGCTCGCGAAGGTCGCCTCAGGTGACGTCATCGCCCTCGACGGCAAGGTGTCGCTGGACGAGAACGCCGAGTTCCGCCACCCCGAGTACGAGGAGCTCCACGACAAGGCCGCGGCCAACCCGCTCGAGGCCGCCGCCAAGGAGAAGAACCTCAACTACGTCAAGCTCGAGGGCGAGGTCGGCATCATCGGCAACGGCGCCGGTCTCGTCATGAGCACCCTGGACGTCGTCGCGTACGCCGGTGAGAAGCACGGCGGCGTCAAGCCCGCCAACTTCCTGGACATCGGCGGTGGCGCCTCCGCCCAGGTGATGGCGAACGGCCTGGAGATCATCCTGGGCGACCCGGACGTCAAGTCCGTCTTCGTGAACGTCTTCGGTGGCATCACCGCCTGCGACGAGGTCGCCAACGGCATCGTGCAGGCCCTGAAGCTCCTGGAGGACCGCGGCGAGAAGGTCGAGAAGCCGCTCGTCGTCCGTCTCGACGGCAACAACGCCGAGCTGGGCCGGAAGATCCTCACCGACGCCAACCACCCGCTGGTGCAGCGCGTCGACACCATGGACGGCGCGGCCGACAAGGCCGCCGAGCTGGCCGCCGCCAAGTAAGCACGAGGACGAGGACTCAAACCACCATGGCTATCTGGCTCAACAAGGACAGCAAGGTCATCGTCCAGGGCATGACCGGCGCCACCGGCATGAAGCACACCAAGCTCATGCTCGGTGACGGCACGAACGTCGTGGGCGGCGTGAACCCGCGCAAGGCGGGTCAGACCGTGGACTTCGACGGCACCGAGGTACCCGTCTTCGGGACCGTCAAGGAGGCCATCGAGGCGACCGGCGCCAACGTCTCCGTCATCTTCGTGCCGGAGAAGTTCACCAAGGACGCGGTCGTCGAGGCCATCGACGCCGAGATCCCGCTGGCCGTCGTGATCACCGAGGGCATCGCCGTGCACGACACGGCCGCGTTCTGGGCGTACGCCGGCAAGAAGGGCAACAAGACCCGCATCATCGGCCCGAACTGCCCCGGCATCATCACCCCGGGCCAGTCGAACGTCGGCATCATCCCGGGCGACATCACCAAGCCGGGCCGCATCGGCCTGGTCTCGAAGTCCGGCACGCTGACGTACCAGATGATGTACGAGCTGCGGGACATCGGCTTCTCGACGGCCGTCGGCATCGGTGGTGACCCGATCATCGGCACCACCCACATCGACGCCCTCGCCGCGTTCCAGGCCGACCCCGAGACCGACCTGATCGTGATGATCGGTGAGATCGGTGGCGACGCCGAGGAGCGGGCCGCGGCCTTCATCAAGGAGAACGTGACCAAGCCGGTCGTCGGTTACGTCGCGGGCTTCACCGCCCCCGAGGGCAAGACGATGGGCCACGCCGGTGCCATCGTCTCCGGTTCGTCCGGTACCGCCCAGGCGAAGAAGGAGGCCCTCGAGGCCGCCGGTGTCAAGGTCGGCAAGACCCCGACCGAGACGGCGAAGCTGGCCCGGGAGATCCTGAGCGCCTGAGTCTCTCCGCCGCACGTCGGTGGTGGGCCCGTTCCCCTGGGTGGGGGCGGGCCCACCGGCGTTTCCGCTCGCCACGCCGGTGGTAGCCGCCCTTCTCCGGGACGGGCGCCGCCCCGACGGCCGGCTGACCGCAGGGCGCGGCACTGCGCGCCGGCGCGACCGCAGCCCTTGGCGGTGCGGGGAGCCGCGCGAGCGGCCCACGACGGGCCGGCAGACGGCCTGCGGCCCCGCGGCGGGCCGCCGGGCGTTCACCGCGTCTCCGGAGCCAGCCTCTCGGGACCGGCGGTCGCCCTGCGCAGCTTGGCTCTCAACGCCTCCTCCTCCTGCGACAGCGGGCCCAGAGCGGCCGGGGGCGGAACGCCGTGTACCGCCTGTGCCGGGGCGATCGGTGCCTCGTACCGCGTCGGCGCCGTCCGCAGCGTCAGCGTCGTCGCCCCGATGATCGTCACCGTGAACGCGATGGCCGCCCGGGTCCAGAAGACGTTCCGCCGTTCACCGCCGGTCCGCACCACCGTCGGCTTGGCCGCCTGCAAGCGCTCCGCCGAGGCCAGTACGAGCAGGCGGCGGTGGAGTTCGGCGGGATCGGCCAGTTCCGGCAGGCACGCGGCCAGCGCCTCGCGGGCGTGGGTCAGCCGGTTGGCGGCGGCCGGAGTGCTGGCCTCCGTCTCCGCCGCCGTCTCCGGCAGGTCGAGGCCCACACCGTCGTAGAGGACGAGCGTGCGCCGGTACGCCGGCGGGAGTTCGAGCAGGGCATGCAACAGGGCGCGATCGGCCGGGTCGGCCGGCGGGGGCTCCGGGTGCCGGTACCGGGGGCGGAAGCGGTGCCAGGGGGAGAGCGCGTAGTCGTACGCCATCGCCCGCACCCAACCGGCCGGGTCCCGGTCCCGGGCCACCTCGGGCCAGCGCTGCCAGGCCAGTTGGAAGGCCCGCTCCACGACCTCGCGGGCCAGCTCCCGGCGCCCGGTGAGCAGATAGGTCTGCCGTACGAGGGCGGGGGCGCAGAACGCGTACAGCGCGTCGAAGGCCTGAGCGGGCGTCAGCGGCTCGGGCGGGACCGGTGCGGTTTCGCTCCCGGGCCCGTACGCCTTTCCCGGCGGCTCCTGAGCGGCCGTCGGCTCGGCGAGCGTGGTCAGCAGCCGGGCGTACGCCTCGCCGTCGCTTCCGCCGGGGACACGGCGGCCGGACTCCCACGCGCGCACCGTGGCGCGGCTGACGCCGAGCCGCGCGGCGAGCTGAGCCTGCGTCAGTGCGTGGGACAACCGCAGGCGTCGGCGTTCTTCCGGCGGTGGCAGCGGGGTGGCAGAGCTTTGCGTCGTCACCATGCACCCTTTCGTACGAAAAAGAACATAAACGTATATTGAGCGACACTTCGGAGGTTCGCCTGTTACGAGGGGAAAGCGCGTGTCGTTGGGAGCATGGCGTCCGTGATCCAGATGACCGCTCACCGACCGCCGTCGCCGCCTCTGCTCGCCCGGATGCGCGACCGTACGTCCGGACTGGCCGCAAGCATCTTCGGCGGTGCGGTCGCGGCCGGGCTCGGACTCGGTTCGCTCGCCGTACTCGTCCTGGCGATGTGGATCAGCTCGCCGTACCCCGACAGCGGACCGGGCGGCGCGCTGCATATCGCCGCCGCGCTGTGGCTGCTGGCGCACGGGGTGCAACTGGTCCGCACCGAGACGCTCTCCGGGGCGCCCCTGCCGGTGGGCGTGACCCCGCTGCTGCTGCTCGCGCTGCCGGTGTGGCTGCTGTACCGGGCGGCGCGCGACGCGTCGGACGTCTCCGCCGACCCCGACGGGCCGCCGCCGGTGCCGGTGCTCACGGTGTGGACGGGCGTCGTCCTCGGCTACCTCGGCGTCGGCGGCGCGGCCGCGCTGTACTGCTCCCGCGGGGAACTGCTTCCCGACTGGCCCTGGGTGACGGTGTGTCTGCCGCTCGTCGCGTCGGCCGCGGCGGGGGCCGGGACGTGGTCGGCGCACCACCGCGCCCGCGGGGGGCGGCTTCCCGCCCGAGCGGAGCCGAGAGCAGCGGAAACGGCGCTGAGTGTGCCGGCGGTGCTCCCTGGGCCGGTGCGGCGGCTGGTGTCGTCGGCGGGGGCGCGGGTGCTGCTGGGTGCGGCCGTACGGGCCGCCGGTGCCGCGACGGCGGTGCTCGTCGGGGGCGGGACGCTGCTGCTCGGGGTGTCACTGGTGTGGCACGGCGACACGGCGCGGGCGTCCTTCCTGCAGCTGACGGAGGGCTGGACGGGACGGTTCGCCGTGCTGCTGCTCGGCATCGCGCTCATCCCCAATGCGGCGGTGTGGGCCGCGTCCTACGCACTCGGCCCCGGATTCGTCCTCGGTGCCGGGCACCCGGTGCACCCGCTCGCCTCCGATCCGGCCCCGCTGCTGCCGCCGTTCCCGCTGCTGGCGGCGGTGCCGGACGCGGGCGCCGGGGCGCAGCCGAACTGGGCGACGGGGCTGGTGCCGGTGGCGGCCGGGGTGACGGCGGGGTGGTTCGTGGCGCGGGCGGCCGTGCGGCGGGAACCCGGGGAAGCGGCGCGGGCCCGCTGGTCGGCCGGTCGCACCGCCATGCTGGTCCTGCTGACGGCGGTGGTCTGCGCGGGGGTCCTGGGCCTGCTCGCCGCGCTGGCGGGCGGCCCGCTGGGCGTGGCCGCACTGGCCCGCTTCGGCCCGGTGTGGTGGCAGACCGGGGGTGCGGCCGGGGCCTGGACGGCGGTGTTCGGGATGCCGGTGGCGCTGACCGTACGGGCCTGGCGGCTGTGGAGCCGGCGGACGCGGCCCGACGCGATCCCGGCGCAGGGCAGGGAGACGGGAAAGGAGACGGGGGTGGGGGCGGTCGCGGCCGCGACGAAGGCCGCGTCGCAGGAGCCGGCGCAGGCACCGGCACAGGTGAAGACGTCCGGACAGGGGACGGGACCCGAGGCGGACCCCGGGAACGCGGAACCTGCGGCGGGTTCCGAGGGGGAGAAGGAACTCCGGACGAGGTTCAGGAAGCCGAAGGGGCACGGGACGGACTCCGGCAAGGCCAAGGAGTCGGCGACGAAGACCGACGGCGCCACCAAGCCCAATGACGCCGCCAAGCCCAAGAACGCCAAGGGAAAGGCGACCGCTCGGCCGGACGGCGTACCCGACACGGCCGGCGCCGCCGGGGAGGAGCTCTACGACTTCCTCCCCGCCGACGACCCGTTCACCCCCGACTGGCACGAGGAACTCGCGCGCGCCTCCCGCTGGGCGTCCCTGAGAGAGGCCGCCGCCTCCCGCGACTGCGACGGGCTCCCGGGGCAGCCACCGGCCCCGAACGACCCACCTCAGACCCCCGGCACACCGCCGTCCGCCCCGGAGGCAGGCCCTGCGGTCCCGGAGGCAAACCGCTGACGTGCGGATCCAGGACACCGTTGGTCCATCTGACCGCACGGCGCCGCCGCCCCACCGTCATCGCATCACCACGCCGGTGGCCGGTTCGCAGGACCGCTGGTCGCGCCCCATCGCGACGTCAGTCGCCGTCCACCCCCAGCACCCCCCGCAGCTCCTTCGGCAGGAGCCTGTCGCAGGACTGCTTGGCCTCGTGGGTGAGGGCGTCGCCGACACAGGTGTAGTAGTCGCGGTAGACCAGCTGGACGGTGAAGGTCGAGGCCACCAGGACCAGTGCCAGGGACGCCGTGACCAGGCCGCTGATGGCCGCCGTTCTCTGGGGCCGGCCGCCGGGAGGCGCGGGGGTGGCCGGGTCCGGGGTCCGCGGCTCGGCGCGCAGCGCGCTGATGCCCCAGTACAGGGCCAGCGCGCCCAGCAGCAGGGCCACGTACGGCCAGCTGAACAGGGCGAAGAAGACCGCCCACATGCCCGACAGCAAGGCGTACCGCGCGCGCCGCTGGGCGGGGTCGGTGGGGTCCCAGCGCATGCCGGGGCCGGCCGGTCCGCCGGGTTCCGGCCCCTGGGGGCCGCCGCCGGGCCGCTCGCCGAAGCCGCCGGGGGAGCGGCCCGGCTGGTGGTCGCTCCACTGGCTGCCCCAGGGGGAGCCGCCACCGGGGCCGTGGCCGGAACCGGCGCCGTGGCCGGAGGATCCTTCGGGGTGGCGGGGCTGCCAGGGGCGGTCCGGGGTGCCTTCCGGCGGCGGCGCGAACGGATTGTCGTCCTGCTGCTCGCCGCCCCGCCCGTCGCCGTCCCGCCCACCCTGGGGTGCCTCGGGCGGCGAGGCCGGCCGCTCCCGCAGCAGCACGGCGCCGCGCTCGCCCCCCTGGGCCGGGAGCGGCGGGAACGTGAGGAGTCGCAGGCTGCGATCGGGCATCAAAAGAGCGTCTTCCCCTAGGTGTCTACGGCTGTCCGGCGGGAGCTTCCACCCCGTGAACGCACCGCACGACGACCGCGTTCCCGAGGCTGCCCCTTCTCGATTCCCTGCGAACGCTACCTTCCGGCCACGCCCCCGTCCCGTGGGGGCTGTGCACAGTGCCGGTATCGTTGCTGACGGTCGGCCGCTTCGTAGACTTCCCCGTATCGGGAGGTGTGAAGCCTTCGTACGAACGTACAAGACGCCGGCCGGACACATCGCCACCCCGAGAAAGGGCCCCATCGTGGCCGCCACCCCCGCTGGCCCAGCGGTCAAGCGCCTCGTCGTGCTGGTCTCCGGCTCCGGCACGAACCTGCAGGCGCTCCTGGACGAGATCGAGCGCACCGGAGCCGAGTCGTACGGTGCTCGGATCGTCGCCGTCGGGGCCGACCGCGACGGCATCGAGGGGCTCGCCCGCGCCGAGCGGGCCGGGCTGCCGACCTTCGTGCGGAAGGTCAAGGACCACGGCAGCCGCGAGGAGTGGGACGCCGCCCTCGCCGAGGCCGTGGCCGCGTACGAGCCCGACCTCGTGGTCTCCGCCGGGTTCATGAAGATCGTCGGCAAGGAGTTCCTCGCCCGGTTCGGCGGGCGGTTCGTGAACACCCACCCGGCGCTGCTGCCCAGTTTCCCCGGGGCCCACGGCGTGCGTGACGCCCTCGCGTACGGCGCCAGGGTCACCGGCTGCACCGTCCACTTCGTCGACGACGGCGTCGACACCGGGCCGATCATCGCCCAGGGCGTGGTCGAGGTCCGGGACGAGGACGACGAGAGCGCGCTGCACGAGCGCATCAAGGAAGTCGAGCGAAGGCTGCTCGTCGAGGTCGTGGGGCGGCTCGCCCGCAACGGCTATCGCATCGAGGGACGAAAGGTAGTTATCCAGTGACCGCCGAGAGCAACAAGCGGGCCATCCGTCGCGCGCTCGTCAGCGTCTACGACAAGACCGGTCTCGAGGACCTCGCGCGCGGGCTGCACGAGGCCGGTGTCGAGCTCGTCTCCACCGGGTCCACGGCCGGCCGGATCGCCGCCGCCGGCGTCCCCGTCACCAAGGTCGAGGAGCTGACCGGTTTCCCCGAGTGCCTGGACGGCCGGGTGAAGACCCTGCACCCGAAGGTGCACGCGGGCATCCTGGCCGACCTGCGTCTGGACAGCCACCGCGAGCAGCTCGCCGAGCTGGGCGTGGAGCCGTTCGACCTGGTCGTCGTCAACCTCTACCCGTTCCGGGAGACCGTCGCCTCCGGCGCCTCGCCCGACGAGTGCGTGGAGCAGATCGACATCGGCGGCCCCTCGATGGTCCGCGCGGCCGCCAAGAACCACCCGTCCGTGGCCGTGGTGACCAGCCCGCGGCGGTACGCCGACGTCCTCGCCGCGGTGAAGGACGGCGGCTTCGACCTCGCCGCCCGCAAGCGCCTGGCGGCGGAGGCCTTCCGGCACACGGCGGAGTACGACATCGCCGTCGCCTCCTGGTTCGCCTCCGCGTACGCCCCGGCCGACGAGTCGGCGTTCCCCGACTTCCTCGGCACCACCCTGGAGCGCGTCCACACCCTGCGCTACGGCGAGAACCCGCACCAGCCCGCCGCCCTGTACACCTCCGGCGAGGGCGGTCTCGCGGCGGCCGAGCAGCTGCACGGCAAGGAGATGTCGTACAACAACTACACGGACACGGACGCCGCCCGCCGTGCCGCGTACGACCACGACGAGCCGTGCGTCGCGATCATCAAGCACGCGAACCCCTGCGGCATCGCGGTCGGCGCGGATGTCGCCGAGGCGCACCGCAAGGCGCACGCCTGCGACCCGGTCTCCGCGTACGGCGGCGTGATCGCCGTGAACCGTCCGGTCAGCAAGGAGATGGCCGAGCAGGTCGCCGAGATCTTCACCGAGGTCATCGTGGCGCCCGGCTACGAGGAGGGCGCGCTGGAGGCCCTCACCAAGAAGAAGAACATCCGCGTGCTGCGCTGCCCCGACGCCCCGGCCCACCCGGTCGAGGTCAAGCCGGTCGACGGCGGCGCGCTGCTCCAGGTCGCCGACCGGCTCCAGGCCGAGGGCGACGACCCGGCCAACTGGACGCTGGCCAGCGGTGAGGCGCTCTCCCCCGAGGAACTGCGGGAACTGGCCTTCGCCTGGAAGGCGTGCCGTGCGGTGAAGTCCAACGCGATCCTGCTCGCGAAGGACGGTGCGTCGGTCGGTGTCGGTATGGGGCAGGTCAACCGGGTCGACTCCTGCAAGCTGGCCGTCGAGCGGGCCGGCGAGGAGCGCGCCCGGGGCTCCTACGCGGCCTCCGACGCCTTCTTCCCCTTCCCCGACGGCCCGGAGATCCTCATCGGCGCCGGCGTCCGGGCGATCGTCCAGCCGGGCGGTTCGATCCGTGACGAGCAGGTCGTCGAGGCCGCGAAGAAGGCGGGCGTGACCATGTACTTCACCGGTACGCGCCACTTCTTCCACTGAGCCGGAGTGCTGCCGGCCCGGTCGCTGATCGTCAGCGGCCGGGCCGCCGGCGTTCGGGTCCCGGAACGGCCGATACCAGGGCACGGTACGGAAACGGGCGGTCACAGCCGCCGTCCCGGCGGGGAGACTCGCCGCATGCAGGCGTGCTCATGCATGGACCCGGTCGACGTCATCGCGAGACTGGCCGGATACGGCCTCGCGGGCATCGCCGCACTCGTACTGGGCTTCGTCTGCCTGATCGCCGTCCTGCTCGCCGCGATCGTCGTCCTGGCGAGCCTCGTTCGCCGGCGGCACGGGGACGGTCACGCCCCCGGGGCGGCCGGTGCCGACGAGGAGGCGGCCGGCCTCGCGTCCTTCCGCTGGGAGAACGACCCGGACCGGTGACGTGCGTCGACGGCCTTCCTCGGCTGCCTCGTGATACCGCAGGGGCCGTGCCGGCGCCCGCGAACGGCGACTGGGCCGTGCCCCCTGACGAGAGGGGAGACAGCCCAGTCGGATGCCTTGCCCGTCGGCGGCGCTCAGTAGCGCGGGCGGTTGAACCAGGCCGCGCCGGACGGGACGATCATCGCCGCCGCCATGATGCCGCCGAAGCCGATCCACAGCAGGGCCCACACCAGCGCGGCGCTGGAGCCCGCGTCGGCGGCGCCGATCAGGATCAGGAATCCGAAGACGGCGCCCAGGATGCCGTAGACCATCGTGGTGATGCGGATGCCCTGACCGCCGCGGGAGAACTTCACGCCGAGCGTGATCGAGAGCCCGGCGAGCCCGAGGAAGAGCAGCGCGACGACGAGGATGACGCCCGCCCCGGCATGCCCGATGTCGGAGAAGTCGTTGCTGCCGAAGGTGTCCTCGCCCGCGTTGGACGCGTCGTTGAGCGTCGCGGCGCCGAAGATGGCGAAGATGCCGATGAGGATCTGCACGGCCGCCACGATGTAGAGCAGGACCCGCGCGGTGGTCATCAGGCCGGGCATGGTCTGCGGCATGACGTTCGCGGTGGGGTAACCGGGGTATCCCGGCTGCTGGGGGTAGCCCTGCGGCGGAATGCCGGGCTGCTGCGGGTAGCCGTAGCCGGGAGCGGTCGGCGGCTGGGACGGCGGCGGGCCGTACGGGTTGTTCGGGTCGCCAAAGCTCATGGCGGTCTTCCTCCGTTGCGAAAGTGCGGGGACGACACGCGGCACGGTTCGGAGGAGAGTTCTACAGATGCGGTCCGTCCCCCCGGCACTGCCCGCGGCACTGTGTGCTCATCGTTCTTTAGGGGACTCTTACTTGTCCAGCCGGAAGCATGAGGTGTTGTGCAAGTGCAACATCACTGATCATGAGGTGATACATCCGGGACCACACCGTGACAGAGGCGAAGCGAGGTGTCCGGCCACCCGGATTGGAACCGGGGACGGGTCATCCGCGAGGATGGGAACATGACCGCCCAGATTCTCGATGGCAAGGCCACCGCAGCCGCGATCAAGTCCGATCTGACCGCCCGCGTGGCGGCGCTGAAGGAGAAGGGCGTCACGCCCGGCCTCGGCACGATCCTGGTCGGGGACGACCCCGGCAGCCAGAAATACGTCGCCGGCAAGCACCGCGACTGCGCGCAGGTCGGCATCGCCTCCATCCAGCGCGAGTTGCCCGCCACGGCCACGCAGGAGGAGATCGAGGCGGTCGTACGCGAGCTGAACGAGGACCCGGCCTGCACCGGCTACATCGTCCAGCTGCCGCTGCCCAAGGGCATCGACGAGAACCGCATCCTGGAGCTGATGGACCCGGCCAAGGACGCGGACGGCCTGCACCCGATGAACCTCGGCCGTCTCGTCCTGAACGAGCCCGCCCCGCTGCCCTGCACCCCCAACGGCATCCTCTCCCTGCTGCGGGCCCACGGTGTGGAGATCAAGGGCGCCGAGGTCGTGGTCGTGGGCCGTGGCGTGACCATCGGCCGCCCGATGCCGCTGCTGCTCACCCGGCGCAGCGAGAACGCCACCGTGACCCAGTGCCACACCGGCACCCGTGATCTGTCCGCGCACCTGAAGCGGGCCGACATCATCATCGCGGCGGCCGGCTCCCCGCACCTGATCCGCGCCGAGGACGTCAAGCCGGGCGTGGCCGTCCTGGACGTCGGCGTCTCCCGCAACGCCGAGGGCAGGATCGTCGGCGACGTCCACCCGGACGTGGTGGAGGTGGCCGGCTGGATCTCTCCGAACCCCGGCGGTGTCGGCCCGATGACCCGGGCGCAGCTGCTGGTCAACGTGGTCGAGGCGGCGGAGCGCAGTGCCGGCTGAGGACCGTCGCGGGCAGGCGGAGCCGACGGTCCGCGACGCGATCAGCGCCCCTGACGCGCAGGGGCGCCCGCGGCGGACCACACGCCGTTTCCCGCTGTTCACCAAGGACACCGCGCCCCCCGAGGGCGGCGGCCGGGCAGCGCCCGGCGACGCCCCGGCGCCCGCCCGGCAGTGGCCCGTGCTGGTCGTGCTGTCGGCGGTCGCGCTCGGCCTGCTGCTGACCGCGCTCGACGTGTTCCGCTACGGCACCCTGCTGATCGGGGCCGCCCTGCTGGCCGGCGCGGTCATGCGCTGGATACTGCCCGGCGTCGGCATGCTCGCCGTCCGCTCCCGCTTCACGGACATCGCCACCTACGGCATCCTCGGCCTGGCGATCGTCCTGCTGTCGCTGATGGCCCAGCCCCGCCCGTTGCTGGAGATCCCGTTCCTGAAGGACACCCTGCACTTCACCCTCGCCAAGTAGCGCCGTCAGCGCCGGTGGCCCGCGCCTCCCCCGGGGGACGCGGGCCACCGGCGCCTCCCCGTCACCGACGCCACGTCCGCCCGCCCGCGCACCGCTTCCGCCCTCGGGTCGAACCGCCTTGCCGCCCGCGGTGGTAGCCGCTTCCGCTTCCGCAACCTGCGCGGTACCGCACCCGGTTGACTTCCCGGTCGGTCTCCTGGCGTTACCCTGCGGCGATGCGACCGAGGACCCCCCGCCCGCTCGTCGTGGACACGCTGATCGCGGTGGCCATGGCCGTGGTCGCCCTCCTGCTCGGGCAGGAGTCGCGGTCGCAGGGCTGGGCGGAACTCGACGCCCGCGGCCACGTCCTGGTCGCCCTCGCCCAGCTGCCGGTCGCCCTGCGCGGCCGGTGGCCGCTCGGTGTGTTCGCCTTCCTGCAGGTGGTGACCGTCGTCCACGACGGACTGGGCTACTGGCCGGTGCTGTGCACCTTCGGTTCCATGCTGGCGCTGTACACGGTGGCGTCGGTCTGCCCGGTCCGGGTCGCCGTGGCCTGCGCCGTCTGCATGACCGCCGTCTGGGCCTACGCCGGGCTGGTCGTGCGTCCCTCGTCACCGGGGTCGGTTCTGGGACCGGCCCTGCTGTACTGCACGGTGCTGGTCTGGTTCGGGCACCTGGCCCGCCGGTCCGCCGAACTCACCCGGCGGCTGCGCGCCGAGCAGGCCGAGCAGGCCCGGCGCGCGGTCGCCGAGGAGCGCGGCCGGATCGCCCGCGAACTGCACGACGTCGTCGCCCACCACATGTCGGTGATCTCCGTGCACGCGGGCCTCGCCCGGTTCGTCTTCGACTCCGACCCGGCCAAGGCGCGCGGCGCGCTCGGCACCATCGCGGACACCAGCGGCGAGGCCCTGGAGGAACTGCGGCGCATGCTCCAGGTGCTGCGCGAGGAGGACCCCGAGGCGCCCGCACGGGCCCCCATGCCCACCCTGGCCCGGCTCGGCGAACTCCTCGACCGGGTCCGGGCCGGCGGTCTGCCCGTGGACCTCGCCGTCGAGGGCACCGAGCGCCCGCTGCCGCCCGGCGTCGAACTGTGCGCCTACCGCGTCGTCCAGGAGGCCCTCACCAACGCCCTCAAGCACGCGGGCCCGGCACGCGCGCACGTGGAACTCCGGTACGGCACCCAGGAGCTGGCCGTCCGGGTGACCGACGACGGGGAGGGGACGAATCCGGCCAGAGTGCCGGCGGGTGGCGGCCACGGCTTGATTGGCATGCGCGAACGGGCCAACCTCTACGGAGGGACGATCAGCGTCGGCCCACGCTCCGAGGGCGGCTACGAGGTCCGTCTGACCCTGCCCACCTCGGCGGCCGAGCGCAGCCGCAGGGGCGCACCGGAGGCGGAGCGGTAGACGCACGGCGGGGGGACGACCGTACGGCATGACCAGAGTGCTCGTCGTCGACGACCAGTTCCTCATCCGCGCCGGACTCGTCGGGCTGCTCGACGCCGCACCCGGCTTCGAGGTGGTGGGCGAGGCGGGCGACGGCGAGGAGGCCGTACGGCTCGCCGCCGAGACGCGCCCCGACGTGATCCTCATGGACATCAGGATGCCCGGTGTCAACGGCATCGAGGCCACCGAACGCATCCTCGCCCAGGCCGCCGACCGCCCGCCCCGGGTGCTGGTGCTGACCACCTTCGACCTGGACGAGTACGTGTACGGGGCACTGCGCGCCGGGGCCTCCGGGTTCCTGCTCAAGGATTCCGGGCCCGAACGGCTGCTCGCCGCCGTCACCGCGGTCGACGGCGGCGACGCGCTGTTCGCGCCCAGCGTCACCCGGCGCCTGGTGGAGGCGTTCGCCCGGCAGCAGGCCCCCGCCCCGGGCACCATGCCCTCGTCCGGCCTCGGTGTGCTCACCTCCCGCGAGGTGGAGGTCCTCAAGCTCACCGCCCGCGGTCTGTCCAACGGGGAGATCGCCGACCGCCTCTACATCAGCGAGGCCACCGTCAAGACCCACCTCAACCGCACGATGACCAAGCTCGATCTGGGCAGCCGGGCCCAGGCGGTGGTGCTGGCGTACGAGACGGGACTGGTGACCCCGGGCGGCTGAGGCCCCCCGGCCGGGCGGAACGGCGGCCCGTCCCCTCCCCCGAGCAAGGACGAGCCACCGCCCGGACTCAGCCTTCCGCCCGTGCATCCCCTGTTCAACGCCTGTCCCCGCGCTGTGGCACGGAAGTGACCGTTCCGCTACGGTGTCCGCGCGCACTGCCGCATGTGTCGTTCCGGTGTCGACCTATTGACAGTCCGGGATACGTTACGAAGACGCCGTAGCACCGGGGGGTATCGCCGCGGCGGTCCATGCTCCTGTGCGCCCCCACTCCGGGAACTGGGATCCTTGGACAGCGCATCCCTGTGGGTAGCCAGCATGGGCACCGGAACACGGGGGCGGGCCGGGGGGCCGTGCGCGCGACCAACAGCACCGACCGGGGGAAGAGGGGGAAGCGATGCCTCGATGGAAGGCCTTGCCCGAGGATCTGGACCCGCAGATCAAGGAGTTCACGAGCCAGTTGCGGCGGCTCGTGGACCGCAGCGGCCTGGGCATCGCGGCGCTGGCCGATCGCACGGGTTACAGCAAGACGTCCTGGGAGCGTTATCTGGGCGGCCGGCTGCTCGCGCCCAAGGGTGCGGTCGTCGCGCTCGCCGAGGTCACCGGCACCAGTCCCGTCCACCTCACCACCATGTGGGAGCTGGCCGAACGCGCCTGGAGCCGGGCGGAGGCGCGACACGACCGCACGATGGAGGCGATCCGGATCTCCCAGGCGCGTGCCGCGCTCGGGGAGTTCGGGGCGGCCGAGGCGGACGGCGCGCCGTCCGCCCGCAAGGGCGGCAGCACCACCGTGACCCCGGGCATCGCCGGGCCCGGGGGTGTCTCCCCGACGATCCCCGCCCAGCCCACGGCCCCCGACGCAGACGCCCGGGAGAACGCGGAGCGCGGCACGGGCACCGGCACGGATCTGCCGTCCCCGGCCGGGCCGGGGACGGCACGTGAGGGCGCCGGCGGATCCGCCCCGGCCGGCACGAACTCCTGGGGCGTGGCCGGGCGGGAGGCGGCCGGCGGCGGACTGCGCGAGGGCGCGGGTCGCGGTCCGGGCGCCGGTGACGCCGTCCGGGGTGCGACCGGACCGGCGGACGGTGACTCCTCCGGCGGCAACTCCTGGCGTCTCGCCGGGTATCGGGGCCCCTCACCGGCGAGCGCCCGTCCCGGTACGCGGCCCCCGGTCCGGCCGGAAGGCCCCGCCTGGACGCCGGACCCCCCGAGCCCCTACGCCGGACAGCCCGCGGCCCCGCAGTCGCGAGCGGCGGCCAAGGGGTCCGCAGGCCGGCAGCGGCTGACGATGTTCCTCGCGGGCCTGGTCGGCGTGCTCGTCGTCATCGCCGCCGTCTTCTTCTTCACCCACCGGGACGGCGACGAGAGCGGGGGCGCCGCCAAGTCGCCCTCCCCGAGCGCCAGCACCCGCGCGAGCCTGCCCCCCGGGGTGAAGTGTGCCGGTTCCGCCTGCAACGGCAAGGACGCCGAGGCCATGGGATGCAGCGGCGACGTGGTGACCACCGCCAAGTCCGCGACCGTCGGCACCACCACCGTGGAGGTCCGCTACAGCAAGATCTGCGGTACGGCCTGGGGCCGCGTCACCGGCGGTGCGCAGGGCGACAAGGTGCAGGTGTCCGCGGGCAAGGTCCGGCAGACGGGGGACATCACCGCCGCCGGGGACGCCATCGCGTACACCCCGATGGTCGCCGTGAAGGACGCGGCGGAGGCCAAGGCCTGCGCGACCCTGGCGTCCGGGCGGACGGGCTGCACGCGATGACGGCGGGACGACGGCGGACCGGCCGCACGCAGTGACCGCGGTACGACGGCGGACCGGCCGCACGGGATGACGGACGGGGCGCGCGCCGGACAGGGAAGGGGAAATTCCGCGGCAACGGGCATGGCCGCCCCGATCCTGGGCAGGCGGACCGTACCCCCACGGGATTCCGGCGAGCCGGTCCCCCCAACCGGCGGCCGCCTCCGTCCCCTTCACGCGGACGGGCGGCCGCCGTGTCGTACCCGTCCCGGCCCGCCGCCCCGGCGATACATCCCTGGTGATCCCCTTGTGGGGTGAGCCACACGGCCCCGGACGTCTCGCATGCCGGATGCGCGATAGCCTGACCGCTGGATCTCTCTTGATGCCAAGAGATCGATCATCCGCCCGGGGCAGGGACGCCCCACCGCCAGCTGTCATACGGAGAACGCCATGACCCGCACTCCCGTGAACGTCACCGTCACCGGCGCGGCCGGCCAGATCGGTTACGCCCTGCTCTTCCGCATCGCCTCCGGCCAGCTGCTCGGCGCGGACGTGCCGGTCAAGCTGCGCCTCCTGGAGATCACCCCGGCGCTCAAGGCCGCCGAGGGCACGGCCATGGAGCTGGACGACTGCGCCTTCCCGCTGCTCCAGGGCATCGAGATCACGGACGACCCGAACGTCGCCTTCGACGGCGCCAACGTAGCCCTGCTGGTGGGCGCCCGCCCGCGCACCAAGGGCATGGAGCGCGGTGACCTGCTGGAGGCCAACGGCGGCATCTTCAAGCCGCAGGGCAAGGCCATCAACGACCACGCCGCGGACGACATCAAGGTCCTCGTCGTCGGCAACCCGGCCAACACCAACGCGCTCATCGCGCAGGCCGCCGCGCCGGACGTCCCGGCCGAGCGCTTCACCGCGATGACCCGTCTGGACCACAACCGCGCGCTGACCCAGCTCGCGAAGAAGACGGGCACCACGGTCGCCGACATCAAGCGCCTGACCATCTGGGGCAACCACTCCGCCACCCAGTACCCGGACGTCTTCCACGCCACCGTCGCCGGCAAGAACGCCGCCGAGGTCGTGGGCGACGAGAAGTGGCTGGCCGAGGACTTCATCCCGACCGTCGCCAAGCGCGGCGCCGCGATCATCGAGGCCCGCGGTGCCTCGTCGGCCGCCTCCGCCGCCAACGCCGCCATCGACCACGTGTACACCTGGGTCAACGGCACCGCCGAGGGCGACTGGACCTCCATGGGCATCCCGTCGGACGGCTCCTACGGCGTCCCGGAGGGCCTGATCTCCTCTTTCCCGGTCACCACCAAGGACGGCACGTACCAGATCGTCCAGGGCCTGGACATCAACGAGTTCTCCCGCGCCCGCATCGACGCCTCCGTCAAGGAGCTGGAGGAGGAGCGCGAGGCGGTCCGCGGCCTCGGCCTGATCTGATCCGGCCTCCGGCGGGTTCGCCGTAGAAGGCCACGCGGGCCCCGCTCCGGTTCTCCGGGGGTGGGGCCCGCGCCCGTTCAGGCGTTCCGCAGTTCCCGCAACAGCCTGGAGACGTCCACGGAGTCGTTCGCGGCCGGGGTCGCGGAGGGGACCGGCTCGTCGTAGTCCGTGAAGGTCAGGGACTGGTCGGTGCCGGCGCCCTTCCGGGTGGCCTCGACCAGTTGGTGCGGAAGGGCCGAAGTGACGTACATGACCGTCTTCTTGCCGTCCTTCATGCCCTTCAGCGGAATCACCTTCGTGCCGTCGCGCGTCGTCTCCTTGCCCTTGGTCAGCTTGGCGCCGTGCGCCGAGCCGGCGGCGGCCCGCTGCTGGAAGGCGGTCAGGTCGCAGGTGCCGGCCATGCCCCTCAGCGCCGAGTCGTGCGTGGAGCCGTGGATGTAGCGGTCCTTGAAGACCTCGGCGACGGTCTCGCCCTGCCGGCCGGGCACCTGCGCCTTCCAGAACGTGGTGTCCGGCTTCATCCACACCTGATCGCCCCGCTTGACCAGTTCGACGCTGCCGCCGCCCGCGCTCATCATCAGCCGGCCCACGCAGTTCCCGGCCCGGTCCAGGTCGAGATCCATGGAGGCCGGGGTGGCACGGCCGCCGCGCGTGTGGTGGTCCGTGAACGTCAGATGCACCGAGCGGGCCTTGAGGAGGTTGGCGCGGGCCTCGTCCGCGAGGGCACGCGCACTCGGTCCGCTGTCGTCTGCGTGGACCGCGGCGGCGGCGTCCGTGCGGGCCACGGCAGGGGCGTCGGCATGGGCCGCGGTCGCCGGGGCGGGGGAGAGCAGGAGCGCCGCTGTGATGCCTGCCGCCGCACAGAGCACCGACCTTCCGGCCATCACGCCACCTCCAGACACCCCGCTCCACCCTACTTTTGTCCGTTTTCGACCGCATTTTCAGTGACGCGGCGCACTTTCGGCCACCGATTGCGCATGCGATCCACCGGTCCTGGGCAGGCGGCCACGGTCCTCGAGCGTGACACCCGTGTGACACAGGGGAACGGAACAGGAACGGAAGGCAACACCGATCATGGCGGACAGAGCGGAACGACAGGCCCAGGCGACCATCCACGCGGGAGGCGAGTGGCTGGAAGCGATCTCCGGCGCGACGCGCGAGATCCTCGATCCCGCGGACGCCCGGCCGTTCGCCGTGGTCGCCGAGGGTGACGAGAAGGACGCGGAGCGGGCGGTCACCGCCGCCCGGCAGGCGTTCGACCACGGCCCCTGGCCCGGCACCCCGGTCGCCGAACGCGCCGCCCTGCTGCGGCGCGTCGCCGACCTCCTCGTGCGCGACCGTGAGGAACTCGGCCTGCTCGAGAGCCGGGACGCGGGCAAGACCGTCGAGGAGGGCCGCGTCGACATCGACTGTGTCGCCGACGCCTTCCGGTACTTCGCCGACCTGGTGGCCGCCGAGGCCCCGGGCCGGGTGGTCGACGCGGGCTCACCCGACGTCCACAGCGTCGTCGTGCACGAGCCGGTGGGCGTCTGCGCGCTGATCACCCCCTGGAACTATCCTCTGCTCCAGGCCAGTTGGAAGATCGCTCCCGCCCTCGCGGCCGGCAACACCTTCGTGATCAAGCCCAGCGAGATCACCCCGCTGACCACCATCGCGCTGATCGAGCTGCTGGCCGAGGCCGGGCTGCCCGCCGGAGTGGCCAACATCGTCACCGGCCCCGGTCACACGGTCGGCGCCCGGCTCGCCGAGCACCCCGGCGTCGACCTGGTCTCCTTCACCGGCGGCCTGATCAGCGGCACCAAGGTCGCCCAGGCCGCCGCCCCGACCGTGAAGAAGGTCGCCCTCGAACTCGGCGGCAAGAACCCCAACGTGGTCTTCGCCGACGCCTGCGCCACCGACGAGGACTTCGACACCGCCGTCGACCAGGCCCTCAACGCCGCCTTCATCCACAGCGGGCAGGTCTGCTCGGCCGGCGCCCGCCTCATCGTCGAGGAGTCGGTCCGGGACCGCTTCGTCGCCGAACTCGCGCGCCGCGCCCGGCAGATCCGGCTCGGACGCGGCACCGGGGACGGCGTCGAGTGCGGCCCGCTCGTCTCCGAGCAGCAGCGCGCCAAGGTCGAGGCCTACGTCGCCTCCGCGCTGGCCGAGGGCGCGGTGCTGCGCTGTGGCGGCAAGCGCCCGGAGCCGTCAGCGGAGAGGCCCGAGTCCGGCTACTTCTACGAGCCGACGATCCTCGACGCCTGCCACCGCGAGATGAAGGTCGTACGCGAGGAGGTCTTCGGACCCGTCCTCACCGTCGAGACCTTCCGCACCGAGGAAGAGGCCGTCCTCCTCGCCAACGACACCGAGTACGGCCTCGCCGGGGCCGTCTGGACCACCGACCCCGGCAAGGGCCGCCGCGTCGCCGGCCGGCTGCGTCACGGCACCGTCTGGATCAACGACTTCCACCCCTACCTGCCGCAGGCGGAGTGGGGCGGCTTCGGCAAGAGCGGCACCGGCCGCGAGCTGGGGCCCGCCGGGCTCGCCGAGTACCGCGAGACCAAGCACATCTACCAGAACCTCGCGCCGAAGCCGGTGCGCTGGTTCGCCGGCTGAGCCCGACTCCGGCTGAGCCACCGCACTTCTCGCCCGAACCCTCTGGAGTAGGTACCCCCATGTCCGACAGCCCCCACGTCTACGACTACGTCGTCATCGGCGGCGGCACCGCGGGCTCCGTCATCGCCTCCCGCCTCACCGAGAACCCGGACGTCACCGTCGCCGTCATCGAGGGCGGCCCGAGCGACGTCGGCCGCGACGACGTCCTCACCCTGCGCCGCTGGATGGGCCTGCTCGGCGGCGACCTCGACTACGACTACCCCACCACCGAACAGCCCCGCGGCAACTCCCACATCCGGCACAGCCGTGCCCGCGTCCTCGGCGGCTGCTCCTCCCACAACACCCTCATCTCGTTCAAGCCGCTCCCGTCCGACTGGGACGAGTGGGAGGAGGCCGGCGCCAAGGGCTGGGGCGCCGGCCCCATGGAGGCCTACTTCGCCCGCCTCAAGAACCACATCGTCTCCGTCGACGAGAAGGACCGCAACGCCATCGCCCGCGACTTCGTCGACGCCGCCCAGTCGGCACTCGGAGTACCCCGGGTGGAAGGCTTCAACCGCAAGCCGTTCACGGAAGGCGTCGGTTTCTTCGACCTCGCCTACCACCCGGAGAACAACAAGCGCTCCTCCGCATCCGTGGCCTACCTGCACCCGGTGATGGACGAGCGGCCCAACCTCCGCATCCTCCTGGAGACCTGGGCGTACCGGCTGGAGCTGAACGGCACCCGCGCCGAAGGCGTCCACGTCCGCACCAAGGACGGCGAGGAACTGCTGATACGGGCCCGCAACGAGGTCGTGCTGTGCGCGGGCGCCGTCGACTCCCCGCGTCTGCTGCTGCACTCGGGCATCGGCCCCCGCAAGGACCTCGAGGCGCTCGGCATCCCGGTCGTCCACGACCTGCCCGGCGTCGGCGAGAACCTGCTCGACCACCCCGAGTCGGTCATCGTCTGGGAGACCCACGGCCCCATCCCGGAGAACTCCGCGATGGACTCCGACGCCGGCCTGTTCGTGCGCCGCGACCCCGAGAGCGCGGGCCCGGACCTGATGTTCCACTTCTACCAGATCCCGTTCACGGACAACCCGGAGCGCCTGGGCTACGAACGCCCGGCGTACGGCGTCTCGATGACCCCCAACATCCCCAAGCCGAAGAGCCGCGGCCGCCTCTACCTGACCAGCGCCGATCCGTCCGTGAAGCCCGCCCTGGACTTCCGCTACTTCACCGACGAGGACGACTACGACGCCCGTACCCTCGTCGACGGCATCCGTATCGCCCGCGAGATCGCCGGGGCCGAGCCGCTGGCCGGCTGGCTCAAGCGCGAGGTGTGCCCCGGCCCGGAGGTCGTCGGCGACACCGAGCTGAGCGAGTACGCCCGCAAGGTCGCGCACACCGTCTACCACCCGGCCGGCACTTGCAAGATGGGCGCCACCGACGACGAACTGGCAGTGGTCGACCCTGAGCTGCGCATCCGCGGCCTGGCCGGCATTCGCATCGCCGACGCGTCCGTCTTCCCGACCATGACCGCCGTGAACCCGATGATCGGGGTGCTCATGGTCGGGGAGAAGGCCGTCGACCTGATCGGAGGTGAGACCCGATGACACCCACGGTTCCCACGCGCAAGCCCCCCACCGACACCCCCGTCTTCTCCGTCGACGGCCTGTGGAAGGTCTTCGGCCCGAAGTCCGGCCGCGTCCCGGCCGATCCGGAACTCAGCGGTCTGAGCCCCGCCGAACTCCGCTCCCGCACCGGCTGCACCGCCGCAGTCCGGAACGTCTCCTTCGACGTCCGCAAGGGCGAGGTCTTCGTCGTCATGGGCCTGTCGGGCTCCGGTAAGTCCACCCTCGTCCGCTGTCTGACCCGGCTGATCGAGCCGACGGCCGGCACGATCGCCATCGACGGCGAGGACGTCCGCGCGATGGACAAGACCCGCCTGCGCGAACTGCGCCGGCACCGCGCCGCCATGGTCTTCCAGCACTTCGGCCTGCTCCCGCACCGCACCGTCCTCGACAACGTCGCCTACGGCCTGGAGATCCAGGGCGTCGGCAGGAGCGAGCGGCGCGAACGGGCCGCCGAGATCGTCGCCAAGGTCGGCCTCGAAGGCATGGAGAAGCGCCGCCCCGGCCAGCTCTCCGGCGGTCAGCGCCAGCGCGTCGGTCTCGCCCGCGCCCTCGCCGTCGACCCCGAGGTGCTGCTCTTCGACGAACCGTTCAGCGCCCTCGACCCGCTCATCCGGCGCGACATGCAGGAAGAGGTGGCCCGCCTGCACCGCGAGGAGGGCCGCACGATGGTCTTCATCACCCACGACCTCAGTGAGGCGCTGAAGCTCGGCGACCGCATCGCCCTGATGCGCGACGGCCAGGTCGTCCAGCTCGGCACCCCCGAGGAGATCGTCGGCTCCCCGGCCGACGACTACGTCCGCGAGTTCGTCCGGGACGTACCGCGCGAACAGGTGATGACGGTCCGCACGGCCATGCGCCCCGCGTCCGCGCCGGACGCGGGGACCGGCCCGGCGGTCCCTCCCGGAGCCACGGTCGCGGAGGCGATCGAGGCTGTGGCCCGGGCGGGCGCCCCGGCCCGGGTCATGGACGAGGGCAGGTGCCTGGGCGTGGTGGACGCCGACACCCTGCTGGGAGTGGTCGCGGGAACGACGAACGCCGGTGCCGCCGAAATCGCGGGTGCGTACCCGGCTGCGGCCGGAACGGCCGCCGACGCCGATCCCGCCGTGGGTGCGGGCCTCCGGACCGCTGGGGCGGTGCCCGCCGCACAGAAGGCGGCCCCCGGCCAGCGCCGGCGAACGACCCGACCGGCCCCCGGCACCAGCGCGGAGGCCGTCTGATGGCAACCCTCACCGTCCCCACCTCCCGCACCGGAAAACCCGGCGTCCTCAAGAGCCGAGCCGCAGGCAAACTCCTCCTGCTCGCCCTCTTCGCCGCGGTCCTGGCCCCCTGGGCAGCCACCCACTGGCCCGGCGCCACGTGGCCCCACGCCCTCACGGTCGACCTGTCCCGACCCCTCGCCACCGCCAGCGACTGGGTCATGGACAACCGTGACGGCCACCCCCTCTTCCTGTACTTCTTCGGCTACATCAGCAACGCGGTCGTCCTCTCCGTCCGCGCCGTCTACCTCGCCCTCCTCGCCGCGGGCTGGACCGGCGTCACGGCGTTCGGCGCACTCGCGGCCTGGCGCCTCGGCGGCGCCCGCCTGGCCCTCGGCACCGCGGCCGCCCTCCTCACCTGCGGAGCCCTCGGCATGTGGGTGCCGACCATGCAGACCCTCGCGCTCATGACCGTCGCCGTCCTCGTCTCCGTGGCCGTGGGCGTGCTCCTCGGCCTCGCCGGCGGCCTGTCCGACCGCCTCGACCGCGCCCTGCGCCCGGTCCTGGACACCATGCAGGTGCTGCCGGCCTTCGCCTACCTCCTCCCCGTCGTCCTGGTCTTCGGCATCGGCGTCCCCGCGGCCGTCCTCGCCACCGTGGTGTACGCCGCCCCGCCGATGGCCCGCCTCACCGCGCTCGGCCTGCGCGGCGCCGACCCCGAGGTCCTGGAGGCCGTGGAGTCACTCGGTGCCACCCGTCGCCAGCGGCTGCTGACCGCCCGTATCCCGCTGGCCCGCAAGGAACTCCTCCTCGGCCTCAACCAGACGATCATGATGGCGCTGTCCATGGCCGTCATCGCCTCGGTCATCGGCGCCGGCGGCCTCGGCGACCGCGTCTACCAGGCCCTCGCCTCGGTCGACGTCGGCGCGGCCCTCGCGGCCGGCATCCCGATCGTGTTGCTCGCGGTGGTCCTCGACCGCGTGACCGGAGCCGCCGGGGACGGAGTCACACGCTCCCGGACCATCGGCTGGCCGTACGCCGTCGCCGCCACCGTGGGGGTCGCGCTGGCCGCGCGCCTGCTCGGCACCCTCGACTGGCCGTCCGGTGCCACGCTGGACATCGCCGAGCCGGTCAACCGCGCCGTCGACTGGATGACCGCCCACCTCTACTCCGGCGTCCCGGTCGTCGGCGGCACCGCGGACTGGGCGGGCCACTTCACCACCTGGATCCTGGACCCCCTCCGCGACGGCCTGCAGTGGCTGCCCTGGTGGTCGGTGCTGCTGATCGTCGCCGCCCTGGCCTGGCTGATCGGCACCTGGCGCACCGCGCTGACCGCCGTCCTCGCCATGGCGGCGATCGGTGTGCTCGGGGTGTGGGAGCCGTCCCTCGACACCCTCTCCCAGGTGCTGGCCGCCGTCGCCGTCACCCTCGTCCTGGGCTTCGCGACCGGCATCGCCGCGGCCCGCAGCGACCGCGTCGAACGCGCCCTGCGCCCGGTCCTGGACGTCTGCCAGACCATGCCGCAGTTCGTGTACCTGATCCCGGTCGTCGCCCTGTTCGGCGTCGGCCGCGCCCCCGCCGTCGCCGCGGCCGTCGTCTACGCCCTCCCGGCCGTCGTCCGGATCACCGCGCAGGGCCTGCGCCAGGTCGACCAGGCCGCGCTGGAGTCCGCGCGCTCGCTCGGCGCGACCGGCCGCCAGCAGCTGTGGCAGGTCCAGCTCCCCCTCGCCCGGCGTTCCCTGCTGCTCGCCCTCAACCAGGGCGTGGTCCTGGTCCTGGCCGTCGTCATCATCGGCGGCCTGGTCGGCGGCGGAGCCCTCGGCTACGACGTCGCCTTCGGCCTCGCCCAGGGCGACCTGGCGACAGGCCTGGTGGCGGGCGCCGCCATCGTCTGCCTTGGCCTGATGCTCGACCGCGTGACCCAGCCGACCGAACGCCGCCCGAAGAAGGGAGCCTGACATGCGATTCCGTACGACCATCCCGGTCGCCGTCGCGGTCCTGGGGCTGACCACCGGCTGCGGCGCCGCCGACATGACCAAGCAGGCCAGCCCGTTCGCGAACGCCCGGGGCTCGAAGACGGTCACCCTGTCCGTGCAGTCCTGGGTGGGCGCCCAGGCCAACGTGGCCGTCGCCCAGTACCTCCTCGAACACGAACTGGGCTACCGCGTGGACACCGTCCAGGTCGACGAGGTGCCGGCCTGGGACGCGCTCAGCCAGGGCCGGGTCGACGCCCTCCTGGAGGACTGGGGCCACCCGGACCAGGAGAAGCGGTACGTCACCGACAAGAAGACGATCCGGCCCGCCGGCGACCTCGGGGTGACCGGTCACATCGGCTGGTACGTCCCCACCTATCTCGTCAAGCAGCACCCCGACATCACGGACTGGAAGAACCTCGACAAGTACGCCTCGCTCTTCCGCACCGCGGAGAGCGGCGGCAAGGGCCAGCTGATGGACGGCTCCCCGTCGTATGTCACCAACGACAAGGCGCTGGTGAAGAACCTGAAGCTCGACTACCAGGTCGTCTTCGCCGGCTCCGAGGCGGCGCAGATCACGCAGATCAAGCAGTTCGCCAAGGAGAAGAGGCCCTTCCTGACGTACTGGTACGCGCCCCAGTGGCTGTTCAGGAAGGTCCCCCTGACGGAGGTGAAGCTGCCGCCGTACAAGGAGGGCTGTGACGCCGACGCGGCCAAGGTCGCCTGCGCCTACCCGCACACCCCGCTGCAGAAGTACCTCAACGCCGACTTCGCGAAGTCCGGCGGCAGGGCGGCGGCCTTCCTGAAGAAGTTCAAGTGGACGACGGAGGACCAGAACGAGGTCGCGCTGATGATCGCCGAGCAGAAGCTGAGCCCGCGGGAGGCGGCGAAGAAGTGGGTGGACAGCCACCCCTCCGTGTGGAAGCAGTGGCTGTCCTGAACCGCCCTAGCTCCGCAGGCCGTTGGCGATATCACCCAGTGCGGCGGCCGCCCGGCGCTGGAGTCCGGGTCCGAACGTGACGCGGCTGGCCCCGAGTTCGCCGAGCGCGGCGGACGAGGGGCCGTCCCCGTCCAGCCGGGCCAGCATGTTGAGCGGCCCCTGGATCCCGGCCCGCAGCAGTGGCAGTACGTCCGCCGGGGCGAGGATCGGGTAGATGCAGTCCGCGCCCGCCGCCACGTACAGCGCGGCTCGCTCGATGACCCGTTCGGGATCGCCGTCCCCGTGCACGAAGACGTCGACGCGGGCGTTGACGAAGAGCAGGTCGGCGGCGGCCGAGCGGACCTCGGCGAGGTACTCGGCGTGCGCGTGCGGGTCCTTGAGGACACCCCCGGGTCCCGAGTCCTCGAGGTTGCAGCCGACGGCACCCGCCTCCAGCAGCCGCTCGACCAGCTCCTTCGCTGCGAGCCCGTAGCCGCCCTCGACGTCCGCCGACACCGGCACGTCCACCGACCGGGTGATCCGGGCGACCGCCGCGAACATCTCGTCGGCCGGGGTGTCCCCGTCCTCGTATCCGAGCGAGGCGGCCACCCCGGCGCTCGGCGTGGCCAGCGCCGGGAACCCGGCGTCCACGAGGACCCGCGCACTGGCCGCGTCCCAGGGGCCGGGCAGGATCAACGGGTCGCCCGGGGCGCGCCCCCGGTGCAGGGCGCGGAACTCGTCCACCTTGCTCACGGCTGGTAACCCCCCGGTGGGATGCGACGGCTGACCATCAGGCGGTTCCAGCCGTTGATGACGGTGATCAGGCCGACCAGATGGGCGAGTTCGGCCTCCTCGAAGTGCGCCGCGGCGCGGTCGTACACCTCGTCCGGCACGAAGCCGTCCGTCAGGACGGTGATCGCCTCGGTCAGTGCCAGCGCGGCCCGCTCCCGCTCGCTGTAGAGGTCCTCCGCATCCTCCCACGCGTTGAGGAGCTGAACGCGGTCCTCCGACTCCCCGTTCCTGCGCGCCACTCGGAGGTGCATGTCCAGGCAGAAAGCGCAGTGGTTGAGCTGCGAGGCGCGGATCATCACCAGCTCGGCGAGGGCCGGATCGCCGAGCCCCTTCTTCGCCGCCGCGCTGAGCGCGGACATCGCCTGGCCGACCTCCGGGTCCAGCAACCGCGTACGGCTCACTTGTGCTGCCCCGGCTGGTAGTGGCCCGGGGTCATCCGGGTGGTCACCCCGAACCGGTTCCAGGCGTTGATCACCGTGATCGCGGCGATCAGCTGGGCGAGTTCGGCCTCCTCGAAGTGCGCCGCGGCGCGGTCGTACACCTCGTCCGGCACGAAGCCGTCCGTCAGGACGGTGATCGCCTCGGTCAGCTCGATCGCGGCCAGCTCCTTCGCGGTGTAGAAGTGCCGCGACTCCTCCCACGCGCTGAGCTGCACGATCCGCTCGACGCTCTCACCGGCCGCGAGCGCGTCCTTGGTGTGCATGTCGAGGCAGAACGCACAGTGGTTGAGCTGCGAGGCGCGGATCTTCACCAGCTCGTACAGCTTCGGGTCCAGCCCCTGCCTGGCGGCGGTGTCCAGGCGGATCATGGCCTTGTAGACCTCGGGTGCGTGCTGGGCCCAGCGCAGCCGGGGGGCCTGCTCGGGTGCGTACGGGACGGTTTCCTGTGCAGTGCTCATGCCCTCGACCCTAGGAGCGAGGCAGCCCAGGAGTATGGTCCATTTCCATGGCGAGATCCTGGGCCACTTTGGGCGTCGACCTGCACCTCGAACCGGCCGGCTCGGGCGGACTGCGCCGTGGGCTGACCGACGCGCTGCGGGACGCCGTCCGCACCGGGCGCCTGGCCCCCGGCACCCGGCTGCCCTCCTCCCGTTCCCTCGCGGCCGACCTCGGCATCGCCCGCAACACCGTCGCCGAGACCTACGCCGGCCTGGTCGCGGAGGGCTGGCTCACCGCCCGGCAGGGCTCGGGCACCCAGGTGGCGATGCGGGTGCCCTCCGCGTCTTCCGCGTCTTCCGCGCAACGGGGGAGGGCCGGGGCCCCGCCGTCCGGTCCGGGCTTGGCGGCGCCCCGCCGCCGGGAACCCGGACGTCCCGCTCACAGCCTCGTCCCCGGTATACCCGACCTCGCCGCCTTCCCGCGCGCCGAATGGCTCAAGGCCGCCCGCCGCGCCCTGGCCACCGCGCCCTTCCACGCCCTCGGCTACGGTGACCCGCGCGGGTACCTCGAACTGCGCACCGCCCTCGCCGGCTACCTCGCCCGCGCCCGGGGTGTCCACGCCGATCCGGAGACCGTTGTGATCACCGCGGGCTTCTCGCACGGCCTGGGCATCCTCGGCAGGGTGCTGCGGGGCCGTGGAGTGCGGACCGTGGCGGTCGAGTCGTACGGTCTCGACGCGTACCGGCGGCTGCTGCAGGACGCCGGCCTCGCGACCCCCGCCCTGCCGTACGACGAACTCGGCACAAACCCGATGGAGTTGGGTGACGCGGGGGCGGTCCTGCTGACCCCCGCCCATCAGTTCCCCATGGGCGTGCCCCTGCACCCGGACCGGCGGGCCGCCGTCGTGGACTGGGCGCGGCGCACCGGCGGGCTGGTCCTGGAGGACGACTACGACGGCGAGTTCCGCTACGACCGCCAGCCCGTCGGCGCGCTCCAGGGCCTCGACCCCGACCGCGTCGTCTACTTCGGCACCGCCAGCAAGTCCCTCGCGCCCGGACTGCGGCTGGGCTGGATGGTGCTGCCGCCGTCCCTGGCGGAGGAGGTGGCCTCGGCGAAGGGCCGCATCGACACGGTGGGGGTGATGGAACAGCTCACGCTCGCCGAGTTCATCACCTCCGGTGCCTACGACCGGCATGTCCGCTCGGCCCGGCTGCGCTACCGGCGCCGCCGCGACGCCCTCACCGCGGCCGTGACCGAGCGCGCGCCCGAGGTGCGGGTGACGGGGATCGCGGCAGGGCTGCACGCGGTGCTGCGCTTGCCGCCGGGCACGGAACAGCCGGTGGTCCAGGCCGCCGTCTGGCAGGGGCTGGCGCTGCACGGCCTGTCCTTCTACCGGCATCCGCAGTCCGGCGCCGAGCCACAGGATGCGTTGGTCGTCGGGTACGGGACACCACCGGACAGCGCATGGGCGGGGACGCTGGAAGCACTGTGCCGGGTGCTGCCGTAGGGCGGCGTGGCTGCTCGCGCAGCTGCGGGCGGTCGTGCCGCTCGGGCGGCGCCCGTCCCACAGAGAACGGCACCCGGCGGGCGCCGGCGGGCGTCCCCTGGGCGGCTGCTATCCGGGGGATGTCGCCGATTCGAGGGTGCGGGGAGTGCCGCACCGCCGGTCCGCACCGAGGCCGGTGCTCGCCGGTGCGGCGGATTCTTGAGCGAGACGTGTGATCAGGACGCCCGAGTCTCCGTCAGCGGGCTCGCTTCCTCCTCCGCCGGTGCCTCCCCGAACCTCGCCAGCAGCAGCGCGCCGGCCACCGCCACCACGAAGCCCAGCACGGCCAGCCAGGCCAGGCCCTCCCTCGTGCGGTCGCCGAGCCACACCACGCCGACCGCCGCCGGGCCGATCGTCTCGCCCATCACTATCCCGGCCGTCGCCGTCGTCACGGAGCCGCGCTGCAGGGCCGTGGTGAGCAGCAGGAACGCGGCACCGCCGCCGAGCAGCAGCGCATACGTCGCCGGGTTGGCCAGCAGGTCGGCCGGCCGCAGCGAGTCGATGAGCCGTACCGCAACCTCCACCACCCCGAACCCGAACCCGGCGCCGAGCCCCAGGAGCAACGCACGGGTGCGTCCGGACAGGCGCCCGCCGACCGCGCCGAGCAGCAGCACGCCCACCGCCACCGCCACCATCGCGTACTTCAGCCAGTCCGGCCCCACACGGTCACCCTCGGTGCCCGAGGCCAGCCCGAGCAGCGCCAGACCCGCGCACACCACCCCCACGGCGGCCCACTCCAGCCCGCTCAGCCGAACTCCCAGCAGCCGCGCCGCCACCACGGCCGTCACCGCGAGACTCGCCGCCAGCGCGGCGCCCACCGCGTAGATCGGCACCGATCGCAGCGCCGCGATCTGCAGCAGGAAGCCCAGCCCGTCCAGCGCCAGCCCGGCGAGGTACCGCCACTGCCGCAGCGCCCGCAGCAGCAGCGCCGCGTCCCCGCCGCCTCCGCCTGTGCCCGCCGCCCGCGCGGCCACCGCCTGCAACACCGTCGCGGTTCCGAAGCAGACCGCCGCGCCGAGGGCGCACACCATTCCGAACAACACAGAGGGACTCCAGACGAGTAGTTGTGAAGTGCCGAAGGACCGAAGCGCCGAAGGGAGTTGTCGGACCCGCACATCACGTCGAGCGCTTAATCTATGAGAGGCGTGCTTCCGCACCGGTTCGTTCACGGTCGGCGCCCGGCTCGTGCGGGCAAAAGGCGAGTTGCCGGGCGTTGGGGAGGGACACATCCGCGGAGCGAGTATTCGCCCGCCCGCGCTGGTTCCGTCGCCTGCGGATCCGCTGGGAGATCCGCGACGACATCCACGAAGCTCGCCCCTGGGCCGCGCACTGGTCCGCTGGCGACGCCTTGACTCATGCGTCGTGGAGGCCTCACCGCGCAACACCGAAGGCGGTCAGCAGGTCGGCGATGCGGTCGTCTGCGCCGGCGGGACGGCCCAGTTCGACGAAGGCTGCCTCGGTGATCGCCGGCCGTCGCCGGGTGACCCGCTCGACGACTGGCCGGACGACCGGGTCGGCCGACTCGGTCAGCAGCCGTAGTGCCAGGTCTGCGCCGTCGGTCGCCGTACGAGCATGACGGGCGTGGCCAGTCCGATGCCCCTGCCCGACCAGCGGGAAACCCGAGAGGTCACCGCCGGGAATGTGGCCGGATTCCGGTATCCGCGCCCGGTACCCGGTCCGGACTCGACCACCCCACAAAAGGCTTCGGCGCCTTCGCGGAGCCGGGATGGGGCAAGACGATGACGAGCCTCCCGTGAGTGAAGCGGCCGTCACCTCCAGGGGAACGGGAAAAGCCAGGGCCCCTGTACGGCCGTTCTCACCGCTCTCTAGGCTGACCCGGCAGCGAACAGAATCGGCCGGTCCACACCCGGGGGAGACACGAAGACATGACCACCGCACAGCCACAGGCACGCAAGCGGCTCCGCTCCGGCACGGTCGTCCTCGGCGGCATGGGCCTGCTCGCCACCGCCCTGACCGCCTGCTCGTCCGATCCGGACAAGCGCTGCGTGGACCGCGACAGCTACACCTACGGCAAGGGCTACAAGGTCGTCTCCGACAAGAACTGCAAGTCCACCAAGACCTCGTCGAACGGCACCTGGTACTACGGCGGCAAGAAGAAGGGCTCCTGGGTGGGCGGCGGTTCCTTCACCAAGCCCGGCAAGGGCTCCGGCGGTTCCTCGGGCGGCGGCGTCCACCGCGGCGGCTTCGGCGGCGGCAAGGGCGGCTCCGGCGGCTGACCGGGGAACCTCGCCATGGAACGCCGTACGATCACCCCCCGCCCCGGCTGGCAGCGCACCGTCGAGGAACAGGGGCTCATCTACCCCCTCACCCGTCACCCCGACGGCTCCCTGCGCCCCTACTGGGACGAGAGCGCCTACTACGTCTTCACCCTCGATGAGGTGGAGGTGCTGGAGGAGACCGTCGAGGAACTGCACCGCATGTGCCTCGCGGCCGCCGGGCACATCGTGGCGAAGGACCGCTTCGCCGACCTCGGCATCACCGATCCGCGGGTGGCCGCCGCGGTCACCGAGGCCTGGCACCGCCGTGCCGAACTCCCCACCATCTACGGCCGTTTCGACCTCCGCTACGACGGCACCGGCCCGGCCAAGCTGCTGGAGTACAACGCCGACACCCCGACCTCGCTGGTCGAGGCCGCCTCGCCCCAGTGGTTCTGGATGGAGGACCGTTTCCCCGGCGCCGACCAGTGGAACTCCCTGCACGAACGCCTCGTCGACGCCTGGCGCGCGCAGGTCGCCCTCATGCCCCCCGGCGGCCCGCTGCACTTCGCGCACTCCTCGGCCGACGAACTCGGCGAGGACCTGATGACGGTCGCCTACCTGAAGGAGACCGCCGAACAGGCCGGCCTGGACACCGACTGGCTCTCCATGGAGGAGATCGGCTGGGACACCCTCTCCGAGCGCTTCGTCGACAACCAGCTCCGCTTCATCCGCGCCATCTTCAAGCTGTACCCCTGGGAATGGCTCACCACCGACGCCTTCGGCGGGCACGTCCTGGACACCCTCGACAACGGCGGCGGCACCGGCAGCACCCTGTGGATCGAACCCGCCTGGAAGATGCTGCTCAGCAACAAGGCTCTGCTGGCGATCCTCTGGGAGCTGTACCCCGGCCACCCCAACCTCCTGCCCGCCTACCTCGACGGCCCCCGCGAACTGGCGCAGTCACCCGGCTACGTCGCCAAGCCCCTGCTCGGCCGCGAGGGTGAGGGCGTCACCGTGCACACCCCCGGCGAGCCCGCGGTGACCCGCGACGAGCCCTGCTGCTACCAGCGACTCGCCCCGCTGCCCGCCTTCGACGGCAACCACGTCGTCCTCGGCGCCTGGGTCGTCCACGACGAGCCGGCCGGCCTCGGCATCCGCGAGTCCTCGGGCCTGATCACCGACGAGTACGCCCGCTTCCTGCCCCACGTGATCCTCTAACCGCCCAGTACGGCCGCGAGCTGGGCGAGCCCCCAGTCGAGGTCCTCCTCGCCGATCACCAGCGGCGGGGCGATACGGATGGTGGAGCCGTGGGTGTCCTTGACCAGGACTCCCCGGCCCATCAGCCGCTCGGAGACCTGCCGCCCGGTGCCGTACGCGGGAGGAACGTCCACCCCCGCCCACAGCCCCCGCCCCCGCACCGCCGTGACCCGGCCCGCGCCGAGCAGTCCGTGCAGCTCCCGGTGCATCCGCTCGCCCAGCTCGGCCGCCCGCGCCTGGTACTCGCCCGTCCGCAGCATCGCGATCACCTCCAGGGCCACCGCGCAGGCCAGCGGGTTCCCGCCGAACGTCGACCCGTGCTCACCCGGCCGGAACACCCCGAGCACCTCCGCGCTAGACACCACCGCCGACACCGGCACGATCCCGCCGCCCAGCGCCTTGCCCAGCACATACACGTCCGGCACCACCCCCTCGTGCTCGCACGCGAAGGTCCGCCCGGTCCGGCCGAGACCCGACTGGATCTCGTCGGCGACGAACAGCACGTTCCGCTCGCGGGTCAGTTCCCGCACCCCGGCCAGATAGCCGGCCGGCGGCACGATCACCCCGGACTCGCCCTGGACCGGCTCCAGCAGCACCGCCACCGTGTTCTCCGTCAACGCCGACCGCATCGCCGTCAAGTCCCCGTACGGCACGATCTGGAACCCCGGCGTGTACGGCCCGAAGTCCGCACGGGCCTCCGGGTCGGTCGAGAAGCTGATCACGGTCGTCGTACGCCCGTGGAAATTGCCGCCGGCGACCACGATCTTCGCCATCTCCGCGGGCACCCGCTTCACCCGGTACCCCCACTTCCGGGCCGTCTTCACCGCGCTCTCCACCGCCTCCACGCCGGTGTTCACCGGCAGCACCATCTCCATCCCGCACAGCTCCGCGAGCTCGGTGCAGAAGGCCGCGAACCGGTCGTGATGGAAGGCCCGGGACGTCAGCGTCACCCGCTCCAGCTGCGCCTTCGCCGCCGCCACCAGCCGCCGGTTGGTGTGCCCGAAGTTCAGCGCCGAATACCCGGCCAGCAGATCCAGATACCGGCGCTCCGCCACATCCGTCAGCCACGCACCCTCGGCCGTGGCCACGACGACCGGCAGCGGATCGTAGGTGGGCGCACAGTGCGCGCCGGCGGCGGCGATCAGGTCCTCAGCAGTGGTCACGGCCTCTCCCGGATACGAAGGTCGCCTCCTTCTTACGCTCGCTCGCATGGTGGACGCGGGACCTGCCCCGGCCGGCGCGCCCGGTAGGCTGACGGGCGGGCCGTGACTGGCGCGCTGGGATGGGACGGACCATCGGGGAGCGGCCCGAGCGGGAAAACAGTGCCGTGCGCCTGGGCCGAACGTGAACGCTGCCCGTACACCGTCCGGAGGTCCCGATGCCAGAGCAGCAGCCCCTCTCCACCGAGTCCATCGCCTTCCGCGCCGCCCTCGACGTCATCCGCGCCGTCGAGCCGCGCGTCGCCGACGCCATCGGCCAGGAGGTCGCCGACCAGCGCGAGATGCTCAAGCTGATCGCCTCCGAGAACTACGCCTCCCCGGCCACCCTCCTGGCGATGGGCAACTGGTTCAGCGACAAGTACGCCGAGGGCACCGTCGGCCGCCGCTTCTACGCCGGCTGCCGCAACGTCGACACCGTGGAGTCCCTGGCCGCCGAACACGCCCGCGAACTGTTCGGCGCCCGGCACGCCTACGTCCAGCCGCACTCCGGCATCGACGCCAACCTCGTCGCCTTCTGGGCCGTCCTCGCCGACCGTGTCGAGGTCCCCTTCCTGGAGAAGACCGGCGTCCGCCAGGTCAACGACCTCACCGAGGCCGACTGGGCCGAACTGCGCCAGGCCTTCGGCAACCAGCGCATGCTCGGCATGTCCCTGGACGCCGGCGGTCACCTCACCCACGGCTTCCGCCCGAACATCTCCGGCAAGATGTTCGACCAGCGGTCCTACGGCACTGACCCGGCCACCGGCCTCATCGACTACGAGGCCCTGCGCGCCCAGGCCCGCGAGTTCAAGCCGCTGATCATCGTCGCCGGCTACTCGGCCTATCCCCGTCTCGTGAACTTCCGGATCATGCGCGAGATCGCCGACGAGGTCGGGGCGACCCTGATGGTGGACATGGCCCATTTCGCGGGTCTCGTCGCCGGCAAGGTCCTCACCGGCGACTTCGACCCGGTCCCGCACGCCCAGATCGTCACCACCACCACCCACAAGTCGCTGCGCGGCCCGCGCGGCGGCATGGTCCTGTGCGACGACTCCCTCAAGGACCAGGTCGACCGCGGCTGCCCGATGGTCCTCGGCGGCCCGCTCCCGCACGTCATGGCCGCCAAGGCCGTCGCCCTCGCCGAGGCCCGCCGGCCCGCCTTCCAGGACTACGCCCAGCGCATCGTCGACAACTCCCGCGCCCTGGCCGAGGGCCTCAAGCGGCGCGGCGCCACCCTGGTGACCGGCGGCACGGACAACCACCTCAACCTGATTGATGTCGCCACCTCCTACGGGCTCACCGGCCGCCAGGCCGAGGCCGCCCTGCTGGAATCCGGCATCGTCACCAACCGCAACGCCATCCCCGCCGACCCCAACGGCGCCTGGTACACCTCCGGCATCCGCGTCGGCACGCCCGCCCTGACCACCCGTGGCCTCGGTACCGCCGAGATGGACGAGGTCGCCGGCCTCATCGACCGCGTCCTCACCACCACCGAGCCGGGCACCACCGGCAAGGGCGCCCCCTCCAAGGCCCAGCACGTCCTCGACCCCAAGGTCGCGGACGAGATCTCCCACCGGGCGACCGACCTCGTGGCCGGCTTCCCGCTCTACCGGGAGATCGACCTCGGCTGACCCGCCCCGGGGCTCACCGGCCGCTCACCGGCCGGCCGGCTCCCGACGAGGTTCTTCCCGCGGCGGCCCGGCAACACTGCGCCGAGCCGCCGCGCGGTGTGCCGGATCCCTTCCGCGCGCGGGGCACCCGCACAGCCCGCCGACGGAGCCCACCCGTTCCCGACCAGTTCCGGACCGCCCCCCGGGACCTGAGAGAATGGTGAACATGGCCACTGATCGACCCCGCGTGCTCTCCGGTATCCAGCCCACCGCCGGCTCGTTCCACCTCGGCAACTACCTCGGCGCCGTCCGCCAGTGGGTGGCCCTGCAGGAGTCCCACGACGCGTTCTACATGGTCGTCGACCTGCACGCGATCACGATCCCCCAGGACCCCGCGGAGCTGCGTGCCAACACCCGGCTCGCCGCCGCCCAGCTGCTGGCCGCCGGTCTCGACCCGGACCGCTGCACCCTCTTCGTGCAGAGCCACGTCCCGGAGCACGCCCAGCTCGCCTGGGTCATGAACTGCCTCACCGGCTTCGGCGAGGCCTCCCGCATGACCCAGTTCAAGGACAAGTCCGCCAGGCAGGGCGCCGACCGGGCCTCCGTCGGCCTGTTCACGTACCCGATCCTGCAGGTCGCCGACATCCTGCTGTACCAGGCCAACGAGGTGCCGGTCGGCGAGGACCAGCGCCAGCACATCGAGCTGACCCGCGACCTCGCCGAGCGGTTCAACGGCCGGTTCGGCCGGACCTTCACCGTCCCGAAGCCGTACATCCTCAGGGAGACGGCGAAGATCTACGACCTGCAGGACCCGTCGATCAAGATGAGCAAGTCGGCGTCCACGCCGAAGGGCCTCATCAACCTTCTCGACGAGCCGAAGACGACGGCGAAGAAGGTCAGGAGCGCGGTCACGGACACGGACACCGTGATCCGCTTCGACGCCGAGAACAAGCCGGGCGTGAGCAACCTGCTCACCGTCTACTCGACGCTCACCGGGGAGGCCATCGCCGACCTGGAGGCGAAGTACGAGGGCAAGGGCTACGGCGCGCTCAAGACGGACCTCGCCGAGGTCATGGTCGAGTTCGTGACGCCGTTCCGGGAGCGCACCCAGCAGTACCTGGACGACTCCGAGACCCTCGACTCGATCCTGGCCAAGGGCGCGGAGAAGGCCCGTGCGGTCGCCGCGGAGACACTCGCGCAGGCGTACGACCGGGTGGGTTTCCTGCCCGCGAAGCACTGAGGCGTACGACCGCACACACGTCCGGGGCAGAGCGCTGCACATCACTTCCGCTGCGCCTGCCCACAGGACAGTCATGGCCGTACAGTCGATAGCCGGACGACTGAGAACACCACAGACGTGACGACAGGAGACGACGTGGGGACCGTAACGATCGGCGTGTCGATCGCGGTCCCGGAGCCTCACGGCAGCCTGCTCCAGGAGCGGCGCGCAGGCTTCGGCGACGCCGCGGCTCACGGTATTCCCACGCACGTCACGCTGCTTCCGCCGACCGAGGTCGAGGAGGCCGATCTGCCGGCCGTCGACGCGCACCTCACCCAAGTCGCCGCCGCCGGCCGCCCGTTTGCGATGCGGCTGTCCGGCACCGGCACCTTCCGGCCCCTGTCACCGGTGGTCTACGTCCGGGTCGTCCAGGGTGCCGAGGACTGCGCCAGGCTGCAGCAGCGGATCCGCGACGCCTCCGGGCCGGTGGCGCGCGAGCTGCAGTTCCCGTACCACCCGCACGTCACCGTCGCGCACGGCATCGACGACGCGTCGATGGACCGCGCCTTCGAGGAACTGGCGGGCTTCGACGCCGGGTGGCCGTGCACCGGGTTCGCGCTCTACGAGCAGGGGGCCGACGGGGTGTGGCGCAAGCTGCGGGAGTATGCGTTCGGGGGAGCCGTGGTGCCGCCGCAGGCCGGTCACGCCGACGTCGGGCGCGGGACGATCGCCAGCCGGTAGCCCGCGCGCGGGACGCCGTACCGGCATCCCGTGCGACTCCGTCACATCGGCAGCCTGCGGAACACCGACCGCGGTGCGTGCCGCAGTGCCGACATCACCAGGCGGAGGGCTCCGGGTACCCAGACCGTCTCGGAGCGGCGGCGCAGGCCCAGTTCGATCGCCGTGGCGACCGCCTCCGGGGTGGTGGCGAGCGGGGTCTGCCACCGGCCGGCCGTCATCCTCGTACGGACGGATCCGGGGCGTACGACCATGACGTGCACGCCGGTGCCGTGCAGGGCGTCGCCGAGGCCCTGGGCGAAGGCGTCGAGGCCGGCCTTGCTGGAGCCGTAGATGAAGTCGGCGCGGCGGGGCCGTTCGCCGGCGACGGAGGAGAGGACCACCAGGGAGCCGTGGCCCTGGGTCTGCAGGGCGCGGGCGGTGACCAGGCCGGCGGAGACGGCTCCGGTGTAGTTGGTCTGGGCGACCCGCACCGCGCGTACCGGGTCCCGTTCGTCGTGGGCCTGGTCGCCGTGGATACCGAAGGCGAGCAGCACCAGGTCGATGTCGCCCTCGGCGAAGACCTTGCCGAGGACCGTCTCGTGGGACTCGGGGTCGAGGGCGTCGAAGGCGACGGTGCGGGCGTCCGCGCCGAGCGCGCGCAGGTTCTCGGCGGCCTGGTCCAGGGCGGAGGAGGGGCGGCCCGCCAGCCACACCGTGCGGGTGCGGCGGGCGATCAGCCGGCGCGCGGTGGCCAGCGCGATCTCGGACGTGCCGCCGAGGACGAGCAGGGACTGGGGGAGGCCGAAGGCGTCCTTCACGTCAGCTCCTAGGGATCTAGAGATGGAGACGGCGGGCGAGGTCCGAGACGAAGACCCCGCGCGGGTCGAGCCGGGCGCGCAGGGCCCGGAAGTCGGTCACGCGCGGATACATGGCGGCGAGCAGGTCGGGGCGCAGCCGGGAGTCCTCGGCGAGGCAGACCCGCCCGCCGGCCGCGGCGACCTCCTCGTCGAGTCCGTCGAGGAACGCGGCGAGCCCGGGCAGCGCCGCCGGGATGTCCAGGGCGAGGGTCCAGCCGGGCACGGGGAAGGAGAGCCAGCCGGGGTCGGCGTCCCCGAACCGCTTGAGGACGGCCGGGAAGGACGGGCACCGGCGCTCGGCGATGCGCCGCACGATGCGGTGCAGCGTCTCCTCCTGGCCGTGGCCGACGGCGAACTGGTACTGCACGAAGCCGCCGCGGCCGTGGAGGCGGTTCCAGTGGGGCATGCCGTCGAGGGGGTGGAAGAAGGCGGACAGGCGCTGGATCTCGCCGGTACGCGCGCGCGGCGCCTTGCGGTACCGGAGTTCGTTGACGAGTCCGGCGGTGGTCCGGCCGAGCAGGCCGTCCGGGACGAGGGCGGGGACGGACGGGAGCCGGCGCGGGCGGAAGGACAGCGGGTGCCGCCACGCGCGCGCGGCCTCGCCCAGGGCGTCGAGGGGGGTGTGGTCGCCGCGGGTGATGACGGCACGGCCGGTCGCCGCGCCCCGGGCCAGCAGGTCGATCCGGGCGACCGAGTAGCGGTAGCGGTGGTCGTCGGCGGTCAGGCGGGCCATCAGGTCGTCGAGGTCGGCGGCGCGTTCGGTGTCGACCGTCAGGTACGCCGTCTCCACCGGGAGCAGCCGGAACGTGACCGTCAGGATGATGCCGGTCAGGCCCATGCCACCGGTGGTCGCCTCGAACAGCGGGGTGCCGGGGCTGACCGTGCGGACCTCGCCGTCGGCGGTGAGCAGTTCCAGGGACAGCACATGGCGGGAGAAGGAGCCGGAGACGTGGTGGTTCCGGCCGTGGATGTCGGCGCCGATCGCCCCGCCGACGGTCACCTGGCGGGTGCCGGGGGCGACCGGCACGAACCAGCCGAGCGGGAGCAGTACGTCCATCAGCCGGCGCAGGGAGACACCCGCGTCGCACAGCACGATGCCCTCGCTCGCGTCGACCACGTGGATGCGGTCGAGGCCCGTCATGTCGAGGACGGCGCCGCCGGCGTTCTGCGCGGCGTCCCCGTACGCCCGGCCGAGACCTCGGGGGACGGCGCCGCGTGCCCCGCAGTCGCGGACGGCCGCCGCGGTCTCCTCATAGCTGCGCGGGCGGATCAGGCGGGCGGCGGTGGGGGCGGTGCGGCCCCAGCCGGTGACGGGAACCGGGTCTCCAGACATGCCGGTGACCGTATCGCCCATATACGGGTGATCAGTTGCCAAACATCCTGTTACCTCCTGGAAACGGGTGATTAATGGGATGTCCCCTGATAATGACGTCATTTCAGCGGTGTGGAGAGGGACCGCGAGGGCAAGGACGGATCATGGACTGGCTGAAGAGGCTGCCCGGCATCGGGCCGATCGTCACCCGGCTGATGGTCACGCACGCGTGGCGGTGCTACGAGCGGCTGGACCGGGTGAAGTGGACCCGCCTGGCCGCCGCCATGACGTTCGTCAGCTTCGTCGCGCTGTTCCCGCTGCTGACCGTGGCCGCCGCGATCACCGCGGCCACGCTGAGCCCGTCCCGCCAGAAGGCCGTCGAGCACAGGATCGCCGACCAGTTCCCGGGCCTCTCCCAGCAGTTGACCATCAGCTCCCTGGTGGACAACGCCGGCACGATCGGCATCATCGCGGGTGCCGTGCTGCTGTTCACGGGCATCGGCTGGGTCGGCCAGGTGCGGGACTGCCTGCGCGCGGTGTGGGAACTGCCCGACCACGAGGAGAACCCCCTCCTCGCCAAGGTCAAGGACGCCGGCATCCTTTTCGGCCTCGGCGGCGCGCTGCTGGTCACGCTCGCCGCGTCCACGCTCGCCTCGGCGGCGGTCGGCTGGCTGGCCCGGCAGATCGGTCTGCAGGAGCACAGCTGGGGCAGCATGCTGCTGTGGATCGCCGCGTTCGCCGTCGCCGTGCTCGCCGACTTCCTCGTTCTCCTCTACGTCCTGACCCTGCTGCCCGGGGTCGAGCCGCCGCGCCGCCGCCTGATGGTGGCCGCGATGCTCGGCGCGGTCGGCTTCGAACTGCTGAAGCTGCTGCTCAGCAGCTATATCCAGGGGGTCGCCGCGAAGAGCATGTACGGCGCTTTCGGCGTCCCCGTGGCGCTGCTGCTGTGGATCAACTTCACCGCGAAGATCGTGCTGTTCTGCGCCTCCTGGACGGCGACGCAGAGCAAGGAGGTCGAGCTCAGGGACGCGTCCGACGGCGCATCAGATCCGGCAGCGGCCACCGGCGGTTGATCAGCAACACCCCGCCCGAGAGCAGCACCAGCAGTCCGCCCGCGATGGCGAGGGCGGTACCGACACCGGAACCGGACTCGGTGGTGGCGCTCGCCACCGGCCCGGAGCGGGACCCGCCGATCCCCGAGGACGTCTGCCCGGCGGAGGCGCTGGGGCCCGGCTGCGTGGGGTTCGCGGCGGCGCTCTTCGGCGGCACCAGCTCGCCCACCGGGCTGACCTTGCCGGCCGCCTGGAAGCCCCAGTCGAAGAGCTTCGCGGTCTCCTTGTAGACCTCGTTGTGCTCGTGCTTCTCCGGGTTCATCACCGTCACGAGCAGTACCTTGCCGTTGCGCTCGGCCACCCCGGTGAAGGTGGCGCCCGCATGGGTGGTGTTGCCGTTCTTCACCCCCGCGATGCCCTGGTACACGGGCACGTCGGCGTCGCCGCTCAGCAGCCGGTTGGTGTTCCGGATCTCGGCGGACCCGAATGTCGCCCGCACCGTCGAGCAGTAGTCACGGAAGTCCTTCTTCTGCAGCCCGGAACGGGCGAACAGCGTCAGGTCGTACGCCGACGACAACTGCCCCGGCTCGTCGTAGCCGTCCGGGGAGGCCACGTGGGTGTCCAGGGCCTGCAACTCGTCGGCATGGGCCTGCATGTCCTCGACGGTCTGCTCGACACCGCCGTTCATGGCGGACAGCACGTGCACGGCGTCGTTACCCGACCGCAGGAAGACCCCGAGCCACAGGTCGTGGACGGTGTAGGTGTGCCCCTCCTTTATCCCGACCACGCTGGAGCCGATACCCATGCCCGCGAGGTCCGACGGCACCACCTTGTGCCGGGTGTCCTTGGGGAACCGGGGCAGCACGGTGTCCGCGAACAGCATCTTCAAGGTGCTCGCCGGGGGCAGCCGCCAGTGGGCGTTGTGCGCGGCGAGCACCTCGCCGGACTCGGCGTCGGAGACGATCCACGAACGGGCGGTGAGGTCCTTGGGCAGCACGGGCACGCCGGGGGCGAGGTTGACCTGGGTGCCGGGCCGGGCGAGCCGGACACCGCCCACGGCGGACATCTGGGCCGGGGGCGTGGCCGTCGGACCGGTGGAGGGGGTCGGGGCGGCGAGAGCGGCGGGCGCGGTGATGGACAGGGACAACAGTGTGGCGGAGGTGACCAGCAATGATCGCCTGCCGGTCGTCTTGGGTGCAGACACGATCGAAAACGTACCTGGAGCGCACCGCGAAGTCCCGCCTCCCACCCCACCCCCGACCCGGAACCGGACACGGGACGGCGATACTGGAGGGATGAAGCTCAGCCGCCCGGTCTCCTGGTTCCTGCTCGCCTTCGGGGTGTGGAGCTGGGTCATCTGGGTCACTTTCGTCAAGAACCTGGTCAAGGACAGCAGCGGGCTCGCCTTCGACGACGGCCACCCGACCGCGTACTTCTGGGTGCACCTGCTGCTGGCGGTCGTTTCCTTCGTATTGGGGACGGTCATCGGGGTCATCGGGTTGCGCGGACTGCGCGCACTGCGCCGGACGTCATAGCGGGGACCGGTCGGGTGGTCATCGTCTTCGCGCTCGTCGCCCTGGCCGTCCTGGCCGTCGCGGCGGCTCTGCACCGGTACGTGTGGCGGCGCCTGGTCCGCGACACCACACGCGGTCCGGGCCCGGCCCGGCGCGCCGGCACGGCGGTGTTCGTCGCCGGCCCGGTCCTGATGGTCGCCGCCCTGGTCGCGGAACGCTCCGGCGCACCCTTCTGGCTCCAGCGCGCCCTGGCCTGGCCCGGCTTCCTGTGGATGGCCCTCGCCCTGTACCTGCTGCTGGCGGTGGTGGCGGGGGAGGCGGTACGACCGCTGCTGCGCCGCGCACTGGACCGGCGCAGCCGGCCGAGCCGGAACCCGGGATCACCTCTCGACCGGCCCAGACGGCTGGTGGGTGGGCAGAGGCCGGGGGCCCTGGGGGCGGAACCCCCCGGTACGTCCACCGCGGCCCCCGAACCCCGGCCCGCCGCCCCCGCCGCCCCGGCCCGGGACTCCGCCCCCACCCGCCGTCTCTTCGTCTCCCGGGTCGTCGCCGGGGCCGCCGTCTCCGCCGCCGTCGCGGCCGCCGGCTACGGCACCTACGGCGTCCTGCGCGGACCGCGTGTGAAGCGCGTCACCGTGCCGTTGGCCAAACTCCCGCGAGCCGCGCACGGTTTCCGGATCGCGGTCGTCAGCGACATCCATCTCGGCCCGGTCCTCGGCCGGGACTTCGCGCAACGGGTCGTCGACACCGTCAACGCGACCCGGCCGGATCTGATCGCGGTCGTCGGCGACCTGGTGGACGGCAGCGTCAAGGACCTGGGCCCGGCCGCCGCACCCCTCGCACGGCTCGACGCGCGGCACGGCGCCTACTTCGTCACCGGCAACCACGAGTACTTCTCCGGTGCCGAGCAGTGGGTGGCCCAGGTGCGCACCCTCGGCCTGCACCCGTTGGAGAACGCCCGCACGGAGCTGCCGTACTTCGACCTGGCCGGAGTGAACGACCTCCAGGGCGAGAGCGAGGGGCAGGGCCCGGACTTCGACAGGGCCCTCGCCGACCGGGACCCGGCACGCGCGTGCGTGCTCCTCGCCCACCAGCCGGTGCAGATTTACGAGGCCGTCCGGCACGGCGTCGACCTCCAGCTCTCCGGTCACACCCACGGCGGCCAGCTCTGGCCCGGCAACCTCCTCGCGGCCGCCGCCAACCCGACCGTCGCCGGTCTCGACCGCTACGGTGACACCCAGCTGTACGTCAGCCGGGGCGCGGGCGCCTGGGGGCCGCCCACGCGCGTGGGGGCGCCGTCGGACGTGACGGTGGTCGAACTGGCCGCCATGAGCGCGTGACCTGATCGCTCCCGGGCAGCATCAGATCGGTCAGCGCCACGCCGTGGGGCCGTCGGGGGGCGGGGACGCGGGGAGCCGGCCTCCGATGATCTCGACGCGGCAGCCCGGGTTGCGCTCCATGAGTTGGTTCGCCTCCACGATCAGCGGACGGTCACCATGAGGCCGCTCGGCGGCTGCTGCGGACATCAGGCGCCTCCCGCCGGGCCGGTGCCGGGAGCATCACCGTAGGCAGCCCGGAAGCCGGGTGCGTTCCCGGGCCTTCACCCGGAAGCGATCACTCGCCCCGATCGCGCCCCGGATCCGGCAGTGCCTTCGTCATCCCCGGCAGGAAGTCCGTGAACAGCTCGTGGATCTCCAGGACCAGGGGGCGCAGGACCCGGAACCGGGCCAGGGACACCCCGCGTGCGGTCAGCCGGGCCCCGCGCCGCGCCAGCCGGTAACTGCGCTCCCGGCCTTCCGTCCGGTCGAAGACCCAGTACAGGACCAGGCCCATCTGGGAGAGCCACATCAACTCCGGAAGGACCTCGCGGAGTTCGGGCGCCACCTTGGACTTGGAACCGGCCAGGACCTCCCGGTGCACGCTGATGGCCTGTTCGCGGGCGTGCTCGCTCTCCGGGGAGAAGGGGCTGAGCGGGCTGTCGGGGTCGGCGGCGTTCTTGAAGAACTGCACCGCGAACTCGTGGTACGGCCTGGCGATGTCCAGCCACGCGGTCAGCACGCCCGCGAGCCGCGCCTCCAGATCGGTCTCCCGGCCCAGGACCTCCCGGACCGCCGCCTGGTGCTCGGCGGCGATCCGGTCGTAGAAGCCCTGGATCAGGTGCTCCTTGCCCTCGAAGTAGTAGTAGGCGTTGCCGACGGAGACCCCGGCCTCCTTGGCGATGGCCCGCATGGTCGTCTTGTCGTACCCGCGCTCCTGGAACAACCGCATCGCGGTCTCCAGGATCAGCGCGCGGGTCTGTTCGGACTTGCTGCTCTGGGGGCCGGCCGCCTCGGGGCCGTCGTTCTTCGCGGGCACGGTAGGAGAGCCTAACGAGTGGCGCAGGCGCCGTCGGAGCAGGACGGCGGCTGGTAGGTCCAGCCGGTGTCCGGGTGGTACACCCAGCCGTCCGCGCGCCGGTACGACCGCCCTCCCCACCGCCCGTCCTGCCGCCGCCGCCCCTGCCACTGCGCGTCCCGCCATTTCGCCGCCGCCAGCACGGCACCCCGGGCCAGTCCGGCGCCGGCCGGGGTGGCGAGCCGGTGGGCGAGCGGGCGGTGTTCGCGCAGGGCCCACAGGACGACGATCCAGGCGTGGGCTCCCCGGTAGACCTGCCCGGAGTCGCCGACGACGGTGACCTCGTCGAGGGTGGCGGCGTGGTCGAGAGCCGGGAAACGGCCGCGCGCCGCGGCCGAGCCCGCCGGTACCAGCTCCAGCGGCACCAGCTGCGACTGCCGCGCCAGCCAGCCGCGCAGGTGGGCGCAGAGGGCGCACTCGGCGTCGTACAGGACCGTCAGCCCGCGGACCGGGGCGCTGGTGGCGTCCCGGCCCTCCGTGGTGGTCGCGGTCGCCACGGTGGTCACGCGCCGGCCGTCGGGGCGAGCCACTCCTGCGGGGTGACCGGGGGCAGCTGCTCCCGCTCCATGACCCCGCGCCGGCGGATCTTGTTGAGCACGTACACGTTGCCCAGGTGCATCACGCCGAGCACCAGCAGGACCACGCCGAGCTTGGTCGACAGGGCCTCGAAGATGCCGCGGGTGTCCTCGATCGTCTCGTCGCCGCCCAGGTACAGCGCCACGAAGCCGAGGTTGACCAGGTAGAAGCCGACCACCAGGAGGTGGTTGACGGCGTCCGCGAGCTTCTCGTTGCCGTGCAGGACGTCGGCGAGGAAGATCCGGCCGTTGCAGCTGAGTGTACGGGCCACCCAGATGGTCAGCGCGATGCTGACGGCCAGGTAGATGACGTAGGCGATGACGGTGCGGTCCATGCCCCACCCCTTCTTGAACGCGTTCAAAACGCTGACAGGGATGACTGTAGCCCCGTTTTTGAACGTGTTCAAGTCAAGGTGGTCAGGCCCTGCGGCCCAGCGCCGGGCGCTTGGAGTAGTCCGTGAAGCCGAGGATGTTCCCCCAGGGATCGGCGATCTCCACGGTCCAGCCGGTGGCCACCTGGAACACCTCGTCCAGGGGCTCGACCCCCGCGGCGGCCAGCTCCCGCGCCGCCGCCCGGGCGTCCGGCACCTCCAGCCAGAGGCGCGGCGAAGGCCAGGGCGGCGGCCGGTGCCCCAGCGCCTCCTCGGCGCGCAGCAGGATGCCGGGCGTCTCCGCGCCGACCTTCAGCAGCGCGATCCCGGCCTCGTCGAACCGGAACCCCACGGTGAACCCGGCCCGCTCGTAGAACCCGACGGCCTCGGCGAGGTCGCCGACGGGAAGCAGCACGTTGTCGAATCCGAGCAGTTCGTACGACTGGTCATCTGACATACCGTCAGAGTAAGACCCCTCCCCGCGGTATCCCGTGATTGCCAAAGGTGGCGCACCCCGCCGAGGGCCCCGCCCACGGGACGAGACCGGGAGGCAGGCCCCAGACCGGCGGTACGGGTGGGCTCACCGACCGCGATGCGTGTCTTCCACCAGGAGGCCGGGCCGATGATCCCGGCTCCGGGCCGGGCATGGCGTCGCGGCCGCCGGCGTAGAAGCGCACCGAGCCGTCGGAGCGGGCCGTCCATGCGTCGGGAGGCGGTCGCCGTTGGCGTCGCCGGCGACGGCCGCCGACCCACTCGGCGCGCGCAGGGGCCGGGAGCCCGGGCCGGGCTACCGGTCGGCCCCCCGCCCGACCGCTCGTAGCAGGCCGGGCGGGCGCCCGAGAGGCCGTCCGGCGGGCTTGCGCCGTCCCGGACGCCCAGGGGGTGCCGGTCGTCGAGGCCGTCGGCCAACGGTCCGCCCGCCCGGCCGTGAAGAAGCCGCCACGCGCACGAGGGCCCCGCTCCTGTACGGAGCGGGGCCCTCGGCGTCGGGGCGTGCCCGGGATCAGTAGCGGCGTGTGATCAGTGCGCGCTTGACTTCCTGGATCGCCTTGGTGACCTCGATACCGCGCGGGCAGGCGTCCGTGCAGTTGAAGGTCGTGCGGCAGCGCCACACGCCGTCGCGGTCGTTGAGGATCTCCAGGCGCTGCTCGCCCGCCTCGTCACGGCTGTCGAAGATGAAGCGGTGGGCGTTCACGATCGCGGCCGGACCGAAGTACTGGCCGTCGTTCCAGAACACCGGGCAGGAGGAGGTGCAGGCCGCGCAGAGGATGCACTTCGTCGTGTCGTCGAAGCGCTCGCGGTCCTCGGCGGACTGCAGCCGCTCGCGGGTCGGCTCGTTCGTGTCCTTGGTGACCAGGAACGGCATGACGTCCCGGTACGCCTGGAAGAACGGCTCCATGTCCACGACCAGGTCCTTCAGGACCGTAAGGCCCTTTATGGGCTCGATCGTGATCGGCTTGTCGGGGTTGATGTCCTTGATCAGCGTCTTGCAGGCGAGGCGGTTCTTGCCGTTGATCCGCATCGCGTCCGAGCCGCAGATGCCGTGCGCGCACGAGCGGCGGAAGGTGAGGGTGCCGTCGATGTCCCACTTGATCTTGTGGAGGCCGTCGAGGACACGCTCCTTCGGGTCGATCTCCAGCTGGAAGTCTTCCCAGACCGCCTCCGCCGAGACCTCCGGGTTGAACCGGCGGACCCGGAAGGTGACCGTGATGTAGGGGGAGTCGGCGAAGCCGGGCTCGGGCTGGCCGGCCGCGTCCGCCTTGTCCAGAACAGGGGTAGCCATCAGTACTTACGCTCCATCGGCTGGTAGCGGGTCTGGACGACCGGCTTGTAGTCGAGACGGACGGTTTCCGAGCCGTCGGCGCCGACCTCGCGGTACGCCATGGTGTGGCGCATGAAGTTGACGTCGTCGCGGTTCGGGTAGTCCTCGCGGTAGTGACCGCCGCGGGACTCCTTGCGGGCCAGCGCCGAGACGGCCATGACCTCGGCCAGGTCGAGCAGGTTGCCCAGCTCGATCGCCTCGAGGAGGTCCGTGTTGAACCGCTTGCCCTTGTCCTGGATCGCCACGTTCTTGTAGCGCTCACGCAGCTCGGCGATCTTCTCGACGGCCGTCTTGATCGTCTGCTCGGTGCGGAACACCATGACGTTGGCGTCCATGGTCTCCTGCAGCTCGCGGCGCAGGGTCGCCACCCGCTCGTTGCCGGTGGAGTTGCGCAGCCGCTCGATCTGCTCGACCACGAAGGACTCCGGGGCCTCCGGCAGCTCGACGTAGTCCGCCTTGTGGGCGTACTCGGCGGCGGCGATGCCCGCGCGGCGGCCGAAGACGTTGATGTCCAGCAGCGAGTTCGTGCCGAGACGGTTGGCGCCGTGGACCGAGACACAGGCCACCTCGCCGGCGGCGTACAGGCCCGGGACGACCGTGGTGTTGTCCGCCAGGACCTCGCCCTCGACGTTCGTCGGGATGCCGCCCATCGCGTAGTGGGCCGTGGGCTGGATCGGGATCGGGTCCGTGTACGGCTCGATGCCGAGGTAGGTGCGCGCGAACTCCGTGATGTCGGGCAGCTTCGCGTCCAGCTGCTCCGGCGGCAGGTGGGTCAGGTCCAGGTAGACGTGGTCGCCCTCGGGACCGCAGCCGCGGCCCTCGCGGATCTCCGTGTAGATCGAGCGGGACACCACGTCTCGCGACGCGAGGTCCTTCATCACCGGCGCGTACTTCTCCATGAAGCGCTCGCCGTCCTTGTTGCGGAGGATGCCGCCCTCACCGCGGGCGCCCTCCGTCAGCAGGATGCCCATGCGCCAGATGCCGGTCGGGTGGAACTGGAAGAACTCCATGTCCTCCAGCGGCAGACCCCGGCGGTAGACGGCGGCCTGGCCGTCACCGGTCAGCGTGTGGGCGTTCGACGTCACCTTGAAGAACTTGCCGCAACCGCCGGAGGCGTAGATCACGGCCTTCGCCTGGAAGACGTGGATCTCGCCGGTGGCCAGCTCGTAGGCGATGACACCGGCCGACTTCTTGACGCCGTCGACCTCGGTGATCAGCTGGTCCAGGACGTAGAACTCGTTGAAGAACTCCACACCCTCCTTGACGCAGTTCTGGTACAGCGTCTGGAGGATCATGTGGCCGGTGCGGTCCGCGGCGTAGCAGGACCGGCGGACCGGGGCCTCGCCGTGGTTGCGGCTGTGGCCGCCGAAGCGGCGCTGGTCGATGGTGCCGTTCGGCGTCCGGTTGAACGGCAGGCCCATCTTCTCCAGGTCGAGGACGGCGTCGATGGCCTCCTTCGCCAGGATCTCGGCGGCGTCCTGGTCGACCAGGTAGTCACCGCCCTTGACCGTGTCGAAGGTGTGCCACTCCCAGTTGTCCTCCTCCACGTTGGCCAGCGCGGCGGCCATGCCGCCCTGCGCGGCGCCCGTGTGGGAGCGGGTGGGGTAGAGCTTGGTCAGGACCGCGGTGCGGCTGCGCTTCGTCGCCTCGATGGCGGCGCGCATGCCCGCGCCGCCGGCGCCGACGATGACGGTGTCGTACTTGTGGATCTTCATGATTCTCGCAGCCCCGTGCCTAGCGGATGTTCGGGTCGAAGGTGAAGATCACCAGCGTGCCCAGCAGGATGGTGAACACCGTGGCCGTGTAGAGCAGGCCCTTGAGCCACAGCCGGCTGTTCGGCCGCTCGGCGTAGTCGTTGATGATCGTGCGCAGGCCGTTGGCGCCGTGCAGCATCGCCAGCCACAGCATCAGCAGGTCCCAGACCTGCCAGAACGGGGACGCCCAGCGGCCGGCCACGAAGGCGAAGCCGATCTTGGAGACGCCGCCGTCCAGCACGAGCTGGATCAGCAGGTGGCCGAGGACGAGGACGACCAGCACGATGCCGGACAGGCGCATGAACAGCCAGGCCGCGAGCTCGAAGTTGCCCCGGGTCGACTTCGGGGACTTCTTGGTGCGCTTGCGGGGCGCCTCGATCAGCGGGGCCGGGTTGTCGACGGAGTAGACGGGGGCGCCCTCGACGGGGCCGACTCCGGACGCGGGGGTTTCAGTCGTGGACATGGGCGTCAGCTCCCGAACAGAACACGAGCGGCGTGGCCGAGGACGGGCCAGAATGCCCCGCCCATCAGGGCGAGCCAGGCGACCATGACGCCCCAGAACATCTGCTTCTGGTAGCGGGGGCCCTTCGACCAGAAGTCGACGGCGATGACGCGCAGACCGTTGAGCGCGTGGAAGAGGATGGCGGCGACGAGGCCGTACTCCAGCAGCGCGACGATCGGCGTCTTGTACGTGGCTACGACCTTGTCGTAGTCCTCGGGGGAGACACGCACGAGAGCGGTGTCCAGCACGTGAACGAACAGGAAGAAGAAAATGAGGACGCCGGTGACTCGGTGAGCCACCCAGGACCACATTCCTTCCCGGCCGCGGTACAGCGTTCCAGCCGGCACGGAAGAACCCTCCGGGAGCGGGGATTAGGGCCGCGCCGGCTTCACTGTCGGTCGGGCCCGGCCGGGTACGGTCCACCGGCCCCCAGCATCGTAGCGAGGCGCTGCGCTGTGCCTTACGGGGGGCCTGCCTGTGTGATCAAACTGGCACCGTACGGGCTACCGGGGGCGGCCGCGCGGCCGGAAGGTTGCGTCATTTGCCGGATATGGGTGCTTTTGTGCTGGTCGCGCAGCTCCCCGCGCCCCTGAGGCAGGCACTCAGCCTGCCCCTTGCCAGGCGCCGCAGCTCCTCTGCCGCTATCACCCGTTCCACCTCCGGATCGTTTGTCAATCGTGACCGGATGGCTTCGAGGATGCGGTCGGGCGTCTCGTCCGGGGGGACGTCGCCCAGGTAGATGACGAACGCGTGTCCGAATCGCGCCTCGTAGGCCGCGTGCGCCGCGCTCAGTGCCATGTGGGCCGCCGAGTACGTGTCCTCGGGTAGCTCGGGAAGGGACTCGCCCGCCAGGGCCTCCGCCAGGTCGTCCGGGGAGAGGTCGTACGCCGCCTCGTCCGCCGCGGCCAGCAGGGCGCCCAGGTCCGGGTAGGGGCGGTGGGCGGCGACCCGGTGGGACCAGCACGGGCTGTGCAGGCAGTGCAGCAGGAGGGCGCGGGCCTCGTCGTCGGCGGCGGCGTTGAAGGCGTCGAGGGGCGTGGGGAGGTAGGGGAGACGGTGGGCGGGCAGCGTGGGTCCTCGCGTCACAAGTGGTGCGGCAGGGGATGCTGTGAAAGATGTGTCGTCAGGTTATCGAGGGTGGTCACTGTGTGTGCGTACGTTTCCTGAATTTCACTCGAACGGGAGAGTTTCGGAACGCCCGGGTGACGGATGAACGGGGGAACGGTCGTACGTTGGCAGGGTGAACCAGCACAGGCGCCGAGGTCCGGCACAGCAGGTGATACACAAGCGGGCGGCGGTGGCCGCCGTGTTCGTCGGGACCGTCGCGCTCGGCGCGGGCGTCGGTGTGTGGGCCTCGGCGGACGGAGGCGGCGGGAGCCACGAAGGGGGTACGCGGCAGTCCTCCGGCCGGGTCCCCGCCGGACCGGCCACGCCGTCGGCCAGTCCGGCGCCGAGCCGGTCCTCTCCGCTGTCGCAGGCGCCGCGCACGATACCCGCGGTGCGCTCCCACACCCCGGCACGCGGCCCCGGCTGGAAGCCGCAGCGGGGCGAGCGGGTGGTGGTCGGCGATGCCGAGCTGGCCGACGAGGGACGGCTGATAGCCGGGGAGCTGGGGCTGACCTACGCGGGCGAGAAGGACGACGTGCGGGCCGGTGACGTACGGCTCGCGCTCGGCGGCGGGGGCGGGAACCAGGAGTCGTACACGATGACCGTCCGCGGCGGGCGGGTCGACATCAGCGGGCCGGGCGAGGCGGGGGTCTTCTACGGCACCCGCACGCTGAAGCAGGAGGTCCACGGCGGCGGCCCGGCCCCGGAGGGGGTGGTGCGGGACGAGCCCGCCAAGCCGGTGCGCGGGTTCATGCTGGACATAGCGCGCAAACCGTTCACCGAGTCCTGGATCGAGGACCGGATACGCGAGCTCGGGGACCTGAAGTTCAACGAGCTGGGGCTGCACTTCTCCGACGACCAGGCCTTCCGGATCGAGTCCCGCACCCACCCCGAGATCGTCTCCAAGGACCATCTGACCAAGGCGCAGGTCAAGAAGATCGTGGACCTGGCCGACAGCCGGCACATCACCGTCGTCCCCGAGATCGACTCGCCGGGGCACCTGGGCGCCGTCATCGCCGCCCACCCCGACCTCCAGCTGCGCAACGCGAGCGGCGTCGCCACGAGGGGCGCCGTCGACATCTCCAAGGACGCCTCCGCGAAAATCGTCGACGATCTGCTGAACGAGTACGCGGGGCTCTTCACCGGCGACCGGTGGCACCTCGGCGGCGACGAGTACCAGGCGCTGACCGTGAAGGACCCGCAGGCGTCGTATCCGCAGCTGGCCGCCGCCGCGCGGCGGGCCTACGGTCCCGGTGGCATCGTCGCCGACCTGGCCACCGGCTGGCTCAACGACCGCGCCGACACCGTCCGTGCCCACGACAAGACCGCCCGGGCGTGGAACGACGGCTTCTTCCGGGGCACCTCCGTGCGGCCCGCCAAGGACCTCCAGGTCGCCTACTGGACCGGCAAGGAGATCGGCGCCCGGCAGCCCGTGGAGTACCTGAGCGCGGGGCGCAAGGTGCTCAACTACAACGACGAGTTCCTCTACTACGTGCTCGGGCAGCCGCAGACCTTCGTGTATCCGACGGGACAGCGCATCTACGAGCGGTGGGACCCGCGGGTGCTGCGCGGCACGACCGCCGTGCCGGCGCGCTACGACGGGCAGATCCTCGGCGGGTCGTTCGCGGTGTGGTGCGACTTCGCCGACGCGCAGACGGAGGGTCAGGTCGCCGCCGGGATAAGGATGCCGCTGCGGGCCACCGTGCAGAAGCTCTGGGACCCGGGCAAGCCGGCGCTGTCCTGGGCCGAGTTCCGGCGGCTGGCGGACCGGCTGGGCTGAGCGACCGCGCCGGGATTCGAGTGGACGTACGACGGTGCGGACCGTATGGTCCGGTGTTCGCGTGTCCGGCTCGGGGAGGGCCGCGCGCTCGTCGCACCGTCGCCACTGTCCCGGGGGAACCACATCATGACCTCGCCCATGCCCGCTCCCGCCTTCGCCGGGGTGCCCGGTGCCGTTCCTCGTTCGCCGGTGGGGCTCGGCCGGGCCGCGGCCGCGCTGCTCGGGCTCGTCATCGCCGCCGACCTGTTCGCCGTCTGGGCCGACGTGGTGGAGATGAACGTCGCCGGGGACCTCGCCGACGGGGTCACCGGCTCCGACGTCCTCGACCGGGCCGACCGCGCCGACTCGCTCTACCGGGGCGCCGGCGTCGCCCAGGTGACCGCCCTGCTCGCCACGATGGCCGTGTACCTGTGCTGGCTGTGGCGGGTGCGGGTCAACGCCGAGGTGTTCAACCCGGGCGGACAGAGCAAGGCACGCGGCTGGACGATCGGCGGCTGGTTCGTCCCGGTGGTGAACCTGTGGTTCCCGCGCCGCATCACCCTCGACATCTGGGACTCCAGCGCCGCCTGGGCCGACCGCCCCGGCCACGCCCTGGTCAACTCCTGGTGGTTCGTGTGGATCGTCTCCCTGTTCGCCGACCGGGCCGCGGCCACCATGTACCGGCGGGCCGACACGGCGGCCGCACTGCGTGACGCGGCACGCCAGATGCTGTTCTCCGACGCGTTCGACATCGTGGCGGCCGTGCTGGCCATCCTCGTGGTACTGAAGATCACCCGGATGCAGCACGAAAAGGCTCTGGCCGGCCCGGTGCCGATCCCCGCCCTTGGCTGAAAACCTCTGGCTGTGACACTCCCGGGCCGTTGCACGCAGTAAGGGGAAGTGCGGGCTCCGTACCGGGCGGCGCCCTGGCGAGGGAGGCTTTCATGAGCCTGGTGGAACTGATCGAACAGGCCGACGAGCGCGGACTGGCCGCCAGCGGGTTGGCTTGTTTGGATCGGTGTCTGCCCCTGCTCGGCGGCGACGACGAACTGCTGCGCCCCCTGTGGGCCGGCCTCGCCGACGGCTCCGACTGGGGCGGCGGCCTGGACAAGGCCCGCGACGCGCTCGGCACCGCGCCGCCCGCCGAGGACGAGGCCGCCCGGCTCGCCCGCCGCATGCTGGACGCGGCCCCGGCCGGGCGTACCGCCGAAGCGGTGCGGCCCTGGGCCGACGCCTGCTCGGTCGCCTCCCTGCGCATCCACCGGCTGCTCGACCCCGCCGCGGACGGCACCGCGGGCGACGACCGCCTCGACGCCGGGCGCGCGGGGGACACGGAGGGTCTGCCCCCGCTCGTCGCCGCCGAGCTGCGCCGCCAGATCACCGTCCTGGAACTCCTCGCCGGCCACGGCGCGCACGGCCTGCGCCAGGCCCTGGACGTCTCGGTCGAGGGCCGCCGGGTGCTGCGCGCGGTGGTCTCCCGCCGGGCCCGGGTCGCCGCGGAATCCAGAGCGTGAGGGAGTCCGGCGCTTCAAACCTCGTGGCCGAGCGGGTCCTGTGACTGTCGTGCGGTGGACGTGGGGCGGTCCTGCGACAGTTGGCGAAACGTCTCGGATCCCGGTGACGGATGTCTCTCCCGGCTCGCTCTTCCCTATGTGACAGCCCACTACGTGACAGCACAGCAGGAGACCAGGCCCAACGCCGCGGCGAAGCCCGTGCGGTGGGCGGCGGACGTGGTCGCGACCATGCGCGAGGGTGCGCGGGTGCGGCTCGACTACTCGCCGCAGAGTCTGTGGCGGGTGGACCGGATGATCGACGGGATACGCCGTGAGGGGCCGCCGTACCCGGCGGTGGAGAGCGTGCTGCGCGGCTTCGGCGCCTACGCCGGCGAGGTGATCGTCCGCCGGACCGGCGCCGAGTGGTGGGCGACCGGCGGCGAGCACTGGGTGCGCACCCCCGACGGCCGGCTGTGGGACCCCATCGACGAGGCCCGGCGCTGCTTCGGCGGCCACGGCTCGCTGCGCCTGCTGTGCCGGGACGCGATCGCCGAGGGCTGAACGCCCGGCCGGGACCCTCCTCGGGACGGGCCCCGGCCGGAACGCGTCACGGTGCTACGGCGCCAGGGCCGCACCCAGGGCCGCCCCCGTGGGCGTACCGAGGGCCGACCTGCTGAACACCACCGTCTGGGCGTACCCGAGCCCGGAGCTGTTGCTCGGCAGGTACATCAGGATGCCGTCGCCGCCGTCCTCCCCGGCCACGCCGAGCGTGAGGTCGGCCCGGCCGTATCCGGACAGGTCGGTCAGTGACACCGACGAGCCGAGCTGGTCGCCGCTCTCGGTGGAGCCGGGCACGCCCGAGGTGTCCTGCGAGATCGCGACCGCGCCGGAGCCGGTGAGACCCGACGCGCTGCCCTTGATGAGCAGCGCCGAGCCGGCGTTGGAGCGGTTCACGCCGTCACGGGTGATGTCCTCGCCGGTCAGGCCGGTCAAAACGTCGGGGTAGCCGTCGGCGTTGTAGTCGCCCGCGGCGACCGAGGCACCCATGGCGTCGCCGTCCTCGGCGCTGCCCGGCACCCCACTGGTGTCCTGGTGGACGGTCTTCATCCCGGTCGTGGTGAAGCCGGTGGAGGTGCCGAGCAGCATGGTCACCTGACCCCCCTTGTACGCGCCGGACTCCGCGGTGTACGGCTGGCCGACGACGAGGTCGCCGTAGCCGTCGGCGTTGAAGTCGGCGGAGGCGACGGAGCGGCCGCCCCTGACGCTGAGGACGCCCGCCTTGGTCAGCCCGTTCGCCGAACCCGCGAACCGGACCACACGCGAGATGCCACCCGTGTCGCGGTAGTTGAGGGCGGCATCGGCGTAGCCGTCCCGGTTGAAGTCGCCGGTCGCGGCGTCCAGGTAAGTGAGGGAGCCGGTGGCCGTGGTCAGGGTGCCGGAGGTGGTGGTGCCGCCGGTCAGCCGTACGTTCCAGTTGCCGCCCTTGCCGGTGCCTGCCGCGAACACGTCCGCCTTGCCGTCGCCGTTGAAGTCGGCGACCGCCACGGTGGAGCCGAGCTTGGCGCCGGTCGCCGTGACGCTGCCCGACGTGTTGTACGAGAACCCGGTGCCGAGGGCCGGGCCGTACATGACCGTGACCGAGCCCCGGTCGGCGTGGCCACTGGTGTCGTCCTCGCCGGGAGAGCCGATCGCGAGGTCGGCGTATCCGTCGCCGTTGACGTCGCCCCAGGCGGTCGAGGTACCGAAGTCGTCACCGGACTCGGACGAGCCGGGCACGCCCGCGCTGTTCTGGGTGAGCGTGACCTTCCTCGCGGTGACCGGCCCGTCCACGCCACCCGGCACGACCGTCACCGAGTTGGCCTTCGGGGTGCCCGCCACCAGGTCGGGCAGACCGTCGCGGTCGCGGTCCGAGGTGGGCAGGGCGTGCGAGATGCCCGGCGTCCCGGCCAGCGTGGCGATCAGGGACAGCTTCTTGTAGAGGTTGTCGCCCGGGCAGGCGGTGGCGTTGGTGTCCCGGTGGCCGAAGACGCGCGGCAGCGTGATCTGCTGGTCCTTGTCGACCAGGTTGCCGTCCTGGCCCTTGGGGCTGCCGGAGGTCAGCGTGACCTTGCCGGTCGGGTCGACGCCGTACATCCCGAACTTCCAGGCCACGATCCGCGCGATCGAGTCCAGGGCGGCCCGCGAGGGCTGCGCGGTCATGTAGTTGCCGATGTAGGAGATGCCGACCGTGTTCGTGTTGAACCCGATGTCGTGCGCGCCCACCACCGGCAGGTCCGCCCCGCCGCTGCGGCCCTCGAAGATCTGCCCGCAGCGGTCGACCACGAAGTTGTAGCCGATGTCGAAGTAACCGCGGGAGAAGTGCTCCTGCTGGATGGTCCGCATCCGGGCCGCGGAGTCGGCGCAGGACACCGTGTTGTCGCTGTCGACGCCGGTGTGGTGGACGACGGCCGCCTTGATCTCCGTGCCGTAGCTCGGCGTGCCGTCGTAGTCCGTGGAGGCGCCCCACTCGGCCTGCGTGATGATCGGCGGTACGGCGACCGTGGAGGGGCGCGGGGACGGGACCGTGCTGGTCGGGGTGGGGGAGGCGGAGGCCGAGTCCGACACCGACGGTGAGGGGGAGCCGGTGGCCGGCGCGGACGACGAGGCCGGGTCACCGGGCGCCGTAGAGCCGGGCGATGACGACGCGTCGGACGGTGACGTCGAGTCGGACGGCGACGTCGAGTCGGACGGCGACGTCGAGTCGGTGGGCGCCGGCGTCGTCGTCTCCGCCGCGTAGGCGGCCGGCTGCGGGGTGCCCGCGGGATCGGTGCCGGGGTCCAGGAGCCTGACGTCCATGCCGGCCGGCTGGCCGCCCGCCTCGGTGCCGTCCGCCTTCACCAGACGCACCTGGACGCCGTCGGAGTCCCCGGTCCACAGCGAGGCCGTGCCGCCGCGCACGTCCCCGGCGCGCTCGGCCTCCGCACCGTCGGCCTGGTAGGGGTCCTCCGGCAGCTCCTGCCATCCGGACCACTTGCCGGTCTCCCGGTCCCGGGTGCGCACCTGCGGCGTGCCCTTGGCCTCGGCGTCGGCGTCGTTCCAGGTCAGCAGGAGCGCGCTGAACCTGTCGGTGCCCTTCTGACCCAGCCCCTTGCGGCCCGAGCCCCGGTTCTCGAGCTTCAGGGTGTGCATCGACGCCTTGCGGCTCGACCCCTTGCCGTCGGGCCGCGCCGGCGGGTCCGCCAGCGCGTAGGTGGCGATGCCGGCACCACTCAGCACGACTGCTCCGGCCGTCAGCCACGCCCGACTCTTCAGACTGAGCGGTTTGTACGCACGGGTCCTGCGAGGACTCACTGATCCACCCCTAGACAAGGAACACAACAGCACCCGTGTCACAGGTGCCTCTTACACAGCGCTCAGACCCGGCCGAATGTCACTGGCCGGCACACCGCTTACGCCACGACCGGAACCACCGGCCGGGCATGGGCCACGGGCCCGTAGTGACGTGCCGCCCTCCGGCACCGGCGACCCGCCCGGGCCGCCGTTCGACGTGAGGGCGGTGCCGTCACCCGCGTTCTCGCCGTCGGAGCCCACCGCCAGGCGTTCCGGCGCACGACACTCATCCGGCGGCCTCCGTCTGCTGCGGTGCCGCCGCCAGTTCCGCCTGGCAGGTGGCGCGCCCGAAGCTGCCGTAGGCGGAGGCTGTCTGAACGTGCTTGCCACGCACGGCGAGCGAGCAGCTCGCCCGGCCGCCCTTCTCGCCGAGCGTGATGGAGACCAGCGGTGGCTTGCCGAGCGGCACCTCCACGGTCTTCTTCCACGGCAGCGCGACGGCACGGTCGACGGTGGCGTTCCCGGCCTCGCTGCGGCCCTGGTAGGCGATGTCGGCGGTGCCCTCGCCTGTCACCTCGTACGTCACGGCGGCGGTCGGCACAGGGGGCCTGCCCGGTCTGTCCTCCGTGTCGAGCACGCCGTACAGCACGAGTCCACCGCAGGCGGCGGCCAGCACGCCGGCGACGGTCAGGGAGCGCCAGTCCCTCGATTCCGAATCTGTCCTTGGCATGAGCGCGGGTTATAGCGCAGAGCAAAGGCCGCACGCCAATGGACGGAAAAACCAGACGAATCGCCGCCGGAAAACCTCGAACCGCGACCTCGGTGGGCCAAGTGCCCCTTTTGCGCCGGCAATTGACAGGCCGTCGTTCGGCTGGTTAGAAATCGGCCCGCCGCACAGGCCGGGCACAGCGGGAACAGGAGGTTTCCGGCCGGGAATACCCGGCCGGCTGTTCGGCGTGCCCGAAAAAGAAAGGGCACTGGACGTGAAAGTCCGATATGGGAGAATAATCTCCTGCCTTGTCGTGTCGGCGGTGGTGAGTACCACGCTGCCGCAGTTCGCATATGCCGCATCCGATCCCGGTTCCGGATCGGGCGGTGGCCACGACAAGGGCATCGTCGACACCGTCAAGGGATGGTTCGGCGACGACGAGCACGAGTCGGCCGAGCCGCCGTCGCACGACGAGCTGGAGGTCGCCGACCGGCAGAAGCTCCCCAGGGGCAGGAAGGCCCCGAAGGCCAGGCGGGTCAAGGAGCTGACGGGCAGACGCACCTCGACCGCCCGGTTCTGGCAGCTGTCCGACGGCCGTGTCGAGGCGGAGCTGTCGGCGGTGCCGACGTCGTACCGCTCGGGCCCCGGCAAGAAGGCGACCTGGAAGCCGATCGACACGACCGTCCATGCGGCGGACGCGAAGGGCTTCGACTTCGCCAACACGACCAATGAGGGCCGCAGCTGGTTCGGCTCGGACGCGGACCACCTGGTGCGTTTCCGGTCGCCCGACGGCCGTACGGTCACCCTCGGCCTGGAAGGCGCGGACGGCGTGCTGAAGCCGGCCGTCAAGGGATCGACGGTCACCTACAAGGACGCTGTCCACGGCGCCGACCTGGAGTACGGCGTCGGGCCCGGCCGGGTGAAGGAGAACATCTCCCTCACCGAACGCCCCCAGGGACCCGTGAAGTTCACCTTCACCCTGGACACCGACGGCCTGGTGCCGAGGGCCCGCAAGGACGGCTCGGTCGCGCTGTACGGCGCACTGCCCAACACCCCGGTGATGGTCATCCCCGCGCCGTTCATGACGGACGCGAAGAAGGCGGACAAGTCCGTCTTCGGCAGGACCTACAGCACCGCGGTCACGCAGAGGCTCACGAGGACCGGCAAGACCTGGAAGCTGACGGTCACGCCGGACACCAAGTGGCTGGCGTCGAAGGACCGTCAGTACCCGGTGGTGATCGACCCGACGATCACGATCGCGCCGTCCCCGTCGGACTCGCAGGACACGATGGTCCTGTCGGACCAGCCGACGACGAACTACGACACCACCTGGAAGCTGTCGGTCGGCCGTACCGGCACCGGTACGGCGCGTTCACTGATCAAGTTCCCGCTGAGCGAGATCCCCTCGGGCACGAAGATCGACTCGGCGCGTCTGGAGATGTACTTCGACCAGGCGCACACCACGGGCAACACGAACGTGCCGGTGGAGGTGCACCGGGCGACCGGCGCCTGGGACGAGACGACCGCGACCTGGAACAACACCAGCGCGCTCTCCGGTGAGCTGTCCGGCACCGGCTACCAGGTGGACGACGGCGACGCGGGCACCACGGCGGCCACCGGCAGCTGGCCCGCGTCCACCTCCACACTCACCCAGTACGCGACCGGCGGCGACTACCGCGTCAACAAGGACACGGTCGCCGGGGACACCTACACCTGGCAGCCGAACATCAAGGACGCGGGCTCCTACAAGGTCGAGGTCCACTACGTGGCCGCCGCCGACCGCGCCACCAACGCCCCGTACACCGTGACGTCCAAGACCGGATCCGCCACCTACACGGTGAACCAGCAATCCGGTACCAATGGCGTCTGGGCCGCCCTGAACGGCGGCTCGCAGATCGACTTCGCGGCCGGTACGGCGGGCAAGGTCGTCCTCGGCGACGGCCCGGCCTCCTCGACCACGGCGGTGATCGCGGACGCGGTCCGGTTCACCAACCCGGCTATGATCTACAAGAACGCCGGCGAGTACAGCCAGTGGCACAGGTTCCCGGTCACCGACACCGTGCAGCAGTGGCTGGACGGCTCCTCGGTCAACAACGGGTTCGTGCTGAAGGCCGCGGACGAGTCGACGGCCGGCCCGCTGGGCGGCCCGCGCTACGAGTCGGGTGACGGCGACTACGGCGGCGAGACCTCGACGATCCCGCGGCTGACGGTGACGTACGGCAAGGTCGGCACGACGCTGAACTCGCCGACGGTCGTCCACTCCACCGGCCCGGAGCTGAGCTGGAAGGCCTACTCCAACACCACCGGTGACCCGGGCCTGGACATCGGCGAGTACCAGCTGCACCGTTCCACGCAGCAGGCGTTCACGCCGTCCGCGGCCACCCTCGTCGCCCCGATCGACAAGTCGGCGACGACGTACACGGACACCACCGCGACACCGACGCCGGACTCCTCCTCGGCGGAGATCGGCCGGTCGTACTACTACCAGCTCGTGGTCAAGACCAAGGGCGGCCAGCTCCTCGGCTCTCCGACCCGGATCGTGGGCGTACCGAAGGCGGGCCGCACGATGCGGCTGATCCAGGGCACCGCCGGGAGCGTCACGGACACCACGCTGTCCTCGGCGACGCCGACCACCAACCTGGACACCCTCAGCCGGGACGGCGTGGGCCAGAAGTGGCTGAGCGTGGGCAACAACACGCCCACCAACACCACCGAGAAGACCCGCGCGGTCATGAAGTTCCCGACCACCGCGATCCCCACCACCGCCACGGTGCTGGAGTCACGGCTGTTCATGTGGGGCGCGGAGACCACCACCAAGACCGCCGGTGCGATCTACGAACTCCACGGGCTCAACAAGGACTTCGGCGAGACCTCCGCCACCTGGAACAGCGCCTCCACCGGCACGGCGTGGACGACGGCGGGCGGTGACTACTCGGCCACCGTCTCCGACACGGTCGCGGCGGTCTCGGACGTCGGCCGGCACTGGTGGGACGCGACCTCACTCACCCAGGGCTGGACCCGCACCCCGTCCTCCAACCACGGTGCCCTGATCAAGCTGAAGGACGAGACCTCCACGGGCCCGCAGGAGCAGACGGTGTTCCTGGCCTCGGAGACCGCCGACCAGCAGATCGGCCCGCTGCTGCGCGTCGTCTATGTCGACTCCACGACGGAGGACACGTACTACGCCCCGCAGACCCCGGCGAGGATGACCCCGAACTCGGCCTACACGGTCGACTTCACGGTCACCAACACCACCTCGAGTGCCTGGGCGAGCGGTGAGCGGGTGCTGTCCTACACCTGGAAGCTCCCGGACGGCACGGACGTGACGACCGGCGGCAACCAGCTGTCGACCGCGGTACCGGCGCTCAGCCCCGGCCAGTCGGCGACGATCCAGGCCCAGGTCAAGACCCCGATCAACAGCGACAACGGCAACAAGCGCACGGACTACGTGCTGGGCTGGGACGTCCGGAAGGTCTCCGACGGCAGCTGGCTGTCGGCGGGCACCGGCGGCATCCCCTCGCTGAAGCAGAACGTGGCGGTCGAGGACCCGAGCTCCGACTCACTGGGCATGGAGAAGTTCTACTCGTACACGGGGAAGAACACGGGTGCCGGCTCCACGGTGATGAACAACCTGGCCTCCGGCAACACCGTGTGGTCGTACAACGCGTTCTCCAACCCGGGCCGGGGACTGACGACCTTCGCCCGGTTCGCGTACAACTCGCTGGACACCTCCGACACCGTCTCGGGCCCGGGCTGGTCGGCGCAGCTGGCGGGCCCCGTCCGGCTGGGCGCGCCGCTGGACTTCCACCCCAACCCGAACGCGAACGCGACGGAGATCCGGCTGCCGGACGGCGACGGCACCACGCACGTCTTCACCAAGCAGCCCGACGGCACGTGGAAGGCCCCGGCGGGCGTCCACTACAGGATCACCATGAAGGCGAACCTGGACTGCACGCCGGACAAGGACCCGGTCCCGGACGCCTGGACGCTCCTGCGCCCGGACGGTACGCGCTTCCTCTTCGGCTGCGACGGCTACCTGACGTCGATCGTCGACAAGAACGGCAACACGCAGACGTACACGTACGAAGAACGCAAGTCGCACAACAAGCCGACGAAGTTCCTCGTGTACATCACGGACCCCGCGAGCCGTCAGTCGCTGGCCGTCGACTACTACAAGAAGGGCGACGCGAGCTACAGCTACATCGACGGCACCGGCGCCAAGGTCTCCGGCACCAGCCTGACCGACCCGGACATCTACGACCACGTGAAGTCGATCAGCGACGTCTCGGGTCGCAAGATCTCCTTCTACTACACGGTCGAGGGCCTGCTCGGTCAGTTCACCGACGGCGACGGTTCGTCCCAGCCCAAGGTCTTCAGGTTCACCTACGACGCCACCCAGGGCAACAAGAACGTCAAGCTGGTCAAGGTCACGGACCCGCGGGGTCATGGCACGCAGCTGGCGTACTACCAGCCGCAGGCGGGTGACGACCCGAAGTACCACTGGTGGACGAAGACGATCACGGACCGTCTCGGCCACGACACGGGCTTCGCCTACGCGACGGACACCGTCAACGCCAAGTTCACCGACACCACCGTCACCGACGCCGAGTCACACGCCACCAAGTACGTGACGGACGACTTCGGCCGAGGCGTCCAGACGACCAATGCCAAGTCCCAGAACATGAAGATGAGCTGGGACGCGGACAACAACGTCATCTACCTGGAGGAGAACAACGGGGCGAAGACCGCGTACTGCTACGACCAGAAGACGGGCTACCCGCTCTGGCAGCGCGACGCGGAGAACAACAAGGCGGGCGTGCCGGACCAGACGGCCACGTGCGTCCCGGACACCTCCAAGTGGCCTGCCGACACGGCGAAGTACGAGTACCAGACGCGTGCGGACGGCTATGCGGCGGACCTGTTCCGCAAGACGTCGCCGGAGGGACGGGCCTGGCAGTTCGGGTACGACGGCTTCGGCAACCTGAAGACGGTCACCGACCCCAAGGGCGTCGCGACGACCACGGCGGGGGATTACACCACGTCGTACGAGTACGACTCCTACGGTGAGCTGACCAGGGCGGCCGACGCCAACGGCCACGCCACGACCTACAGCGGTTTCGGTCCGACCGGCTACCCGGCGACGATCACGGACGCGCTGCAGAACTCGTCTTCGTACGTGTACGACGAGCGGGGCCTGGTCACCCAGGTCACCGACGCCCTCGGGAAGAAGACCACGCAGACGTACGACGTCTACGGCCGTCCGCTGGTCGGCACCGTGCCCAAGGACCAGAACGCGGGAGTCCTGATCACGGCTTCCCCGCCGGTGTACGACGAGAACGACAACGTCACCAAGGCGACCGCGCCCAACGGGGCCGTGTCGACGGCGGTGTACGACAACGCGGACCAGATCACGTCGGCGACCGCGCCGGCCAACAACAACACCGACCCGCGCACGTCGACGTACACCTACGACAAGGTCGGCAACCTGAAGACGTCGACGGAGCCCAAGGGCGCGCTGACGACGTCGGACACCACCGACTACGTCACCACGAGCAACTACAACGAGATCTACCAGCTCACGTCCGTCTCGGACTCCAAGGGCGACACGATCTCCTACGGCTACGACAGCGTCGGCAACGTCGACAAGGTCGTCGATCCGAAGAAGAACAGCACGGCCGACACGACCGACTACACGTCCACGTCCCGCTACGACCTGGATCACCGTGTCGTTCAGGTCACGGACGCGGCCGGAAAGTCCACCAAGACGTCCTACGACAAGGACGGACTGGTGGTCTCGACGACGGACAAGGAGAACCACACCAGCACCGTCACGTACGACGAGCGGGGTATGAAGACCGAGGTCAAGGTGGCGCACGACGACACCACGTACCGCACGACCCGGTTCGAGTACGACCAGGTCGGCAACACCACTCGCGTGATCACCCCGCGCGGCACGGCGACGGCCGACGCGGACGACTTCGCGCTGCGCACGACGTACGACGAACTCAACCGCCCCAAGCGGCAGTATCAGCCGTACGACCCCGACGACGCCCGTCACAACAAGTCGGACGTCTACACGGAGACCACCTACGACGCGGTCGGCCGGGTCGTGAAGACGTCGCTGCCGCCGTCGCAGGGTGAAACGGTACGCAACGCCACGACCTACACCTACTTCGACAACGGCTGGTCGAAGTCCGCCACCGACCCGTGGGACATCACCACCACGTTCGACTACAACGACGTGGGTCAGCAGGTGAAGCGAACGCTCACCTCGGCGGGCGGTTCCTCGGACCGCACCATGACGTGGTCGTACTACCCCGACGGCTCACTGAAGTCGAAGTCGGACGACGGGGTCCCGGTCGGCAAGTCGGTGGTCCTCGTGGACAACTCCGACACCCAGAACACCTCCTCGACGGGCACCTGGACGAACGGAGACATCACCGGTCAGCAGGGCTACGACCACCTGACGCACGCGGCGGGCACCGGCACCGACGCCTTCACGTGGACGCTGAACATCCCCAAGGACGGCACGTACGCCGCTTACGTGAAGTTCCCGAAGGTCACCGGCGCCGCGACGACGGCCAAGTACACGCTGACGCACGGCACGACGACTGAGCCTTCGGTGACGAAGAACCAGACGGCGGGCACCGGGACCTGGGTCAGCCTCGGGTCCTACAGCCTCAAGCAGGGCGAGGCCACCAAGCTGAAGCTGGACCAGAACAGCGGCGGCATCGTGGTCGCCGACGGCGTCAAGCTGGTGCGGGACAACTCCGGCGACACGGACGGCGAGAAGAAGTCCTTCGCCTACGCCTACGACGTCAACGGCAACATGACGTCGATCGACGACACCTCGTCCGGCGCGAAGATCGACGCCTACACGATCACCTACACCGGCCTCAACCAGGTCCAGAAGGTGACCGAGGCGCTGGCCGGCCAGGAGAAGAAGGCGACGTCGTTCACCTACGACGCCAACGGCCAGACGGAGACGGTCACACATCCCGACCAGTTCTCCAAGTACACGTACGACCTGAGGGACCTGGTCAAGACCGTCTCGGTCGGCACATCGGCCACGGACGCCTCCCCCAAGGTCTCGTCGTACACGTACACGGATCGCGGCCAGAAGCTCCGGGAGACCAAGGCCAACGGCAACACCGTCGACTACACGTACTTCCACGACGGAGTGGTCAAGACCAGCACGGAGAACAAGCCGAACGGCACACTCGTCGCCTCGCACACCTACGCCTACGACGCCAACGGCAACAAGGCGCAGGACGTCGCGAAGAAGATGAACGCCGATGACCACACGGCCTATCTCTCGTCGACCACGGACTACACCTACGACCCCGTGGACCGGCTCACCAAGCTGGTCCGCACCGGCACCGGTGCCGATACGGAGACGTACGTCCACGACGACAACGCCAACGTCATCAGCCAGACGGTCAAGAACGTCACCACGACGTACGACTACGACCGCAACCGCCTGCTGCGGGCCACCTCGGGTGGTCAGGCGTCCAACTACACCTACGACCCGTTCGGCCGGCTGGAGACGGTCACCGCCGGCGGCAAGGTCATCGAACGGAGCGTGTACGACGGCTTCGACCACGTGGTGGAGGCCCAGAAGGCGGACGGCACAGGCACGCTGAAGTCGACGACGTACACGTTCGACCCGCTGGACCGCACCGCCTCGAAGACGGCCGACGGCAAAACGACCGACTTCGACTACCTCGGCCTCTCCGGTGAGGTCCTCGGAGAGGAGGTCGCGGGCAAGCTCACGAAGTCGTACCAGTACAGCCCCTGGGGCGAGCGCCTGTCGCAGGTCACGCACAGCAGCGACGGCACGACCGAGGACGGCTACTACGGCTACAACAGCCACACCGACGTCGAGACGCTCACGAACAAGGACGGCGACACCAAGGCGACGTACGGCTACACGGCCTACGGATCCGACGAGAAATCCGAGTTCACCGGCATCGACAAGCCCGACGCCGCCGACCCCACGAAGGATGCGTACAACCCCTACCGGTTCAACTCCAAGCGCTGGGACGCCCAGTCCGGCACCTACGACATGGGCTTCCGCAACTACAGCCCGAGCCTGAACCAGTTCACCACCCGGGACATGTACAACGGGGCGCTCGCCGACATGAACCTCGGCTCCGACCCGTTCACCGGCAGCCGGTACTCCTTCGGGGGTGGCAATCCCACCTCCAACGTCGAGTTGGACGGCCACTTCGACTGCGGTGTCTGCAGCGAGGTCGCCGGCGCGGCGGGCGACTGGCTGAAGAGCGCGGCCGGAGCCGTGGAGGAAGGTGCTTCCACGGCGGTGTCGGAGGCCGGTTCGGGACTCACCCGTTTCCTTGGCCGGGCATCGGGCATCGGCACCGCGATCTACGTGTTCCTCGACACGCTCGGCTTCGACCTCGATGGCTCGTCCACCGCGTCGCGCGAGTCGGAGATCGGCGATGAGCCCAACTACGACCTGGGTCGGCTCACCACCCCCGACAAGGATGTGGAGTGGCGTCCGTACGCGGACTACGCCTTGCGGCAGGACAACTGCAGCAAGGGGCAGAGCGCGATCTACTATCTGCCGCTCGACGAGCAGGGCCGGGCGCAGGGCGGGCGTGCCTGTCTGACGGCCGGTGACTTCAACTACGAGAAGGACGACGGGTCCGAGGCGTTCCCTGGAGTCCAGTCGAAGATCTTCGGGACGCGTACGGAATTCCCGATCGACTGGTCGAACGTGCCCAAGGGCTACTACAGCCGGAGCACGGCCGACCGGAAGGGGCTCGACTACGTCCAGAGGGGCCATCTGATCGGAAAGCAGCTGGGCGGCAGCGGTACCGACAAGCGAAATCTGGTGCCTCTCTACAACGAGGTCAACAGTCCGCTGATGTCCAGCTTCGAGAACGAGGTGGCCAAACGACTCAAGGCCGGCGACAGTATCTACTACCAGGTAGACGCGAACTACACCGGGAACAATCCGATCCCGGACAGTATTTCCATCATGTGGACAAGTGTGGTCACCGGACAATCGAAGGCCATAAAAATCAGCAACGTGCCCTGACCTGCAAAGAGGTCAAGGCGTGACGGTATAGTCAGACCGTGGTACCGCCCCCGAGTGCTCATCCAGGCTCGGGGGCGGACCTGGTCTTTCCGGAAGATTCGGAGATGATGCGACATGTCACGGGTTCAGCAGCTTCTTGACACGGTAGGCCGTCAGTCGGAGCAGGTCCAGGTGGAGTGGCAGGCGGTGGAGGCGGAGCTTGGCACCGCGCTTCCGGCGGACTTCAAGGAGTTCTGCGAGGCATTCGGGCGGGGCGAGTTCAACGGTTTCCTTTACGTCTACACGTCAAAGGGCGGAACCCATCTCGAAGTCCTGGACAACTTGAGGAAACTGCGCCGAGCGCTCGAAAGCTGGCCCGATGCGGAGTCGGTCTACGAGCCGTACCGGATTTTCGAACCGGGCCAGGGCGGACTGCTGCGTTGGGGCGGAGCGGCCGCGGAGGGGTACGCCTACTACTGGCTGGTGACCGAAGAGGCTCCGGAGAACTGGCCGATCGTCGCTCGCACGGACGACACCGAGGAATGGCATCAATACGAGATGAGCGTCTCGGAGTTCGTGTACCGGATGATCACGGACACGGAGTTCAAGCCGTTCAGTTGTGCGAGCTACTCGCCGGTTCCTCATTACGAGTCCTATTCCGATGCAGAACCCGGTTCGCTGGAATAGAGCCGGAGACTCCACCCTGTGTGCGCGCCGATGCGGACGGCGATGAGGTCGAAAGGTTGTACCCGGCCTGTGACCTTTCCGTGTGGTGATGGACACACCCCTCCCCCGTGATGTTCCAGGGGCCGCTTCCGCTGGGGAAGCGGGGGACGGGATCCGCGTTCTCCCGAGTCGAGCGAAGGGGGAACAGTCCCATGGCCGAAGTACGCGAACGCGTCCCGTGTGCTGCGGAGATGCGGGCCTGTGCCGCCGTCTTCGTCTCGCGTGCCACCGCCCGCAACCGGTTGCCGCTGGACTACTCCGAGCGCAGCCTGAGGGTCATCGACTTCCTGATCGACGGCCTGCGCAAGGGCAGCGCCGACGGGGAGCGGGCGCGCGACACGCTCATGGGGCTGGGGGCCTACGTGGGTGAGGTGCTCGTGCGCCGCGCGGGGGCGGTGTGGGTGGACTTCGATGCCGGTCAGCGCGCTTACTTCGGCCAGCCGGTCGGCGTACGCATGCGGGACGGGCGGGTCTGGAACCCCCTCGGCAAGGTCGTCAACCGCTTCGCGGTCGGCGGCCCCGAGGAGTCCCTCCAGACCTTCTACCTGACGCTGCACGGGCGGGTGCGGAGAACCGCCGCATGACCGGCCGGGAGGTTTCCGCCGGGAGTTGACGGCCGGGCTGTGACATTTCCGTGAGGCCCGGCGCTGATCATCTTGGAGGGCGGAGACACGGCCAAAGCGTGTCGCACCGTGAGGGACGCGCCACACAGTGGCCATGAACTCGGCATGAACGAGGACGGTCTTGGGCCAGGGAGGGGAACGCCGCCGCCTGCAGCCGCGGGACGGGGAGCTGGGCGCCGCCGTCGCGCGGGCGCAGGACGGTGACGAGACCGCCTTCGCGGTGGCCTACCGGATCGTGCAGCCCGCCCTGCTCGGCTATCTGCGGGGCCTGGTCGGCGAGGACGCGGAGGACGTGGCGTCCGAAGCCTGGCTGGAGATCGCCCGCGATCTCGGCCGGTTCAAGGGCGACGGCGCCGGATTCCGCGGCTGGACCGCGACCATCGCCCGGCACCGCGCCCTGGACCACCTGCGCCGCCAGCGGGTACGGCCCCGGGCGGCCGCGCTCGACCAGTCCGCACTGGACCTGCCCGGCCGGCACAGCACGCACGACCAGGCCCTGGAGTCCCTGTCCACCGAGCGGGCGCTGGAGCTGGTGCGCGCACTGCCGCGGGATCAGGCCGAGGCCGTGCTGCTGCGGGTGGTCGTCGGCCTCGACGGCCCGGCCGCCGCGCGCGTCCTCGGCAAGCGCCCCGGCGCGGTCCGCACGGCCGCCCACCGGGGGCTGCGACGGCTGGCCCGGCATCTGGGCGTGCGCGACGCGGCGGACGAGGGTGTGACGGAAGGGGACCCCCGCACGCTGGGGGAGTCGGAGTGAACGGCGGCGGCCACGCGCCGTATGGATACGGGAGAAGGTCCCGGAGCCCGCACCGGGCCGGGGCATGGCGCGTATCCGGTGGGCCGGGCGTACCGGACGAGAACGGAGACGGGAAACGAACATGGGTGAACGGCACAGCGCCGGCGAGCTGCCCGGCCGCCGGCGCGCGCGCCCTGGTGCCACCGCCTCCGCCCCGGGTCAGGCCGACGCTCCCGAACGCGGCGACCAGGATCCAGCGGCCACCGGCTCCTTCGAGTTCCCCGGGTTCGAGACGCGGTTCGGCGCTGTGCTGCGCGCGGACGATGTCCTGGCCGGCTCCGAGGCCGAGCGCCGGGCCGTGGCCGCCTTCCGGGCCGCCCGCGACGCCGGAGCGCACCGGGCGCGGACGCGGGCCCGGGACGACTGGCGCCCCAGGGAACCGCGACGCGCGCGGCTCTCGCTGAAGGGCACGCTCTGCGTCGCGCTCGCGAGCCTCACGCTGGGCGGCGTCGCCGTCGCCGCGATCGGCTCGGCCGGGTCGGGCACGGCGGACGGCCGGGACACCCGGCGGCCGGCGCACCCGTCGGCGAGCGCGTCGCACGGGCCGGCCGCCGACCCGTCCCCCGGGTCCGCCGGTGCGGGCTCGGCCGCCCCGGCCGCACACCCGGGGCACCCGGACACCGCCCAGGACACCCTGGTCCACTGCCGTGCCTACGCGAAGGCCGGACACCGGGGCCACGCCCTGGAGGCGACGGCCTGGCAGCGGCTCGTCACGGCGGCCGGCGGCACGGACCGGATCGCGGCCTACTGCGCCGCCCGGACCTCTCAAGCCACCCAAGCGGCACAAGCCACCGAAACCGCGGGAGCGGCGCGCTCTCCGGGGCAGGACGCCGGCAAGGCGAGCGATGCCGGTGGCAGCGCGCATCGCGACGACGGGGGGAGCGGGAGCGGCAAACCGCGCCCGGCGGACGCCAGGGCCGACGGGAGGAAGTGAGCCCGGCCGCCCGGCCGTGCCCCGTCAAGGCAACGGCCGGGGCCGCCACCCCCCACAGGAGAGGCCCCGGCCGTCGCGCGGACGGGCCGCGCACGGCCCGTACTTTCTTCAGCGCCATGGGTGCGTTTTCTGTCACACCCGGCCACGCCGGACCTCACCCTGCGCACATCCGCAGGCGGTCACGAGTTAGTTGCATCTTTCACAGACATGGACGGGGAGCGGTTTGACGCCGTAACGTGCCTTTCGCGCCGACCGAAGACAGGCGTAAAGGGAGTGCGGTGCTGGGGGACGACGCGGAGCTGACCGCCGCAGTGCGTGCAGCACAGAACGGTGACGAGACCGCGTTCCGTACTGTGTACCGCGCGGTGCACCCACGGCTGCTCGGATACGTGCGCACGCTGGTGGGCGAACCGGACGCCGAGGACGTCGCGTCCGAGGCCTGGCTCCAGATCGCCCGGGACCTCGACCGCTTCAGCGGTGATGCCGACCGGTTCCGCGGCTGGGCCGCCCGGATCGCCCGCAACCGCGCCCTGGACCACATACGCATGCGCGGCCGCCGCCCCGCCATAGGCGGCGACGAGACGGAACTGACCGGCCGGCCCGCCGATTCCGACACGGCCGGCGAGGCCATCGAGGCCCTGGCCACCGGCAGCGCCCTCTCCCTCATCGCGCGGCTCCCGCAGGACCAGGCCGAGGCGGTCGTCCTGCGCGTGGTGGTGGGACTGGACGCCAAGACCGCCGCCGAGACGCTCGGCAAACGCGCGGGCGCGGTACGCACCGCCGCGCACCGGGGCCTGAAGCGGCTCGCGGAGCTGCTCGGCGACGATCCGGAATCGGTGGCCGTGCTCGACGCGCTGCCGGCCCAGAGGAAACCGCGTGGCCGCGCGGCGACGTCCGCAGCTGTGACGCATACGCGTGCGCGGACGCAGAAGGACATGTGATGGCCGACGAGCACTACAAGTGGCTGAACCGGAAAACGGCGGAACGTCTGCTGAGCGGTGAGTCGCTGGAAGCCGTCGACCCCTCCGCCAGTGACCAGGCCGAACGCCTCTCCCGGACGCTCGGCGCGCTGTCCGCGGAGGCGGCCCCCGGCCCCGCTGAACTCCCCGGTGAGCAGGCCGCCCTGGCCGCGTTCCGCAAGGCCCGTGAGGCGGCCGAGGCCGAGCGCCGCGCCGTCGCCTTCGCCGACGGCGCCCCCGGACGGCGCTCCGGCGGGCCCTCCCACCGTGCCGACGCGGGCCTGGTCCACATCGCCAAACCGGCCGGTACCGGAATCGCCGCCCGCCGCCCCCGCTGGGCCCGCCCGGCGCGGCTCGTCCTCGCGGCCGCCGTGGCCGCGGGCACGCTCGGCGGGGTGGCCGTCGCCGCCGGCAGCGGGGTGCTGCCCACACCGTTCCGCGACGAACCCCCCGGTCCCGCCGTCTCCACCACCGCCGGGACCTCCGGACAGCCCCTCGCCCCCGCCTCCCGGCAGGCGACGCCGGGCACCGCACCGGGCACCCCGAGCGGCAGCCCGGGCGCGACCCGCGGTGACGCCTCCGACGAGGCCGCCGGACCGGACGACGGCACGGGTCCGGGCCACGCTCCAGGCTCCGATGCCCCCTCCGCGACCCCCGGCACCGGCTGGAACGGTGCCGCCGCCGCCTGCCGTGACATCCGCGACGGCAAGGAACTGGACACCGGCCGCAGGCGCGCGCTGGAGACCCTGGCGGGCGGCTCCGCGCGCGTGAACAAGTACTGCAAGGTCGTCCTGGCCGCCGGAGGTCCCGTCCCCGGCACAGCGAACGGCGGCAGCGGCGGCAACGGCGGCAGCGGCGACGCGAACGGCGGCAGCGCCGGGGACGACGCGGGCAACGACAAGGGCGGCGGCACGGACGACGGCAAGGACAAGGGCGGCGAGAAGGGGGACGGGCAGGGCGACGACGACAGCCACCCACGTAAGGGCGGCGGCAGGGGCGGTAGCGGCGGCAAGGGCCGGCACCGCCGCGGGGCCGCGCCCGCTCCCTCCACCCTCGCCCCGGCCCACCCCGGCCAGGCCCCGACGACCCCGTCACCGAGCCCGACGTACACCGCCCTCTGATCCTCACACCGCCCTTGACCTGCGATTTTGTGATCCGCGAAAAATTCTTCGCGAGAGGTGTGACGTTTCCGGAGCCCCGGACGCAGTAATGAGTGAGCCGACTGGTCATCGGCCGTCGCACTGAGCCGGGGTTCCCCCCGTACCCACGGCTCGTGCACCTGGCGCGGGCGGGACACGTTCCCCCGGTCCCGCCCGCGCCCCGCAACGCACCGCCCTCACCGGCGGACGACTCTCACCAGTGGACGACGACCTTGTCGCCGATCCGCACCTGTGCGAAGAGCTGGGCGATCGCCGTCTCGTCCCGGACGTTCACGCACCCGTGCGAGCCACCCGCGTAACCGCGCGCCGCGAAGTCGTACGAGTAGTGCACCGCCTGGCCGCCGCTGAAGAACATCGCGTACGGCATCGGCGAGTGATAGAGGGTCGACACATGGTGCCGTGACTTCCAGTAGATGCGGAACACACCCTCGCGGGTCGGGGTGTACTGGGTGCCGAAGCGCACGGCGACGGTCGACACGGTCCGCCCGTCGACCATCCAGCGCAGCGTCCGGCTGGTCTTGCTGATGCACAGCGCCCGCCCGGTCAGGCAGCGCGGATCGGGGGCGGCGGCCGGCTGGCCACCCATCAGATACAGCTCCCACTTCCCCGGCGGACGGGTCATCGCCAGCAGCCGCTGCCAGGTCACGACGTCGGTCTCGCCGGTCCCCGGCAGCCCGCGCTTGCCCTGGAAGCCCCTGACGGCCCGCTCGGTCAGATCGTCGTACGACCCCGTCGGCCCGTCGAACAGCCAGTCCACCTGGCGCAGCCGCGCCTGGAGTTCCCGTACCCCCGGTCCGCTGTCGCCGCGCGCCCACAGGACCTGCGGCGCCGACCGGACGGGCGTGCTCGGGGCCGTCCGGGTGGCTTCGCCACTCCGGCTCGACGGCAGTCGGACGTGCACCGGCAGGCCGTGCCTGCCGTCGGTGTCGGTGGGCTGCACGGTGCAGCCGCAGAGGGCCGCGAGGGCGGCCCCCGAGGCGAGTAAGGCGGTGAGTCTGCCCGTGATCCTCATGCGGGGGATGTTTCCCCGCGTGACCGCCGCCGAACTAGGGGGCATGGTGAGGGGTAGGAGGACAGACCTCGGAGGCATCCATGGCGCGTGAGTCGGAGTCGGGCCTGCCGATCGAGCCGGTCTACGGGCCGGCCGACCTGACCGGCTGGGACCCGGCCGGAAAGCTGGGTGACCCGGGCGCGTACCCGTTCACCCGCGGGGTGTACCCGACCATGTACACCGGCCGCCCCTGGACCATGCGTCAGTACGCCGGCTTCGGCACGGCCGCGGAGTCCAACGCCCGCTACCGCCGGCTGATCGCCCACGGCACCACCGGTCTGTCCGTCGCCTTCGACCTGCCCACCCAGATGGGCCACGACTCCGACGCGCCCCTCGCCCACGGCGAGGTCGGCAAGGTCGGCGTGGCGATCGACTCGATCGAGGACATGCGGGTGCTGTTCGACGGCATTCCGCTGGACCAGGTCTCGACGTCCATGACGATCAACGCCCCGGCGGCCCTGCTGCTCCTGCTCTACCAGCTGGTGGCGGAGGAACAGGGAGTACCGGCCGACCGCCTGACGGGCACGATCCAGAACGACGTGCTGAAGGAGTACATCGCCCGGGGCACGTACATCTTCCCGCCCGGGCCATCCCTGCGCCTGACCGCCGACATCTTCGAGTACTGCACCGCCGAGATCCCGAAGTGGAACACGATCTCGATCTCCGGCTACCACATGGCGGAGGCGGGCGCCTCGCCCGCGCAGGAGATCGCGTTCACCCTCGCCGACGGCATCGAGTACGTCCGTACGGCGATCGCGGCGGGCATGGACGTCGACGAGTTCGCCCCCCGTCTGTCCTTCTTCTTCGTGGCCCGGACGGCGCTGCTGGAGGAGGTCGCCAAGTTCCGCGCGGCGCGGAGGATCTGGGCGCGGGTGATGAAGGAGGAGTTCGGCGCGAAGAACCCGAAGTCCTGGATGCTGCGCTTCCACACCCAGACGGCGGGCGTGCAACTGACCGCCCAGCAGCCGGAGGTGAACCTGGTCCGGGTGGCGGTGCAGGCGCTGGCCGCGGTCCTCGGCGGCACCCAGTCCCTGCACACCAACTCCTTCGACGAGGCGATCGCCCTGCCGACCGACAAGAGCGCGCGGTTGGCCCTGCGGACGCAGCAGGTGCTGGCGTACGAGACGGACGTGACCGCGACGGTCGACCCCTTCGCGGGCTCCTACGCGGTGGAGCGGATGACGGACGACGTGGAGGCGGCGGCCGTCGACCTGATGCGGAAGGTCGAGGACCTCGGCGGCGCGGAGGCGGCGATCGAGCGGGGTTTCCAGAAGGCCGAGATCGAACGGAACGCGTACCGCATCGCGCAGGAGACCGACTCCGGTGAGCGGGTGATGGTGGGCGTCAACCGCTTCCGGCTGGACGAGGAGGAGCCCTACGAGCCGCTGCGGGTGGACCCGGCCATCGAGGCCCGGCAGGTGGAGCGTCTGGCCGAGCTGCGGGCCGAGCGGGACCAAGGGGCGGTGGACGCGGCCCTGGACGCGCTGAAGAAGACGGCGGAGGGGGAGGACAACGTCCTGTATCCGATGAAGGAGGCGCTGCGGGCTCGGGCGACGGTGGGGGAGGTGTGCAACGCGCTGCGGGAGGTGTGGGGGAGCCACATCCCGAGCGATGCGTTCTGAGCACCCGCTCCGGAGCCGGTGCCGTACCCCTGCGCGACACTCCTTCCCGTGTTCGGCGTCATCGACCTCCCCACCTACCTCACAGGCCTCGTCCTGATCGTCCTGCTGCCCGGGCCCAACTCGCTGTACGTGCTCTCCGTGGCCGCCCGCCGCGGAGTGCGGGCCGGTTACACCGCCGCCGCCGGCGTGTGGTGCGGGGACGCCGTGCTGATGACGCTGTCCGCCGCCGGGGTCGCCTCCTGCAGAAAGTTGCAGTGCGGGGCCGTCCCACGTTACGCGAGCGGGCACGTGAGGTCGGGGTGGTGACGGTTCGGGCAGCACACCAGATTGAGCGAGACGATATTGCCCGGCCGGTTGTAGTACACCCAGCTCACGTCCACGCCGACCGGCAGGACATCCAGCACGTATTCGCGTCTCGTGTCCAGGCTCGCGTACGCCTGATGCCCGTCCTCGCGCTGCATCGGGGGGTTGTCAAGAAGGTGCTTGACCATCCAGTCGAGAGCCGCTGTGGCGTCCGTCCAGGTGCGCTCGTGGGCCGCCTGGTTCCGCTTCATCAGCCAGTGCCCGGACATCATGGGCGGCAGGTTCGAGGTCGGGAACTCGGCCATCACTTCGCGGTACCGCTGAAGGATGCGGATGGCCACCTTGTCCTCGTCCGAGGCGGGAGGAGCAGGGGGGTCAGGATGCGGAGGCCGCCGGTCGCCTTCCCGGTGGTAGCTGTCGGGCGATCCGATCCACGGGCCGTAGCCGTGGAAGTGTCCTGTCCAGCTCATGCGCGCCTTCCAAGAGGGGAGGGCGGGCCGCCCTGATGCGCGTAGGACGACCCGCCGAGGATGAGAGGTGTAGCAGGGTCAGGCGGTGAGGCCGCGGTTCTTCACCCAGCCGAGGGCGAAGTCGTCGAGCTCGGCCGCGGTGAACCGCAGCTCCTTGCCGGCGCCCTGGGGCTTGGAATCGCGGACCACGTACGAGTCGGCGGCGCCGGGGATCGCGGCGAAGTCGACGCAGCCCTCGGTGCAGGGGCCTCCGCAGAAGTTCGTCGTCTCGACGCCGTCCGCCGGCAGGTTGTAGAGGTTGCCGTTCATCGGGTAGTCCTTCCTGGTGCAACGTTGCGGAGATGCGGTCTCCGCGCCGTAGTGCACTTGCCGACCCACCCCGGCCCGGCCTTCCTGTTCCTGGCCGGGGTGGGCGCTTGGCTCCGCCCCCGAGGGGTGTTGGCCGTGGGGGAACGACCGGGGGAGTCACCTCGGGGACGGATGTTCAGGTGGTGAGTTGCCAGTAGGCCGCCATGATCAACACGGACGCCGCGATCAGGAGCCCTTGGAGAAGCCACTGGCGCCAGCCGAGCGGACGCTTGTGCTTCCCTCTGGGCCGGCCAGGATTCCGACCGCGAGAGCGGCCATGAGTCCGAGCAGGGCGATCACGTAAATCACCTGCTGCGCCTTGGGGCTCACGCTGCACCCGTCCCGCTCCTCTGGGTGTAGATCCACAGCAGTCGGCGGGTCAGGTCGGCGACCTCGCGCATGAAGAAGTAGGCCGTGAAGGTCGGGGTCTCCGCGGTGGGGCGGTTCTTCAGGTCGAGCAGCGAGTACGCCTTGCGGAATTGCTGCATGACCAGCTCGTCGTCGCCGGCGCCCAGTTCCTCGCCGAGGAGCAGTTGCAGGTGCCCGATCAAGGCCGGTGCCCTGGCGTCGATGTCGGCGCGGGTCGAGGTGCCGAGCCTCGCCGAGAGGGCGGCGTCGGTGCTGTCCTGGATCAGCTCGACGTCGATCGGTATGCCGTCCTCGGTCGACGCTGTCACTTCGAATCTGCTCGTCTCGGTCTTCACGGCGTGTCCCTCGCTGGCTGACGGCGGTTTCACCGGATGGAGACCAGCGTTCCGCGCGAAAGGCGTGCGGACCACGGCGTTCATGGGCCAGTGTTGGGACATCTCTGGGACATGGGACAGGCGGCATGGTTGGGCACGGCAAGATCCCGGGAAGGGGGCCTGCATGAGCATCGCCGACAGGCGTAGGGCTCGGGGCTTCACCCAAGAGGGGTTTGCCTTCGCGGTAGGCGTCGACCGACGCACCGTAGGCCGATGGGAGACGGGCAAATCCAAGCCCCAGCCTCCTCAGCGCTCCAAGGTCGCCGAGGTGTTACAGATGGACCTCGACGAACTCGATGCGTTGCTTACTTCAGCCAAGGTGCAGCCGAAGCCCGTACCGTCAGCGTCGAGTGCCCACCACAGCCCAGGGGACCCAGACGAGATGATCCGACGCGAGTTTCTGCGCCTCATGGCGGTGTCCGGTGCGGTCGCTGCCATACCTGCGGGCGAGGCGGAGGCCCTGGAGGACAGCGGCGACGACTTCGGGCGCATGAACGGCCATCTGTGGCAGGTCTACCAACTCGCCCGCGCCAAGCACTCGGTGTACCCGGTAGTGCAGTCTCAGCTCACTGCCTTGAACGATGCGCTGCGCGATGGGCGGGCCCAGACAGGGACGCTCTGCTTTGCGGCCGGTGACCTGTTCCAGTTGGCGGGCGAGCTGGCCTTCGACGCCAACCGGTACCACGATGCCGCCGCCTCGTACTCGCTTGCGGCCAGCGCGAGCAAGGAGGCCGGCGCCTACGACCTGTGGGCGTGCGCCCTGATCCGGAGCGCCTACGTAGACCTCTCCGAGCGCCGTTACAAGCGTGCCGCGGATACCCTTGGGGCCGCGCGCCGTGTCGCCCTGCGTGGAGACAGCAGCCTTGCGACCAAGCACTGGGCCGCAGCCGTGCAAGCTGAGGCGTTCGCCTGGCTCGGCGACTTCGACGCCTGCGAGGGGGCTCTGGACGAGGCCGAGAAGGTGGCCAGCCTGAGCGGCCAGGTGTCGAACAGCGGATGGCTGCGCTTCGATGGCTCGCGCCTGGCGGAGGAGCGAGGCGCCCGGTACTTGCAACTCAACCGACTCGGCCTGGCCGAGACCTCGTTGAAGGATGCGCTGACGCTCGCCCCTCTGGCCGCTGGCCACTCCTTCCGACGCCGGGGCGCGGTACTTGTCGACCTGGCCGCGATCGGCGCCAAGCGGAAAGACTTGGAGCAGGTCGTGCAGTATGGGCTCGAAGCCCTGCGGCTGGCGCGGACCTCCGGGTCCGGCTACGTCGCCCGTAGACTCCAGACCCTGACTTCCGAGCTGGGCACCTTGGGGTGCGACCGGCGTATCACCGAGTTGAAGGCCGAGATCGGCAGCCTGACGGCATCACGAGAGGGGAAGGCATGACGACCGAGGGCGCGCGAGTCTTTCGCGAGGCGTGGATCGCTGGAGTGCGGAAGCACTTCCCTGGTGAGCCCAAGCCGAGCTACGTAACTCCGTGGGAAGAGACGCCTGAATGGGAGCGTGAGGCTGCTGGCGCCGTGTATGAGCAGGTTCGCCAGTTCCTCAAACTGAGCGCCGGGCATGCCTCCCGCCTGTCGCGCGAGCAGAAGGGACGGTTCGTCGCGACGTGCTGGACGGCGCAGATGTTCAAGCACTTCAATGACCCGAAGCCGGGGTACGTAGCCGATTGGCCCGACCTGCCGGACTGGCAGAAGGAAACCGACTCAGACATCTTCGAGGCCATTGAGAACAGTCTGAATTGACGCCTACCGATTCGTGCTCACAAACAACCCGGCTGTGAGCCGGAGTTGAAAAGGCCTCGGCGGGGCTGCCATTCGCCCTGGTAGCGGCGCAGTTCTTGGCAGGCCGTCGGCCCCAGCCACAGAGGGTTTGCGCGGTGTGGCCTGTTCTGGGGGCACATGGGTGAGCACACGTGGCCGTCGCGGGCCTGGTGCTGGCCGGTGAACACCGTGGGCCGGATCGGTGCCGTGGGCGTCTGGAGGGCGTGAGTCGCGGGTCATGGGTCCACGGGGGCGGGGCGGGCAAGGTGGGCTGTGAGGAACTGGCTCGAGCGGCTGTCGGCGACGGCCACCTCGGCGGCGGGTGCCCTGTTCCTCGGGTTCGCGGTGAAGCTGTCGCTCGCCAACGCGTAGGCCTAGCGGCAGCCGGCCCGGGTGAGATACGCCGCCAGTCCGTCCGCCGAGTCACCTGCCCAGCCCACATAGCCGTCCGGCCGGACCAGGAACACACCGGGGCCGTAAGACTCCGGGGCGGCCGGTAGCGTCCGTACCCCGGGAACGGCCGTCGTCGCGCCCAGCAGCGTCCAGTGCGGCCCCCGGAAAGCGTCGAAGAGGCGTACCCCGGCCACCGTGCCGTCCGGCGCCCGGTCGCCCGGTCGTACCCCGGCCGGGGCGGTGCGCGTCTCGACGCTCAGCGACGACTCCGGATACCCCAGCCCGAGCTGCACCGTCGCCTTCCCCCGCCGCACCTCGCCCCGGTGCACGCCCGTCGACAGGTCCAGCATGGCAGCGGCGTTGGGCCGCCGCTCTTCCTCATAGGTGTCGAGCAGGGCCTCCGGGGCCCCGTCCCGCAGTACCGCGCCCAGCTTCCAGCCCAGGTTGTAGGCGTCCTGCACGCTGGTGTTCAGCCCCTGCCCGCCCGCCGGTGAGTGCACGTGGGCCGCGTCCCCGGCGAGGAAGACCCGGCCGGCCCGGAAGCGGTCCGCCAGAGCGGCCCTGGGCCGGAAGTCCGAGGCCCAGCGCAGCTCGGTGACGTCCTCGGCGTCGAGGTGCGTGTACGCGGCGACCAGCTTGCGGACGCCGTCGAGGGACAGGTCGGGGCCGGTGCCCTCCGGGAGGCGCGCCGCCAGCTGGAAGTCGGCCGTGCCGGCCAGCGGGCACAGCGCGACGAAGCTGCCGTCGCTCCCCGGGAAGGCGTGCCAGTACTCCCGGTCCAGCCCCCTCACCCGCACGTCCGCCACCAGGAACGGACTCGGGTCGACCGTCTCCCCGGCCATCCCCACACCCACCGCGCGCCGCACCGCCGACCGGCCGCCGTCGGCCGCGACGACGTACCGCGCGCGGACGGCCGTACCGTCGGCGAACGCAACGCTCGCCCCCTCCGCGCCCTGCGTCAGGCCGGTCACCTCGCGCCCGAAGGCCACCGTGGCGCCCAGTTCCGTCAGCCGCGCGTGCAGAACCTCCTGCGTCCGCCACTGCGCGACCATCCACGGCTCGGTGTAGGGCGTGCCCTCGTCCGCGTCCACGGCCTCGAACATCGGCTGCTCGCCGACCCGCTCGCCGTCCTGCCAGATCATCCGGGTGGGGTAAGGCCCGCCCGCCGCGCGGATCGCCTGCAGCACGCCGAGGTCGTCGAAGACCTCCTGGGTGCGCGGCTGTATCCCCTTGCCGCGCGAGCCGGGGAACAGCCCCTCGGCCCGGTCCACCACCAGCGCGTCCACCCCGCGCCGGGCGAGCTCGATGCCGATAGTGAGACCCGTCGGACCCGCGCCCACGATCAGGACATCCATCATATTTCCCCTTAACGTTGTTAAGTTTCGTTGCGCCGAGCTTCCCCTTAACGCTGTTAAGCTGTCAAGCGTGAGTACGGAACGGCGGGTGCCCCTGGACCGCAAGCGGGTCGCGGACACCGCGCTGCGGCTGCTGAACGAGGTCGGCCTCGACGGGCTGACCCTGCGTGCCATCGCGAAGGAACTGGACGTCAAGGCGCCCGCGCTGTACTGGCATTTCAAGGACAAGCAGGCGCTGCTGGACGAGATGGCGACGGAGATGTACCGGCGGATGGTCGCGGGCACCGTGCTCGATCCCGCCGACAGCTGGCGGGATCGGCTGCTGAAGGTCAACCGCGCACTGCGGGCCGCGCTGCTCGGCTACCGCGACGGCGCCAAGGTCTTCAGCGGCTCCCGCTTCACCGGCACGGACCACGCCCGCGGGATGGAGGAGCACCTGCGTGTCCTCACCGCCGCCGGGCTCACCCTGGGCCAGGCGGTCGGCGCGGCGCGGACCGCGACCATGTTCACCATCGGCTTCGTCACCGAGGAACAGGGCGTCGTACCCCTGCCGGGCGAGCGCCGCGAGGGGTACGACATCGAGGAACGCGCCCGGCGCATGGCCGACTTCCCGCTCACGGCCGAGGCCGGAAAGGTGCTCTTCGACGATTACGACCAGCAGTTCGAGGAAGGGCTGGCGCTGGTGATCGCCGGCATCGAGGCGCGGTACGGGGTCCTCTGAGCGGAATCGGCTCCTGACCGCGCGCGGTGCGGACCGCCCGCGTGACGGGGGCGGCGGCAGGCGGCGGCGACCCGGCGGACGCGGCTGCCGCGGCGGGGCGCGGGCGGCCGGGCGGCGTCGCCGGAGCGGCCGCCGAGTCGGCTCCGGGGTCCTGGACCGTCGGACGATCCGGTGTCCGGCGGCCTCCTGGACGCTCGAGCCGCTCGCGCACCACGGCCGGCGGCTCCTCCGGGACCGGATCCGGATCGCCACTGCCCGGCTTCGGTCCTCCCCGCAGGGTCAGCCGGTCTCCTCCCCGGCTTTCGGCACAGTGAACTGAGGGCGGGTTTCCGGTGTGGCCACCCGCTTCAGCGCCCGTTTCAGTCGCGGACCGAAGGGTTTCTCCACCATCCGGTGGATCAGCCACGCCAGCAGCAGCATGCCCACCACGGTCACGAAGAGCGTCGGCCACGGCGGCAGGCCGAGACCCCGGTGCAGCACCCGGATGGCGAACCAGCCGAGGTGCTCGTGAACCAGGTAGAACGGGTACGTCAGCGCCCCGGCCGTGGCCAGCCGGGACCAGCCGGCCCATCGCGTCCAGCCGAGGGCCACGGCCGCGACCGCGGCGAAGGCGAGGGTGACGATCGTCAGGATGACCCACGGGTCGCGGTGGAAGTCGCCCTGGGCGCCCGGGTGCCACAGCCCGCGCGTGGCGTTGCTCTGCCCGAGCAGCCAGGACACGGCGACGATGCCCCACAGCAGCAGGTCGCCGCCGAAGCGGTGGATCAGGTAGAGGGCGAGACCGCCGATGAAGAACGGGGCGTACTCGGGCATGACCAGCTGGTCCGTCAGTGCGTTGCCGGATGTGCGGCACACCACCGCGGCCAGCGTCCACACACAGCAGAAGAGCACGACCCGGCGGTAGGTGACGCCGCGCAGGACGACGAACAGCGCGAACAGCGCGTAGAAGCGCACCTCGGCCCAGAGCGTCCAGCACACGCCGAGGACGCGGGGGGCGCCCATGGGCTGCTGCAGCATCGTCAGGTTGACCAGGAACTCGTCCGGCCGGACCGGGTGGACGACCACGGGGAGGGCGACGGCCGCAGCGGTGACCAGTACCAGGGCGACCCAGTAGGCGGGGTAGAGGCGGGCGACCCGGGAGCGGAAGAAGTCGCCGAGGGTGCGGCCCCAGCTGCTCATGCAGATGACGAAGCCGCTGATGACGAAGAAGAACTGCACGCCCAGACAGCCGTAGGTGGCCGCCTGGGACAGGGCCGGGAAGACATGCGCCGGGGTCTGGTGCCAGGACGCGGAGACCGGGCCGCCGCGGCCCGCGTAGTGGTAGAGGCAGACCATCAGGGCGGCCACGAGCCGCAGGCCGTCCAGGGCGAGCAGGCGGCCCTGGCGGGCGCGGGCCGTTCCGCGGCTGGGGGGAGCGGGAACGGCGGCAAGGGCGGGGGAGGAAACAGCCATGGTGCTCCGTGCTTACCGGAAGAAGCGTGGACCGTCTCGGGTCTTCGGTCGACAGCCCGAACTGTTCGTCTGGGCGCCCGAGTTCGTTAACAGGTTCGTCGTCCTGCCTTCCCGGTTCCGGCTGTGCAGACCCTGTGCCCCGGCCGGCGGCGCGACCGCTGCACCGCCGGACGGCGTGGCGGGGCCCTTCACGACCCGCTCGAGCGGCTGCGGCTACGGCTACGGCTACGGCGACGAGCTGAACCTCGCCCACCCGGCGGGAACCAGCCGGCCTGCGCATCACCATCCCCGGGCGGACGGGCACCGGGGCCGCCCCGGGCAGGAGGAGGTGAGACTCAGCCACGCACGCCCCGGCGCAGACTGCGCGCCTTGCGGGCCACCCGGCGGACCGTGGCGTTGCGCGGAATGAACGACAGCTGGGCCGGTACCCCGCCGGGCAGCGCCAGCGACGCCAGACGCCTGCGCTTGAAGTAGCGCAGGGTCCGCTCGTTCAGGTTCTTCGCGAGGTGGGCCTCGGTCTGTGCGCGCAGCCCGGGCAGGATCTTCGGCTGCATCGCGAAGCCCACCGCGCTCACCAGCGCCCCCAGTGCTTCCACGGCCATGCCCTGGCGCTGCTCGGTGACCGCGGCGCCGTCGCCCAGCTCGGGCAGCAGGGCGTCGACGATGGTGACCGGGATGCGGTTGCTGTTCTCGAACGGCGTCAGCCGCTCCAGCAGCAGGTCGGTGCCTATCCGGGCGACCGGGAGGCCGTACAGCGCGGAGGCGGTGAGCAGGGCGGTGGAGAAGCATCCGACGACCAGCGCGGGACGCATCCGCTGGTACAGCACTTCGGCGAGGACCGGCGTGTCGAGCACGGTCAGCTCGACCTCCAGCTGCTCCGCCTCCTTCTCCAGGGAACGGGTGAAGCGGGCCGGAGCGGACGGGTGCGGCTTGAACACCACCGTGCGATGACCGAGTCCGGCCGCGCCCCGGAGCATCCGCACATGCAGGTTCTCCTCCTGCTCGGCGGAGAGGATGCCGAGCGCGGACAGGTACTGGCCGAGCAGCAGCGCGGGCTCCTCGATCGCGGGCAACTCATCGCCGGCCGGCACGAGTTCCGCGAGCACCTTGGTGAAGGCGGGCGTCGGCACGACCTCACCGGGCACCCCGAACTCGGTGAGCAGCAGCGGCTCCAGACCCGGCACCAGATCCAGGTGGAGCACCCGGTCCACGCGGGTGCCGACCAGCGGGTCGATCTTGTTGCGGGTCGGGCCGTAGCTCATCAGACCGTCGGCGTAGACGGTGACCGGGGCGCCGGTGAAGATCTGCGCGAGGCCGAGCGACGGATTGACCTGGATGGACTCGACGGCCAACTCCACGTCGTCGTCGCCCAGGTGCCACTCGTGGCGCAGATACCGCTCCCAGAGGGGCAGATCGTCCCTGCGGGGTGCCCAGCCGCCCGGGTGGAACGGGAAGATCGCCGCGTTGTACGACACCACGTCGTCGAACCGGTCGCGCAGCCGCTCGAAGCCGGACATCTCGTCCAGTCCGGGCGTGGTCTCGGGGGTGGCGGCGCTGTTGCAGACCAGCAGGCTCCGCCGGTCGGCCGGGCGGAAACAGCCGGAGTCCAGGGCGGCGGCGAGCGTGGCCGTGCCGTACAGCGTCGACGCCTGGAAGATCTGGGTGGTCACGCGGCGGCCCCCGCGGGGGCGGGACGGCGGCGCAGCCGGCGCAGCCTGGTGGCGCGCTGGAGGTCCATGGAGTCCAGCGCCGCGTCCAGCACGTCCTGCGGCATGCGCCGCAGGGCGGCGGCACTCAGGGATTTCAGTTTCTTCGCCACCGCCGGCTCGAACCTTTCGACGGATCCCAGATGATGGGAAATGATCGCGCAGTAGGTGCGGACGGCCTTCGGCAGCAGCGCGTCGGCCGCCGGGTCCTGGGCGGTTTCCGCGATGACCTGATCGAAAGCGCGAATGAAATCGAGCTGCCGTACATCACCGATCTGAGTGAGTGACGAGGCGACCCCGCGCCGGTAGAACACCCCGAGCAGACTCACCGCGGCGAAGGATTCCGCCTCCCGGTGCAGTTTCCAGATCCAGGGCCGGTCCTCGGCCGTGCGCAGCCCGTCGGTGAAGTGCAGCAGCCCCTTGTCCACCAGCCGGCGGTGGTAGACGCCCGCCCACGCGTAGGCGTAGTCCACCGAGGTGGACCGGTCGGCGGGCAGGATCGCCTCACGCGGGTCCAGCACCACGTTCCGCCGGCCGACGGGCACCCGGTGCACAGTGCGCGACCGTGCGGCGCACTGCACATGATCGGTGCGGAGAAAGTCGCAACCCAGGCCCTCGATGGCCGCGACCAGCCGCGGGAAGTAGCCGGGGGCGAGCCAGTCGTCGCCGTCCAGGAAGGTCAGGTACCTGCCGCGCGCCCGGTCGATACCGGTGTTGCGCGCGGTCGCCAGCCCCCCGTTCCGTTCGTGCCGGACCAGGACCGCGCCCGGCAGCTCGCGCTCCGCGCGGGCGAGAATCTCTGGTGTCCCGTCGCGGGAACAGTCGTCGACGAGAATGAATTCGAAGTCCTCACGCGCGTTCGCCTTCAGGCTCCTGAGCGTGTCGGGCGCGTATTGCCGCACGTTGTAAAACGGCACGATGACGGAGAGCTTGACCACGTCAGGGACGTTAGGGCGAGGCCCGTCATTCGTCTTGACGGCCTGCTGGCTGCCGGGTGAACGACACATGGCGAAGCTGTGAACCAGGCCTTTTTCCCGTGCGATCACGACCCGATTCGCCATTCGGCGATGTGCTGTTAACCGTTTGTTGCATTCGGGTTGGGCGGAACCTCTTCATGGCTTCCTAGCGTCTTCGGCGTGCCAGCAAGTGCAACGAAGTCCCTGCGGGTCGCCGTCCTCGCGGACTCCGACACCCGGTGGAAGTGGGGCGCGCTCACCGCGAGGCGCCTCACTCCCGCGGATGCCGAGGTCCGCCTCGACGGCTACCTCCTGCGGGGGCGCGCCACCCCGACAGCCCGCCAGCTCCAGGAAGTCGGCGTCCAGGCGGACTCGCTCCGCGAGGTCACCGGCGTCGAGTTCCTGCGCGCGATGACCGAAGACACCGAAGACCGGTACGACATCCTCGTCCTCGCCCTGGTCGGCGGCAGTGTCCAGGCGATGCTGCACGGGCTGCGTGCCGCCTGGGGCTCCGGCCGGCGCCCCGTCGTCGTCACCGGCTATGTCGGTGTCGTCTACGAGAAGCTCACCGACGGGCTGCTGCTGCGGCACGGCGCGGACCTCGTCCTCGCCAACTCCCGCCACGACGCGGACCGTTTCCGGGGCGTGTACGAGGGGGTGGGCGCCGACGCCTCCGCGGTCACCGAGGTCGCGCTGCCCTTCCTGGACGGGACGCCGTACACCGGCGCACACGAGCCGTTCACCGTGGTGTTCGCGGCCCAGCCGTCCGTGCCGGACAACCGCAGGGACCGTACGTACCTCCTCGACCGGCTGATCCGGCACGCCCGCGGGCACCCCGAGCGCGAGGTGCTGCTGAAGCTGCGCTCCAAGCCGGGTGAACACACCACGCACATCGAGGAGTTGCCCTATCAGAAGCTGGTCCAGGGCAAGGACCTGCCGGACAACCTCCGCCTCGTGTACGGGCACATGGGCGAGGTGCTCGACCGCACCGACCTGCTGGTCACGGTCAGTTCCACGGCCGCGCTGGAGGCCCTGCACCGGCGTATCCCCACGGTCGTCCTGACCGACCTGGGCGTGCGCGAGGTCCTCGGCAACCACCACTTCACCGGCTCCGGATGCCTCGCCTCCTGGGACCAGCTCGACGCCGGACACCGCCCGGAGGCGGACGAGGAGTGGGTGGCCCGGCAGGGCGTCGCCGCCGGGGGTCCTCCCTCCGGGGGAGGCGTCTACGCCACCGCGTTCGACATCGCCCGCGAGCGCATCGCCAAGCTGCTGGACCGCCCCGGCGGCCTGCCGCCCCTGAACCCCTACTACACCCCCGAGACCGCGCCCGGCTACCTGCCCGGCATCCTCGCCCGCCACCACCTCGGCCCCGACGGCGCCCCGCTGCCCGGCGCGCCCGCCGCCGACAGGGCGCCCGGCCCCGTCCGCCAGATCGTGCGCCGGGCCGCCCGGGGTGCCTACCGGCACGGCGTGCAGCGGGTCGCGCCGGTGATCCGGCGGATGGGAGAGCTGTGACCTCTGTCCAAGGAGTAGATCTCATGTCCCACCCGGAAGCGGGCCAAGGCGCTTCGGTGCGCCGGGTGCTCGCGGTGATCCCCGCCCGAGGCGGCTCCAAGGGCGTGCCCGCGAAGAACCTCGCGCCCGTGGGCGGCGTCCCGCTGGTGGCGCGTGCGGTGCGCGAGTGCCGGGCGACCCGTCTGGTGACCGACGTCGTCGTGTCCACCGACGACCACGCCATCGCGGCCGCCGCGCGGGAGGCCGGTGCCGAGGTCGTGCTGCGGCCGGCCGCCATCGCCGGGGACACGGCGACCTCGGAGGCCGCGGTCCTGCACGCCATGGACGCCCACGAGGCCCTGCACGGCTCGGCGGTCGACGCGGTGCTGCTCGTGCAGTGCACCAGCCCCTTCCTCGTCCGGGAGGACATCGACGGGGTGGCCGCCGCGGTCGTCGAGAACGGCGCCGACACCGCCGTCACCGTGGCCCCCTTCCACGGTTTCATCTGGCGCGACGCCGACGTCGGGGGCGAGGGCGGGGCGGGCGTCAACCACGACAAGTCCTACCGCCCGCGCCGCCAGGACCGGCCCCAGGACTTCCTGGAGACCGGCGCCGCCTATGCCATGGACGCGGCCGGCTTCCGCGAGCAGGGCCACCGCTTCTTCGGCCATACCGAGCTGGTCCGCACCGACCCGGCCCGGGTGCTGGAGATCGACGACCCGCACGACCTGGCCCGCGCCCGGGCGCTCGCCCCGCTCTTCGACGCGGACCGCCCCGGCGCGCTGCCGACCGCCGACGACGTGGACGCGGTCGTACTGGACTTCGACGGCACCCAGACCGACGACCGGGTGCTGATCGACTCCGACGGACGGGAGTTCGTCTCCGTGCACCGCGGGGACGGACTCGGCATCGCGGCACTGCGCAGGAGCGGCCTGAAGATGCTGATCCTGTCCACGGAACAGAACCCGGTGGTCGCCGCCCGCGCCCGGAAGCTCAAGCTCCCGGTGCTGCACGGCATCGACCGCAAGGACCTCGCCCTCAAGCAGTGGTGCGAGGAGCAGGGCATCGCGCCGGAGCGCGTGCTCTACGTCGGCAACGACGTCAACGACCTCCCGTGTTTCGCCCTCGTCGGCTGGCCCGTGGCGGTCGGAAGCGCCCACGACGTCGTACGCGGCGCCGCACGCGCGGTCACCACCGTCCCCGGCGGTGACGGCGCGATCCGAGAGATCGCCAGCTGGATCCTCGGCCCCTCTCTCGATTCCCTCCCCAAGTAAGGACATCTCCCGATGAGCACCAACTCCCGTCTGCGTACGTTCGGTTCGCGCGAGGTCGGCCCCGGCCGTCCCGTCTACATCTGCGGCGAGATCGGCATCAACCACAACGGTGAGCTGGAGAACGCCTTCAAGCTGATCGACGTGGCCGCCGAGGCCGGCTGCGACGCGGTGAAGTTCCAGAAGCGCACCCCGGAGATCTGCACCCCGCGCGACCAGTGGGACATCGAGCGCGACACCCCCTGGGGCCGGATGACCTACATCGACTACCGCCACCGCGTGGAGTTCGGCGAGGACGAGTACCGCCGGATCGACGAGTACTGCAAGGAGAAGGGGATCGACTGGTTCGCCTCCCCGTGGGACACCGAGGCCGTCGCCTTCCTGGAGAAGTTCGACCTCCCCGCCCACAAGGTCGCCTCCGCGTCCCTCACCGACGACGAGCTGCTGCGCGCCCTGCGCGCCACCGGCCGCTCGGTCATCCTCTCCACCGGAATGTCCACCCCGAAGCAGATCCGCCACGCGGTCGAGGTGCTGGGCAGCGACAACATCCTCATGTGCCACGCCACCTCCACCTACCCGGCGAAGGCCGAGGAGCTGAACCTCCGTGTGATCAACACGCTGGAGAAGGAGTACCCGAACGTCCCGATCGGCTACTCCGGCCACGAGACCGGCCTGCAGACCACCCTCGCCGCGGTCGCCCTCGGCGCCGCCTTCGTCGAGCGGCACATCACCCTCGACCGCGCCATGTGGGGCTCCGACCAGGCGGCTTCGGTGGAGCCGCAGGGCCTCACCCGCCTCGTCCGCGACATCCGCACCATCGAGGCCTCCCTCGGCGACGGCGTCAAGAAGGTCTACGACTCCGAGCTGGGCCCGATGAAGAAGCTGCGCCGCGTCACCGGCGCCGTCGCCGAGGCGGAGATCGCGGCGGCGGCGGGCGAGCCGGTCGCGGTGTGAGACCAGGCCGCTTACGACGGGACGGTCATACGCCGATGAGCCCCCGCGCCGGTCACGCCGGCCACCCTCCCCGCACGCTCGCCTTCGTGGAGAGCCCGGTTCAGCTGCTGAACGTACTGGAGTGGGCGCATCTGCACGGCCTGCACGGCGCGGAGCCGGACACCCTGCCGTCCGTGCCCGCGCAGGTACGGCGGACGGTGGCCGGTGAGACCCCCGCGGCCGGCGCGGATCTCACGGTCGTCGTCCTGTCCCCGACCGACCCCATGACCCGGGGCCAGCTGCGCCGCATGGCCGACCTGGCCCGGGACGAGGGGTACCGGGTGCGCTGGGAGGAGGCGCGGGGCGGTACGACCGCGCCCTTCCACACGATCGGCGGCCTGGCGGGCCCGTTGCGCCGGGCCGACCGCATCGTCATGGGAGACCCGTTCTCCCGCTATGTCCAGCTCCTGCTGACCATCACCCGGGCGCGCGATCTGATAGTGGTCGACGACGGCACGGCCACGATGGAGTTCGTCGCCCAGCTGGCCCGGGGCGAGCGTCTGGTCCGCTGGCACCGCAGGGGCGGCCGCCCCGGCCCCCGTGACCTGCTCTTCGCGCCGGTGTCCTCCTCCGCCCGCCGCCGGCTGACGCCCGGTGCGCGCCGCCGGGTCGAGGTCTTCTCCTCCATGCCGGTGACGGAGATCCCGCAGGGCGTCACCGTCACGGCCAACGACTTCTCCTGGACCCGGACCCGCTTCGGGCCGCCCCGGATCACCAAGGGCGCGGACATGGTCGGCACCTCCCTGGTGGAGACCGGGGTGGTGGACGGAGACCGCTACCGGGAGGCCGTCCGCGGCCTGGCCAAGGCCCATGGGGCCACCCGCTACTTCGCCCACCGCCGCGAGAGCGCGGGAAAGCTGCACCGGCTGGCCGCCGAGACCGGCCTGGAGATAGTCCGCCCGGACCTCCCCCTGGAGCTGATCGCCCGCCGCGGTCCCATCGGCCGAACGATCCTCAGCTTCCCCTCCACGGTCGTCCACACCCTGCCGCTCGCGCTGGCCGGCACCGGTGTCCGCGTGGCGGTGTGCGACATCGATCCGTCGTGGCTGACCGAGAACGCGTCCCCGCGGGCGCAGGGCTTCCTGTCGGGGGTGACGGGGACGGCGAGAGACGTGCACCGGCTGGCGGCGGTACGCCTGGCCTAGTGCCGGAGCCGCGGCGGGTGGGGTGCCCATGGGCGCCGTTGGGTGACGGACGCTCGGTATCGGATGGCCGAGGGGGGTGGTGCTTCTCGGGTCAGGGCCTGCGGGCCAGTACGAACGCCCGGGGGCGCTTTTCCTCGCCGGCCGGCTCTCGTCGTACCGTCGCCACCAGGTCCAGGCCCGCCTCGGTCAGCGCGGTCGTGACCTGTTCGGGTGTACGCCAGTAGTAGTCGAGGTCGATCTCGTGGCCGAAGCGCTCGGTCAGGTGGAGGTGGCCCGGGTGGGTGCAGGTCTGGAAGGCGAGGAGGACGTGGCCGCCGGGGACCAGGGTGCGGTGGAATTCCGCGAAGGCCTTCGGCAGGTGGGCGTCGGGGACGTGGATCGTGGAGTAGAGGGCGAGGATGCCGCCCAGGGTGCCGTCCGGTAGGTCCAGCGACGTCATGGAGCCCACGTGGAAGCGCAGTCGCGGGTGGGCCTCGCGGGCCAGGGTCACCATGGCGGGGGAGAGGTCGACGCCGAAGGCCGGGACGCCTCTCTCGTGGAGGAGCGCGGTGACATGGCCGGGGCCGCTGCCCAGGTCGGCCACGGGAGCCGGGCCGTTCGCGCTGATCAGCTCGGCGAAGGCGGCGATCATCGAGCGTTCCAGAGGGTGGGAGAGGCCGGAGGGGAAGGCGGCCGTGTAGTCCTTGGCCATCGCGTCGTACGAGGTGCGGGTGGTCTGCAGGAAGTCCGACGTCGAGTCGCTCACGACCGCGGACCCTACCGGGACGCGAACCGCGCTGGGGTCCGGTTCGTGGACATGGCGAGCGTGACTCAGGCGATGCGTGGTATCCGTGGAAGGAGGAAACAGTGGTTTTACCCATCAAAGTCCGCCGCCATGCGTCCGCCGGTCAGGTTTTCTTCCCCTAACGGGCTGAACTTTTGTTGATCGTGGGGTAGTTGATCAGTCGGGCGTTCTACCCTTCAGAGGGTGAAGCAATTGATGTCCCTAGAGTCCGAGGCCGGCCTCGCGGGGGATGCGCTCCCCGGCGTGCTGAGCGAGTCCCTGCACGCCGAACTCGTCGCCTTCCGCCGCGACCTGCACATGCACCCCGAGCTGGGCAATCAGGAGTTCCGCACGACCGCTGCGATCAAGGAGCGGCTGGAGCAGGCCGGGCTCAAGCCCCGCGTCCTCACCACCGGAACCGGACTCGTCTGTGACATCGGGCTCACGGAGGGTGAGCAGTCGGCCGTACCGGTGCTCGCGCTGCGCGCCGACATCGACGCCCTGCCCATCCCGGACACCAAGACCGACTGCCCCTACCGGTCGACCGTGCCGGACCGGGCGCACGCGTGCGGTCACGACGTGCACACGACCGTCGTGCTCGGGGCCGGGCTCGTCCTCGCCGACCTCCAGGCCAAGGACCTGCTGTCCCGCCCGGTGCGGCTGATCTTCCAGCCCGCCGAGGAGGTGCTGCCCGGCGGCGCCCTGGACGCCATCCAGGACGGGGCGCTGGACGGGGTGGGGCGGATCCTCGCCGTCCACTGTGACCCTCGGGTCGACGCCGGGAAGGTCGGGCTGCGGCACGGGGCGATCACCAGTGCGTGCGACCGGCTGGAGATCGCCCTGGACGGGCCCGGAGGGCACACCGCCCGCCCCCATCTGACCACCGACCTGGTCACCGCCGCCGCCCGCGTCGCCGTCGACGTGCCCGCGCTGATCGCCCGCCGCGTCGACACCCGGGCCGGACTCGCCCTCACCTGGGGCCGGATCGAGGCGGGCCACGCCCCGAACGTGATCCCGCAGCACGCCGAGCTGTCCGGCACCGTGCGCTGCCTGGACCTGGAGGCCTGGCGGGAGGCCCCCGACATCGTGCACGCGGCGATCGACGAGGTCGCGACCCTGCACCGGGCCAAGTCCGAGATCAACTACGTGCGCGGGGTGCCGCCCGTCGTCAACGACCGGGAGTCCACCGAGCTGCTGCGCCGCGCCATGGTCACCCGGCGCGGCATGAAGTCCGTCGAGACCACCGAGCAGAGCCTCGGCGGCGAGGACTTCTCCTGGTACCAGGAGCACGTGCCCGGCGCGATGGCCCGGCTCGGCGTACGCCGCCCCGGTGAGCGCACGGTGCGCGACCTGCACCAGGGCGACTTCGACGCGGACGAGTACGCGATCAAGGTCGGGGTGGAGATGTTCACGGCGGCGGCCTTCCTGGAGCCGAACGCGGTGCAGGGCTGAGCGAGCGGCCCCTGCGGGGGCCGTTCCCCTGACTGGCGCAACACGGATACAAGCCATTCGCGCACTGTGCGCAACAGCGGTGTGAGAAGCCTTCGAGACCGAGTTCAGGCCCTGTTTGCCTCGAATCGATAACGGCTTCGCGAGAGGGTTTTTTGCGACATCTACGCGCGTTACGATGCCGCGAAGCCGACGCCGACGGGGCGTCCCGGCTCGAGCACTGGCATGGTGCTCACATCAAGCGCCGACATGGCGCTCAGGTCAGGTGAAGGAGCCTTCCCGTGCGCCGGGTAGCCAAGCTTTCCGCTGCGTGTATCGCGTCCGCAGCACTCGCACTGACTGCCACTGCCTGTGGCAGCACCTCCTCCGACAACGAGGCCAGCCCGTCCTCCTCCGCGGGCGGCGGCAAGGGCGTCAAGATCGGTCTCGCCTTCGACGTCGGTGGCCGTGGTGACCGTTCCTTCAACGACTCCGCCGCGCGCGGTGCCGACAAGGCCAAGGGCGAGTTCGGCGGCGACATCAAGGAGCTGACCGCGAAGACCTCGGACACCGAGGCCGACCGCGAGCAGCGCCTGTCCGACCTGGCCCAGGCCGGTTACAACCCGATCATCGGTGTCGGTTACGCCTACGCCGCCTCCATGGCCAAGGTCGCCCCGAAGTTCCCGAAGACCAACTTCGGCATCGTCGACTCGGTGGTGGACGCCAAGAACGTCGACAGCATCACCTTCACCGAGGAGCAGGGCTCCTACCTGGCCGGTGTCGCCGCGGCGCTGAAGACCAAGAAGAACCACGTCGGCTTCATCGGCGGCGTCGACGTCCCGCTGATCAAGAAGTTCGAGGCGGGCTTCGTCCAGGGTGTCAAGGACACCAAGGCGAAGGTCAAGGTCGACACGCAGTACCTGTCGCACGGCTCGGACACCTCCGGCTTCGCCAGCCCCGACAAGGGCAAGGAAGCCGCGCAGGGCATGCTCGACAACGGCGCCGACGTCATCTACACGGCGGCCGGCTCCTCCGGCAACGGCGCGATCGAGGCCGTCAGCGGCGTCAAGGGCGCCTGGGGCATCGGCGTGGACTCGGACCAGTACAACATCCCGGGTCTGGCCAAGTACAAGAAGTCGATCCTGACCTCGATGGTCAAGAACGTCGACGTCGGTGTCTACGACTTCGTCAAGTCCGTGCACGACGGCAAGCCGCTGACCGGCACCAACACCTACTCGCTCGCCAAGAACGGTGTCTCGCTGTCCACCAGCGGTGGCTTCATCGACGACGTCCAGGCCAAGCTGGATGCGGCGAAGAAGAAGATCGTCGACGGCTCGATCAAGGTCAAGACCACCCCGTGACCTGACGGGTCCCGTCGGACCTAGGCTCGGCGCGGGGGCCTCCCGAGAGCCCCCCGCCGAGCCATAACAATGTGTCAACTCTACGCGTGTAGCGCGGAGTTGCCGCGCTAGCGTCGCCGACGCCTGCCCTCCCCCCGCAGCCCCTTCCCCCGAGGAGAGTGCGCCATCAACGCGTCCAGCCCTCCCGCTGCCGTCGAACTGCGCGGCATCACCAAGCGTTTCCCCGGCGTCGTCGCCAACCGCGACATCGACATCACGGTCCGCACGGGCACCGTCCACGCCCTGTGCGGCGAGAACGGCGCCGGCAAGTCCACCCTGATGAAGATCCTCTACGGCATGCAGCAGCCGGACGAGGGCACCATCACCGTGAACGGCGAACGGGTCGTCTTCCACAACCCCGGCGACGCCATCGCCCGCGGCATCGGCATGGTGCACCAGCACTTCATGCTCGCCGACAACCTCACCGTCCTCGAGAACGTCGTCCTCGGCGCGGAGAAGCTGCACGGCATCGGGGGCAAGGCACGCGCCAGGATCAAGGAGATCTCCGACGCGTACGGCCTGAACATCCGCCCCGACGTCCTCGTCGAGGAGCTGGGCGTCGCCGACCGCCAGCGCGTGGAGATCCTCAAGGTCCTCTACCGGGGCGCCAAGACCCTCATCCTGGACGAGCCCACCGCCGTCCTCGTGCCGCAGGAGGTCGACGCCCTCTTCGACAACCTGCGCGAGCTGAAGGCCGAGGGCCTCACCGTCATCTTCATCTCCCACAAGCTGGGCGAGGTGCTCTCCGTCGCCGACGAGATCACCGTCATCCGGCGGGGCACCACCGTCGGCACCGTCGAGCCGCGGGGCACCACCCCCAGGCAGCTCGCCGAGCTGATGGTCGGCAGCGAACTGCCCACCCCGGAGACCGAGGAGTCCACGGTCACGGACGTGCCGATGCTCATGCTGGACGGCCTGCACCTGACGCAGACCGACCTCGACGGCATCGAGCGGATCATCCTGGACGAGATCTCCTTCACCATCCACAAGGGCGAGGTCCTCGGCATCGCCGGTGTGGAGGGCAACGGCCAGTCCGAGCTGGTCGAGGCCATCATGGGCATACGCCGGCCCGACGCCGGCGTCATCACCCTCGACGGCACCGACATCTCGCACACCCCGACCCGCGACCGCCGCGAGTCCGGCATCGGCTACATCCCCGAGGACCGCCACCGCCACGGCCTGCTCCTGGAAGCACCGCTGTGGGAGAACCGCATCCTCGGCCACGTCACCGAGAAGCCCAACTCGCGCGGCGGACTGCTCGACCTCAAGGCGGCCCGCGCCGACACCCAGCGCATCGTCGAGGCCTACGACGTCCGCACCCCCGGCATCGAAGTCACCGCCGCATCGCTGTCCGGCGGAAACCAGCAGAAGCTGATCGTCGGCCGCGAGATGAGCCACAACCCCAAGCTGCTCATCGCCGCCCACCCCACCCGCGGTGTGGACGTCGGCGCCCAGGCCGCCATCTGGGACTACATCCGCGAGGCCCGCCGCGAGGGCCTGGCCGTGCTGCTGATCTCCGCTGACCTGGACGAGCTGATCGGGCTCTCCGACACCCTGCGGGTGATGTACCGCGGCCGCCTGGTCGCCGACGCCGACCCCGCCACGATCACCCCCGAAGAGCTGGGCTCCGCCATGACGGGTGCGGCCACCGGCCACCTGGAGCACACAGAGGACGACGAGCGATGAAGAAGCTGACCTCACGGATCGACAAGGAGCGGCTGGCCCTCGGGATCGCCGCGCCGCTGCTGGCGGTCGTCGCCGCGCTCCTCGTCACCACCCTGGTGATCCTCGCGACCGGCAAGAACCCAGGCGACGCCTTCAGTGACATGGTGACCTACGGCTTCGCCAGCGACAGCCAGGTCTACATCCTGAACAAGGCGACGACGTACTACCTCGCGGGCGTCGCGGTGGCCATCGGCTTCCGTATGAACCTGTTCAACATCGGTGTCGACGGCCAGTACCGGCTCGCCGCGTTCATCGCCGCCGTCCTCGGCGGGGCGCTGACCGTGCCCGGCTGGATCGCCATTCCGCTGATCATCATCAGCGCCATGGCGACCGGTGCCCTGTGGGCGGCCATCGCCGGCATCCTCAAGGTGACCCGCGGTGTCAGCGAGGTCATCGCGACGATCATGCTGAACTCGATCGCCACCGCGATCATCGCCTACCTGCTGCAGCCCGGGAGGCTCGGCCAGCTCGACCAGGCGGGCACCCTCGTCTCCACCAAGCCGCTGCCGTCGTCGTCGTACTTCTTCGGTATCGACACCGGCCCGGCCGGTGAGCTGTGGGGCTTCATCGTCATCGCCGTGCTCGTCGGCGTGGCCTACTGGTTCGTACTGGGCCGCACCCGGTTCGGCTTCGACCTGCGCACCGTCGGCCAGTCCGAGACCGCCGCCGCGGCGAGCGGTGTCGGGGTGAAGAAGATGATCGCCACCAGCATGATCATCTCGGGTGCGGTGGCCGGTCTGATCGGCATGCCGACCCTGCTCAACGACAGCCATCAGTTCAGCAACGACTTCCCGGCGGGCATCGGCTTCACCGGCATCGCGATCGCGCTGCTCGGCCGTAACCACCCGATCGGCATCGCGCTCGGCGCCCTGCTGTGGGGCTTCCTGGAGCGCACCACCAACCACCTGGAGTTCCAGGGCTACGACAAGGAAATCCTCGGCGTCATCCAGGGCGTCATCGTCCTGTGCGTCGTCATTGCCTACGAGGTCGTACGCCGCTACGGCATGAAGCGCCAGCAGCAGCGGGTCGGCGCCGAACTCGCCGCCCAGGCGGCCGCTCCGACGAAGAAGCAGGAGGTGGCGTGATGACTGCCACGATGACCGACGCGCCGCCGCCGGCGGCCCCCAAGGCGGCGGGCGCGCCCCAGCGCTCCGGCCGCTCCCTCGGCCTGACCCTCATGATCGTCGCGGGTGCGCTGCTGCTCCTGGCCGCGGTCCGCGTCATCACCGGAGCCAACCAGCTCGACTCCGCCGGACAGGTCGGTGCCGCGCTCGGCCTCGCCGTGCCGATCGGCCTCGCCGGACTCGCCGGCCTGTGGTCCGAGCGGGCCGGCGTGGTCAACATCGGCCTCGAGGGCATGATGATCCTCGGCACCTTCGGCGCCGGCTGGATCGGCTGGCAGTCCAGCCCCTGGCTCGGCCTGCTGTGCGGCGTCGGCTTCGGTGTCCTCGGCGGTCTGGTGCACGCCGTCGCCACCGTCACCTTCGGTGTCGACCACATCGTCTCCGGTGTCGCGGTCAACCTGCTCGCGCTCGGCGCCACCCAGTACCTCGCCAAGCTCTTCTTCGCCGACGGCAAGGCGGCGGAGGCGGGCGGCAACCCCAAGCAGTCCCCGCCGACGGACGCGCTGCCCCACGTGACGATCCCCGGCCTCTCGGACGGCCTCGCGTCGATCGAGAAGCACCACTGGTTCCTGGTCTCCGACCTCGCGGGCATCATCGGTGGTCTGATCACCAACCTGTCCGTGGTGACGATCCTGGCCGTAGTGCTGTTCGTCGGCAGCTGGTGGCTGCTGTGGCGCACCCCGTTCGGGCTGCGGCTGCGCTCCTGCGGCGAGAACCCGATCGCCGCGGAGTCGCTCGGTGTCAACGTCTACCGGTACAAGTACGCGGCCGTGGCCGTCTCCGGCGGCCTCGCCGGCCTCGGCGGCGCCTTCCTCGCGCTGGTCACCTCCCACACCTACCTGGAGGGCCAGACCGGCGGCCGCGGCTACATCGGCCTCGCGGCCATGATCTTCGGCAACTGGCGTCCGGGCGGCCTCGCGATGGGTGCGGGCCTGTTCGGCTACTCCGACGCCCTCCAGCTGCGCAACGGCGGTGTCACCGTGCACGCCCTGCTCCTGCTGCTGGTCGCCCTGCTGGTGCTGCTGGCCGGCTGGAAGCTGTACAGGAAGGCCCTCCTGCAGGGAGTGATCAGCGCCGTCATGGCAGCGCTGGTCCTGGTCTGGTACCTGCTCACCGACGAGGTCCCGAGCGACTTCGTGGGCGCCACCCCGTACGTCGTCACCCTGCTCGTGCTGTCCCTCTCGGCGCAGCGCCTGCGGATGCCGAAGGCGGACGGCATGCGGTACCGCAAGGGCCAGGGCAAGTGACGGCCCAGGCCGACGGGTTCGACTGGGAGGCGCTGCGCGCCGAGGCGCGGGAGGCCATGTCCCACGCCTACGCCCCCTACTCCGGCTACCCGGTCGGCGTGGCGGCCCTGGTCGACGACGGCCGCACGGTCACCGGCTGCAACGTCGAGAACGCCTCCTACGGCCTCGGCCTGTGCGCCGAGTGCGGCCTGGTCTCCCAGCTGCAGCGCACCGGCGGCGGCCGTCTGACGCACTTCACCTGCGTCGACGGCACGGGCGCCCTGCTCGTGCCGTGCGGCCGCTGCCGTCAGCTGCTGTACGAGTTCGGCGGGCCCGGCCTGCTGCTGGACACCCCCGCGGGCGTCCTCCCCCTCTCCGAGATGCTGCCTCAGGCCTTCGGCCCGGACCATCTCACCAAGTAAGTCCCGTACGGCCCCCCTGATCCGTTCAGGGGGGCCGTGCACTTCGCACCTCCCGGAAGGAAGCCCTCAGCCATGGCCATGGACGCCATCTCCGTCATCCGCACCAAGCGGGACCGCGGTGAGCTGACCGACGCGCAGATCGACTGGGTCATCGACGCGTACACCCGGGGCGAGGTCGCCGACGAGCAGATGTCCGCGCTCGCCATGGCGATCCTGCTCAACGGCATGAACCGCCGTGAGATCGCCCGCTGGACGGCGGCCATGATCGCCTCCGGGGAGCGCATGGACTTCTCGGCGCTGTCCCGTCCCACGGCCGACAAGCACTCCACGGGCGGCGTCGGCGACAAGATCACGCTCCCGCTGGCCCCCCTGGTCGCGGCCTGCGGAGCAGCCGTCCCCCAGCTCTCGGGCCGGGGCCTCGGCCACACCGGCGGCACCCTGGACAAGCTGGAGTCGATCCCCGGCTGGCGGGCCCTGCTCTCCAACGAGGAGATGCTGCACGTCCTCGACACGACGGGCGCGGTGATCTGCGCGGCGGGCGACGGCCTGGCACCCGCCGACAAGAAGCTGTACGCCCTGCGCGACGTCACCGGCACGGTCGAGGCGATCCCCCTGATCGCGTCCTCGATCATGTCGAAGAAGATCGCCGAAGGCACCGGCTCCCTGGTCCTGGACGTGAAGGTGGGCACGGGAGCCTTCATGAAGACGATCGAGGACGCCCGTGAACTGGCGTCCACGATGGTCGGCCTCGGCACGGACCACGGCGTGAAGACGGTGGCCCTCCTGACGGACATGTCGACTCCGCTCGGTCTGACGGCGGGCAACGCCCTGGAGGTCCGCGAGTCGGTCGAGGTCCTGGCGGGCGGCGGCCCCGCGGACGTGGTCGAGCTGACGATCGCCCTGGCCCGCGAGATGCTCGACGCGGCCGGCATCAAGGACGCGGACCCCGCGAAGGCGCTGGCCGACGGCTCCGCGATGGACGTGTGGCGCCGGATGATCGCGGCGCAGGGCGGCGACCCGGACGCGGAGCTGCCCACGTCTCGCGAGCAGCACGTGATCAAGGCCGCGTCCTCCGGTGTGCTGACCCGCCTGGACGCCTATGACATCGGTATCGCGGCCTGGCGTTTGGGTGCAGGCCGCGCCCGCAAGGAGGACCCGGTGCAGGCGGCGGCGGGCGTCGAACTGCACGCCAAGCCGGGCGACACGGTGACGGAGGGCCAGCCGCTCCTGACGTTGCACACCGACACCCCCGAGCGCTTCGAGTACGCGCTGCAGGCGGTGGAGGGCTCGTACGACATCGCGGCGCCGGGGACTGACTTCACGCCGTCGCCGGTGGTGCTGGGACGTATCGCCTGATCAGGGCATTCCCCTTCCGGGTGAACGGGATCGGTGGGCCCCCACCGGTCCCGTTCCGCTGTCGGACGGGCTCATGCACGCGTTCGAGGGCGACCGAGTCCCGACCGGCCGGGGGAGTCCGGGGCGCCCGGCCGCCCGCGCCCTTCGGTCTCACCCTTTCCGTCGACTCCGCCGACTGGCCCTCACCCCAGTACCGCCGCCACCCCCACCAGCACCGGCACGGACACCACCGTCGACACCAGGATCGACTCCCGGGCCAGGGACTGGGCCACGCGGTAGCGGCTGGCGTAGGTGAAGAGGTTCTGCGCGGCCGGGAGGGCCGAGGTCACCACCACGTCCAGCAGCGGGGCGCCGCGCAGGCCGAAGACGGTCGTGGCCAGAGCCCAGGCGACCAGCGGCTGGCCCAGTGACTTCAGGCCGACCGACAGCAGGACCAGTTCACGGTCCCGCCCCCGGCCAGGGGCCGCGCTGCCGTGCAGGGACATGCCGAAGGCCAGCAGGGCCGCAGGGACGGACATGTTGCCGATCAGGGTGAGGGGGTTCATGAGCGGCCCCGGGAGCTGCCAGCCCGCCGCCGACACCACGACCCCCGACAGGGAGCCGACGGCTATCGGGTTCCGCAGCGGCGTCAGCAGGCGCCGCCACACCGTGCCCTTCCCGCCCGTCCCGGACAGGTCCAGGACGGTGAGGGCGACGGGGGTGACCAGCACGACCTGGAAGAGCAGCACCGGTGCGACCAGAGACGCGTCGCCCAGTACATACGCGGCGATCGGGATCCCGAGGTTGCCCGAGTTGACGTAACCGGAGCACAGGGCGCCGATCGTCGTACGGCCCACACCCCAGCGCCGTATCCCTCCGACCGCCACGAAGCTGCCGCACACCGCCGCCGTGCTCAGGGCCGTCACCAGCAGGCGGCTGGAGAAGAGTACCGAGAGGTCCGCCTCGGCGAGGGTGGTGAACAGCAGCGCCGGCCCGGCCACCGTGAAGGCCAGCCTCGTCAGCACCTCACCGCCCTGCGGGCCCAGCGTCCCGCGTCGCCCGAGTACATAACCCACCCCGATGACGACCGCGATCACCGCGAACCCGCTCAGTACCCCCGCCACGGGACCAACCCTGCGGGGGAGGAGGGGAGCTGGTCAATGTGATCTTCGACGGGTCCGGTGCGGCGGCCGTCGGCGGACACGTCGGCCGCGGCGCTGCAACGGGCACGGCGTCACCCGGGAAGTGCGGCGCCCGCACCGGCCCGCGATGAGTTCCGCCCGTCCCGCCGGTCTATCCGCACGTGGATGCCAAGGCCCCCGCCGTGCTCGTCCTGCCCGGCCCCGTCAGCCGTGGCCAGGTGCCGGCGCTGTGTGCCGAAGTGCGGGCGCTGCTGGAGGGCGGCGGGGCCGAAGTCGTCGTCTGTGACGTGGGCGGGCTCGGGCCCCCGGGGCTCGCGGCCGTCGATCTGCTGGCCCGGCTGGAGCTGGCCGCCCGCCGGGCCGGCGGGCGGATACGGCTGCGGGGCCCCGGTCCCGCGCTACACGCCCTCCTCGACCTCGTCGGGCTCCGCTTCCAGGTGGAGGGGCAGGCCGAAGAGGGGGAACCAGCGCTTGGTGTCGAGGAAGCAGTGGAAACCGGTGATCCGGCCGCCTGACAGCTCCAGCACCTGCACCGCCCAGGGGCTGAACCCGCCGTTGTCCGGGTCCGGCTTGTAGTGGGCGAAGCCGGGCAGGCCGTTGGCCTGGACCGGCAGCAGGCGGGAACCGGCGCAGGAGGCGCCGAGGGTGGTCATGAAGCCGGTGATGTCGGCCCGGCCGCGCAGCCACAGGTCGAACGGCGGCATCGTCATGATCGCGTCCTCGTGGAGCAACGCCGTCAGCGCCGTCATGTCATAGCCCTCGAACGCCTTGACGTATCGCTCCAGGAGCTTTTGCTGCTCCTCGTCCAGCGGGTCGGACACCGACCCTTCGCCGCCCGCGGCCTCGCGCTCCGCAAGGGTGGCCCGGGCCCGCTGGAGCGCGCTGTTGACCGAGGCGACCGTGGTGCCCAGCAACTCGGCGACCTCGCTCGCCTTCCAGGCCAGCACCTCGCGCAGGATCAGCACCGCCCGCTGCTTGGGCGGCAGCTGCTGGAGGGCCGCCATGAAGGCCAGCCGGACCGACTCCCTGGCGACCGCCGCCTCCGCCGGATCCTCCACCGTCGGCAGCACGCGCGCGTCCGGCATCGGCTCCAGCCAGGTGTGGTCCGGGCGGGGGGAGAGCGCCGCCCGGGCGAGCGGCGTGGACTCGGTCAGGTCCATCGGGCGAGCCCGCTTGTTGCCCGCCGTCAGCATGTCCAGGCACACGTTCGTCGCGATCCGGTACAGCCACGACCGCAGGGAGGAACGGCCCTCGAACTTCTCGTAGCTCCGCCAGGCCCGCACCAGGGTGTCCTGCACCGCGTCCTCGGCCTCGAAGGAGGAACCGAGCATCCGGTAGCAGTACCCGGTCAGCTCGGTCCGGTGCTTCTCCAGTGCGACATCGAGGTCCGCCGTCGCCGTGCTGCCGCCCATCGTCCACCCACCCCTGTGGCCGTCCTGTCCGCGCGCCTTCGCGCCCCAGCACTTGGGAAGCTACCGCAGCCCACTGACAATGGCCCCCCGAGCGCCAAGAAGCCCGGCTCAGACCGATTGCCACGTCATGAGCGAAAGCCGCCGGCCCGCGACCGGACCCGCACCGGGCTCAGTGCGCCGCGACCGGCTCCCGGCGGGCCGCCACCCGGGCCGCCCGCGAACCGAGGACCGTGATCGTCACGACGCCGAGGACCGCGAGGAGTCCGACGCCGACCGTGCCGGTCCAGCCGCCCGCGTGGAAGGCCATCGCGCCGACCGTGCTTCCGGCGCTGGAGCCGATGTAGTACGCGGACTGGTAGAGCGCCGAGGCCTGGGCCCGGCCGTGCGTGGCCGTCTTGCCGACCGCCGAGGAGGCGACCGCGTGCCCGGCGAAGAATCCCGCCGTGATCAGCACCAGACCCAGCAGCACCAGGGGGAGCGAGCCGGCCGGCGAGAGGAGCAGGCCCGCCGCCGTCGTACCGGCCGCCAGGTACAGCGCGCCCCGGCGGCCGAGGCGGCCCACCAGACGACCCGCGGTGGACGCCGACACCGTACCCACCAGGTACACCAGGAAGATCGAACCCACGATGCCCTGCGGCAGCCCGAACGGCTCCGCCGTCAGGCGGTAGCCGATCACGGTGTACACGCCCCCGAACACCGTCATGAACAGCGCGCCGATCGCGTACAGGCGCCGCAGCAGGGGGTCGGAGAGGTGGTCGCGGACCGTGCCGAGCAGAACGCGCGGGCGCAGCGAACCCGGCGTGAAGTGCTTCGGGGCCGGCAGCAGCAGCCGGAACGCCACCGCGCACGCGACCGCGATCGCGCCGATCACGCCGACCGAGACCCGCCAGCCCCACTCCTGGGCCACCCAGCCGGTGATCACCCGGCCGCTCATGCCGCCGACGCTGTTGCCCGCGACGAACAGGCCGATCGCTGTGACCAGCGCCTTCGGCCGGACCTCCTCGGCGAGGTATGCCGTCGCCGAGGCCGGCAGACCGGCGAGCGCCGCGCCCTGCACCGCTCGCAGCACCACCAGCGCACCGATCGACGGCGCGAAGGGCACCAGCATCCCGACCGTGACCGCGACGGCCAGCGAGGCCGTCATCACCGTACGGCGCCCGAAGCGCTCCGACAGGGCGCTCATGGGCAGGACGAACAGGGCCAGACCGCCGGTCGCGGCCGCCACGGTCCAGCTCGCCTCGCTCGCCGCGACCCCGAACTCGCCGGAGATCAGCGGGAGCAGGGCCTGCGTGGAGTAGAGGAGGGCGAAGGTCGCGACTCCGGCGAGGAAGAGGGCCAGGCTCATCCGGCGGTAGCCGGGACCGCCCGGCGTCATACGGGAGTCGGACGCGGAGTCGGAGGAGGGGACGGACATGACGGCGCCCACGCTGGTGGACGCCCCGGTACTGGCGGGAGACATGCTTCGACCGTAGGTACGGTCCCTCTCATCCGTCCAATGCATGGAATTGCCATAATCGTTCCCATGACGCATCAGCAGAGGTCAAAGGAGCGGCTGTCACCGTCCGGTGACACAGAAGACATGACAGAGATGTCGAGGCTGCTCGCGCCGCGGCTCGCCTACTTCGCCGGCGTGGCCCGCACCGAGCACGTCACCCGGGCCGCCCACGAGATGAACGTCCCCCAGTCCACCCTCTCCCGCGCGATGGCCCGCCTGGAGCAGGACCTGGGCGTCGACCTCTTCGCCCGCCACGGCCGCACGGTCTCCCTGACCACCGCCGGCCGCACCTTCCTCGCCTCCGTCGAGCGCGCCCTCGCCGAGATCGAACGCGCCGCCGAGGAGGTCCGCGCGGACGCCGACCCGGCCACCGGCAAGGTCGCCTTCGGCTTCCTGCACACCATGGGCGCGGAGACCGTACCGGGCCTGCTGCACGCCTTCCGCGCCGACCATCCGCGCGTCCGCTTCAGCCTGGTCCAGAACTACGGCGAGGCGATGCTGGAGCGGCTGCGGGCGGGCGAGCTGGACCTCTGCCTGACCTCACCGGTCCCCGACGCCCCCGACCTGGTCGCCCGCCGCCTGGACGAACAGAAACTCCGTCTCGTGGTCCCCGCCGACCACCCGCTGGCCGCCCGCCGCCGCATCCGCCTGGCCGAGGCCTCCGACGAAACCTTCGTCACCCTGGAGCCGGGCTACGGCCTCCGGCGCATCACGGACGACCTGTGCCGCCAGGCGGGTTTCCGCCCGCGGGTGGCCTTCGAGGGCGAGGAGGCGGAGACCCTGAGGGGCCTGGTGGCGGCGGGTCTGGGGGTCGCCCTGCTACCACCGCCGACCGTCCCCCGCCCCGGGGTGGCGGAACTGACGGTCACGGCCCCCCGGGCGGCCCGCGAAATCGGCGTGGCGTGGCTGGCCGACCGCCCGGACACACCCCCGGTGGCGGCTTTCAAGAAGTTCCTGCTCTCGCGGAGGGGCAACCTGCTGGCCACCTGAGGGGCGCATCGATGTGCGGCTCCGTCGCGTGGGCGCGTTCCACCACGAGCCACCCGCACCCCGGACACGACGCCGGCCGGCCGAGCCCTACCGCCGCAACGACTTGCCGAATCCCGCGGCCAACGGCATCCGGAGTCCGATCGGCGGCGGCGCGGCCAGCGCGTCCTCCACCGGCCGGGAAACCGGGCACCCGAACAACGCCCCCATCACGAAGTCCGCGGAGAGGTGGATCACCTCGCTGCGGTGACCGTGCAACCCGTGGCCGTCCGAGTGCACCTCGAACCGGCACACCTCCCGGTTCGCCTTCTTCGCCCGCGCGGCGAACCGGAACGACAGCTCGGGATCGGTCCGTTCGTCGTTCGTGCCGTGCACGATCAGCACCCGGCGGCCCACCAACTGCTTCACCGGCTCGGCGGGAGCGGCGACGTCCTCCTCCGGCAGCCAGGGGGCAAGCGCGACAACGGAGTTCACCGCTTCATGGCCGCCCGCGCGCAGCGCCGCCCGGCCGCCCATGCCCACCCCGACCAGGCACACGGGGACGTCCCCGTACCGTCGTACGAGCTCATCGGCGGCCCACTCGGCGTCCGCCGCCAGATGGGCCGAACCGCCGTTCCAGCCCCGGTAGCGGTACTGCACGGTGTGCACGGCCAGCCCTTCCCCGCGGCCCGCGCGGGCGATGCGGCGGCTCAGGGAGCGAACGAAGGCCGTCGCCCGGAGGGGGAACGGCCTGCGGGCGGAGACCTCCTCCCCGCCGGGGAGCAGCAGCACCGCTCCGCTGACCGCCGTCGGCTCCGGGCCGACTGCCTTTCCGAGCCTGGCCGTTCGGACCGGCGTCGCTTGCTGTCCCATGACAGAACAGTGTCAGAAGGCGCGGTGTACGAAACCCGTACGTGCGGTCACCGTTGCGTATCGACGGAAAAGTGCCGGGAAAGAGTCGACGCGTACACCGGCGCTCTACGCGCGTAGGCGTTAGAGTGCGGAAATGACGAGCCAGACCGCACCGACCGGGGCCGCCCCGGCGACCGTGCCGGCGCATGTTCCGACGCCGGCCCAGATCCGCCGGGCGCCCAAAGTTCTGCTGCACGATCATCTCGACGGCGGGCTCCGCCCGGCCACCGTCGTCGAACTCGCCCGGGAGACCGGCTATCCGGAACTTCCCGAGAGCGACCCGGACAAGCTGGGCATCTGGTTCCGCGAGGCCGCCGACTCCGGCTCGCTGGAACGGTATCTGGAGACCTTCACCCACACCGTCGGCGTGATGCAGACCCGGGAGGCCCTGATCCGGGTCGCCCGGGAGTGCGCCGAGGACCTCGCCGCGGACGGGGTCGTCTATGCCGAGGTGCGGTACGCGCCCGAGCAGCACCTCGAACAGGGACTGACCCTGGAACAGGTGGTCGAGGCCGTCAACGAGGGGTTCCGGCAGGGCGAGCGGCTCGCCCGGGAGAACGGCCGCCGGATCCGGGTCGGTGCCCTGCTGACCGCCATGCGGCACGCGGCCCGCTCCCTGGAGATCGCGGAACTCGCCAACCGCTACCGGGACTCCGGCGTGGCCGGCTTCGACATCGCCGGCGCCGAGGCCGGCTACCCGCCCACCCGGCACCTCGACGCCTTCGAGTACCTCAAGCGCGAGAACAACCACTTCACCATCCACGCCGGCGAGGCCTTCGGACTGCCGTCCATCTGGCAGGCGCTGCAGTGGTGCGGCGCCGACCGGCTCGGCCACGGCGTGCGGATCATCGACGACATCGAGGTCCGCGACGACGGCTCGGTGAAGCTCGGCCGGCTGGCCTCGTACGTCCGGGACAAGAGGATCCCGTTGGAGCTGTGCCCCAGCTCCAACCTGCAGACGGGGGCCGCGTCCTCCTACGCCGAGCACCCCATCGGGCTGCTGCGCCGGCTGCACTTCCGGGCCACCGTGAACACCGACAACCGGCTGATGTCGCACACCACCATGAGCCGGGAATTCGAGCATCTTGTCGAGGCGTTCGGTTACACGCTCGACGACCTTCAGTGGTTCTCCGTCAACGCGATGAAATCAGCGTTCATTCCTTTCGATGAACGACTCGCGATGATCAACGACGTGATCAAACCCGGATATGCCGAGCTGAAATCCGAATGGCTGTTCCAGCAGGCGGCCTCCGCGAGCGGCTCTGGTGGTTCGCAAGGCTAGCCGCCGGGCGATCCCCCCACCTGGAATGCGGACGCTGGGTCCTGTTCGGCTGAGTCACCAGGCGGTACGGGCCTTGTCCTCCGAGGGCAGCAGGATCCACAACGCTATGTAGAGCAGGAACTGCGGGCCCGGCAGCAGACAGGAGACCAGGAAGATCACCCGCATCGTCGTCGCGGAGGTGCCGAAGCGCCGTGCCAGCGCGGCGCACACTCCGCCGATCATGCGGCCGTGGGTGGGGCGGACAAGGGCGGTCATGGGGGGCTCCTCCGTGGTCGTCGGCGCGCTGCCGGACCCGTGGTCGGGGCCGCCCGAGTGGCGTCCCCAGCTGTCTTCCACGATAGGGAGACGAAGGGGGCGAAGCGTCGCTCTACGGGGCGATCCCGACCCTGGGAATCGTCGGGGTGCGCCCCTGAGACAGCTCCTCCTGCACGGTGACCGGCTCCACCTCGACGTGCTCGACTGCCTCCCGGCGCCGCAGCCGGGCGCGGCCGGCCGGTACGACGGCAAGGTGCGTCACGATCACGCCGAAGGTGTTCAGCAGCACCGAGTCGACGTCCACCACCCTGCCCGGAACACCGGTCTGCAGCAGGGCGATGCCGAGCGAGATCAGGGCGCCCGCGGCCGCCGTACGGATCAGGGAGGCGAGCGGGCAGGCGGTCAGCCTGCCGTGCGCCATCGGCAGCAGCACGCCCAGCGGGGCGAGCAGGGCCAGCCCCTCGCCGAGGGGTCTCGCGGCCGCCGGCCAGCCCAGCGCCAGGTCGGCCCGGATGCCGTCCAGCGGGCGCAGGTTGGGGGGCATCACCCAGGGCACGTCCAGGGGCCGCAGCATCAGCCAGGCGACGACGGCGAGGTGGGTGACGAGGAGGACACCCCCCGTCACACGGATGCGGATCGCGGCGCTGCCGCCGATGGAGCCTTGACGCTGCACGCCCCCCTAGACGCAGGGCGGGGCGAGATCGGTTCCGCACCGGAACTTTCCGGCCGGTTCGGAGGGGTGCTTTGGCTGGGCGGGGGTGGGTGTCGCCCGCGGGGTGCCGCCTTCCCCCGGGACGGGTGCCGCCCCGAGCGGCACGACGGCCCGCAGGCTCGGGCGGCTGTACGAGTACGGGTCCGCCCTGGCCGATCGCGCGGTCGCCGGGCGGTGGCCGGGGGCGGACGGCTGAACCCGCTAGGCGTCCGCGACCTTGCTGGACGGTGGCTTGGTGGTGCCCGGGCGGTTACGGACGTCATCCGTGCAGTGGTACCGGCGCGGGGCGGCGGCGCCGGGGCCGCCCAGGATGACCGAGCCGTCTCCCTCGGTGGCGGCGGAGTCGGACAGGGTGCACACCAGCTGCGCCAGGGCGTAGGCGCCGAGGCGGCTCGGGGCGGCGCTCAGCCGCAGGGTGTCCTCGGGGTCCTTCGCCCCGGGCCCGGACACGCTCAGGCCGCCCGGCACGTACGTCGTGTAGCCCGCCGCCTTCTCCGGGGCCGACGGGGACGCGGCGAGCTGGTCCAGCAGCCCCTGCGCCACGATCACCCGGCGCCGGGCGTCCGGGGTGCCGTCCGGGACCCGCACGGTCCGGTCGACGGCCACCAGGGACGCCCCGCACAGCAGGAAGACCTGTACGGGCACCCCCCGCGAGGACTGCGCGGACACGTCGGGCCCGGCCAGCGAGCACGCCACCCGTGAGGGCGCCGCCCCGAAGTCGGTCGGCACCTCCGTGGCCCGGATGCCGCAGCCGGTGAGCAGTGCGCCCAGGAGGGGCAGTGCCAGCAGGCGTCGTACGGTCATGACCCCTCCTTCCTCATACCGTCGTTCCTGTCGGCCGTACCGGTCTTGCCGGCCCGGTCGTCGTGCTCGGCCTCATCGGCCTCCTCGGTCAGCCGTGAGGCGTCCCGGGGCAGTCGCAGGGTGAACACCGCGCCACCGTCGGGTGAGTTGGCCGCGGTGATCCCCCCGCCGTGGATGTGCGCGTTCTCCAGGGCGATGGACAGGCCGAGGCCGCTGCCCTCCGAGCGCGGCCGGGAGGCGCTCGCCTTGTAGAAGCGGTCGAAGACGTGCGGGAGGACGTCCTCGGGGATACCCGGACCGTGGTCGCGGACCTGGATCACTACCTCCTCGTCCGCCTCCCGCACCGCCACCCGCACCGGCGATCCACCGTGCTTGAGCGCGTTGCCGACCAGGTTGGCGAGGATGACGTCCAGGCGGCGCGGGTCCAGGCGGGCGTGGATGCCGCGCTCGGCGTCCAGCTCGACCGCGTCCAGCCAGGCGCGGGCGTCGATGCAGGCGGTGATCTGGTCGACGACGTCGACGTCGTCCAGGACCAGCCGGGCGGTGCCCGCGTCGAAGCGGGTGACCTCCATCAGGTTCTCGACCAGGTCGTTCAGCCGCCGGGTCTCGCTGACGACGAGCCGTACGGCGGGCTCGACCATGGGGTCGATGCCCCCCGCCTCCGACTCCAGCTCCTCCTCCAGGACCTCCGTCACGGCGGTGATGGCGGTCAGCGGCGTCCGCAGCTCGTGCGACATGTCCGCCACGAACCGGCGCGAGGCCTCGTCCCGGGCGGCCATCTCCGCGACCCGCTGCTCCAGCGCCTCGGCCGCGTTGTTGAACGTCCGTGACAGATCGGCGAGTTCGTCCGTGCCGGACACCCGCAGTCGCGTGTCCAGCTTGCCCTCACCCAGGCGCCGGGCGGCCACCCCGAGCCGGTGCACCGGCTTCAGCACGGTCGTGGCGGCGGCCTGCGCGAGCAGCGCGGCGCCGATCAGCGCCAGTGCGGTGGCGATGCCCAGCGACCAGGCCAGCGAGTTGAGGTCCTTGGCCTCCGGTTCCAGGGACTTCGCCATGTAGCCCGTCGGACCGCCGCCGATCACCCTCGTACCGGCCACCAGATACGGCGTGCCGTGGTCTGTGATCCGCTGCCAGTACAGGTGGTACGGCTCCTTGTTGGAGTCGGTCGGTTTCTGCCGCTTGTTCACGGCCGCGCGCAGCGACTTGGGCACGTCCTCCAGCGAGAAGCCGTTGATGCCGTCCGAGTTGCCGTACACCGTCTTGCCGCTCGGGTCCTGGCCCACCAGCAGCACGCTGAAGTGCTGGCTGTCGTCGGCCATCTGGCCCGCGGCGTGCTGCAGCGCGTCCTGCGTGGGGTGCTCCGGCAGCGCCCCCGCCCGGTTCTGCATCTCCTGCCGGAAGTCGCGCAGCACCGCGTCCTGGGCGCGGGTGAGCACGGCCTCCCGGTTCAGCCAGTAGGCGATGCCCGACGCCGACACCGCGGCGGTGAGCGCCACCAGAGCGAAGACCAGGACCAGTCGCAGCCTGAGGCTGGTGAACCGCAACCGCGACAGACTTCCCCCGCGCCCCGCGGCCCAGCCGCGCAGCCTCCCTTGCGTTTCGGTCACTGAGGGACGTCCAGGCGGTAGCCGACACCACGGACGGTACGGATCAGGGTCGGGGAGGAGGGCACGTCCTCCACCTTGGCGCGCAGCCGCTGCACACACGCGTCCACCAGGCGGGAGTCGCCCAGGTAGTCGTGCTCCCACACCAGCCGCAGCAGCTGCTGCCGGGACAGCGCCTGACCGGGCCGCCGGCTCAGCTCCAGCAGCAGCCTCAGCTCGGTCGGGGTCAGCTGCAGATCCATGCCGTTCTTCGTCACGGTCATCGCCGAACGGTCGATGACGAGGCTGCCGAACGTCGCCGAGTCGCTGGACTCGCGCTCCCCGCGCCGCAGCACGGCCCGGATCCGGGCGTCCAGTACCCGCCCCTGCACCGGCTTGACCACATAGTCGTCGGCGCCGGACTCCAGTCCGACCACCACGTCGATGTCGTCGTTGCGCGCGGTCAGCAGGATGATCGGCAGCTGGTCGGTGCGCCGGATGCGCCGGCACACCTCGAACCCGTCGATGCCGGGCAGCATCACGTCCAGCACGATCAGGTCCGGCCGCTGCTCACGCAGCAGCTTCAGACCGTCCTCGCCGCTGGCAGCGGTGGCCACCCGGTGTCCCTGGCGCGTCAGGGAGAGTTCCAGGGCCGTGCGGATGGCGTCGTCGTCCTCGATCAGCAACAGGGAAGGCACGGGCCTCATTCTGGCCCATGGAGGGGGTGGCGGACGACCTGTGGGACCGATCCCGGCGTACCGCCACTACCCGTGTGCTGTCGGTGACAGCAGCGTGCCAGGCCCCTGTGACAGGTCTGTGACAGTCGGCGGACACGGCGATGAAGTGGCCCCGGCAGTCTTTTGGGCACGGGCACGGCGGTGAGCCGGAACCAGCCCGGAGCGAGACCGAAGCACCGGAAGTCCACGACGGGGGAGCGCGAGATGAACACGCTGCACGGCATCAGCACCAGCGCAGTGGTCACGCGTCTGCACGACGTGCACCGGGGTTCCGAGAAGTCCGGTGCGGGTGTGGGCACCTCCCTGATCGAGCGGAGCCGCGAGCTCGGGGGAGGACGGGGGTGCGCTCGCGGCGCCGGGCGTCAGCACACCGCGTACATGACGGTGGTTGACGTCCGCACGGGGGAAACGCACGGGGGAACCGCGTACGGGGAGGCCTCGGAGGAGCGCCGCTCGCTGAGCGAGGCGGAGTTCACCGCCTACGTCCAGGAGCGCCGCGCCTCCCTGTACGCCACCGCCTACCACCTGACCGGCGACCGTTTCGAGGCCGAGGACCTGCTGCAGAGCGCGCTGTTCTCGACGTACAAGGCGTGGGACCGGATCAGCGACAAGGCGGCGGTCGGCGGATACCTCCGCCGCACCATGACCAACCTGCACATCAGTGCCTGGCGGCGTCGCAAGCTCAACGAGTACCCGACCGAGGAACTGCCGGAGACGCCCGGCGAGACGGACGCGATGCGCGGCACCGAGCTGCGCGCGGTCCTGTGGCAGGCGCTGGCCCGGCTGCCCGAACTCCAGCGCACCATGCTGGTCCTGCGCTACTACGAGGGCCGCACGGACCCGGAGATCGCGGAGATCCTCGGCATCAGTGTCGGCACGGTGAAGTCCAGCATCTGGCGGTCGCTCCGCCGGCTGCGCGAGGACGAGGTCCTCAGCTTCGGCCGTGACGAGGAGAACGCCTTCGGCGAGTTGGTCGCCTGAGGTCAGGGGGGGAGTACGGGGGAAACGGGGGACCACCGGGGGGGGGTGGATCCCACGGGGGGCATGGGGAACACGGGGGAGCACAGAGGAACGGGACTGGCGGGCCGGGGGGTCCGACCAGTCCCGTTTCGCGTTCCCCTCGGCGGTCAGGCCACCGTCTGCCGACGCGTCCGCCGGCCCGCCCCCGCCGCCGCCAGCCGGCCCAGCGCCTCGTCGCGATCACACGGATACGCGCCCAGGGACACCTGGCGGGCGACGATCGAGCGTTCCGCGCGCATCAGCCGCCAGCCGCGGCGCAGCAGGAACGGCACCGACTTACGGCCCTCCTTCAGGTCCCGCAGGAAGCGGCGCCGGAACGTGGTGACCGGCCCGCGGGTCAGGCACAGGGCGTCCGCGAGCAGGCCCCGTTCCCGGCAGCGCTCCACGATCTCCGCCGCGAAGATGCCCTCCGCGATGAACAGCGGGGTACCGCCGATGTGCAGCGTCTCCTCGCCGGTACGGGCGCTCAGCGCGATGTCGTACACGGGGACCGGCGTCGACCCCGTGGCGCAGAGCCGGGCGATGGCCGCGATCGCGACGTCCGCGTCCCATGACTCCGGGTGATCCCAGTCGATGTCCGAACTCCCCTCCACCAGAGGCAGGGTCGGGTCGTCGCCCTCCTTGTAGAAGTCGTCCAGACGCAGGACGGGGAGCCCGGAACGGGCGGCGACGAGGGACTTGCCCGAGCCCGAGGGGCCGCACAGCAGCACGACACGGGCGGGGGACGGGGGATGGATGCTCACGGAACACCAGTTTGACGCATGGGGGGCCGCCTGCCGACCCCGCGGGTCGTCTTTTGAGCGTGAGCCCCGCCTCAACTACCCTGTGTGCCGACTTCATTACTCCGCGCATCAGAAGGTGGCACCCGATGGCCCGACACACCTCTTCCCGGCACTCCACCGCGCAGCGCGCCCTGATCGCCCTCGCGACGGCCGGAGCGGCCCTGGGCGCGGGGGCGGCGACGGCGTCCGCCGACTCGGTCCCGGGCGCCGGCCACCGGCCTGTGAACCTCGGCGACGTCGACCCGCAGTCGGGCGTGCCGGCCGCGACCGGCACGGTAGGCCACGCGACCGGCACGGTCGCGGGCCTCAAGCCCAACCCCCTCGCGGGCACCGGTGTGGACCCCCTGGACAACGGTGTGGGCACCCGGCTCGCGGACTTCGAGTCCATCGACTCCAGGACCCTGACGGGCCCCGTGGCCCAGGCACCGTCGATCGGCGGTCTGCCGGTGGTGGGGCAGGCGCTGGGGGCACTGGGCCACTGAGAGACCCCGACTGGGGAGCGGGTCCGCGTCGACATGCGGCTCCGCCGAGGGGCGCGGCCGGTCACGGGCAACCCGCTGCCGGCCGAGCCCCGCGGTCACCCGCCGCTCTCCCTACGTCAGTAGGACGACCCCGACGCGCCCAGCGACCCCGTCGGGTGCCAGACCGTCTTGGTCTCCAGGAACGCCGTCATGCGGTCGATGCCCGGCGTCTCGAAGTAATCCACAGGCTGTGGACGCAGGACGCGCTTCAGATTGTCCGCCGCCGCGATCTCCAGCTCCTTCGCCAGCACCTCGTCGGCGCCCGCCAGGTCGATCGCGTTGACGTCCTGGTGCGCGGCCAGCGGCGCCGCGATCTCCGCCGTACGGCCGGACAGGACGTTGACCACACCGCCCGGCACATCGGAGGTGGCCAGCACCTCGCCCAGGGACAGGGCGGGCAACGGGGCCTGCTCGGAAGCGATCACGACCGCGGTGTTACCGGTGGCGATCACCGGTGCCACGACGGAGACCAGGCCCAGGAAGGACGACTCCTGCGGGGCCACGACGGCGACCACGCCGGTCGGCTCGGGGGAGGACAGGTTGAAGAAGGGGCCCGCGACCGGATTGGCGCCACCGATCACCTGGGCGATCTTGTCGGTCCAGCCCGCGTACCAGACCCAGCGGTCGATCGTGGCGTCCACGACCGCCGCCGCCTTGGACCTGGACAGGCCCTCGGCGTCGGCCACTTCGCGCGCGAACTGCTCCCTGCGGCCTTCCAGCATCTCCGCGACGCGGTAGAGGACCTGGCCGCGGTTGTAGGCCGTCGCGCCGGACCAGCCGCCGAACGCCTTGCGTGCGGCCACGACCGCGTCACGGGCGTCCTTGCGGGAGGACTGCGGAGCGTTGGCCAGCCAGTTGCCCTTCGAGTCCGTCACCTCGTACACCCGGCCGCTCTCGGAACGCGGGAACTTCCCGCCGACGTACAGCTTGTAGGTCTTGAAGACAGTGAGTCGCTGCTGTGCGGTCTTCTCAGACATCGAGGTACGCCTCCAGGCCGTGGCGGCCGCCCTCGCGGCCGAAGCCCGACTCCTTGTAGCCGCCGAACGGCGAGGTCGGGTCGAACTTGTTGAACGTGTTGGACCAGACGACACCGGCCCGCAGCTTGTTCGCGACGGCCAGGATCCGCGAGCCCTTCTCGGTCCAGATGCCGGCCGACAGGCCGTACTGCGTGTTGTTCGCCTTGGCGACCGCCTCGTCCGGCGTGCGGAAGGTGAGGACCGACAGCACCGGGCCGAAGATCTCGTCCCGGGCGATGGTGTGCGCCTGGGTGACGTTCGTGAAGAGCGTCGGGGCGAACCAGTAGCCGGAGGAGGGAAGTTCGCAGGCCGGTGACCAGCGCTCGGCGCCCTCCGCCTCGCCCTGCTCGGCCAGCGCGGTGATCCGGGCCAGCTGCTCGGCGGAGTTGATCGCGCCGATGTCGGTGTTCTTGTCCAGCGGGTCACCGAGGCGCAGGGTGGACAGACGGCGCCTGAGGGAGTCCAGCAGCTCGTCCTGGACCGACTCCTGGACGAGGAGGCGGGAGCCCGCGCAGCAGACCTGGCCCTGGTTGAAGAAGATGCCGGTCACGATGCCCTCGACGGCCTGGTCGATCGGCGCGTCGTCGAAGACGATGTTGGCGCCCTTGCCGCCCAGTTCGAGGGTGAGCTTCTTGCGGGTGCCCGCGACGGTACGCGCGATCTCCTTGCCCACGGCCGTGGAGCCGGTGAAGGCGACCTTGTTCACGTCGGGGTGGGCGACCAGGGCCGCGCCCGCGTCGCCGTAGCCCGGCAGGATGTTGACGACACCCTTGGGCAGGCCCGCCTGGCGGCAGATGTCCGCGAAGAACAGCGCGGAGAGCGGGGTGGTCTCGGCGGGCTTCAGGACGACCGTGTTGCCGGTCGCGAGGGCCGGGGCGATCTTCCACGCCAGCATCAGCAGAGGGAAGTTCCAGGGGATGACCTGGCCGGCGACGCCGAGCGGACGCGGGTTCGCTCCGAACCCGGCGTGGTCGAGCTTGTCGGCCCAGCCCGCGTAGTAGAAGAAGTGCGCGGCGACCAGAGGGAGGTCCGCGTCACGGGTCTCCTTGATCGGCTTGCCGTTGTCCAGGGTCTCCAGGACGGCCAGCTCGCGGCTGCGCTCCTGGATGATCCGGGCGATGCGGAACAGGTACTTGGCGCGCTCGGAACCGGGCAGCGCCGACCACTTCTCGAACGCCTTGCGGGCGGCCCCGACCGCGCGGTCGACATCCTCGGGGCCGGCCTGCGCGACCTCCGAGAGCACCTCCTCGGTCGACGGGCTGACCGTCTTGAAGACCTTGCCCTCGGCCGCGTCCACGAACTCGCCGTCGATGAACAGACCGTAGGACGGGGCGATGTCGACGACCGAGCGGGACTCGGGCGCCGGTGCGTACTCGAATACGGAAGCCATGATGATCAGTCCACCGTCACGTAGTCGGGGCCGGAGTAGCGGCCGGTGGCCAGCTTCTGGCGCTGCATCAGCAGATCGTTCAGGAGCGAGGAGGCGCCGAAGCGGAACCAGTGGTTGTCCAGCCAGTCCGCGCCGGCGGTCTCGTTGACCAGGACGAGGAACTTGATGGCGTCCTTGCTGGTGCGGATGCCGCCGGCGGGCTTCACCCCGATCTGGATGCCGGTCTGGGCACGGAAATCGCGCACCGCCTCCAGCATCAGCAGGGTGTTGGCGGGGGTCGCGTTGACGGCGACCTTGCCGGTGGAGGTCTTGATGAAGTCGGCGCCGGCCAGCATGCCGAGCCAGGAGGCGCGGCGGATGTTGTCGTACGTCGACAGCTCGCCGGTCTCGAAGATGACCTTCAGTCGGGCGCTCGTCCCGCAGGTCTCCTTCACGGCGACGATCTCGTCGTACACCTTCAGGTACTTGCCGGCGAGGAACGCGCCCCGGTCGATGACCATGTCGATCTCGTCCGCGCCCGCGGCGACGGCGTCGCGGACGTCGGCCAGCTTGACGTCGAGGGCGGCGCGGCCGGCCGGGAAGGCGGTGGCGACCGAGGCGACCTTCACGCCGGAGCCGGCGACGGCCTCCTTGGCGACGGCCACCATGTCGGGGTAGACGCAGACCGCGGCCGTGGCCGGGGTCGTACGGTCCGTGGGGTCGGGATGGACCGCCTTGGCGCCGAGCGCCCGGACCTTGCCCGGGGTGTCCGCGCCTTCCAGCGTCGTCAGGTCGACCATCGAGATGGCGAGGTCGATGGCGAACGCCTTCGCGGTGGTCTTGATGGAACGGGTGCCGAGAGACGCGGCACGCGCCTCCAGGCCGACCGCGTCGACGCCGGGCAGCCCGTGCAGGAAGCGGCGCAGCGTGCTGTCGGACGCGGCGACGTCGACGAGAGCGTGTGCTGTGGGTGCGGTAGTGGGCATGGTCACCAGACGAGCATATCTACGCGCGTAGCTGCTGTACACCCCAGAGGCCGCTTCCCGGGCGGCGCGGGGAAACGGAAACCCCCTGGGGGCGCGGACTCCATCGAGGCACGCCGCCGCAACATGGGCGCGACCGGCCACCACAACCCGCCCCGCATCGAGGAGTCCCCGCGTCTCCACGGGCGGTCGTCCAAGCGCCGCAGGCGTACGGCACAATCGGGGCCATGACCACCCCGGACCACCAGTCACCCGCGCCACAGCCTCCGGCGCCCGCCGCCAAGGACCGTATCTACCGCTCGCCCATGGCGCTCGGGGGCGGTGTGCTGCTGCTCGTGGTCGTCGGCTGGCTGGGCTTCGACGCGCTGCTCAAGGGCCACGGCCGCACCCCGTGGCTGGCGCTCGCCGGGATGATCCTGGCCGTGCCGCTGGTGGTCGCCTTCACGCTCCGCCCCGCCGTCCTCGCGAACGAGGACCGGCTGCGCGTCCGCAACCCCTTCCGGGTGATCACCCTGCCCTGGGGCGATGTCGCCGGCCTGCGCTCCGGCTACTCCAACGAGGTCGTCGCCAAGTCGGGGACCAAGTACCAGCTGTGGGCCATCCCCGTCTCGCTGAGGGCCCGCAAGAAGGCGGCACGCCGGCAGCAGCGGGCGGCGGCGGACGCGGCCCGGGGTGTGACGCCGAGCGGCCGGATCGGCGGGCTGGGGCCGAGCGGCCTCGGACTCGGCGGATTCGGCCTGCGCGGCACGGACACCGGGCCGACCCGGGCCGAGACCGACCAGGTCATGGACGACCTGCGCGACTTGCTGGAGCGGCGCGGGGAGGCGGAGACCGCCCAGGGCGAGACGACGGTCCGCTGGGCATACGAGGTGGTCGCCCCGGCGGTGGCCGGAGCCGTACTGCTGGCGATCCTGCTGGCGACCGGGTGAGTCCCGCGTCTGCCGGGGCGTGACCAAGGCCGGCCGCACGGAAGCTGAGGGCTCCGACGGTCTGCGAAGCGATGAGTACGACCCCCGGGCAGCCCCCTGCCCCGGCTCCGGCGTACCCGCCGGCTGCCTCCCCTCGGCTGGGGAGCAGGCGCGTCGGTATCGAGGCCCTGCCCGCGGGCTGGGCGCCACGGCCCTCGCACGGGCCCCGCGCCGGCGTCGCCGTGGTCGCCGCCGCGGCCGTCACCGGTGCGCTGACCGTGCTCGGACTCTGGGGCTGCCACCTGTTCCGGGGCGAGACCGGCCCGTGGCGCTGTCGGCTCGGCGCGGTCCTCGACCTGGTCGGGGTCCTCTCGCTGCCCCACCGGCTCGCCCGGCGCATCACCGTGGACAGCGCCCGGCCGTGGTTCGGCGGGCTGTGCGGCATCGGCACATCACCTGGAACGATCTGATGCGGGTCGAGTGCGACGGTGCCGAGCCGGAGGCGGACAGCCGACGGGCCTCCTTCACCCCGTGGCCGGCCCACGCCGCGCGCCGGCCCTGGCCGGAGCGGGGCTGCACCCCTGCGGGCGGGCGGCCGCCGAGCTCACCGCCCCGCGGCAGGACCCTGCGCCTCGCCCGTCGGTGCCGGGCCAGGAGACCCGTCGGGTACGCCCGCTGTGGCCGCTCGCGGTGGTCCTGGCCGTGGCGTGGACCGCGGCCCTCGTGCCGCCGTAGGCCCTCCCAGGGGCACCCTCGGGGTGCCCGCGGGCAGGGGCACCCCGAGGTGGGGGTCAGATGCCGGCGGCCGCCGACAGGTCGCGCTTCACGGCGTCCAGCAGCTCGGTCGCGCGGGCGCGGGCCGCCGGGAGGTCGGCGTGGGCCGCGACCGGTACGACGACCTCCAGGTAGCACTTGAGCTTGGGCTCGGTGCCGCTCGGACGGACGATGACGCGGGCGCCGTCGAGGGTGTAGCGCAGGCCGTCGGTGGGCGGCAGCCTGTCCGTGCCCCGCGTGAGGTCCTCGGCCCGGATGATGGACAGGCCGGCCAGCTCGGTCGGCGGCTGCTCGCGCAGGCGGCGCATCGCGGAGGCGATGAGCGAGAGGTCCTGGACGCGGACCGACAGCTGGTCGGTGGCGTGCAGGCCGTGTTCGACGGCCAGGTCGTCGAGGAGGTCGAGCAGCGTACGGCCCTCCTCCTTGAGTACGGACGCCAGCTCGGTGATCAGCAGCGCGGCCGTGATGCCGTCCTTGTCGCGCACGCCCTCGGGGTCCACGCAGTAGCCGAGGGCCTCCTCGTAGCCGTAGCGCAGGCCCTCGACGCGGGCGATCCACTTGAAGCCGGTCAGGGTCTCCTCGTACGGCAGGCCCGCCTTCTCGGCGATCCGGCCGAGCAGGGAGGAGGAGACGATCGACTCGGCGAAGGTGCCGCGCGCTCCGCGTCGTACCAGGTGGGCGGCGAGCAGGGCGCCGACCTCGTCGCCGCGCAGCATGCGCCAGTCGCCGCCGTCCCGCACGGCCACGGCGCAGCGGTCGGCGTCGGGGTCGTTGGCGATGACCAGGTCCGGGTCGGTGGCACGGGCCCGGGCGAACGCCAGGTCCATCGCGCCCGGCTCCTCCGGGTTGGGGAAGGCGACCGTCGGGAAGTCCGGGTCGGGGTCGGCCTGCTCGGCGACCAGCACCGGCTCGGGGAAGCCGGCACGGGCGAACGCGGCGAGCAGGACGTCCCTGCCGACGCCGTGCATCGCCGTGTAGACCGTGCGGGCGGTGCGCGGGGAACCGGCGGCCAGGACGGCGTCCGTACGGGCCAGATAGGCGTCCAGGACCGCGTCGTCCAGGGTCTCCCACCCTCCCCCACTGTCGGCTTCGCCCGAGCGGGGGGATCCCAGGTCCGGGCGGGGCACGTCGTTCAGGGAGGCGATCGCGTCGATCTCGGCGGCGATCTCCGCGTCGGCGGGCGGGACGATCTGGGAGCCGTCGCCGAGGTACACCTTGTAGCCGTTGTCCCGGGGCGGGTTGTGGCTGGCGGTGACCTCCACGCCCGCGACCGCGCCGAGATGCCTTATGGCGAAGGCCAGGACGGGGGTGGGCAGGGGGCGCGGGAGTACGGCCGCGCGCAGGCCGGCGCCGGCCATCACGGCGGCGGTGTCCCGGGCGAAGTCGGCGGACTTGTGGCGGGCGTCGTAGCCGATGACGACGACTCCGTCGGTGTGGCCGGTCTTCTTCAGGTACGCGGCAAGACCTGCGGCGGCGCGGATGACGACGCTGCGGTTCATGCGCATGGGGCCGGCGCCGAGCTCACCTCGCAGGCCGGCGGTGCCGAACTGGAGGGTGCCGGAGAAGCGGGCCGACAGTTCCTTCGTGTCGCCGGCGTCGATCAGCTTGGCGAGTTCCTCGCGGGTCTCCGGGTCGGGGTCCTCGGCGAGCCATGCCTTGGCCCGGGCGATGAGATCGTCGTGCACCTTGGGATCAACCTCTCCTGTGTTTGCCTGGTCCCGCTGGGGGCTCCACCCCCGAGACCCCCGTCTTTGCCCACCCGCCACCTGGGTCGGCTGGCACGCGGACGAGCGGTGTCGCGCCACCGTCGGCAGCATCCATGCCCCGCCCTGAGCCCCGTTCCCCGCCGACCGCGGCACCGCGTCCGGCTCGGTGCCGGCCGCAGTACCGCGTCCCGTCACCACCGTCGCAGCACCGCGCTGGACGTGGCGCATGCACCGCGCCCGCTCGACGCGGTGCGATACCGCGCCCGCCCGGTCAGATCCTGCCCAGTACCTGCGTCAGCAGCTGGCCCATACGGGCCGCCGAGTCGCGGCCCGCCTGGAGGACCTCCTCGTGGTTGAGGGGTTCGCCGGTCATGCCCGCGGCCAGGTTGGTGACCAGGGAGATGCCCAGCACCTCGGCGCCGGCCTCGCGCGCGGCGATCGCCTCGAGGACCGTGGACATGCCGACCAGGTCCGCGCCGATGACACGGGCCATGCGGATCTCGGCCGGGGTCTCGTAGTGCGGGCCGGGGAACTGCGCGTAGACGCCCTCCTCGAGGGTGGGGTCGATCTCCTTGCACAGGGCGCGCAGGCGGGGCGAGTACAGGTCCGTCAGGTCGACGAAGTTGGCGCCGACGATCGGGGACGTCGCCGTCAGGTTGATGTGGTCGCTGATCAGCACCGGCTGGCCGGGGCGCATGCCCGCGCGCAGACCGCCGCAGCCGTTGGTGAGCACGATGGTCTTGCAGCCGGCGGCGACGGCGGTGCGCACGCCGTGCGCGACGGCGGCGACGCCACGGCCCTCGTAGTAGTGCGTGCGGCCCAGGAAGACCAGGGCGCGCTTGTCACCGAAGGAGTATGAGCGGATCTTGCCACCGTGGCCCTCGACGGCCGGCGGCGGGAAGCCGGGCAGTTCGGTGACCTGGAACTCGGCCTCGGGTGCGCCCAGTGCGTCGACGGCCGGAGCCCAGCCGGAGCCCATCACGAGGGCGACGTCGTGGGTCTCGGCGCCGGTGAGTTCGCGCAGGCGCGCGGCGGCGGCGTCGGCGGCGGCGTAGGGGTCGCCCTGGATGTCGTCCGGAAGAAGAGATGCGTTCACGCCGATGAGGGTAGCCGGTCCGCGCCTACGCGCGTAGATGACGGACCCCACGGGATTGGGATCGTTGTCTTGTCGTTTTCGACAACGGGGGGGCGAAAGCACAGGAAAGCCGCAGGAGGGTCGCTGGGTGAGCGGCTCAGCAGGGGCGCTTGCGGAGTTCCATCACATAGTCGTGGGGCGCTCCGGCCGACTCCGCCGCGTCGGCGATCTCACCCAGGTAGCGTGCCGAGGGCAGCCCGCCCTCGTACCCGTCGAGGACGTACGCCCAGGCAGGCTCCTCGCCGTCCAGGGTGTGCACGCGCACCCGGACGCGCCGGTAGATGCCGAGGCCCACGCCCTCCCACCGGTCGAGCGACTCCTCGTCCATGGGTGCCAGGTCGTACAGGCCGACGAAGACCTGCGCCAGCGGGTCCTCCACGAGCGTCGCCAGCGCGCCCTCCCAGCCCAGCTGCTCCCCGCCGAAGGTCAGCCGCCAGCCGTTCAGCCAGCCGGTGGCGCGCAGCGGCGAGTGCGGGGCGCGGCGGGACATCAGCCGGGCGTCGAGGTTGCCGGCGTACGCGGCATAGAGCGACATGGGGAGAGGGTACGGCAGGGGAAACGCCGGTCACTCACGTCCCACGAGGACCTTTGGTGCGCCCCGGGGCAGTAGCACCTTGAAGCGTGCGGGACAATGGAGTACGTGACTCGGATCGTGATCATCGGTGGCGGACCCGGCGGATACGAGGCGGCCCTGGTGGCCGCCCAGCTCGGCGCGGAGGTGACCGTCGTCGACTGCGACGGTCTGGGCGGAGCGTCGGTGCTGACCGACTGCGTGCCGTCGAAGACCCTTATCGCTACGGCCGAGGTGATGACCACCTTCGACTCCTCCTACGAGGAGCTGGGGATCATCGTCGCCGACGACACCCCGCCCATGGAGCAGGCGGCCCGGGTGGTCGGCGTGGACCTGGGCAAGGTCAACCGGCGTGTGAAGCGGCTCGCGCTCGCCCAGTCCCACGACATCACCGCGTCCGTCACCCGGGCCGGCGCCCGGGTCATGCGCGGCCGCGGCCGGCTGGACGGCATGCAGGCCCTCGACGGCTCACGAAAGGTCGTCGTCAGCGCCGCCGACGGCACCGAGGAGACCCTCACCGCCGACGCCGTCCTCATCGCCACCGGCGGTCATCCGCGTGAACTGCCCGACGCCCAGCCCGACGGCGAGCGCATCCTCAACTGGACCCAGGTCTACGACCTCACCGAGCTGCCGGAAGAGCTGATCGTGGTGGGCTCGGGTGTGACCGGTGCCGAGTTCGCCGGCGCCTACCAGGCCCTGGGGTCGAAGGTCACGCTCGTGTCGTCCCGCGACCGCGTGCTGCCCGGTGAGGACCCGGACGCCGCCGCCGTCCTCGAGGACGTCTTCCGCCGCCGCGGCATGAACGTCATGGCCCGCTCCCGCGCGCAGTCCGCCAAGCGGGTCGGGGACCGGGTGGAGGTGACGCTGGCCGACGGGCGCGTCATCACCGGCTCGCACTGCCTCATGGCCGTCGGCGCCATCCCGAACAGCGCGGGCCTCGGCCTGGAGGAGGCCGGCGTCAAGCTGCGCGAGTCGGGTCACATCTGGACCGACAAGGTGTCCAGGACGACCGCCCCCGGCGTCTACGCGGCCGGTGACGTGACCGGCGTCTTCGCCCTCGCGTCCGTCGCCGCCATGCAGGGACGTATCGCCATGTACCACTTCCTCGGCGACGCGGTCGCCCCGCTGAACCTGAAGACGGTCTCCTCCAACGTCTTCACCGACCCCGAGATCGCCACCGTCGGCTACACGCAGGCGGACGTGGACGGGGGCAAGATCGACGCGCGGGTCGTCAAGCTGCCCCTGCTGCGCAACCCGCGCGCCAAGATGCAGGGCATCCGGGACGGCTTCGTCAAGATCTTCTGCCGGCCCGGTACGGGCATCGTCGTCGGCGGAGTGGTCGTGGCGCCCCGCGCCTCGGAACTCATCCACCCCATCTCGATCGCCGTCGACAACAATCTGACGGTCGAGCAGATCGCGAACGCGTTCACGGTGTACCCCTCCCTTTCGGGGTCGATCGCGGAGGTCGCCCGGCAGCTGCACACCCGCAAGGCGAGCGCCGAGGCCTGACCGGCCCTCACTTCCCGCTGGTCACGGGGAGTCGCCGCGTGTGCGTACGGCATAGTCGGGGCGGGTAGGCCCTATATCACCTCCCGCCCCACCACGCGAACAACTTCTGTTATTCGGCGCAAACTGCTGAAAGCAGACGGTCGCTGGGGTTACTGTCAGTTTCGTGTTCGCTGCTGAACGTCGCCAATTGATCCTCGAAATGGTGCGAGCGAACGGTGCCGTGTCGCTCCGTGAACTCGCCCGCGTCGTCCAGACCTCCGAAGTGACCGTACGGCGGGACGTGCGCGCACTGGAGGCAGAAGGACTCCTCGACCGCCGGCACGGCGGTGCGGTACTGCCGGGCGGGTTCACGCGGGAGTCCGGCTTTCCGCAGAAATCCCATCTCGCGACCGCCGAGAAGACGGCCATCGCCGACCTCGCCGCGGGCCTCGTCGAAGAGGGCGAGGCCATCGTGGTCGGCGCGGGTACCACCACGCAGGAGCTGGCCCGCCGGCTCGCGCGGGTGCCCGGACTGACCGTCGTCACCAACTCCCTGCTCGTGGCGCAGGCGTTGGCCCACGCCAACCGGGTGGAGGTCGTGATGACCGGCGGCACCCTGCGCGGCTCCAACTACGCCCTCGTCGGTTCCGGGGCCGAGCAGTCCCTGCAGGGGCTGCGCGTGTCCAGGGCCTTCCTGTCCGGGAGCGGCCTCACCGCCGAGCGCGGGCTGTCCACGTCCAACATGCTCTCGGCGTCCGTCGACCGGGCGCTGGTGCAGGCCGCCGCGGAGGTCGTGGTCCTCGCCGACCACACCAAGCTCGGCACGGACACGATGTTCCAGACCGTGCCGACGGATCTCATCACCCGCCTGGTCACCGACGAGCCGCCCGCCCACGACGACCGTGCCGCCACCGAGTTGCAGGCCCTCGCCGATCAGGGGGTGCAGATCGCCGTGGCCGGGGCGAGTGGGAGCCCGGGGGGTGAGCAAGGGCCTGCGGCGCGTCAGCAGCGGGCCTTGCCGGGCCCCCGCAGGGGGCATGCGCCGGGTTCCTCCGCGTTGCGCGCAGCGGGGCTGGGGGAGTCGGCGGCCGGTGCCGAACGGGGGCGCGTAGCGGATCTGCGGCGCCGCTAGCGAAAGGGCTCGGCCGGTTTCGCGCCCCTTCGCCGCAGGTCTTCAGATCGTCGTGCGGCTGCCGGCTCGTCCGGACCGGTCGCGCTGTTCCCCGCGCCCCCCGGCCGGCGGCCCCTGAGCCGGCTGTGCCTCATGCCCCCACCGGTAAGCACCGGACGCCCGGCAGACCGAGTGGCTGGTCCACCGGGCGTCACCCGAGACGTTGCCTTCAGTCCTTGATCTCGCAGATCGCGGCGCCGGAGGTGACGGAGGCGCCGACCTCTGCGGTCAGGCCCTTGATGGTGCCCGCCCGGTGGGCGTTGAGGGGCTGTTCCATCTTCATGGCCTCCAGGACGACGATCAGGTCGCCTTCCTGGACCTCCTGACCCTCCTCCACCGCGACCTTCACGATGGTGCCCTGCATGGGCGAGGCGAGGGTGTCGCCCGAGGCGACCGGGCCGGACTTCTTCGCGGCGCGGCGCTTGGGCTTGGCGCCGGCGGCGAGGCCGGTGCGGGCCAGGCTCATGCCGAGCGAGGCGGGCAGGGAGACTTCCAGGCGCTTGCCGCCGACCTCGACGACGACCGTCTCACGGCCACCGGTCTCCTCCTCCGCCTCGGCGTCGGCGGGAGCGGTGAACGGCTTGATGTCGTTGACGAACTCGGTCTCGATCCAGCGGGTGTGGACCGTGAAGGGATCCGTGGAGCCGGTCAGTTCCGGCGCGAACGCCGGGTCCCTGACCACCGCGCGGTGGAAGGGGATCGCGGTGGCCATGCCCTCGACCTGGAACTCCTCCAGCGCGCGGGCGGCCCGCTGCAGGGCCTCCTTGCGGGTACGGCCGGTCACGATCAGCTTGGCCAGCAGGGAGTCCCAGGCCGGGCCGATCACGCTGCCGGACTCCACGCCGGCGTCCAGCCGGACACCGGGCCCGGACGGCGCCGCGAACGTGGTGACCGTGCCGGGGGCCGGGAGGAAGTTGCGGCCCGGGTCCTCGCCGTTGATGCGGAACTCGAAGGAGTGCCCGCGCAGCTGCGGGTCGTCGTAGCCGAGTTCCTCGCCGTCGGCGATGCGGAACATCTCGCGGACCAGGTCGATGCCGGCGACCTCCTCGGTCACCGGGTGCTCGACCTGCAGACGGGTGTTGACCTCCAGGAAGGAGATCGTGCCGTCCTGGCCGACCAGGAACTCGCAGGTGCCGGCACCCTCGTAGCGGGCCTCCCTCAGGATCGCCTTCGAGGCCCGGTACAGCTCGGCGACCTGCGCCTCGGACAGGAACGGCGCCGGGGCCTCCTCCACCAGCTTCTGGTGGCGGCGCTGCAGCGAGCAGTCACGGGTGGAGACGACGACCACGTTGCCGTGCTTGTCGGCCAGGCACTGGGTCTCCACGTGCCGGGGGCGGTCCAGGTAGCGCTCGACGAAGCACTCGCCGCGACCGAACGCGGCCACCGCCTCACGCACCGCCGAGTCGTACAGCTCCGGAACCTCTTCCAGGGTCCGGGCGACCTTCAGACCACGGCCACCGCCACCGAAGGCGGCCTTGATCGCGATGGGCAGGCCGTGCTCCTCGGCGAAGGCCACGACCTCCTCCGCACCGCTCACCGGGTCCGGGGTGCCGGCCACCAGGGGCGCGCCGGCACGCTGGGCGATGTGCCGGGCGGCGACCTTGTCACCCAGGTCACGGATGGCCTGCGGCGGCGGGCCGATCCAGATCAGGCCCGCGTCCAGGACCGCCTGCGCGAAGTCGGCGTTCTCCGAGAGGAAGCCGTATCCGGGGTGGACGGCGTCCGCGCCGGACTCCCGGGCGGCGTTCAGCACCTTGCCGATGTCCAGATAGCTGGTGGCCGGGGTGTCACCGCCCAGAGCGAACGCCTCATCCGCGGCGCGGACATGCAGAGCGTCCCGGTCCGGGTCGGCGTAGACGGCCACGCTCGCGATCCCGGCGTCCCGACAGGCCCGGGCCACGCGGACAGCGATTTCGCCACGGTTGGCGATGAGCACCTTGCGCACGATTGAGGCTCCCTCCTTGAAACAAGCCGAGTTTAGGGACTGCCGACACGGCACTTCGACCCGTCCCCCATGGTGAGCTTGCCCACACGGAGCGTGATTCGAGGCTCGCTCGACCGGCGAAAGCCCTAGTCGCACCTCGATACGCAGGACTCTTCCGGAAAACCCTAGCCCTGTCATGTGGTCAAGGTCTCTGTGGTGGGGTGCTGCGGGCCACTCTGTTTCTTTGTCGAGTCCCTACGAATGGCCCAATGATTCTTTGCTGCCGCGTGAACCCTTGTCCCTGGGTTTACCCGTTAGTAGCGTTCTCGATGGCTCGAACGTACCTGGGGTAACGGATCGCTGGCTGGAGAGTGGGTGGGGACCGGTGGTGCGCAGACCGGTGGCGTGGGTCGTGGCGATCGTCCTCCTCGCCGAGGCGTTCGGCATCGCGGCCGTGAACTGGTTCCTCGGTGTGGTCGTCGACCGGCAGAAGATGTCGCTGGCCGGCCTCGACCCCGACGTCATGTCGACGTCCTCGAAGATCGGCGGCGTCGTCTTCGGCCTCTACTTCGCCCTGTGCGCCCTGGTGGCCGTGCTGGTCGCGGTCCGCGACCGCGCCCCGGCCGGCTTCGGCCGCATCCTGCTGATCAGCGCGGCCGTGGTGCACGGCCTGCTGGGCGCGCTCGCCTGGGGCCTGATCGGCTGGACCGCGTTTCTGTTCATGGTCGTGGTGCTCGCGCTGATCGTCCTGGTCCTGATGACCTACGACCGTGCGGACGGCCCCGAGCAGGCGGCCTCCGGCGGTGGTGCCGGCGAGGGCGGTGATCCGAAGGCGGAGGCCGGGCCGCAGCACGCGGACGGTGCGCCACGGGAGCTTCCGGAGCAGCGCGGTGCACCGCAGGACGGGGACGAGGAGCCGCAGGACTCCGTCCCCGCCCAGGTCACTCGGCCGGCGCCCACAACTCCGTGATACCGACACCCAGTTCGGCGAGGAGCTTGCGCACCAGGGGCAGGCTGATGCCGATCACATTGCCGTGGTCGCCGTCGATGCCCTCGATGAACGGCGCCGAACGGCCGTCCAGGGTGAACGCCCCCGCGACGTGGAGCGGCTCGCCGGAGGCCACGTACGCGGCGATCTCCGTGTCGCTCGGCTCGCCGAACCGGACGACGGTGGAGGCGGTCGCCGAGACGTACCGCTTGGCCTCCGTGTCCCAGACGCAGTGACCCGTCTGGAGGATTCCGGCCCGCCCGCGCATCGCCTTCCAGCGGGCGGTGGCCTCCTCGGCGTCGGCGGGCTTGCCGAGCGCCCGCCCGTCCAGCTCCAGCACCGAGTCGCAGCCGATCACCAGGGCGCCCTGCACCTCCGGCTTCGCCGCGACGACGGAGGCCTTGGCCTCGGCGAGGGCGAGCGCAAGCTCGGCCGGGGTGGGGGCGGTGACGGCGTCCTCGTCGACCCCGCTGACGATCACCTCGGGCGCGAGGCCGGCCTGCCGGAGCAGGCCGAGCCGGGCGGGGGACTGGGAGGCGAGCACGAGTCGCCTGTGGCGCTTGGCAGTCATGCGGTCAGGTTAGTCACGTGGTGCCGCCGGACTCACCTCAGACCGATCACGATCATCGCCACGACCATGGCCAGGGCCATGAGGAGGCCGAGCCGCCGCAGCATCTCCTGCATGTCACGCAGTTCCTCGGGCGGCTCGTTCTCGGGGTCTGACCACAGCATGCCACCAGCGTGGGGCCGGGCCGGGGCGGGCGCCTGAGTAGCCGTACTCAAATCGGTGCCCCGGTTTGTTCTCGTGTGCGCCCGCGGGGCGGGGCCGCGGGCCGGCACCGCCCCGCGCCCTGAGGCCGGCTCTCCCTAGCTCGGCCAGTACGTGCGGGTCCAGGACGCCGGCCCGGGCTTGGGCAGGCGGGCGGAGGCGATGCGGGACGGGTCGGACCACGCATCCCGCGGGCCCTCCGCGCCGGACGGCTGGACTGCTGCCGCCGCGGCGCGGGCGCGGACCACCGCCAGGGCGGCGGCCAGCTCCTCCGGGGTCGGATTGCCTCGTACGACCTTGATCGTCATGACGGCTTCCTATCGATCGGCCGGGCCTAGAGGGGGATGTTGCCGTGCTTCTTCGGAGGCAGGGATTCCCGCTTGGTGCGCAGCTGACGCAGCCCGCGGACGATGTGGGCGCGGGTGTCGGAGGGCATGATCACCGCGTCGATGTAGCCGCGCTCGGCCGCGATGTAGGGGTTGAGGAGGGTGTCCTCGTACTCCTGGATCAGCCGGGCCCGCACGGCCTCGAGGTCCTCGCCGCTCGCCTCGGCCTCGGCGATGGTGCGGCGGTGCAGGATGTTGACGGCGCCCTGGGCGCCCATGACGGCGATCTGGGCGGTGGGCCAGGCGAGGTTGAGGTCGGCGCCCAGGTGCTTGGAGCCCATGACGTCGTAGGCGCCGCCGAAGGCCTTGCGGGTGATGATGGTGATCAGCGGGACGGTGGCCTCGGCGTAGGCGTAGATCAGCTTGGCGCCGCGCCGGATGATGCCCTCGTGTTCCTGGCCGACGCCGGGCAGGAAGCCGGGTACGTCCACGAAGGTCAGCACGGGGACGTTGAAGGCGTCGCAGGTGCGTACGAAGCGGGCCGCCTTCTCGGACGCGTCGATGTCGAGGCAGCCGGCGAACTGCATGGGCTGGTTGGCGACCACGCCGACCGGATGGCCCTCGACCCGGCCGAAGCCGGTGACGATGTTCGGCGCGAACAGCGCCTGCGTCTCGAAGAACTCGGCGTCGTCCAGGACGTGCTCGACCACCGTGCGGATGTCGTACGGCTGGTTCGCGCTGTCCGGGACGAGGGTGTCCAGCTCGCGGTCCTCGTCGGTGACGGTGAGGTCGGCCTCCTCGGGGAAGACCGGAGGCTCGGAGAGGTTGTTGGACGGCAGGTACGACAGCAGCTGCTTGACGTACTCGATGGCGTCCTTCTCGTCCCCGGCCATGTGGTGGGCCACGCCCGAGGTGGAGTTGTGGGTGCGGGCGCCGCCCAGCTCCTCGAAGCCGACGTCCTCGCCGGTGACGGTCTTGATGACGTCCGGACCGGTGATGAACATGTGCGAGGTCTGGTCGACCATGACCGTGAAGTCGGTGATGGCCGGGGAGTAGACCGCACCGCCCGCGCAGGGGCCGACGACCAGGCTGATCTGCGGGATCACGCCGGAGGCATGCGTGTTGCGGCGGAAGATCTCCCCGTACGCGCCCAGCGACGCGACGCCTTCCTGGATGCGGGCGCCGCCGGAGTCGTTGATCCCGATGACCGGGCAGCCGGTCTTCAGCGCGAAGTCCATGACCTTGACGATCTTCTGTCCGTAGACCTCGCCGAGCGCGCCGCCGAAGACGGTGAAGTCCTGCGAGAACACGGCGACGGGCCGGCCGTCGACGGTTCCGTAGCCGGTGACGACCCCGTCGCCGTAGGGGCGGTTCTTCTCCAGACCGAAGTTGGTGGAACGGTGCCGGGCGAACTCGTCCAGCTCGACGAAGGAGCCCTCGTCGAGCAGCAGCTCGATCCGCTCACGGGCCGTCAGTTTGCCCTTCGCGTGCTGCTTTTCGACGGCACGTTCGGAGCCGGCGTGCGTCGCCTCATGGATGCGACGCTGGAGATCCGCGAGCTTCCCCGCGGTCGTGTGAATGTCGATCCCTTGGATCTCGTGACGCTCTTCCGGCTCGGACATCGGGATACGGCTCCCTGCCTGCTCAAAAGGGGGGACGGTTACTCATCCGTAGAGTAGTGGTGGGCTCACCGATCAGCACTGCGTCGTTTACCACACCTAGGGTGGCTTGCATGACGCCCCGAGATGCAGCAGACGACAACGGCAGCCGCTGGTCCGACCTCGACCGTCCGCCCCTGAACGCGGCCGCGCTCCGGCGGGCGCTGGTGCGCGAGGGCGGGCTCTGGTCGGCGCTGGAGGTCACCCAGCGCACCGGCTCCACCAACAACGACCTGGTCGCGCTGGCCGCGGCCGGCAAGGCGGGGGAGGGCGCGGTGCTGGTGGCCGAGGAGCAGACGGCCGGCCGGGGCCGCCTGGACCGCCGGTGGACGGCACCGCCGCGCTCCGGCCTCTTCTTCTCCGTGCTGCTGAACCCGGCCGAGGTGCCGGTCGCCCGCTGGGGATGGCTGCCGTTGCTGACGGGGGTGGCGGTGGCGACCGGCCTGTCCCGGGCCGCGGGCGTCGACACGGCACTCAAATGGCCGAACGACCTGCTGGTGACCGTGGACGGGGAGGAGCGCAAGGCCGGGGGCATCCTGGCCGAGCGGGCGGGCCGGGACGGCGTGGTCGTCGGCGTCGGTGTCAACGTCACGCTGCGGGCGGACGAGCTGCCGGTCCCGCAGGCGGGCTCGCTGGCGCTGGCCGGGGCGCAGGGCACGGACCGGGATCCGCTGCTGCGCGCCGTGCTGCGGTCGCTGGAGGACTGGTACGGGCGGTGGCGGGCGGCAGGGGGCGACCCCGTCGTCAGCGGCTTGCAGGACACGTACGCGGCGGGCTGCGCGACGCTCGGACGGATGGTGCGGGCGGAGCTGCCGGGAGAGCGGTCGATCGTGGGCGAGGCGGTCGCCCTGGACGGGGACGGCCGGCTGGTCATCGCCACGGAGGAGGGGGTGCGGGAGCCGGTGGGGGCGGGGGACATCGTGCACGTGCGGCCGGCGTAGGGGTACGACGTCGGCCTGGTGCCCTGTGCCGCGGCCGGCCGGAGGCGGTTCCGGCCCGCCCGCGCCGGCGAGGTGCCGCCTCTGCTCGGGGACGGGCGGCGGCACGACCGCCCGCAGCCCCGGCGTCCCGTGCGGGTGCGGCGACCGCGGCTCCCTGGGGGCGCGGGGAACCGCGCGACCAGCGACGATGGACTCGCAGCTGTGCACGGCGATCAAGCACCGCCGGAGAAACGCCGGGTCACCTGACCGGTGCCGAGCCGGCACCCCCCGGCCGAACCCGACGGAGTGAGCTGGCGCACACCTGCCGTAGAGTTGAGGCCGGTCGATACCTGACCGCGGCAGATCGGAAGGGCAGCAGGCGTGACCGTCGACGACACCGGCTCCGGCGCGGGCGCGGACGGCCGGGTGGACCCTCCCCTCGAACGGGGGGACGCCTACGCCGCCGACCCCGGCGAGGACCCGCTGGCCCTGCGTCTCGAACAGCTCATCCTGGGCGCCGAGCGCCGCTACACCCCTTTCCAGGCGGCCCGCAGCGCCGGTGTCTCCATGGAACTGGCCTCGCGGTTCTGGCGGGCCATGGGGTTCGCCGACATAGGCCAGGCCAAGGCCCTCACCGAGGCCGACGTACTCGCCCTGCGCCGCCTGGCCGGCCTGGTGGAGGCGGGGCTGCTCAGCGAGGCCATGGCGGTGCAGGTGGCCCGGTCCACCGGGCAGACCACCGCCCGGTTGGCGGAGTGGCAGATCGACTCCTTCCTGGAGGGCCTGACCGAGCCCCCCGAGCCGGGGATGACCCGCACCGAGGTGACGTACCCGATCGTCGAGCTGCTCCTGCCCGAGCTGGAGGAGTTCCTCGTCTACGTCTGGCGCCGCCAGCTCGCCGCCTCCGCCGGCCGGGTCGTGCAGACCGGTGACGACGAGGAGATGGTCGACCGGCGGCTCGCCGTCGGCTTCGCCGACCTCGTCGGCTTCACCCGGCTGACCCGCCGCATGGAGGAGGAGGAACTCGGCGAGCTGGTCGAGGCCTTCGAGACGACCGCCGCCGACCTGGTGGCCGCGCGCGGCGGCCGGCTCATCAAGACCCTCGGCGACGAGGTGCTGTACGCGGCGGACGACGCCGGTACGGCCGCGGACATCGCGCTGCGGCTGGTCGAGACGCTGGCGAACGACGAGACGATGCCGGAGCTGCGGGTCGGCATGGCGTTCGGCACGGTGACCACTCGTATGGGCGATGTGTTCGGTACGACGGTGAACCTGGCGTCCCGGCTCACCTCGATAGCCCCCCGTGACGCCGTGCTGGTGGACAGCGCCTTCGCGGAGGAGCTGATCCGCACCGGGGAGGCGCCCGCCTCCGAGGCGGAGGCGGCCGAGGCCGCGGCGGCCGCCGAGAAGGAGGGCGAAGAACCACCGACGTACCGCTTCGCGCTCCAGCCGATGTGGCAGCGCCCGGTGCGTGGGCTCGGCGTGGTCGAACCATGGCTGCTCACGCGCCGGGACGGCCGGCTCTAGCTTCCCCCTGCGGGACGGTCGGTCCTGGCTCGTCCGGCTGGTCCTACCGGTCGCGGGCGCCGGATACGTCGACGCACAGGACGATCACGGGGAGGCACACCTCGCCCGGATCGGGCTTCGCCGTGCTGTGGCTCGGCGTCGGGGTCGGGGTCGGCGTGGGCGTGGGAGTCGCCGGGGCGCGGCGCGGGACGGACGGCGTCGCCGAGGGCCGCGATGTGGTGCCGCCCGGTGTGGACGGGGCGCCGGTCGGGATGGTGGTCGGGACGGAGGTGTCGTCGGACGGTGCCGCGGGGGTGCCCGGGGCGGCGGGGGCCGGGATCCCGGTGTTCGCCGGTGCGAGGCTTCCGCCACCCATGGCGGAGGTCGCCGAGGGCAGCCTGGTGGGCTCGGCGGCGACGGGGGCGGCGGTGTTCGCCGAGTGGTCCGTGGCGCCATCGCCGGGGTCGGGCCACGGCTCGGCCTCCGCCGTGCCCGGGGCGCCGACCCCGGATTCCGGGGCGACGCGGATCAGGCTGAGGACCCCCGCGGCCAGGGCGAGGCCGCCGGCGGCGAGCAGCACCATGCGGGGGCGGGGCTTGCGGTGGCGCCCGTGCCGTCCGCCGGACGCACCGCCACCGACCGGTCCGTCCGGCTCGCTCTCCTGTTCCGTACGGGACTGTGCACGTATCGGTGTCATGGGTTCCCTCCCCGCCGCGCGCCCCGGGCCCGCCGGGGCGGAGCGCACGCTATGCGCTCCTGTGGGCGGGGCGGGGTGAGACGGCCGGGATGTCACTCGAACGGGCGTAGCCCCCTGGGCTTCACGGGACGGGGTACGACTGCGATGATCGGGCCGACAGTGAGTTAACCCGCGTTAACCGGAGGGTGTCATGAGCGAGGAGCGGTTCGGGGAGTTCGTGCTGGTGCGGCGGCACGGGCAGGTGGCGGAGCTGGTGCTGGACCGGCCCAAGGCCATGAACGCCGTCTCGACGGAGATGGCCCGCTCGCTCGCGGGTGCGTGCACGGCGCTGGCCGGCGACCGGGACGCGCGGGTGGTCGTACTGACCTCCTCCCACGAGCGGGCGTTCTGTGTCGGGGCCGACCTGAAGGAGCGGAACTCCTTCACGGACGCGGACCTCGTACGGCAGCGGCCGGTGACGCGGGGGGCGTACACCGGGGTGCTGGAGCTGCCGATGCCGACGATCGCGGCGGTGCACGGCTTCGCGCTGGGGGGTGGGTTCGAGCTGGCGCTGGCCTGTGACCTGATCGTGGCCGACCGCACGGCCGTGGTGGGGCTGCCGGAGGTGTCGGTGGGCGTGATCCCGGGTGGTGGCGGTACGCAGTTGCTGCCGCGGCGGGTCGGGGCGGCACGGGCGGCCGAGCTGATCTTCTCGGCGCGGCGGGTGGAGGCCGCGGAGGCGGCCGGGCTGGGCTTGGTGGACCAGGTGGTGGAGGACGGCCGGGACCGCGAGGAGGCGCTGGCTCTGGGTGCCCGGATCGCGGCGAACTCGCCGGTCGGCCTGCGTGCCGCCAAGCGGGCGCTGCGGCTGGGGCACGGGTTGGATCTGCGGGCCGGGCTCGAGGTGGAGGACGCGGCGTGGCGGTCGGTGGCGTTCTCGGGGGACCGGGCGGAGGGGGTGGCGGCGTTCAACGAGAAGCGCAAGCCGGAGTGGCCGGGGGAGTAGCAAAGGAGCTTTCCGGTTGCCCTGTGCTGCGGCTCCGCAGGGGCGTGGGGAGCCGCGCGGCCGGCCTCCGTGCCCCCGCACTCGGCGACGGTCACTGGTTTCGCGGCGCGGTCCAGGCACCGGACGACGGTCCGCAGGTTTCACGGTGCGGCCCCCGGTCCACCTGATCGCCGCACCGATGTCCCGAATCATCCCGTTCCTCCCTAACCTGGAGTGATGGGCGAGGACAAGCGGCTCGTTGCCGTCGTGGCGCTGGCGCAGGGGATGGCGGCGGCGCGCACTCCGCGGGAGTCGTGGCAGGCCGCCGCGCTCGGTGCCTGCCGGGCGCTGGACGGCAGCTTCGCGGCACTGTCGGTGTGGGAACGGGAGCTGGGCCGGTTGCGGGTCCTCGTGAACGTGGGGGACAGGGCGCCGGACGAGGAGGAGTTCCCGAACGCCGAGGCCTACCCGGTGCACCAGTTCCCGGAGATCACCGAGTTCCTGCACGAGCGGTGGGCGGGCGGCAGGGGCCCCAACGCCTGGGTGGAGACCGCCGAGGGGGCGGCCGCGGGCACCCCCGGTTACTTCCATCAGCGTGTCGCCGCCCTTCGCCGCAGGGGCCGTGGCTGCTGCGTCGTCGCCCCCGTCGTGCTGCACGGCAGGGCCTGGGGCGAGCTGTACGTCGCCCGTGCGGTCGGGGAGCCCCTGTTCGGGCGGGCCGACGCCGACTTCGCCACCGTGCTGGCCGCTGTCGTCGCCGCCGGGATAGCGCAGACCGAACGCCTGGAGGAGGCCCGCCGGCTCGCGTACACCGACGCCCTCACCGGACTCGCCAACCGCCGTGCCGTGGACGTGTGCCTGGAGGAGGCCGTCGAGCGGCACCGTACGGAGGGCGTGGTCGTCAGCCTCGTCGTCTGTGATCTGAACGGGCTCAAGCGGGTCAACGACACCCGCGGGCACGCCGCCGGCGACCGTCTCCTGGAGCGGTTCGGCTCGGTGCTCTCGCTGTGCGGGGCGATGGTGCCGGGGGTGCTGGCCGCGCGGCTGGGCGGGGACGAGTTCTGTCTGCTCGCGGTCGGCCCGCCCGCCGACGACGTGGTGAAGGCCGCGGACGAACTGTGCCGCAGGGCGGCGGTACTGGAGCTGGGGGAGGGGGTCGCGTGCGGCATCGCCTCGACCGAGGACCCGATCGGGCCGGTGCGGGACGCCCGGCGGCTGTTCCGGCTGGCGGATGCGGCGCAGTACCGGGCCAAGGCGCTGCGCGCGGACCGGCCGGTGGTGGCGGGCCGGGAGGGGCCGGACGATCCCGTCGTGCGGCTGGCCGACGAACCGCCGCCCTCGCGTGCCGAGCGTCGCCGTTTCCGGGGGCGCCGCCCCTGAGGCGAAGCCCACACCGGACGGTAAGGGTCACCCCCGCATCCCACTAGTGACATCACCGCATTCAATGCGTACGCTCCTGAATATGGATATGCACACTGTGGTGGTGGGGACGTCCGGTGTCTCGGCGTCCGACGTTCTCGCCGTGGCGCGCGGCGGTGCCCGCATCGAGCTGTCGGCGGAGGCGGTGGCGGCCCTCGCGGCGGCCCGGGAGATCGTGGACGCGCTGGCGGCCAAGCCGGAGCCGGTCTACGGCGTCTCCACCGGCTTCGGAGCCCTGGCGACCCGGCACATCAGCCAGGAACTGCGCGCCCAGCTGCAGCGCAACATCGTCCGCTCGCACGCCGCCGGCATGGGCCCGCGGGTGGAGCGCGAGGTCGTCCGGGCCCTGATGTTCCTGCGCCTGAAGACCGTCTGCTCCGGCCACACCGGCGTCCGGCCCGAGGTCGCGCAGACCATGGCCGACGTGCTGAACGCCGGGATCACCCCGGTCGTGCACGAGTACGGCTCCCTCGGCTGCTCCGGCGACCTGGCCCCGCTGTCCCACTGCGCCCTCACGCTCATGGGCGAGGGCGACGCGGAGGGGCCCGACGGGGTCGTACGGCCCGCCGGTGAGCTGCTCGCCGAGCACGGGATCCAGCCCGTCGAGCTGCGCGAGAAGGAGGGCCTGGCCCTCCTCAACGGCACGGACGGCATGCTCGGCATGCTGATCATGGCTCTCGCCGACCTCGACACCCTCTACAAGTCCGCCGACGTCACCGCCGCCCTCAGCCTGGAGGCGCTGCTCGGCACGGACAAGGTACTCGCGCCCGAGCTGCACGCCATCCGCCCGCACCCGGGCCAGGGCGCCTCCGCAGCCAACATGCTCGCCGTGCTCAAGGGCTCCGGCCTCACCGGGCACCACCAGGGCGACGCGCCCCGCGTCCAGGACGCCTACTCGGTGCGCTGCGCCCCGCAGGTCGCCGGTGCCGGACGCGACACCCTGGCGCACGCCCGCCTCGTCGCCGAGCGGGAGCTGGCCTCCGCCGTCGACAACCCCGTCGTGCTGCCCGACGGACGTGTGGAGTCCAACGGCAACTTCCACGGCGCCCCGGTCGCCTACGTCCTGGACTTCCTCGCCATCGCCGCCGCCGACCTCGGCTCCATCGCCGAGCGCCGCACCGACCGGCTGCTGGACAAGAACCGCAGCCACGGTCTGCCGCCGTTCCTCGCCGACGACGCCGGCGTCGACTCCGGCCTGATGATCGCCCAGTACACGCAGGCCGCGCTGGTCAGCGAGCTGAAGCGGCTCGCCGTACCGGCGTCCGCGGACTCCATCCCGTCCTCCGCCATGCAGGAGGACCACGTGTCCATGGGCTGGTCGGCCGCGCGCAAGCTGCGCACCGCCGTGGACAACCTCACCCGGATCATCGCCGTCGAGCTGTACGCGGCCACCCGCGCCATCGAGCTGCGCGAGGGCCTCACCCCGGCGCCCGCCTCACAGGCCGTCATCGAGGCCGTACGGGCCGCCGGCGTGCAGGGTCCCGGTCCGGACCGGTTCCTGGCGCCCGACCTGGCCGCCGCCGACGCGTTCGTGCGGGGCGGAGAGCTGGTGGCGGCCGTGGAGACGGTCACCGGGCCGCTGCAGTAGGGACCGAGCGAGGAGGGGCCCTGTCGTCCGACAGGGCCCCTCCTCGCAGTGTGTCGCTACGTCACTTCAGCTTGGCCGACTGCGCCTTGACGACCTCCGGCGACACCGCGTAGGTCTTCTTGGTCATCATCGCGCCGATGTTCATCGTGAAGTACGACGCCACGGTGTTCCCGTGCCGGACGACCTCGGCGTACACGGGCGCCGTGTCCCCGTCCTCCATGTCGCTCGTCGCCGCGAACGCCACCGACTCGTCCCCCGTGCCCGAGGACTTCTCCTCCGCGACCTTGGTGAACTTCATCTTGGTCCCCGCCTGCTCGCCGGAGAAGCCGTCCCCGCAGGCCTTCACCGCGTCGGAGACCGCCTTGAGGGCCTTCGCGGCGCCGTCCCCGTCGTAGGAGGACAGGGAGACCGTGGTGACGTCCCGGTCCATCGACTTGTTGATGGCGTCCTCGAACTTGCCGTCGGCCATGTCGTCCAGGGACGTCGCCTTGTCCGTGGGGTCCTTCTTCTGGTTCTCCGTGACCAGACGGTCCGTCTGCGCCGCCGCCGCGGCCGGCGGGAGGCCGGACATGACGCGGGCCAGCGGCCCGCACGCCACCCCGTCCGGCGTGATCGGCTTGGCTCGGCTGGCCGGCACGGCCCCGACCTTGTAGCCGGGCACCTCGCCCTCGGCGACGATCAGATTCTTCAACTCGGCGGCGCTGAGCGCCTTCGCGGCCGGCTTCCCGTCCGCGCCCCCGCCGTCCCCAGAGTCCTTCGACCCCCCGTCGGAACAGCCCGTGACAAGGGCGAGCGACAGCGCGCTCACAGCTGCGGTGGCGCACAGCCGCACGCCCGATGATCTCTTCATGCGCGAACTATGTGTGCGCTGCCGAAGATTCGTCAAGAAAATTCAAAAGCCCAGGCGTTCGCGGCGCACCGAATACACCACGAAACCGGCGCCCAGGCCGAGGAAGAGGGTCCCGCCCACGACGTACGGCGTGGTGTCGGGGCTCCCGGTGTCGGCGAGTTCGGCGTCGTCCGCCGCCTCCCGCGCGCTCTCGGCGGCCGCCGCCGACACCGCCCTGGCCTGCTGGGTGACGTGTGTCGTGGAGTACGCCGTGACGGACTTCGCCGTCGACTCTCTCGCCGGGGAGTCCTGCGACGCGTTTGCGGACGGGACGAACCACAAGGCGCAGAGCAGGGTGCCCGCGGCGGTGGCGGTCAGCAGCGGACGGCGAGCGGATGACACGGAATATCGATCCCCTTGTGGCGCTGGCGAATTGGCCGTGTGGGGCGATGTTAGTGAAAGACGCGGGTCACGGGAAAGTCACGGGAGGTTTCGGTCGTACGCTCCCGCCATGAGCGCTGAAGAGACATCACGTTATGTACGGCTTCGTGTGGAGATCCTCCTGGAGGTGGAGGACGAGGACCAGGTGACCAAGGCGGCGCTGCGCCGGCTCGCCGCCGATCGGGAGCTGCCGCAGGAGGAGCGGACCCAGGCCGAGGGTGCTGTGACGGAAGACACCGCGGAGGCCCTCGCCTACCTCGTGGACCCGTTCGACCTGGTCAGCGAGGTGCCCGGGGTGGAACTCCAGCAGGCGTCCTGGTCCAGCGAACGGATCACCTATGACCCTGACTCGCCCGACTGGGACCTGGACGAGGATGATGAGGAGGGCGACGACGAAGAGGGCGGCATCGGCTGAGCGTTCCGGGGCACCCATGACCCCGGACGGCAACCGCCGTCCGGGGTTTTGTCGTCTCAGGGGGCGTACGGAGACTTCGCCGCCACCCCGCCTCGGCGGGACGTGGTGTGGCCCACACCTGCGAACAATGTGGAACGGGATGGATCGGCCGTAGCGTTGACAGTTCTCATGAGGACTCTCGGGCTCGGCGAATTCGGCAACGATGGAGAAGCGTGTGATGACGGACAGTAAGCGGCGCAGGGGCCTGACGGTCGCGTCCGCACTGCTCGGTAGTGTGCTGGTGCTCACGGGCTGTTCCGGCGGCGATGACGCCCGGGCGTCCGACGGTGGCGACGCCTCGCAGGCCAAGGCCGACGAGGCCGCGGCCGAGAAGTCGTCCGAGGCGCAGATCACTATCACGCCCAAGGACGGCTCCAACAACGCCTCCATCAACAACTCGGCCGCAGTCAAGGTCGCCAAGGGCACTCTCACCAGCGTGTCCATGACCACCGCCGACGGCAAGGCCGTGGCCGGCGCGCTGTCCGCCGACAGGACCAGCTGGAAGCCCAGCGTCCAGCTGGAGCGGTCGACCACCTACAAGCTCGCCGCGGAGGCGAAGGACTCCGACGGGCGCGTCGCCCACGAGAACGCCTCCTTCACCACGGTCTCCCCGGCCAACAGCTTCATAGGCAACTTCACGCCGGACAACGGCACCACCGTCGGCGTGGGCATGCCCGTCTCGATCAACTTCGACAAGGCGATCACCAACAAGGCCGCCGTCCAGAAGGGCATCACGGTCACCTCCAGCAGTGGCCAGGAGGTCGTGGGCCACTGGTTCAACGCCAACCGCATCGACTTCCGGCCGGAGACGTACTGGAAGGAGAACTCCAGCGTCACACTGAAGCTGGCGCTCGACGGTGTCGAGGGCGCGAACGGCGTCTACGGCGTGCAGCAGAAGACGATCACCTTCCGCATCGGCCGCAACCAGGTTTCCTACGTCGACGCGAAGACCAAGCAGATGAAGGTCACGCAGGACGGCAAGGTCGTCAAGACCATCCCGATCTCCGCCGGTTCGCCGGAGAACAAGACGTACGAGGGCATCATGGTGATGTCCGAGAAGTTCAAGCAGACGCGCATGAACGGCGCGACCGTGGGCTTCACCGACGACGACGGCAAGGGCGAGTACGACATCAAGGACGTGCCGCACGCCATCCGCCTCACCGGCTCCGGCACCTTCCTGCACGGCAACTACTGGGGCGCGAAGTCCATCTTCGGCAGCGTCAACACCAGCCACGGCTGCGTGGGCCTGCCCGACACCAAGGGTGCGAAGGACCCGAGCACACCGGCCGCGTGGGTGTACGACCACTCCCTCCTCGGTGACGTCGTGGTCGTCCAGCACACCGGTGACAAGACCGTCTCCCCGGACAACGGCCTCAACGGCTGGAACATGGACTGGGCGCAGTGGAAGGCCGGTTCGGCGATCTGACGCCGCCCCCTCCACAGCCTTCCGATGCCGCCCTCAGGGGGCGGCATCGGCGTTCACGAGGGCGAGCCGTGCCATCCGCGAGGGCAGGATCACGGTGAAGGCGAACGCCGGTGCCTGACGGCGTATAACACCGCCCGGACACCGGGGACTTCGCGGTTCTGTAACGGTGTTCGGGCTACCGCGTAACAGTTCCCGGACGCGCTTTCTTACTGTCCTCTCCTCTATTGAGCCGCCCGATCGCCCCCCGGCATACTGCGTGACCCGGGGGGTTGACGTGCACACGTACGAAGCTGCCCCCGGCCGGGTGAACGGGGAATTCACCCGGTACCTCATCTCCAGGGGGAGAACTTGCGCAGACAAGTGAAAAGAGCAGCTGCGGCCGGCGTGGCGACGGCCGCAGCCGTCGCCCTCGCAGCGGGAATGACCAGCCCGGCGTCGGCGAAACCCGCACACGCCACGGCCGCTGCCTCCGCGCTCACCGCCAAGCACCAGGTCACCCTCATCACCGGTGACCGGGTCGCCCTCGACGCCAAGGGCCGGGTCGTCGGCCTGGAGCGGGGCAAGGGGCGCGAGCACATACCCTTCCAGGTCCGCAAGGCCGGCGGACACACGCTGGTCATCCCCGCCGACGCGGCCCGCCTGGTCGCCTCCGGCAAGCTGGACCAGCGCCTGTTCGACATCACCGAGCTGAACAAGGCCGCCACCCGCAAGGCCCAGAAGAACGGCCTGAAGGTCATCGTCGGCTACAACGGCTCCGCCGCGTCCGCGAAGGCCGACGTCCGGGACGCGGGCACCCTGCGCCGCAGCCTGAAGGCGCTCAACGCGGACGCCGTGCAGACCCCGGTCGAGGACACCGCCGAGTTGTGGGACGCGGTCACCAACGGCGACAGCACCGCCTCCGGTATCGCCCACGTCTGGCTCGACGGCGTCCGCAAGGCCGCCCTCGACAAGTCCGTGCCGCAGATCGGCGCCCCGACCGCGTGGGCCGCCGGCTACACCGGCAAGGGTGTGAAGGTCGCCGTCCTGGACACGGGTGTGGACGCCACCCACCCGGACCTCAAGGACCAGGTGATCGAGGCCAGGAACTTCACCACCGCCGCCGACGCCACCGACCACTTCGGTCACGGCACGCACGTCGCCTCCATCGTGGCGGGCACCGGCGCCAAGTCGGGCGGCAAGTACAAGGGTGTCGCTCCGGACGCCAAAATCCTCAACGGCAAGGTCCTGGACGACACCGGATCCGGTGACGACTCCGGGATCCTCGCCGGCATGGAGTGGGCGGCCTCACAGGGCGCCGCCGTCATCAACCTGAGCCTCGGCGGCTACGACACGCCCGAGGTCGACCCGCTCGAGGCCGAGGTCAACAAGCTCTCCGCCGAGAAGGGCGTCCTGTTCGCGATCGCCGCGGGCAACGAGGGCCCCCAGTCGATCGGCTCGCCGGGCAGCGCGGACGCCGCGCTCACCGTCGGCGCCGTCGACAAGAAGGACAAGCTGGCGGACTTCTCCTCCACCGGCCCGCGCGCAGGTGACGGCGCCATCAAGCCGGACGTCACCGCGCCCGGCGTGGACATCACCGCCGCCGCGGCCAAGGGCAGCGTCATCGACCAGGAGGTCGGCGAGAAGCCCGAGGGCTACCTGACCATCTCCGGCACCTCGATGGCCACCCCGCATGTCGCGGGAGCCGCCGCGATCCTGAAGCAGGAGCACCCCGACTGGAGCTACGCCGAGCTGAAGGGTGCCCTGACCGGCTCCACCAAGGGCGGCAAGTACACGCCGTTCGAGCAGGGTTCGGGCCGGATCCAGGTCAACAAGGCGATCAAGCAGTCCGTGATCGCGGAGCCGGTGTCGGTGAGCTTCGGGGTGCAGCAGTGGCCGCACACCGACGACAAGCCGGTCACCAAGAAGCTGACGTACCGCAACCTCGGTGACAAGGACGTCACGCTCGCCCTGGCCGGCACCGCCACCAACCCCAAGGGCGCGGCGGCCCCGTCGGGCTTCTTCAAGCTCGCCGCGACCAGGCTGACCGTCCCGGCGCACGGCAAGGCCTCGGTCGGCTTCACCGTCAACACCAAGCTCGGCGGCACCGTCGACGGCGCCTACTCCGCCTACGTGACGGCGACGGGCGGCGGTCAGACGATCCGTACGGCCGCCGCGGTCCAGCGCGAGGTGGAGTCGTACGACCTCACGCTGAAGTTCATCGGCCGTGACGGCAAGCCGGCCCCGTACTACGGCGCCGACGTCACCGGTGTGGCCGGCCTGGCCAACGGCGTCTGGCTGAACCCGTACGACAAGTCCGGCACGGTGAAGGTACGGGCACCCAAGGGCACGTACATCCTCAACACCTCCATCTACGGTGACCCGGAGAACGCCGCCAAGGGCATCGACTGGATCGCCCAGCCGAAGCTGACCGTCGCCAAGAAGCAGACGATCACGATCGACGCGCGCAAGGCCAAGCCGGTGGACATCACCGTCCCGGCCTCGGGCCTGACCTCGCAGTTCGCCTCGCCGGAGTATGAGGTCACCCTCGGCAACGGCCAGTACGGCTACGGCTGGTTCCTGGACTCGTACAAGAACTTCCGTACCGCCCACCTGGGTGCGGCGCCGCCCGCCGGGACGCTGTACCAGCAGTGGGACGGCCACTGGACCAAGGGCACGAACGAGGAGTACGACGTCACCTCAGGCGGCCCGGTCAAGCGGCTCGCCACCGGTTACACCAAGCACTACAAGGCGAGCGACCTGGCCACGGTCAAGGCCCGGCTCGGTGCCGCCGCCGGCGGCAAGACCGGCTCGGTCAACGCCGTCGGCTGGCTGCCCGGCAGCTCCAGTGCCTCCTCCATCGGCATCAACCAGAAGCTGCCCGGCACCCGCACCCTGCACCTGTCCGCCAAGGGCGGTGTGAGCTGGCAGCTGGAGTTCGAGCAGAACGGCGGATTCGACCCGGACGGCTTCCCGGTCTCCGACGCCGCCTACGCCCTGGGCCAGTTCTCCTTCAAGGCCGGCAAGACCTACACGAAGACGGTCAACACCGCGGTCTTCGGCCCGCACGTCTCCAAGGACTTCGGCCTCTTCCGGGACGGCAACGAGATCTTCGGTTCGCTGCCGCTGTTCGCCGACTCGGCCAAGCACACCGGGTACTCGGATTTCACCTCGGTGAACACGACCCTGTACCGCAACGGCACCAAGGTCGGCTCCCACAACGACCCGCTGTTCGGCGCGCAGACCTTCAAGGTCCCGGCCGGTGACGCGGCCTACAGGCTGACCACCTCGGTCAAGCGGTCGGCCAAGGTCTCCCAGGCCTCCTCCCGGGTCGACGCGACCTGGACCTTCCGGTCGAAGAAGCCGTCGAGCGACTTCGCCCAGCTCCCGGCCTCCGCCCTGCACTTCGGCGCCACCACCGGCCTGGACAGCCGTGTCGCCGCCGGCAAGACGGTCACCTTCCCGGTCACCGTCGAGGGTTCGGCCGCGGGCGGCAACCTGAAGTCCCTCGCCGTCTACGTCTCCTACGACGGCAAGACGTGGAAGAAGGCCGACGTCCGCGGCGGCAAGATCACCGTGAAGAACCCCGCGAAGGGCAAGTCCATCTCCTTCCGCGCCAAGATCACCGACAAGAAGGGCAACACGTCGGAGATCAAGATCTACAACGCGTACTACGGCAAGTGAGCCACCGTACCTGAGTAGGCCGTGAGCGAACGGCCCGCCGGAGCAGAAGCTTCCGGCGGGCCGTTCGTGCTTGTGTGCACCCATGACGGCTCACACGGTCGAGTACATCCGTTACCGAATTCCCGAGCAGCAGTCGGCTCAGTTCCTGGCCGCCTACACCCGAGCGGCAGCCCAGCTGGCCGCGTCCCCGCAGTGCGTCGACTTCGAGCTGGCCCGCTGCGAGGAGGACCCCGCGTTCTTCGTCCTGCGGATCACCTGGACGTCGACGGCCGACCACCTGGAGGGCTTTCGCAGGTCGGAACTGTTTGCGCCGTTCCTCGCGGAGATACGGCCGTACGTGGAGAACATCGAGGAGATGCGCCACTACCAGCCGACGTCCGTGCAGGGCACGGGTGCGGCGGTGCCGACCCTTCACGAGTGGGCGGGCAGCGCCGCGGCCTTCTCCCGGCTGACGGAGATCTTCTACGACAAGGTGGTCAAGGACGACCTCCTCGCCCCGCTCTTCGCCGGACTGCCTCCCGAGCACGCCCAGCACGTCGCCCTCTGGCTGGGCGAGGTCTTCGGCGGGCCGGCCCGCTACTCCGAGACCCAGGGCGGGCACGGGCACATGGTCGCCAAACATGCCGGCCGCAACATCAGCGAGGCCCAGCGCCGCCGGTGGGTGAACCTCATCCAGGACGCCGCCGACGAGGCGGGCCTGCCGACGGACGCGGAGTTCCGCTCGGCGTTCCTGGCCTACGTGGAGTGGGGGACACGGCTGGCCGTGTACTTCTCCGGTCCGGACGCCGAACCGCCCGCCGAGCAGCCCGTGCCGAAGTGGACGTGGGGAGCGATGCCGCCGTACCGGGGATGACGCGCGGTCAGGCCGACGGTACGGCCCTGGTCGCATCCGTGCCCCAGCTGGCCAGCAGGCGCAGGGACTCCGCCGACGTGGAACCCGGCTCCGCGTGGTACGCCACCAGTGACACGTCCGAGTCGTCCGCGAGGCGGAAGGACTCGAAGTTCAGGGAGAGGTCGCCCACCAGGGGGTGGTGCAGCCGCTTGACGCCATGGCTCTTCTCCCTGACGTCATGGGTGGCCCACAGGCGGCGGAACTCCTCGCTCTTCACGGAGAGTTCTCCCACCAGCGCCGACAGACGCGGGTCGTCCGGGTAGCAGCCCGCGTCCATGCGCAGGGCACAGACGATGTCGATCGCCTTCTGCTCCCAGTCGATGAACAGATCGCGGTACTCGGGACGCAGGAACACCAGGCGCGCCCAGTTGCGCTCGGTGGCCGGGAGCTCCGCCCAGTCGCCGAAGACGGCCGCCGCCATGCGGTTCCAGGCGAGGATCTCGGCGCGGCGGCCGACGATGTACGCCGGTACCCCGTCCATCGTGTCCAGCAGCCGGCACAGGGAGGAGCGGACCTGCTGCTGCCGCGCCGCCGGCTTCTTCTTGTGCGACTTCGGTTTGGCCAGGTGGGTGAGGTGGGCGTGCTCGGCGTTCGTCAGCCGCAGGGCGCGGGCGATCGAGTCCAGCACCTCCGCCGAGACGTTCCGTCCGTTGCCCTGTTCGAGGCGGGTGTAGTACGCCACCGACACCCCGGCCAGCTGCGCCAGCTCCTCGCGGCGCAGCCCCGGCACCCGGCGGTGCCGTCCGAAGTCCGGCAGACCCACGTCCTCCGGCTTCAGCCGGGCCCGCCGGCTGCGCAGGAACTCGCTCAACTCGGCCCGCCGGTCCAGGGGCCCGCCGGGCGCGGCTGCCACCTGCGGCTGTTCGTCCCTGCGTTCCATACGTCCAGTATTCATGGTCGTAGTCACCGGAGCCTGACCCCGCCAGTGGTAGGCACAGCGGTCGTACGCACAAGCGTGGGCTGGGTGGCGCACCGAATCGGCGGCAGGCTGGAAGACGTGCCCGGCCGGAAGGCAGCCGGGCATGAGGACCCCTGCCCTGCTAGGAGAACCCCGGCATGACCACTGTTGCTGCGTACGCCGCGCCCGCGCCGAAGGCCCCGCTGGAGCGGACCACCATCGAGCGGCGCGCGGTCGGCGACTTCGACGTCCTGATCGACATCAAGTTCGTCGGTATCTGCCACTCCGACATCCACCAGGCCCAGGACGGCTGGCGCCCCGGCATCTTCCCGATGGTCCCCGGCCACGAGATCGCGGGTGTCGTCTCCGAGGTCGGCCCCGGTGTGACGAAGTTCGCCGCAGGTGACCGGGTGGGTGTCGGCTGCATGGTCGACTCCTGTCGTGAGTGTGACAACTGCGCGGCCGGCCTGGAGCAGTACTGCTCCACGGGCGGCACCATCTGGACGTACAACGCCGTCGGCAAGGACGGCGAGCCCACCTACGGCGGTTACTCGGAGAAGATCGTCGTCGACGAGAACTACGTCGTCCGTATCCCCGACGGCCTGTCGCTGGACGTGGCCGCGCCGCTGCTCTGCGCGGGCATCACCACGTACTCCCCGCTGAAGCACTGGAACGCCGGCCCCGGCAAGAAGGTCGCCGTGGTCGGTCTCGGCGGTCTCGGCCACATGGGCGTCAAGATCGCGCACGCGCTGGGCGCCGAGGTCACCGTGCTCTCCCAGTCCCTGCGTAAGAAGGACGACGGCCTCAGGCTCGGTGCCGATCACTACTACGCCACCAGCGACCCGCAGACCTTCGAGGACCTGGCGGGCACCTTCGACCTGATCCTCAACACCGTCTCGGCCCCGCTCGACTTCGCCGCGTTCCTGTCCCTGCTGCGCACGGACGGCACCATGGTGAACGTCGGCCTCCCCGAGGAGCCGGTGCAGATCGAGCTCCAGTCGCTGTTCGGCAACCGCCGCAGCGTCAGCAGCTCAGGCATCGGCGGCATCGCCGAGACCCAGGAGATGCTGGACTTCTGCGCCGAGCACGGCCTGGGCGCGCAGATCGAGCTGATCGGCGCCGAGCAGATCAACGAGGCGTACGAGCGGGTGCAGGCGAGCGACGTCCGCTACCGCTTCGTCATCGACACGGCCACCATCTGACTCCGGCCGGCGGGAACGGACGGTGCGGGGTGCGGAGAGCACCGCGAGCTGCGCGCCGTCCCCCGGTGTGGGTCGTCAGCGGCTGACCGCCCCACGCGGCGGCAGCCGCACATCGGACACGGCCCCCGCGTCCCCTCGGGACGCTCGGGCGTTCGGTCCGGTGCGAGGCGGAAGCCCTCCCCGGCGCCGTACGCCCGCACGGACACGCCCCCGTCCCCGCCGGGCCGTACGACATGGGCCCGCCCGGCCCCCGGCCCCCGGCACCCGGGCCTCGGCGCCCACCACGTGCAGCAGCGTGTTCTCGTCCACGGCGACGCCGTACGGCGCCGCACCCCGCCCGATCACGGCCACCAGCCGGCGTCAGCGTCCCCCACTGCGCCGCGTGGACGTCCACCGCGAACGGCAGGAGCCCGAGCCCCGCCCGCACCTCGACCTCCGCCAGATCCTCCCCGGTCTCATCCGGGCACACCGGCACCCCGTCCACCAGCCACCCGCCGACCACGGCCCGCCGCGCGGCGAGGGCGGCACCGGCGGAGAATCCGGCGTACGGCACACCGCGCGCGGCCAGCAGTCCCGGCAGCCGGTCGAGACATCCGGTGAGGGCTTCCTGGTAGGCGGGCGTCAGCCCATCGCACACCAGCAGCCCGTCGACCCCGGCCAACGCGGCCTCCGCCTCGAACCGCCCGCCGAGCGGCACGGGCAGCGGCACGGGCGTGCACGGCCCCGTCGTGCGCAGCGCCGCCGCGTAGCGCTCGAACCGCACGGCCCCGTCCCCCTCGTCGACGGCCAGGCATCCGATGCGCGGTGGTCCGTCCGCTCCGGCCGCTCGCAGGAACGGCTCGTACACCTCGGCGGTGTCCCAGCCGCCGCCGATCAGAAACGTGTGACCGCTCATCCCCGGCTCCCCTTTTGCCTCGAGAGGCGCGAGTCCACGGGGCTGCGGGCGGCGCCGTCGCCGGAATTCATCCGGCGCGCGACCGGCCCCGGCTGGGGCGGAGCCAGCCGGCCCCCGGGGGACCCGGCCGATCAGCGGCTCACCGGCCGCGCTCACGCAGCACCAGCACGCTCACCGCTCCCACCGCCGCCAGGACCGCCGACACCAGCAGGGCGATGCGCCGAGACCCGGCTGCGCCGCTTCCGTCACCTGGACTGCGGCACGGAACTCGGGCCGTACGATCGAATGCCCCGCCTGCCGAGTCGTCGTACCCGTCGCGGACGTCCTCATGGAGCCGGGGACCGGGCTCGATCCGGACGCGGCGGACCCGGTCAGCAGGGCGCTGCTCAAGCCGAAACGGCTGCTGGAACCGCTCGAGGCGGAAGCGGTCTGATCACCTCGGGGCCGGCCGGCCGGCGTGGCGTGATCACCTCGGCGCCGGCGGTGGGCGCGGGGAGTCTCACGACGGCGAGCCGGTGCCGACGAGGACGTCGACACCGTTCTGATCCGTCTGCTCCGGATCGCCGTTGAGCCGGTGGACGACCACCCATCTGCCGTCCGCCATGGCGCCGGCGAAGAGCGAGGCGTGGCGGGTCGCACCGTTGTGCCAGTGCAGCGCCCCGGCCGTGCGCCACGAGGGCGCGGGATCGCCCAGCCGGCGCTCGACGACCAGCCGGACGAGCAGGTCGGCGACCGCGCGCGGGGTCGCCCACAGGCCGCCCGCCGGAAGGATCGCCCCGGTCATGGTCCAGGGCTTGCGGGGCCGCCGGAAGAGCCCCGGGGCGAGCAGCCGGCGGGCCGCGGCCGGCCGTGCGCTCACCTCATGGACGTCCAGCGGCCGCAGCACGTGCTCGGTGACCAGTTCCTCGTACGACGCGCCGGCCGCGCCCGCCAGCGCCTCGCCGAGCACGGCGTAGCCGAGGTTGGAGTACTCCTCCTCGTGCCCCGGCGGACGCACCGGAAGTCCGTCCAGCCGGCCGAGCAGCCGGTGCAGCGCGGGACGGTCGAAGGCGGCGTACGGATCCCGCCGCGTGGTCCCGGGAGGCAGCCGCGGGAGGCCGGAGGTGTGCTCGGCCAGGTGCCGCAGGGTGATTCCCGTGCCGGGAGCCGCGGGCAGCCAGCGCTCCACGGGGTCGTCGACCTCCAGGACGCCCGCGGCGGCCAGCCGCATGAGCACGGTGCCGGTGAGCACTTTGGTGAAGGAACCGATCTCGACGAAGCGGTCGACGGCGTGGCCGTCGCCGATCCGGGGCGGAGCCGCGTCGCGCAGGACACAGGTGGGGACGCGGTGCACAGGGGACCTCCGGCGGGACGGACGGATGACGGCGGAAAGGGAGCGCCGCTCAGGTGTACGTTCTCGCCGATCAGGTATAAAAGGCAAACAGCTATCGGCAGTTGACGCAGTGGGAGGGAGAGCGGTGATCCGCAGGCTCATGTGCTCCCGCCATCTCGCGCCGCTGCTGCTCCTGCTCCTGCCGGTCTTCCTGCTCGACACCGGCATCCTCACCACGACCGTGGCACTCGCCGCGACCGCCGCGGCCGGATCCGCGCTCGCCGCCTGCGTCCTGCTGGCCGCGCGCACCGCGCCCGCCGTGCCGCCCACCCGGGTGCGTACGGCCCTGCGCGACCGGGCCCGGCGTACCGCCTTCCTGCCGCAGCGCGATCCCGACGCCCCCGGCCGGCGACGGCCCAGGGCTCCCGGACACGCCCTTCCGGCGACCGCCGCGTAGGGCACGTCTCCCCGCACACCGCACGTACCCCGCGCGGGTCGTCATGCCGATCTCTCCTTCGCTTCCGGCACGACGAGACCCCCGGAGGGCTCACCCATGTCCGTCTTCTCCGTTTTCGCCCACCTGGTCGAGCAACTCGCCGACCTGCTGACACCGTTCTTCCACGCCTCCGCGGCCGCCGCCGCGATCGTCCTGTTCACCGCGCTCGTACGACTCCTCGTCCACCCTTTGTCCCGGGCCGCCGTCCGCGGCCAGCGGGCCCGTGCGGCGCTCCAGCCGAGGATCGCCGAACTGAGCGCGAAGCACGCCAAGGACCCCGGGCGGCTGCGGGAGGCGGTGCTGGAACTGCACGCCGAGGAGAAGGTGTCACCGCTGTCCGGCTGTCTGCCCGGCCTGCTCCAGCTGCCCGCCTTCTTCCTCCTCTACCACCTGTTCTCCGGCGGCGGCGCGGGCAACGGACTGCTCACCCACCGGCTCTTCGCGGCACCGCTCGACGGCCGGTGGGCCGACGCGCTCGCCGACGGCGGGGTGTTCGGGCCGGCCGGGCTCGTCTACCTCGGGCTCTTCGCCCTCACCGCGGCCGTCGCCACCTTCAACTACCGGCGCACGAAGCGGATGGGGCGGACGAACCCCGTCACCGTCGCGGCCGAGGGAGAGCAGCTGCCCGGGCTCGGCGCGGTCAACCAGGTCATGCCGTTCCTCTCCTTCCTCACGCTCGTCACCGTCGCCGTCGTACCGCTCGCCGCGGCGCTGTACATCGTCACCAGCACGACGTGGAGTGTGCTGGAGCGTGCCGCCCTGGACCGGTAGGGGCGGCGGTTACGGTCCACTACATGAACACGGTCTTGCGGACTGGACCACGGGATTGGAGGATCGGCCAGTCCTCCGATGGCTGCACCCATCGGTCGGGCACCCCGTGATCGAGGGAGATGGTGACCATGAAGCTGCTGCGAGTCGGCACGGCAGGGGCGGAGCGGCCCGCGCTGCTCGACGCCGACGGGACCCTGCGCGACCTGTCGGGCCTCGTGGACGACATCGACGGCGCGCTCCTCGCCGACGACTCCGCGCTCGGGCGGGTACGGACCGCCGCCGAGGCCGGCGAGCTGCCCGCGCTGGACGCGGCGGGGCTGCGGATCGGGCCGCCGGTCGGCCGTATCGGCAAGATCGTGTGCATCGGGCTCAACTACCACGACCACGCCCGCGAGACGGGCGCCGAACCGCCTGCCGAGCCGGTCGTCTTCCTCAAGGCGCCGGACACGGTCGTCGGGCCGAACGACACCGTACTGGTGCCCCGCGGCTCGGTGAAGACCGACTGGGAGGTCGAACTCGCCGTCGTCATCGGGCGGACGGCCCGCTGTCTGGAGTCGGCCGAGGAGGGGCTCGCGCATGTCGCCGGGTACGCCGTCGCGCACGACGTCTCCGAGCGTGAGTTCCAGATCGAGCGGGGCGGGACCTGGGACAAGGGCAAGAACTGCGAGACGTTCAATCCGCTGGGGCCGTGGCTGGTGACGGCCGACGAGGTACCGGACCCGCAGGGGCTCTCCCTGGAGCTGTGGGTCAACGGGGAGTTGAAGCAGGACGGGACGACGGCCGAGCAGATCTTCCCGGTGGGGGAAGTGGTGCGGTACGTCAGCCAGTTCATGACGCTGTATCCCGGGGACGTCATCAACACCGGTACCCCAGCGGGGGTGGCGATGGGGCGGCCCGAGCCGAAGCCGTATCTGCGGGCCGGGGATGTGGTCGAGTTGGAGATCGCGGGGCTCGGTCGGCAGCGGCAGGAGCTGAAGGACGCCTGACCGCCACGGCAAGCGGTCCGCCGGATACGCCGACGGACCGGCACCTTGCGTGGAAGGGACAGACGAGGCGGGGTGTCACGCCAGCAGGGACGCGAGCCTTCCCCAGGCCTCACGGGGCAGGGCGTCCCGCGAGCCGCCGTCCACCACCTGGATCGCCACGTGGTCCGCGCCCGCCTCGTGGAAAGCGGTGACGCGGTCCCGGATCCTGTCCTCCCTGCCCCACGCGTACAGCGCGTCGACCAGGCGATCGCTGCCGCCGGCGGACAGGTCCTCCTCGGTGAAGCCGAGACGAAGGAAGCTGTCGGTGTAGTTGGGAAGCGAAAGGTAGAGGGCGAGGTGGTCCCGGGCCAGCGCGCGGGCGCGGGACGGATCCGATTCCAGCACGACCCCGAACTCCGGTGCCAGCAGGGGCTGTTCGCCGAGGATCTCACGGGCCTGGGCCGTGTGCTCGGGTGTGACCAGGTACGGGATGGCGCCGGCCGCCCGCTCACGCGACAGCTCCAGGGTCCTGGGCCCGAGTGCGGCCAGGACCCGGCGTCCGGCGGGGACCCCCGCCTTGTCCAGCTCGTCGAGGTAGGCGACCAGGGCCGAGTACGGGCGGCGGTACTGCTCGGCGAGCTTGGCGTGGCTCACGCCGAGGCCGAGCAGGAAGCGGCCGGGGTGGGCCACCTCCAGCTCGGCGAAGGCCGCCGCGCTCTCCCCGGCCTCGTACTGCCAGATGCTCTGGATGCTGGTGCCGACGGTGAGCCGTGACGTCGCTTCGAGGAGCGGTACGGCGTGCCGGGCGGCGCTACTGCCGCCCAGCCAGACGGCGCCGTACCCCAGCTGTTCCAGTTCCGCGGCGGCCTCCGCGATCTCGCCGCGCCGGGCCGGGTCCTCCGAGCGGAGCCCCACGCTCCAGATGCCGTACCGGCCCACCGTCTCCTTGGCCGGGCCCGGGCTGCCGGTCGATGCGCTCATCGCGTTCCTTCTTCCGTGGGTGCAGTGCCGTGATCGTCGTGCACGTCAGTCCCAACCGGCGGGAACCCCGCGGTAATCCTGTCGGCCGGCTACTCGCCCAGGAACCGCTCCAGCGCCTCCACCACGAACCGGTGGTCCTGGAGCTGCGGCAGGCCCGAAACCGTCACCGAGCCGATGACGCCCACGTTCTCGACGCTGATCGGGAACGAGCCGCCGTGCGCCGCGTAGGTGTCGGGGTCGAGGCGGGAGGAGTCCTCGAACGTCGTGCCCTTGGCGCGGAAGCGGGCGCCGACCAGGTAGGAGGAGGTGCCGTAGCGCTCAACCACCCGGCGCTTGCGGGCGATCCAGGCGTCGTTGTCCGGGGTGGAGCCCGGCAGAGCCGCGTGGAAGAGCTGCTGGCCGGCACGGTGGATGTCGATGGCGACCGGAGCCTGGCGCTCCCGGGCCAGCTCCACCAGCAGGGATCCGAGGGCCCACGCGTCGTCGTGGGTGAACTGCCGGAAGACCAGGCGGCGTTCCTGCGCCTCCAGCTCCTCCACGCTCGGGGTGATCTCCGGGGTGAACTTCGGGGTGATCTGCGGGTGGGGCATCAGAGGGTCACCGTCACCTTGTCTCGGGCCGACTTACGGGCCGCTTCCAGTACGTCGAGGGCGGCGGCCGCCTCCAGCGCGGTCACCGGGTTGGGGCCGGCGCCGGTCAGGGCGCGGGCGACGGCCGCGTAGTAGGCGGGGTAGTCGCCCGGCAGGGTCGGGACGGGGGTGCCGCCGCCGCTCACCGGGGACTCGCCGGAACCGACACGACCCCAGAGGACCTCGTCCTCCACGCCCCAGTCTCCGGTGGTGCCGGGGCGGCCGCCCTCGCGCAGGGCCGCCTCCTGGGGGTCCAGGCCGTACTTCACATAGCCCGCGCGCGAGCCCAGCACCCGGAAACGCGGGCCGAGCTGGGCGGTCGTCGCGGAGACGTAGAGGTGGGACCGCACGCCGTTCGCGTGGGTGAGCGCGATGAAGGTGTCGTCGTCGGTCTCGGCGCCGGGGCGGCGGACGTCCGTCTCGGCGTACACCTCGGTGACCGGACCGAAGAGGACCAGCGCCTGGTCGACGACATGGCTGCCGAGGTCGTAGAGCAGACCTCCGATCTCCGCCGGGTCGCCGGACTCGCGCCAGCCGCCCTTGGGCCGGGGGCGCCAGCGTTCGAAGCGGGACTCGAAGCGCCAGGCGTCGCCGAGCGCGCCGTCCGCGAGTAGCTTGCCGAGGGTCAGGAAGTCGTTGTCCCAGCGGCGGTTCTGGAAGACCGAGAGGAGCAGACCGCGCTCGTCGGCGAGGGCGGCGAGGTCGCGGGCCTCGGCCGCGGTGCCGGCGACCGGCTTGTCCACGACCACCGGCAGGCCGGCCAGGAGGGCGGCCGTGGCCAGCGGCACGTGTGTCTTGTTCGGGGAGGCGATCACCACCAGGTCCAGCTCGTCCGCGCGGTCGAACAGCTCCTCGGGGGCGGCGGCGAGCCGTACGTCCGGGAACTCGGCGCGGGCCTGCCGCCGCCGGTCCGGGTCGGAGGTGGCCACGGTGTCCAGGGTGAGGCCCTCGGTGGCGGCGATCAACGGGGCGTGGAAGACGGAGCCTGCGAGGCCGTAGCCGATCAGGCCGACGCGGAGGGGCGCAGCAGTCATGCCCCTACTTTCGCAACGCTGTTGCCAAAGTGCAAGCGGTGGGCACAATGGGTGGCGTGAACAGGACGAGGACGAGGAGCGGCGGGCAGGCTGGAGCGAACCTGGGCGCGCTGCGCAGTCACAACACCGCGTTGGTGCTCGGGCTGCTGCGGGCCGCCGGGGCAGAGGGGATCAGCCGTCTTGAGCTGGCCGAGCGCACCGGGCTGACCCCGCAGGCCGTCAGCAAGATCACCGCGCGGCTGCGGGAGGAGGGCCTCGCGGCGGAGGCCGGGCGGCGGGCGTCCACCGGGGGCAAGCCCCGGACCGTGCTGCGGCTGGTGCCGGAGGCGGGGCACGCGGTGGGGGTGCACCTGGACCGGGACGAGCTGCGGGCGGTCCTCGTCGATCTGGACGGCGCCGTGGTGGGGGAGCGACGCGCGGAGCTGGACCTGGGCGCGGGGGCGGAGGCCGTGCTCGGGGTGGTGACCAGGACGGTCGAGGGGCTGGTGCGGAACGGCCTGGAAGCGGCCGCCGACCGGGGATCGGCCACGGATCACCCCGCCGCGGATGGGCCCGAGGGTGACGGGTCGGCCGGCGGGCCCGGCGATGGTAGGGGTCTTGCCGGTGTCCGGTCGCTGCTGGGCGTGGGGATCGCGCTTCCGGGGCCGCTGGACCATGTGCGGGGGGTACTGCACCGGGTCACCGGCTTTCCCGAGTGGGACGGGTTTCCCCTGCGGAACGCGCTCGCGGAGCGGTTGGGGGTGCCGGTCGTGGTGGACAAGGACACGAACGCCGCCGCTCTCGGGCTGGCGGTCGCGGGCGAGGAGGGGGAGGGCGGGTCCTTCGCGTATCTGCATCTCGGTACGGGCCTGGGAGCCGGGCTGGTGATCGGCGGGAGCGTGCACCGCGGGACCCGGACCGGGGCCGGGGAGTTCGGGCACCAGGTGCTGCAACTGGACGGGCCGGCGTGTGAGTGCGGGAACCGGGGGTGCGTGGAGGTGCTGTGCCTGGGGGCCGTGGAGCGGGGTGAGGTGCGGGAGGCCGCGCGGGTGCTGGGGGTGGCGGCCGGGAACCTGGTGGGGCTGCTGGACATCGATCTGGTGCTGCTCGGGGGGCGGACGGTTGCCGCGGCCCCGGAGATCTACGTGAACGGGGTGGCCGGGCTGCTGGCCGCTCGGGCGCGGCGGGAGGGGGTGCCCGGCGGGCGGGTTCCGGTGCGGGTGGCTCCCGGAGGTGAGCGGGTGGTGGCGGAGGGCGCCGCGCAGTTGCTGCTGGCGCCGTTGTTCGGGCGGGCGGAGTCCGAGGACACCGCGGACGCCGAGGCGAAGCGCGACATGACGGCCTCCCCGGCCCAGCGCGTCTGCGGCCCTCGACCGGTCGGCTGATCGAGCGGACTTCCCGCCGCGCACGGAGTGGCGGTGCCTGCTCCCATGTCCGGCCCGGCATGGTCATGTGTTCATGCGACTGTGCTCGTCCCTGCCCCTCTGCCTGGCCGCAGCCGCCGTTCTCGTTCCCGTGTCGTCGGCCGCCGCCCACGCGGACGCGACCTCCTCGTGCACGGGAGGATCCGGCGACCGCGGCTTCCCGCTGGCCACCCGCATTCACGGCGGGCCCGGCTCCTACGAAGCGGGCGGCGGCTTCGGCACCTGGTACATCGACCTGACCAACACCACCCGCCGCACCTGCACCGACATCCACCCGGTCGTCATCCTCGTCGACGACAAGCGCACGCTGAGGCCGGGCCAGCCGCAGCTGGAGTTCTACGACGGGCCCCGCACCCGCCCCGTGGCGTTCGAGAGCACCGACGAGCAGGAACTGGTCGGCGTGCTCGACGGGGCCGGGTTCGACGGGTTCACCGTGCCCCCCGGCAGGACCGTCAGCGTCAAGGTCAGGCTCGCCCTCACCTCCGACGCCGTACCCGACCAGGTCACGGCGAACGCCGCCGTCGTCCAGCGCAGGGGCCGGGACGGCGACTGGGTCGGGGAGTCCAACGCCTACCGGTTCGGGATCGCCGAGGACGGACCGGGCCCGGAGGAGACGCCAGGCGTGGAGGGCACGCCAGGCGTGGATGGGACGCCCGGCGTGGAGGGCACGCCAGGCGTGAGTGGGACGCCAGGCGTGAGTGGGACGCCAGGCGTGGACGGGACGCCAGGCGTGGACGGGACGCAGAGCACCCCGCCGCCCGACGCGGACGGGACGCAGAGCACCCCGTCCGGCAGTCCGCGGGCCACGCCCGGCACCGCCACCCCGGACCCCTCGGCCTCCTTCCCAGCCGTCGCCCAGGGGGCGCAGAACGCCGGGGAACAGGCCCGCGAACTGGCGCGTACCGGCCGCGAACCGGCTCACGACCGGCTCATGGCCGTCACCGCCCTGCTCGCGGTGGGCGGCGGCGCGTTCCTGCTGGTCCGCAGACGCCGCTGAGGCGCGGGACCGTCGTAGGACAAGGCGTCCACCCTGTGCGTCGAGGACGGGAAGTCCGCCACCGGAGGCTGAGCGGTCCGACCTCCGAACACCCGGGGTCGAGTTCAGGTCACTCTGATTAGGCTGGGGGCGTCGGTACGCCGTGGTTCCGGCGCCCCCGCTTCTCGACCGCACACCCGCCAGGAGACGCACGACATGGCAGACCGCAAGCCCATAGAGTCATGGCTCACCGACATGGACGGTGTCCTGATCCACGAGGGCGTGCCGATCCCGGGCGCCGACGCCTTCCTGAAGAAGCTGCGCGAGTCCGGCCGGCCCTTCCTGGTGCTCACCAACAATTCCATCTACACAGCCCGCGACCTGCACGCGCGGCTGCGCCGCATGGGTCTGGACGTGCCGGTGGACAACATCTGGACCTCCGCCCTGGCCACCGCCCAGTTCCTGGACGACCAGCGGCCCGGTGGCAGTGCGTACGTCATCGGCGAGGCGGGCCTGACCACCGCGCTGCACGACATCGGCTACATCCTCACCGACCACGAGCCCGACTTCGTGATCCTGGGGGAGACCCGCACCTACTCCTTCGAGGCCCTGACCAAGGCGGTCCGCCTGATCAACGGCGGCGCCCGGTTCATCGCCACCAACCCCGACAACGTCGGCCCCTCCACCGAGGGCGACCTGCCCGCCACCGGCTCCGTCGCGGCCCTGATCACCGCCGCCACGGGCAAGAAGCCGTACTTCGTCGGCAAGCCGAACCCGCTGATGATGCGGGCCGGGCTGAACGCGATCGGGGCCCACTCCGAGACCTCCGCGATGATCGGCGACCGCATGGACACCGACGTGCTCGCGGGACTGGAGGCCGGGATGCGCACCTTCCTGGTGCTCAGCGGCGTCACGCAGCCGAAGGACGTCGACCGCTACCCCTTCCGGCCCTCGCAGGTCGTCGACTCCATCGCGGACCTGGTCGACCTCGTCTGAGCCCATCGGGCCGGGCCCGCCCGCCCAGAACCCGGCATCACCCGTTCGGAGCAGGAGAGCGGCCCCCGAAGATGCGGGGGCGCTCCGGCGGGGGGAACCTCCTCGTACTGGAGGTTCACGATGGGCTCACTACGCCTCACTCTCTGCACCGCGATCCTCGCCGTGGCCGCACTCACCCCGCCGGCCCACGCGGCGGACGGCGGCTCGGTCACCGTGACCCCCGCCTCCCCGGCGCCGGGGACCGACGTCACCCTGCGGGTCACCGGCTGCACCGGCGCGCGGGGCACCGCCGCCTCGGCCGCCTTCATCGCCGACGCCCCCCTGACCGGCGGCCAGGGCACCCTGGCCGGCGAGACCCGGGTCCGCTCCTCCCTCGATCCGGGCGCCTACGACGTGCGGATCACCTGCTCCGACCGGGTGATCACCGGCAGCGTCACGGTCGTGGACCGGGGGGCCGGGCGGTCCGAGCAGCCCGTTCGGCCGCCCTACGACTTCGTCTCGCCCGTCGCCCCGGTCGACGCGGGCGGTGGTGGCGCCGCACACTTCGCCACGGTGGCCACCAGCGGGTCAGGCCCCGGTACCCTCCAGGCGGTGACCGGCCTGGCGCTCGCGGGCATCGCCGCGGTCGCCGTCGGGATCCGCGCCCGCCGGAGCCGTGGCAGGCGCTGACGCCCGCCATGACCGACGACCGCGAGCGCACCACCGGCACCGGGCGGCTCATCACCGGCCTGGCCTGGGCGGTCCTGCTGCTCGGGCTGTGGCTGTGGGGGCGCGGCGTGACCGCCGACGTACCGCGGAGCCCGGACGGACCCACCACGGGTGACGTGTTCGCCATCGGCCGCCCCGCCGATCCCGCCCGGCTGCCGCGCCCGGCGCAACCGCTGAACGAGGCGCGGCCCCAGCGCATCGACATCCCCCGGCTAGGTGTTCAGGCACCGGTGGTGGCCCGCGGCCTGGACGCCCGGGGCGCCGTCGACCCGCCGCCCTTCGACCAGCCGGGCGTGGTCGGCTGGTACGGCTCCGGTACCCCGCCCGGGGCCGCCGGGGCGGCCCTGATGGTCGGCCATGTCGACACCGAGACCCGGCCCGCCGTCTTCTACAAGCTCAGCACCCTCGAGCCCGGCCAGACGGTCCGGGTGGTCCGCTCGGACGGCAGGATCGCCGTGTTCACCATCGACGACGTCCGCGTCCTGCCCCGCGACGGCTTCGACGCCGGGCGGGCCTACGGCCCCCACGTGCCGGGCCGCGCCGAACTCCGCCTGATCACCTGCGGCGGCACCTTCGACCGCGCCACCCGCACCTACTCGGCGAACGTGGTGGTCTCCGCGTATCTCACCGGCACCGGCCGCTGACCCCCGCCCGCGCCCGTGCGGCCTCGTGACGGCCACCGCGGATATGCCAGGATTGGCACCCGGACCAGTGCGCGCCCAGGGGGAATCGCATGTACGACAGCAGGGGGAGCCGGTCTTCGGCACGGACACGGGCGGCCGCGGTGGTGCTGGGGGCGGCGCTCCTGGTCGCCGGGTGCTCCTCCGGAGGCGGGGACGAGGACCCGGACCCGGCTGCGCGGATCACCCAGCAGCCCAAGTCCGTCGACCCGTTCTGGGTCAACCCGGAGGGCAACGCGGCCCGCCAGGTCGCCGCCTACGCGAAGGCCGGCAAGAAGGCGGAGGTCGAGCAGATCCGGAAGATCGCCGAGCAGCCGGTGGGGGAGTGGATCGGCCCGGAGAACCCGGAGAAGGAGGCCCGCGGCTTCACCGAGGCCGCCGAGAAGTCCGACCGCACGGCCCTGCTCGTCCTCTACAACATCCCGCGCCGCGACTGCGGCCAGTACTCGCAGGGCGGTGCCGCCGACGGCAACGCCTACCGCGACTGGATCGACGGGGTCGCCCGGGGCATCGGCGACCGCTCCGCCATGGTCGTCCTCGAGCCCGACGCCGTCCTGCACCTCGTGGACGGCTGCACGCCGGACGAGTTCCACGAGGAGCGCTACGACCTCCTCAAGGGCGCTATCGCCAAGCTGAAGTCCCTGAAGAACACCAAGGTCTACCTGGACGCCGGAAACGCCGGCTGGGGCCACCCCGACCAGATCTTCGAGCCCCTCCGATGGGCCGGCGTCGACCGGGCCGACGGCTTCTCCGTCAACGTCTCCAACTTCTACTCCACCCGGGACTCCATCGCCTACGGCAAGCAGCTGTCGGCGAAGGTGGGCGGCAAGCACTTCGTCATCGACACGAGCCGTAACGGCAACGGCCCCTACACGGGCGGCGACCCGGGCCAGCGCTGGTGCAACCCGCCCGGCCGGGCCCTGGGAGAGACACCGACGACGAAGACCGCGGACCCGCTGGTGGACGCCTACCTGTGGGTGAAGAGGCCGGGCGAGTCCGACGGGCAGTGCAAGGGCGGGCCGAAGGCCGGTCAGTGGTGGGCGGGTTACGCGCTCGCGCTGGCCGAGGCGAGCAAGTGACCAATGCCGGTGCCCCCGTCGGGATCGGTGTCGTTCCCGACGGGGGCACAGTCCACGAACCCGCTGCCCGCTGAGGGCGTCCGCATCGGCCCGGCGGGGCCGCCCTCACCCCCGGCCCGGCGGACGCAGCGCCTGCCGGCCAGGCTTACGAGCAGCCAGGTGAGGGCCCTCCCCGGTGCCGGGCCGCCTGCGTACCCGAACTAGGGCACCTTCACCCACTGCGCCTTCGACGGCGTCCCCTGGTCGTCATCGACGAACAGCATGTACCAGCCGGACTGCACCAGAGTCCGGTTCTTCGGCACGGTCACCGTGATCTTGTCGCCGGACGTCTTGAAGTCCATGGCGATGGACCGCTGATCCACATCCGTCACATGCGTCGAGGCACTCGGCCGGATCAACCGCACCTTCTTGATACTGGCCGCGTGTTTCGAGGTGAACGTCCCCGAGGCACCCCGGGCGATCGTCTGCGGACCGCCGCTGAGCGTCGGACGGGAGTCCCGGTACAGATACGGCGGCGTGTAGATCTCGATCCGCTGCTCGAACTTCCCCGGTTTCGTGTTCGCCTTGTCCGCATACAGCGAGTCGGACCCGAAGAACATCACCCGCCCGTCCGGGAGCAGGATCGACCCGGAGTGGTAGTTCCGTCCCACCAGCGGATCGGCGACCTGCGTGAAGCTGTTGCTGTCCGGGTGGTACAACCGCGCCTGCAGGATGTTGGAGGCGCCGCGCCCCCGGTAGTCCTCCGAGCCGCCCGAGACCATCACGGTGTCATCCGGCAGGATGGAGGACTGCGGATACCGCGTCCCCTTCTCCAGCTCGGGGCCGTCCACGAACGTGGGGTTCTTGGCCTTCAGATCGATCAGCCGCGTCTTCTTGCTCGACAGCTTCGACTCACCGACGCCGCCGCCACCGATCACCATGAACTTCTCGTCCTGGGCCGGAGGCAACAGCACCGTCCCGGACGTTTCCATCATGTTGGCGTCGCTGAGCCCCGGCAGCTTGGTGAACTTGTTGGTGTCGACGTCCCAGACACCCGGCTCCCGGCCCACGTCGTCCGGCCCGTATCCCGCGTTGGAACCGGAGTAGAAGATCTTCCCGTTCTGCATCAGGAACAGCGCCGGGTACGTCGGGAACTGCCGGTCCTTCTTCGTGTACGTCCACTTCTTGGTCTTGGGGTCGAAGATCTCGTTCTTGCCCGGCACCAGCTGCCCGATGTCGTCCAGCCCGGAGACGCTGAGGATCTTGCCGTCCGACAGGGTCGTGAGCGTCGGGTACCAGCGGGCCTCGTTCATCGGGTCGACCTTGATGTACCGCTCGGCGACCGGATCGAACTCGTAGGCGTCCCGGATGCCCTGGAAGTCCTTCTTGTCGAGGGCGAGCTTCTGCGCGATGCCGTAGGTGTTGCGGGCGTCGACGCCGGTCAGGCCCTGGACGCGGTAGTTGTCCTGCGTACCCGTCTCGTGCTTGGTGCCGCTCGCCTGCGCCTCGACGTAGATCCGGCCCAGGCCCGGGTCGTTGCGCAGGAACGCGCCGGTCTTCGGGTCGAAGAGCTTCTTCGCGCGCGGGACGAGCACGGGGTCCTTGGACACGAACGTCTTGCCGTTGCCCTTGCCGGTGAACTTCGTGCCCGCGGGCAGCGTGATCGGCTTGTCCGGGTTCTCGTTGTGGACGATCATCAGGCCGCCGGCCTTGGTGACGTCACCCTTGAGCTTCTCGTACCGCTTGGTGCCGCCCGCGATCAGCAGATTGCCGTTGGCCAGCTGGGTATGGCCGGTGCAGAACAGGTCGCTGGGTGTGGGGATCTTCTTGATCGTGCCCTTGACCGGATCCCAGATCCGGGTGTCGAACCTCTTCGCGTCGAAGTTGTCCTGGTTGTTGCCCGAACCCGCGACCAGCAGCACCTTGCCGGTGTGCAGGAGCGCCGCGTGGATGGTGTCCTGGCGGTACTCCTCGGGGAACTCGATGATGTCCCAGTGGCCGTTCGCGGCCTTGTACTCGGGCTTGTTGATCTTGTACTGGTGGTAGTGCTCGGTGCCGAAGCGGTAGAGCCACGGCCCGTTCATCCCGGCCAGCGCGATGACCACCGCCGTGCCTATCGCGAGGCGACGGGCACGACGGCGGCCGGCCTGGTCCTTCATTCCTTACGTCCCCCAAGTCCACCAAGGGCGATTTGCATGGTCTGCTCGTTCTCCCCGTCCGGGCCGCCGGCCGGCCCACCGTGCGAGGCGGCCCGGCTCGGCCGCTGCTGCGGCACGTGCGGCGCCCGGGCCGTGTACTGCGCGGGCGCCGCGTCCTGCGGTTCGGCCACCACCGGGGCCGGCGCGGGCGCACTCCCACCCGCCGCGTGCCGGGCCTTCTTCTTCTTCTTCGCCTGCCGCATCTCGTGGCGCCAGACGAAGAGCGGGAACGCCGTGATGAGCATGGCGAACGAGGCCCAGGTCACCATCGCCGGGTGGGAGTGGCCGAAGACGAAGCCGGCGGTGACGGACGCGCCGAAGATCACGATGAAGTACCAGTGGTACCTGAAGGTGGCGAACCAGGTGTCCGGGCTCGCCGAATCGCCCTTCGGGGTGACCACGAACTTGCTCTTGCGGCGCAGCAGGGAGTCGATCAGCGCCTTCGCGTAGAGGGGCGCGGACAGGGCCGACATCACCATGCCGGCCACACCGCCGGAGCCCTCCGGCTCGTGCGGGGAGACGTTGTGCCGCCGGTTCCAGACGTACAGGCCGATCTGCAGCGCCGAGGCGTTGCCGTAGAGCATCAGCCACACGGTCGGGTCGATGTTCACACCCGATGCGCCGAGGCCCAGGAAGAGCGCGCAACTCAGTGCCGCGAGGATCCAGTTGAGGGCGGACATCGGGTAGAAGATGATCATCATCGTGTAGTTGAAGAGCTTGCCCGGCGGCAGGCTGAAGAAGCCCTTCCAGTACTGCTTGAGGATCGTCTCGTACGTACCCCGCGACCAGCGCATCTGCTGGGTGAAGAAGTCCGTCCATGCGGCGGGGCCCTCGCCGACCGCGAGCACGTCCGGGGTGTACACCGACGTCCACTTGCGGCCGGTGGCCGGGTTCGTCGCCCGGTGCATCTCGAACCCGGTGGCCATGTCCTCGGTGATCGAGTCGTACAGGCCACCGATCTGCTTGAGCGCCCTGATCCGCACGGCGTTCGAGGTGCCCACGAACATCGGGGCGCCGTAACGGTTGCCGGCGCGCTGGATCAGGGCGTGGAAGAGGAACTGCTGGGACTCGGCGGCCTTGGTGACGAACGTGTCGTAGTTGCCGTAGACCTGCGGGCCGATGACGAAACCGACGTCCGGGTCACGGAAGTAACCGAGCATCCGCTCCAGGTAGTTGGGCAGCGGCACGTGGTCGGTGTCGACCGAGGCGAAGAAGTCGTAGTCGTCGCCGTGCGCCTCCAGCCAGGCGTTGTAGTTGCCGTGCTTGGTCTTGGCGCGGTGCGGGCCCTTGACCTGGTTCCACTTGGCGACGCCCTTGCGGGAGAAGTGGTGCACGCCGAGCCGGGCGCAGACCTCCTTGACGGCCGGGTCGTCACCCTCGTCCAGCAGCCACACGTGCATCAGGCCCCGGTGGCGCAGCTTCACGGCCGCCTCCAGGGTCTTCGTCACCATCTCCAGCGGCTCCTTGCCGGGCACGAAGGAGGTGAGGAAGGCGACGCGGGTGCCGGTCTCGGGTACCACCGGCACCGGGTCGCGGGCGACGAGCGTGGCGTGCGCGTTGGACAGCACGTTCATGCAGCGGAAGAACTCGATCAGGCCGATCGAGACGAGCATGACGATGTCCAGCGCCGGCAGGAAGTCATAGGCCGGGTAGTCCCGTTCGGTCCAGTGCTCCGGCTGCAGCAGCCAGAACAGCAGCACCAGCGAGAGGACCGGGGCCGCGCCCAGCATGAGCGCGGCGCGTATTCGGTGCGGTTCCTGCGAGAGCAGCGACCGGTACTGCACCTTGTACGGCTTGGCCGGGTCCGGCTGGGTGAGCGGGCCCGCGAGCCGGCTGTAGTGCTCGTAGTCGTATCTCGGCAGGCTCTTCTTGATCCGGCGGAACTGGCCCGTCCGGTGGCTGACCGCCCTGAGCTGTGTGGTCTGTGACGGGTCGTCGTGAGCGTGGCCCGGTGCGGCGCCCGGCGGCGTCGACGTCATGAGTCATTCCCCCCACACGCAGGTCACCGCGTGTTTCGTCGGTCCTTCCCGCTCGGCCGGCTCCCCTTGGCCCACACGTGCGGAGTAAGTGCTGGGTCGCAGTCACCACGTCTTGCCCACCCTATAGACACGGGACGACGACCTTCCGGTTGCATGATGCCCCCCTCGGCATCGGTTCGTGAACGGGACCCCCCTCCCCGCCGGTGAGCAACCGTTTTCTTCCCCCCAACTGCCGCCAAGCGGCGGTGGTAAGGACAACCAGGGTTCTACGGTGTCCAGCATGATCGCAAGACACGAAACGCGATCTTTACCGGTCAAACCCGTTCATTGTGGCGCGTGTGGGGCTCGGGAGGCCGGGGTGCGCCGGTGGGGGAGAGGCGGGTGCGGATGTCGCCGAAGTGGTCTCTTATGGCCTCCTCCGCCCGCAGGGAATCACCGGACCGGACCGCATCCAGGATCTCCCGGTGCTGGCGGCAGGTGACCCGCGGGTCCTGCGGCGAGTCCACCAGGTCCCGCTGTACCCGGTGGAAGGCGTCCCAGAACGCCTCCAGCACCTCGCTCAGCAGCACGTTGTCCAGCCCCCGGTAGAGGGTGGCGTGAAAGGCGCGGTCGGTCGCGGCGAGGCCGGCTCCTTGCGCGGCCTCCTGTTCCATACGGTCCACGAGCCCGTTCAGTTCAACGAGGTCCGCCTCCGGCAGCCGGCCGGCCAGCCGTGACACCAGTCCGGTCTCCACGGCCTCGCGCAGCTCCAGCAGCTGCAGCAGGGAGTCCTCGCCGCGGTAGTGCCCCGCGACGGTGCGGAAGGCCAGGCCCTCGATCAGCGGTGCGAACGACATGGAGCCGACGTAGGTCCCGAAGCCGTGCCGGATCTCCACGATCCCCATCGCCTGCAGCGCCTTCAGCGCCTCCCGTACCGAGTTCCGGCTGGCCCCGAGGAGCTCCATCAGCTCGGGCTCGGTCGGCAGCGGGGCACCCGAGGGCAGCCGCCGGTCGACGATCAGCTTCTTGATCCGCTCCTGGAGGTCCCGGGCTGCCATGGCGAGAGCGTATCCGGCCAACGGGGGGAGGGGCGGGTTCCGGCCGGGGGGATCCCGGGCATGCGGAAGGCCCCCCGCTTCCGCGAGGGGCCTTCCGGTCGGTGCGCCGCCAGGGACTCGAACCCCGGACCCGCTGATTAAGAGTCAGCTGCTCTAACCAACTGAGCTAGCGGCGCCTGCTGACGAGAGAACTCTACCTGACCTGGAAGGGTGCTCCTGCCCACCCGCTGGTGGCGCGGCGGCCCCCAGGGGGGCCGCGTACATCATTCGGACCGTCAACATGCGCGCGCCGATGACAGTTGGGAAACTGATCAACGTGCACACACGCGGACAAATCCACCCCGAATGTGAGGCAGATCGCATGACCGCTCCGGTGTTCGAGGAATTCGACCCCGCGAGCGACTGCGGCTGCCCCGGCTGCGTCCACTGGCGGCGGGTGAGCCCCCGCCTGTCGCCCCGCCGCCTCGACGGCCATCCGGCCGCTTGCGGGGTCGTGGTCGTGGCCGCCGCGTCCGCGGCCCTCGGCGCGGCTCCCCCGGCCGCGGCCCTCACCGCCGGCCACTCGCCGCACCGCGAGGCCGTGCCCGGGGACGGCGAGCCCGCCACCCCCCAGGGCGTCAAGGCCCCGCTGCACGGCCCGGCGGGCAAGCCCGCCCAGCCCGGCACGGCACCGATCCCCGCCACCACCCGGGCCAAGATCATCAACCGGGCCAAGGCCTGGGTGGCCGCGCGGGTGCCGTACAGCACGACCGACTACTGGTCCGACGGATACCGGCAGGACTGCTCGGGCTATGTCTCCATGGCCTGGGGTCTGCCGGGCAACGAGTGGACCGGCAGCCTCGGCGCGTTCGGGGTGAAGATCACCAAGGAGGAGCTGCAGCCCGGCGACATCCTGCTCAACCACAATCCGGACAACCCCGAGAGCGGCTCACACGTGGTGATCTTCGGTGGCTGGACGGACCACACGCACACCTACTACACGGCCTACGAGCAGACGCCCCCGCGCACCCGCCGCCAGACCACCCCCTACCCCTACTGGAGCCACACCGACAGATACGTCCCCTACCGCTACAAGGGCGTGACCGCCGGCACGGCGGGCGCGCAAGCGGCCCGGGGCGAGGCGCCGGCGCTCTTCCCGGGCGCGGCCTACTTCGGCCCCGGCGCCGACAACAAGTACGTCACCCTGCTCGGCCGGATGCTGATCGCCAGGGGCGCCCGCTCGTACTACGCCCGGGGTCCGGGACCGCTCTGGGGCGCGCCGGACCGGCGCGCGACCCAGGCGTTCCAGCTGGCCCAGGGCTGGACGGGCGCGGACGCCGACGGGCTGCCCGGCCCGCGCACCTGGGAGCTGCTCGTCACGGGCAGGGGCAAGGACCTCACCCCGGGCGCGTCCGGTCCTGGCCGGCCCGCCTCGCACGGGGTGCCCGGCTATCCCGGCCGGAACTTCTTCCGTCCCGGGGCGGCCAACGACTACGTCACCCAGCTGGGTGTCCAGCTGGCGAGGAAAGGGTTCGGCAGGTTCTATGCCATCGGTCCGGGTCCGCACTGGGGCGAAGCGGACCGGCGCGCCGTGGAGGCCTTTCAGCGCACCCAGGGCTGGCGGGGCGGCGCTGCGGACGGCTACCCGGGACCGGAGACCTGGCGGCGGCTGTTCGCCTAGCCGGCCCCGATCACCCGGGCCGGCGGCCCCTCTGCATCCCATCCCCTGTTCATGACGCATCTGGCGCGGAGGCTGGAGGCACGCATGAGTACGACCACGTCACACACACCACCCGGATCCGAGGGGCAACCGGAGGGCACCGCGCCCGCGGGCACCCGTCCGGTCCGGTTGATCCAGAACGAGGCGACCACCGAGATCCCCGTCCATCTTCTCTTCCGTGACGACCTCGACCCGATGAAGGTGCCGCTCAAGCCGGCCGTGGTGGGCCGCCGGCAGGGCACCGGTGAGCAGCCCCGCCTCGAGCGCCCGACACCCGTGCGCAGACGGCCCCTCCCGCAGGCCGACCCGGAGCTGGTGGAGCGCCCGGCGCGGGTGCTTCCGGGGGTGGCCGGGCTGCTTGCCGGCGCCTGCGGGCTCACCGGTTGCCTGGCCGCCACCTGGTGGGCGGGGCTGCTCCCGCCGCTCGCGGCGGAGGCGTTGCGCCTGCCGGCGTACGCGGGTGCCGGCCTCGGTCCTGCGCAGTGGGCGGCGTACGCCGGGGCCGGGACGCTCGGCGTGGCCGGCTTCGGTGGGCTGACCCGCGGGCGGACCGGGCGGGCCTGGGTGCTCGGCCTGTTCGGCCGGTACCGGGGCACGGTCCGGCGCACCGGGCTGCTGTGGGTGAACCCGCTCGCGCTGCGCCGCCGGGTGGACGTACGGCTGCGGCACTGGCGCAGCGGGGTGATGACCGCGACGGACCCCGATGGCATGGCGCTGCGGGTGGTCGTGCTGGTGGTGTGGCGGGTGCGGGACACCGCGCGGGCCATGCTCGGCGTCGATGACCACGAGACGTACCTGCGCGAGTGCGTGGAGGCGGCACTGGCCCGGGTGCCGGTGGAGCCGGCGGGCGGGACGCGGGGCGGGGTGACGGCGGCCGGTGACGCGCTGACCCGGCTGGTGGCGACGGAGGCCGCGGGGATCGGTGTGGAGGTGTTCTCGGTGCAGCCGGTCCGGGTGGAGTACGCCCCCGAGGTCGCCGCCGCGATGCACCGGCGCCGGATCGCCGCGCTGGACGCCCGGCAGCGGTCCAGCATGCTCACATCGGTGGTGGACTCGGTGGAGGACACGGTGACCCGGCTGACCATGCGCGGGCTCGTCGAACTGGACGACTACGAGCGCAAGGTGCTGGTCCGTGATCTGACGGTGGCGTTCTGCTCGGGGCGCGGGGAGCCGGTGTAGCCGTCCCCCCGATTGGTATGGACATGTTCAACGCAAGCCCATAATCTGAGACTTGGTCTAGACCTACTCTCTGCACAGCTCACTGAACTCCCCACGTTCTCCAGGAGCGGCAGCATGCGCACCAAGACCAAGTTGTCCGCAGTCGTGCTGGGTGCGGTGACCGCCGGAGCCTTCGCGCTCTCCACCGGCGGCGCCAGCGGGCACGGCTACACCGACCTCCCCATCAGCAGGCAGAAGCTCTGCCAGAACGGCACCGTGACGAACTGCGGCTCGATCCAGTGGGAGCCGCAGAGCGTCGAGGGCCCCAAGGGCTTCCCGGCCGCCGGACCCGCCGACGGCCAGCTCTGCAACGGCGGACTGAGCCAGTTCGCCCAGCTCAGCTCGCCGAAGACGCCGTCCGGCGGCGCCTGGCCCACCACCAGGGTGACGGGCGGTCAGTCGTACACGTTCCGGTGGCAGTTCACGGCCATGCACGCCACGACGGACTTCAAGTACTACGTCACCAGGCCGGGCTGGAACCAGAACCACGCCCTCGCCCGCTCGGACCTCAACCTCACCCCGTTCCTGACGGTGCCGTACAACGGGCAGCGCCCGCCGGCCACGCTCAGCCACAGCGGCACCCTGCCGTCCGGCCTGAGCGGGCACCACGTCATCCTCGCGGTGTGGACGATCGCCGACACGGGCAACGCGTTCTACGCCTGCTCCGACGTCACGTTCTGAACCCCCGTTCGGGTAGGGTCCCGCGTGCGCCGGCGCCGGAGGTCTCCGGTTCCCGGCGCACGTGAGTCCGGCAACCGACGTACGGGGGTACGCGCACCGTGGACGCCTTGTTCAACCTGTCCATGCTGGGGCTGCTCGGCTTCGCCATCTGGTCCGCGGTGGCACTGGTGCGCCGGACGCGGCAGCGGCGCGCGGCCTGGCAGAGCGGGCTGACCGCGCAGGCGCGGGTCGTGCGGGCCTGGTGCACCACCCAGCTGGTCAACAACGTGGCCCGCCGGGTGCAGTGGCACGAGTACGACTTCACCACCCACGACGGCCGTGTCGTCCGCTTCAAGGAGAGCGGCGGTCCGCACGACCGCGCCGAGGGCCAGCAGGTCCTCGTCCACTACGCCCGGCACGAGCCCGACAAGGCCACCGCCTCCGAGCCACAGCCCGGCAAGGACATGGCGAGCACGGTCGTCTGGCTGGTGCTTCTCGCGGCCTGCGCGATCTTCCTCGTGCACGAGTGGATCGAACTGTCCCGATACTGATACTGAGCTTCCCTTGAGACACGCCACCCCGCCGGCCGGGTACGTTCCTCGCACACCGGCCGAGCGAGGCCGGGATACGACCTCGGGGGCCCTCATGGAGCTGTTCTTCTACGCCATACCCACCCTGATGATCACGGGCTGTGGGTTCGCCGCGTATCTGCTGGTCCGCCGTGCCCGGCGGCTCAGCAGGACATGGGCGCACGGCCTGACGGCCGAGGCGCGGTGCCTGCGGATGTTCACCACGACCAGCGGGGGCGGCGGGGACACGTCCGTGCGGACCACCGTGCACCACGTCTACGAGTTCGCCACCCGCGAGGGACGCACGGTCCGCTTCGAGGAGGAGGACGGTCCCACGACCGTCCTCGAGGGGGACCTCGTCACCGTGCGGTACCTCCCGGAGCAGCCCCAGCGGGCCACCGCGCTCCCGCCCTCCCGCGGCAGGCTCGCCTTCACCACCGGCTTCGGGCTGACCTTCCTCGGGGTGGTCGTCACGTTCTGCGTCGGCTTCATCGCCGTGGCTCACATGATCTTCTCGGAGTCGGGCGGCCTGATGCCGTAGCCCCGGGGAGGACGGCCGAGGACGCCGAAGGGCGCCGCCCCGGGGGACGGGGCGAGGCCGCCACCGCACGCGGTGCCGCGCCACAACAGAGATGGCGAGCCAGGTCCGCGTTTCGTACGGACGTGGCTCGCCATCATCATTGTGCGCCGCCAGGGACTCGAACCCCGGACCCGCTGATTAAGAGTCAGCTGCTCTAACCAACTGAGCTAGCGGCGCATGACCCTCGCCTTCCGCGCTCCGCGGTCGGCGACGAAGAAAATACTACCTGGTCCTCAGGGGTGCTCGTGACCACCCGGGTGGCCTCAGATCGTCAGCGAGAGCAGCACCGGTGCCGCATTGCGGTTGAGGGTCTCCGCCGCCCGCTTCAGCCGGTGGGCGTGCTCCACCGGAAGAGACAGTGCGAGGCAGCCGACGGCCGAGCCCGCCGTGATCGGGACGGCCGCGCAGACCGTGCCGACGGCGTACTCCTGGAGGTCGAGGACCGGCACCGTCGGCGGCTGGGACTCCAGGCGGGACAGCAGCAGCTTGTCGCTGGTGATGGTGCGCGAGGTGAGACGGGCCATCTTGTGCCGGGAGAGGTGGTCGCGGCGGGCGTTGTGGTCCAGCTGGGTCAGCAGGCTCTTGCCGACGGCCGTGGCGTGGGCGGAGTAGCGGAAGTCGACCCACTCGTTGACCGCCGGGGTGGTGGGCCCGGCGGCGTACTGGGTGACCTTCACCTCGCCGTCGACGTACCGGCTCATGTAGACGGCCGCGCCGACCGAGTCCCGCAGCCGGTCCAGAGTGTGCTGGAGCTGGTCGCGCAGGGCTCGCTCGTGGTCGTGCGCCGAGGTGAGGCGGCGCAGGGTGTCGCCGGTGACGTACGCCCCGTCGGTGATCTGCTCGACGTAGCCCTCGCGGCGCAGCATGCGCAGCAGGGCGGTGAGCCGTTCGGAGCCGAGGCCGGTGCTGCGGGCCAGCTCGGTGTCGGTGACGCCGGCGGAGTGGCGCGCCACGCTCTCCAGTACGCGCAGGGCGTCCTGGGCGGAGTGGTTAGGGGCGGTCGGCTCGTGCATCAGCGCCACGGTGTTTTCCCCCTGCGCTCGCTCTGTGGGCCGCGAAGCCGCGAATCCGGTCGGCGGATCGTCTTCACGATAGCCGCCAAGGGCCCGTGAGGGAGAGGGGGTTCGCGAGATGTGTTCCCGACGCCCTCTCTCCCAACTGCGGCGCAGACCCTCTGGCATATGCCGACGTCATGACCCAGTGGCCGGACCCAGGATGTTTCTCCTCTTCACGGCCCGTAGTCACAAGACCGCGCTGAGGAATTCCCGGGTGCGGTCCCGCACCGGATCGCCGAAGATCTGCTCCGGGGGGCCCGCCTCGATGACCCGCCCCGAGTCGAACATGAGTACCTGGTCGGAGATGTCCCTGGCGAAACCCATCTCATGGGTCACACAGAGCATCGTGATGTCCGTGCTGCGGGCGATGTCCCTGAGCAGATCGAGCACTCCCGCGACCAGCTCCGGGTCGAGCGCGGAGGTCACCTCGTCCAGCAGCAGCACCCGTGGCCGCATCGCCAGCGCCCGGGCGATCGCCACCCGCTGCTGCTGACCGCCGGAGAGCCGGGTGGGCCTCGCGTCGCACTTGTCGGCGAGCCCCACCAGGTCCAGCAGCTCCCGGGCCCGCGCCTCGGCCTCGTCCTTCGACATTCCGAGCACCCGCACCGGCGCCTCGGTGATGTTCCGCAGCACCGACATGTTCGGGAACAGGTTGAACTGCTGGAACACCATCCCGATCTTCTTGCGGACCTCCCGGATCTGCTTCTCCGACGCCGGGAACAGCCGTTCTCCGTCGACGGTGATCGTGCCCTCGTCCGGTTTCGTGAGGGTCATCAGCATTCTGAGGATCGTGGTCTTGCCGGAGCCGGAGGGCCCGATCAGGGTGACGTGCCGGCCCGCGTCCACGGACAGGCCGAGGCCGTCGAGGACCGTGTTGTCCCCGAACCGCTTGGTCACGCCCTCCAGGCGGATCAGCTCGGTCGGCAGGGCGCCGGTCGCGGCCGGCTGCTTGCTGGTCTCAACGGACAAGGCGTCGCTCCAGGGTGTGCAGAAGAAGGGAGGCCAGGTACGAGACGACGATGAAGGCCACACCGATCACCGTCAGGGGCTCGGTGAACTGGAAGTGCTGCTGGGAGACGAGCCGGGCGTGGCCCAGCATCTCCAGCACGCCGATCGTCATCAGCATCGGCGTGTCCTTCAGCATCGAGATGACGTAGTTGCCGAGCGGCGGCACCACCCGGCGGACCGCCTGCGGCAGGATCACCGCCGTCCAGGTGCGGTGCACGGGCAGGCTGAGCGCCGTCGCGGCCTCCCACTGGCCCGCCGGCACCGCCTCGATACCGGCCCGGTAGACCTGCATCGTGTACGTCGAGTAGTGCAGCCCGATGCCGAGGACGCCGGTGGTCAGCGGGGACAGGGTCAGGCCCGCCTCGGGCAGCACGTAGAAGAGGAAGAACAGCTGGACCAGCAGCGGGGTGTCCCGCACGAACTCGGTGAAGATCCCCACCGGCCAGCGCACCCACCGGGTCGGCGCCCGCATCAGCAGCGTCCACACCAGCCCCAGCGCGAACGAGATCAGCGACCCCAGGGCGAGCGCCTCCAGCGTGACGAGCAGACCCTGCCAGAACTGCGGCATGAAGTCGGCCACGGCTCCCCAGTCCCACTTCATCGGGCCACCCCCGCCTTCAGCCGGCGTTCCAGCACCCGCATACCACGGGTGAGCAGGAACGCGATCACGAAATAGATCAGCAGCAGATAGGTGTAGATCTCACCGCTCTCCTGAAGCGCCAGACGCACCAGGTTTCCGCTGAAGGCCAGGTCGCCCATGCCCGTGATGGACACCAGGGCGGTGCCCTTGAGCAGCTCGATCAGCAGGTTGCAGAAGGACGGGATCATCTCCGGCACCGCCTGCGGCAGCAGGATCAGCCGCAGCCGCTGCGCGGGGGAGAAGCCGAGCGCGATGCCGCCCTCCCGCTGTGCGGGATCGACCGCCTGCAGGGCGCCGCGCACGATCTCCGAGCCGTACGCGCCGTAGGTCAGCCCCAGCGCGAGCGTGCCGGCCCACATCGGCACCAGCTGCCAGCCGAAGGCGACCGGCAGCACGAAGAACACCCAGAAGATCATCACCAGCGCGGAGGTGCCGCGGAACACCTCGGTGTAGAAGCCCGCGACGAAGCGGACGATCCACAGCCGGTGGGTGCGCGCGGCACCGACGGCGAAGGAGACGGCGACGGCCAGCAGCGCGCTGTAGACCAGCAGTTGGAGGGTGGTGCCTATGCCCTTGAGTACGAGCTCCCAGAGTCCCGGGGTCATCCGCGGCACAGCTCCTTCGCGGTGAGATCGGTCATCTCGGCCTTGGTGAAGCCGAACGGCCGCAGGATCCGGAACAATTCGCCGCTCTTCCTCAGCTTGCGCAGCTCGACGTTGAAGGCGTCCCGCAGCCGCGTCTCGGCCGGCCGGAACGCGAACGCGCCGCCGTCGACGTGCGGCCGGCCGTCGACCAGTGGGGCGAAGGGCTTGGTGGCCTCCGCCTTGGCGGACTTCTTCACCACCTCGCGGGTGGTCAGGGCCGTCCCCGCGAACACGTCGGCCCGGCCGGTCTCCACGGCGTTCAGCCCGGCGACCTGGTCCGGCACGATGACGATGTCGCTCTGCCGCAGCCCGGCGTCCACCGCGTACTGGATCTCCGCGTACCCGGTCCCGGTGGCGAACCTCGCCTTCTTCTCCACCACGTCCTGGTAGGTGTGCAGCCCCTTGGGGTTGCCCTTGCGGACGATGAAGGAGTCCAGCATCTGGTAGTCGGGATCGGCGAAGATCACCTGCTCGCACCGGTCGGCGTTGACGTACATTCCGGCGGCCACGACGTCGAACTGCTGCGACTTCAGCCCCGGGATCAGCGAGCCGAACTCCGTCGGCACCGGCTGCACCCGGTCCACCCCGAGCCGTTTGAAGATCACCTTCGCGAGCTCGGGCGCCTCACCGGTGAGATGGCCGTCCTTGTCGATGTACCCGAACGGGATCTCGCCGGCGATCCCGAGGCGTACGACACCCTGCGCGCGCAACCGGTCGAGCAGGTCGCCGCCGTTCCTGCCGGACGCCGACGCCACCCGTGTGCAGCCCGCGGCACCCAGCGCGCCGATCGCCGCGATGCCCGTGAGCACCGAGCGGCGACCGGGCCTGTGTTCCGACCGGAATATGTGTACGTCGTTCCCAAGTGGTGGAGCCATGGCGGCGCGGCTACCCAAGCGCCCCCGGGCCATGCACCCGTGTTCTCGGGGCCGATCGATTCGCCACCGTCCCGCCCGGCAGGCGGGACGTGCACTGCCACGGCACGTCTGCTGACCGACCGCGCGCCCCTGACCTGCGACGCGGTGGGGGAGGCACTGCGGGTGGCGTCCCTCACGTCACGTACGCGCGCCACGAGATCCACGCCCTCTTCCCGGCGTTCGCCTCCACGGAACCCCCACCGGAGACCCCGACGATCACCCCTGTTCCCGGCGACCTCTGTCACTTCTCCCTCGCCGGCACCGGACCGGGCACGAAGGCCTCGGCTGCGACCGCGAGGCCCGCCCCGGCACCACCGTGGCCGGCCTCGCCTGTTCTGCGAGCGCGACAGCCTGCTGCTCAACGGGGACGTCGGCCGGGTGCCCGGGATCGTCCGGGGCCGGGTGGTCGACGGCCTCGGCGCCATGCGAGGCCTGCAACGACCCGGGGCGCACGGGGGCGGCGGGGGAGACGCTCAGCTTCCGGAGAGTGTGAGGCCGGCTTCGTACAGGGCGTGCGCGGCCCGCAGCACCAGATCGTCCCGGTGGCGGGCAGCGACGATCTGCATCCCCACCGGAAGTCCGCCGTCCGACCCGACCGGAACGGTGGCAGCGGGCTGCTGCGTCAGATTGAACGGGTACGTGAACGGGGTCCACCCGGTCCAGCGCCGGTAGGCGGAGCCCTTCGGCACTTCCACGCCCGCCTCGAACGCCGTCACCGGCAGCGTCGGCGTGACCAGCAGGTCGTACGTCTCGTGGAAGCGCCCCATGCGCCGCCCGAGGTCCATGCGGACGTCCACCGCGGCCAGATAATCCAGCGCGGTGTACCCGGCGCCCTCGGTGCAGACCTCCCGCAGGCCGGGGTCGAGGAGTTGCCGCCGGTGCGGCGAGAACCGCTGGGTGAGCCGGGCCGCGCCGCTGAACCACAGGGTGTGGAACGCCTCCACCGGGTTGCTGAGGTCGGGGTCGGTCTCTTCGACGTACGCGCCGAGGTCCGCGAGCCCGGCCACCGCCCGCCGCACCGCCGCCGCCACCCCCGGCCGGACCGCCACCTGCCCGCCCAGGGACGGCGAGTACGCCACCCGCAGCCCCCGCACGCCTGCTCTCAGCCCCTCCGTGAAGGAGGACGGCGCGGGCGGCAGCGCCGACCAGTCGCGCGGGTCGGGGGCACCGACGACGTCGAGCAGCAGGGCAGCGTCGGCCGCGTCGCGGGTCATCGGGCCCGCGTGCGCCAGCGTGCCGAACGCGCTCGCCGGATACAGGGGCACCCTGCCGTACGTCGGCTTCAGCCCGAAGATCCCGCAGAACGCGGCCGGGATACGGATGCTGCCGCCGCCGTCCGTGCCCAGCGACAGCGGGCCCGCGCCGAGCGCGACGGCCGCCGCGCTGCCGCCGCTGGATCCGCCCGCGGTGCGCTCCGGGTCGTACGGATTGCGGGTCACCCCGGACAGCGGGGAGTCCGTGACCCCCTTCCATCCGTACTCGGGGGTCGTCGTCTTGCCGAGGAACACCGCGCCGTGCTCGCGCAGCCGGGCCACCGAGGGCGCGTCCTCGTCCCATTTCACCCGTCCGGCGATGGTCTTGGAGCCGCGCAGGGTCGGGTGGCCGCGCAGCAGCAGAAGGTCCTTCACCGTCACCGGCACCCCGTCCAGCAGCCCGGCCGGCTCACCGCGCAGCCAGCGCGCCTCCGACTCCCGGGCCCGGGTGAGCGCGTCCTCCTCGGTGAGGCGGACGAACGCGTTCACCTCCGGCTGGATTTGCCGCGCCCGCTCCACGCACTGGACGGTCGCCTCCACGGGACTGAACTCGCCCCTGCGGTAACCGTCGAGGAGCTGGACGGCGGTCAGGTCGGTGAGCTGCATGCACCCTCCATCGGGTCAGTGACCGGGCACGTAACCACGCCTCTTGTCGACCACGTTCGCCAGCGATCTGCCCGCCGCCCACCGCTCGTACAACTCCACGAACTGCGCGCCCAGTTCGTCCCGCCAGCCGACCGTGTCCCCGCTCATGTGCGGGGAGACGATCAGGTCCGGCAGCCCCCACAACGGGCTGTCCCCGGGCAGCGGTTCCGTGGCGAACACGTCCAGCGCGGCGCCCGCGATCCAGTGCCGGGTCAGTGCCTCGGCGAGCGCGTCCTCGTCGACCAGCTGCCCGCGGCCGACGTTCACGAAGAACGCCGAGGGCTGCATCACCCCGAAGCGGTGGGCGTCGAACATGCGGTACGTCCGCTCGGTCAGCGGAGCCGCCGCGATCACCCAGTCCGCGCGGGAGATCAGCCGGTCCAGGTCGGCCGGACCGTGGATGCCGGTCCGCGGCACCCGCCCGACCAGCGCCGTCGTCACGTCCAGAGCCTTCAGCGTGCGGACGATCGCCCGGCCGATCGGGCCCGAGCCGACCACGCACGCGCGCGTGCCCGCCACCCGCCGGCTCTCCCGGTGCCGCCAGGTCCGCTCCCGCTGGTACTCCAGCGTGCGCGGCAGATCCTTGGCGACCGCCAGGACCAGGGCCGCCACATACTCGGCGATCGGCTGGTCGAAGATCCCGCGCGCGTTGGTGACCACCGTGTCGGACGCGGCCAGTTCCGGGCACATCAGATGGTCCACGCCCGCGCTCGCGGTGTGCACCCAGCGCGGCCTGGGCCCGTCCCCCGGCCAGGCCTCGCGCACGGCGTGCGAGGTGAAGTCCCACACCAGCAGGGCGTCCGCCTCGGGCAGCCGCTCGGCCAGGTGCGCGGCATCCGTGTGCACGATCCGGGCGCGGCCGGTGAGGCGGCCGAGCCGGGGCGGCGGATCGGCGTCGAGGACGAGAAGGGTGGGCGGGGTCGGCGTCATGCGGGGCGGCTCCCGGCGTCTGACATGCACGGATTGACCACGCTCGCACCCGAACCTCCCGTCGTCAACACGGGCGCGACGGCGATCCGTTGCCCCCTCGTCTCCCAGCGTGAGACCGGTGCCGGCCATGGACGTCTCCTTTCTCGGCGGCCCCCGCCCCCAGCGCGGGGCGGGAGTCGGCGCCCCCTTCGGCTTCGTCCTCGGCCGCGACCTGTGGCGCTGGGTGCCCGACGAGGTGTCGCTGCCTCGGGCCCGGACCCCGTTCGTGCCGGCCGGGGTGAGTCCGGACCCGGCCCGGCTGGTCAGCGAGCACGAGAGCGCCCTGCCCTCGGTGGAGGCCGAACCGGGCATGCGGGTCCTCTCGGCCAACCAGGTCACGATGTGGGCGGCACTGCGCCGACTGGGTACCCGAGTCATGGGGCCCTGTCAGGCGCTGCTGGACATGGCCGCGCGGGAAAGGCCCGTACCGCCCGAAGAGACGCAGGAAGGACGGACATGACCGCACTCGGTTTCCTCTACCCGGGCCACTCCGCCGAGGACGACTATCCACGTATCGAGCAGCTCCTGGGGAGCGACATCCGGTTGGACCTGGCCCACACGGACATCGGTGAGGACGCGCACCGGGTGGAAGCGCTGCGTGAGATGGGCTCCGCGGAACGGCTCGCCGCGGGCATGGAGGGGCTGCGGCTGGCCGGGGCCGAGACGGTGGTGTGGGCGTGCACCAGCGGCAGCTTCGTGCACGGCTGGCAGGGCGCCCAGGACCAGGTGCGGACGCTGGCGCGGCTGGCCGGGATGCCGGCCTCCTCGACGTCGTTCGCCTTCGTGCACGCGGCCCGGGAGATCGGGGTGCGCCGGGTCGCCGTCGGGGCGACCTACCCGGAGGACGTGGCGGCCCTGTTCGCGGAGTTCCTGCGGGCCGGGGGGCTGGAGGTGACCGGGGTGCGGTCCTACGGGATCGTCACGGCGGCGGAGGCCGGCACCTGGGGCGAGGAGGACGTGCTCACGCTGGCGCGGGGGGCGGACGCCGCCGACGCGGAGGCGGTACTGCTGCCCGACACCGCCTTGCACACGGCCGCGCATCTTCAGTTGCTGGAGAAGACGCTGTCCAAGCCGGTGCTCACGGCGAACCAGGTGAGCGTGTGGGAGGGGCTGAGGCTGGCCGACCGGCGGGTGAACGCGCCCGCACTGGGGAGTCTGTTCACCCGGCACCCGTTGGTCCAGGCATAGCACCGGGGCCGCGCCCCTGGGCTCCGCCTCGCGGCGCCTCCCGGAATAAACGGAGACCGCCTCCTGTTATGGGCTCGCAGGACAGCGCACGCCACAAACAGGAGGCCCACACCGTGTCGGCAGACGAGATCCGGGGCACGACGCACGGGACCGCCCCCGTCCCCCTCTCCGTACTGGATCTGGTGACCGTCGGTGCGGGCAGCACCGCCACCGACGCCCTGCGCACCAGCGTCGAGCTGTCCCGGCTGACGGAGTCCCGCGGCTTCCACCGGTACTGGGTCGCCGAGCACCACTCCATGCCCGGCGTCGCCTCCTCCTCGCCCGCCGTGATCCTCGCCCACCTCGCCGCCCACACCGACCGCATCCGGCTCGGCTCGGGCGGCGTCATGCTGCCCAACCACGCCCCGCTGGTGATCGCCGAGCAGTTCGGCACGCTGGAGGCCATGGCACCGGGCCGCATCGACCTCGGCCTCGGGCGGGCTCCCGGCACCGACGGGGCCACGGCCGCCGCGCTCCGCCGTACCGACACCCTCGACGAGGGCGCCGACGACTTCCCGCAGCGGCTCGCGGAACTGACCCGCTTCCTGGACGACGACTTCCCCGACGGGCACCCCTACGGCCGTATCCACGCGATCCCGGGCCCGGTCCAGGGCACCGCACCCGGCGGTGTGCAGTCCCCGCACCGCCCGCCGGTCTGGCTGCTCGGCTCCTCCGGCTTCAGCGCCCGCCTGGCCGGAATGCTGGGCCTGCCGTTCGCCTTCGCGCACCACTTCTCCGCGCAGAACACCATCCCGGCCCTCGACCTGTACCGGCAGACCTTCCGCCCCTCCGCGGTCCTGGACGCCCCGTACGCCCTCATCGGCGTCTCCGCCCTCGCCACGGACGACGAACGGGAGGCCCGCCGCCAGACCCGGGCGACGGCGCTGAACATGCTCAGGCTGCGCTCCGGCCGCCCCGGCCTGTTCCCGGACCCGGAGGAAGCCGAGCGGCACGAGTTCAGCCCGATGGAGGAGGAGTTCATCGGCTCCTGGACGGCGAACATCGTGCACGGCACGGCCGACGAGGTCCGCACCGGCCTGGACGACCTCCACAAGCGCACCGGCGCCGACGAGCTGATGCTCACCTCCCACGCCCATCGCGGCGAACTGCGGCTGCGCTCCTACGAGTTGATCGCGGACGCCTACGGGTTGCCGACCGCGTAGGTCTGTTCCCCCAGCAGCTCGGAGATACGATCCGGCGACACCGGGCGGGAGTACAGCCAGCCCTGTCCGGTGTCGCAGCCGATCCGGCGCAGGCGGGTGGCCTGGGCCGAGGTCTCCACGCACTCCGCGGTGACGGTCAGGCCGAGGCGGTGCGCCAGCTGGATCATCGCCTCCACGATCACCTCGTCGGCCGGGTTGGGGGCGATGGCCTTCTTGTCGCCCTCGTACTGGAAGCCGCGCACGAAGGAACCGTCCAGCTTCAGGACCGACACCGGCAGGCGGCTCAGGTAGGCGAGGTTGGAGTAGCCGGTGCCGAAGTCGTCGATGGCGATGCGCACACCCATGTCGCTGAGGGCCTGCAGGGCCTGGAGCGGGCGGCCCCCGGAGCCCATCACGGCGGACTCGGTCAGCTCCAACTGGAGCAGATGCGGGGCCAGTCCGGTCTCGGCGAGGATCTCCGCCACATCCGCCACCAGGTCGGAGTCCCACACCTGGCGCACGGCCACGTTCACGCTGACGAAGATGGGCGGCTCGCCGGGATGGTCCAGCTGCCAGCGGCGTGCCTGCCGGCAGGCGGTGTTCAGCGCCCAGCGGCCCAGCTGCACGATCGAACCGTCCTCCTCGGCCAGTCCGATGAACCGATTCGGCGTCAGTGTGCCGAACTGAGGATGATTCCAGCGGATCAGTGCCTCGACCCCGCTGAGCCGTCCGTCCTCCATGCCCACCAACGGCTGGTACTCCAGGGCGAACTCACCGCGTTCGATGGCGGGACGCAGGGTGGAGGAGAGGGCCTGACGGGTCATGCGGTGCGCGTTGCGCTCGGGGTCGAAGAGCGTCCAGCGGCCCTTGCCGTCCGCCTTCGCCCAGTACAGGGTCGTATCGGCCGCCTGCATCAGACCCGTGGCCGTCGTACCCGCCGCATGCCGCTCGACCACACCGATGGACGCCGTCAACGACAGCCGCTGTCCGGCCAGGTCGAACGGTTCCTCCAGGGACCTCAGCGCCGACTCGGCGAGGTCGGCGAGCTGCTCGGTGCCGGTGGAGTCCTCGACGAGCAGCGCGAACTCGTCGCCGCCGAGGCGGGCCACGAGGGGAGTCGCCGCGCGGGCGTACCCGGCCTCGTCGGCGACCCGGGTCAGGCGTTCGGCGGCGGCCGCGAGCAGCCGGTCCCCGACGCGGTGGCCGAGGGTGTCGTTGACCGCCTTGAACCCGTCCAGGTCCAGGTAGCACAGGCCGATCCGGCCGGTGCCGCTCTGCTCGTACGACTCCGCCTCCAGCGCGGCCGAGAGCCGCTCGAAGAACAGGGTGCGGTTGGGCAGCCGGGTCACCGGGTCGTGCATCTGCAAGTGCCGCAGCTGGGCCTGGAGTTCACGGCGGGCGCTGACGTCGGCGACCGAGAGGAGGACGCCGGGTCCGCCGCCGGCCAGCGGGGTGACGGTGACCTGCACCCACACCGAGTGCCCGTCGGGGTGTTTCAGCCGGCGGGTGCAGCGCAGCCTGGCCTGCCGGCCGCGCAGGACCTCGCGGTAGGCGTGCCAGGTGCGGGCGTCCGAGGCCAGGTCCACCAGGTCGGCGGCGACCCGCCCGGTGAGCGCCTCCGGATCGGTGCCGAGCAGCTCCCCGAAGGCGGAGTTGGCGCTGACGGCGATGCCCTCGGCGTCCACGACCGCCATGGCGAGCGGGGCGGCCGCGAAGACACGGTGGTACGTGGTGTGGTCACTGTCTGTGACGGCTGACCGGTCGAGGTCTGCCGCGGGCGTCGGCCCTTCGGACGTTCCGCTCACCGCTCGCTCCCGCAGTGCACTCGATACCTGTCCGTGCCGGAAAGTGTGCCGATCATAGAGGCTGGCCCCGGGCCCTTCCAGCCGCTGTCCAGTCTCCCGGATGGAGCACGGCTTCTGACAGATCGTTTCTGCCCGCACCTGGACGGGTTCTTTAGGCCCCCGACCAGTTGTGACGTTCCGTGAATGTTTCGGGGTGTCGGGCGCCGGAGCGCACCGGCGTGCGAGTGGGGCGCATTCACCCTTCTGGTGCAGGCGAACAGGGCATAACGCAACAAAGCGCAGCAATCTGGGTGCGGGTCCCGTGAACCGCATCCGGAGGTCAGCCCGTGCCCAAGCTGCGCAGCACCGCCGCCGTGTGCACCACGCTGTCGGCGCTCGCCGCGACCTCGATCCTCACCGGCCCGTCGGTCGCCGAGCCCTTCTCGACGGCCCCCTGTGCCCTGCACCGGACCGAGGCCCACCATTCGGAGGGCGTGGACACCTGGAACCCCGCCTACACCCGCCCGACCGGCGGGCTCGACGCGGTACTCGTCTACCTCTCCTTCCCGGACGCCGCCCCGCACACCACCCCGGCCCAGCTGACCGCCGACCATTTCCCGGCCACCAGCCGCTTCTTCGAACAGGCCTCCTACGGCAGGCTGACGCTGCGTCCGCAGCCGCTGAAGCGCTGGCTGCGCATGCCGCGTCCGTCCACGTCGTACGCCATAAGGCGGGACTGGAGCGCCGAGGACCGGGCCGCCTATCTGCGGGACGCGTTCGCCGTGGCCGACAGGGAAGTCGACTTCTCGCGCTATCCGGTCGTGTACTTCGTCGCCGACCCCGACGCGCCCGGCGTGGACTCGGACGCCACGAAGGTCGTGAACCTCGACACGCCCGTGCACGTGGACGGCACGGACGTCCGCCGGGTCGTCACCGTGTTCGAGAAACATCCGCCGGACCGGCTGGTCCTCGCCCACGAGACCGGCCATGTGTTCGACCTGCCCGACCTCTACCACCGGCCGGCCGACGGCAAGGGCGACTGGGACACCTACGTCGGCGACTGGGATCTGATGGGCAGCCAGTTCGGGCTGGCACCCGACCTGTTCGCCTGGCACAAGTGGAAGCTCGGCTGGCTGGATCCCCGCCAGGTGGCGTGCGTGCGCGGCACCGAGCCGACCCGCCTCACCCTGGAACCACTGGCCGCCGGTCCGGGCGTCCCGGTGCGGGGCATGGGTGGCGCGCCCGCTTTCGGTCTCGGCAACGGAGTGAAGCTGGCCGTCGTGCGCACCGGCCCGGACAGCGCCCTCGCCTTCGAGGCGCGCGGCACGGCCGGGAACGACCGGGCGTCCTGCCGGCAGGGCATCCTGGTCTACCGGGTCCGGGGCGGCGCCGAGTCCGGCGGCGGCCCGGTCGAGGTCGTGGACGCCCACCCGCACACCGAGGCCTGCTGGGAGAACTCGGTCTATCCGCCCCTGGCCGACGCTCCGGTTCCTCTCGGGGAGAGCTTCACCGTGCCCGGGGAGGGGGTGAAGGTGGAGGTGGAGGACCGGACGGCGTCGGGGGCGTGGACGGTGAAGATCACGCCGGGGATCGGCGGCTGAGACGCTCGGTGCGACGCCGGGTGTATACGAAAACGGCGGGCCGGATTCTTTCGAACCGGACCCGCCGTTTCCTTCGCGTGCGCCGCCAGGGACTCGAACCCCGGACCCGCTGATTAAGAGTCAGCTGCTCTAACCAACTGAGCTAGCGGCGCCTGCTGACGTCGTAGACCTTAGCATCCCGTTCGGCGGGAGGAAAAATCGATATCCGTACGGCGGCCCGGGCGGCTCGTACGGCCGCCCAGAGCACGACCTCGGGGCCGGGCAGCCACGGGTGCCGGGTGTCGGGGGCGGCCAGCCAGCGGGAGGTGCCGGGGGCGTCGCCGCCGGTCAGAGCCGGGACGGTCACCGCGTCTCCCGTGCCGTGGCACAGCAGGGGCGGCACCTCCTCCGCCCGGTGGGAACCCCACTCCTCCCAGGCCAGCAGCGAGGGCAGCCGCTGGGCCGTGCCCGGCGCGGCGAACAGCAGCATGCGGCCCCGGAACACCGCGACCGGTCCCGATCCCGGCCCCTCGTCCCACAAGCGGTCCAGCATCCGGCGCCCGAAGATCGCGGGTGCGCTCACCACGTCGAAGGCGGTGCCGCAGGGCAGGACGACCGGGGCGTCCGGGCGCTCCTCCCACAGGGCCAGGGTGCTCCGTGGATACGGTCCTGCCGAGGCGAGCCAGGCGAGGCCGTCGGGGGTGGCACAGGTGACCTTCGGTGCACTGCTCATGCGATTACATGTACCGGCTGTGAGCACGTGGTTTCCCTGGGTTGCGGAAAACCGGGACAGAGGGACACCGGGAGGAGTATCTTGCCCGCCCGGCATATGCCAGACGGGGCTGCACGGGCCGAGGCGCGTCGGACCGGGGCGTGAGCCGCACGGGCGGAGTCCCAGGTGCCGGGGTGTGTGCCGCACGGGGCGACGGCGGTGACCACCGGGCGCCGCGGCGGACGGGGGCGGGACGGGGGCGGGAGCCAGGGCAGCCGGGCCGAGGCGGGACGGGGCCGAGACTAGACGGGGTCCGCGGACGTCCGTCCCTCGCTGTCCCCCCGCATCAGGTCCCGCCCGAACTCGACCATCTTCTTCGCGTAGTCCTCGGTCCACTCCGCCCGGTCGGCGATGTCCGCCGGGGTCAGCCGGTCGAACCGGCGCGGGTCGGCGAGCTGGGCCGCCGCGATGGCCTGGAACTCCACGGCCCGGTCGGCGGCCGCGCGGAACGCCTGGGTCAGCTCCGTCGCACGCGCCAGCAGGGCCCGCGGGTCCTCGATCGACTCCAGGTCGAAGAAGTGCTCGGGATCGGAGGCCGCCTCCGCGGGCTCGAAGAGCAGGGGCGCGGGGCGTAGCCGCGGTTCGTTACGACGCGGCGTGGGCTCCGCCATGTCTTGTCTCCTCCTCGTACGGTTCGCTGGGCGCCGCCTTCAGGGGGGCCATCGTCCATTGTCCCGCGCCCGCGCAAGGGGCGGTCATGGCCGCCGGCTCACCCGGTGTCGCGACCGGTGGGCCAGGACGGCGTGGTTCGCCTCCCGGCCGCCGGGGCTGTGTTCACCGGCCGTCTCCGGCGGCGTGCCGGGCTCCGTCCGGTGAGTGGGCGGCGATGGGCCGGGCGCTCGTCGGGCGGCTGCTGGATGCCGGTCATGGCCGCCAGCTCACCCGGTGTTCCGACAGGTGGGCCAGGACGGCGTGGTTCGCCTCCCAGCCGTCAGGGAACTTCACCAGCGTTCCCAGCCGGACCGGTTCCGTGGACGGGTAGTCGTCCAGGAGGTCACCCACGCCGGCCCGGCAGACCACGATGCAGGCATGACGGTGGCGGGAGGCCAGGACGCACAGGCGGCCGGTCTCCAGGTGGAAGGCGGTGGCGTCGGGGCGGCCGGAGAGCGGGTGCAGGACGACCGTGACGTCGTACTCGCGGCCCTGGAGACGGTTCGCGGTGTCGACCGTCACATCGGGCACGCCGAGGTCGGTCAGGGCCGCGCGGACCGCCGCCGCCTGGTCCCGGTGGGCCGTGCCGACGGCGATGCGGTCGGCGGTGAGGGGGGAGGGCGCCGGGGAGCGCTCCGAGGCCGCCGCGCCCCCTCGGTCGAGCAGGCGCCGCACCACCGCCGCCACCGCGCGTACCGCCTCCGGGTCCGTGCGCGGGGTGTGCCGGGCGGGCAGCTCCAGCAGGCCCCAGCCGGACGCCGCCGCCTCGTCGATCACCCGGTCCGGGCCGGAGCCGTCGGAGGGGACGGCGAAGGCGAGGCGGCGGTCACCGTGACCGGTGCCGCTGCGGAACGGGGTGTACGGGTAGAAGGCGTCCGAGACCAGGGGTGCCGCGGAAGCGGGCAGGCGCCAGGAGACGGGGAGGCGGTGCTGGGGGAGGCCCGGGTTGTGGGCCAGAAGGGTGGTGACCGCGGAGGCCGACGGGTCGTACGACAGGCCCGCCCACTGCTCGCTGCCGACGATCGCGAACGGGTCCAGCTGCCCCGGGTCGCCCACGAACAGCGCCCGCTCGAACAGGCCGGCCACGGCGAGCAGGGAGTCCGAGCGCATCTGGTACGCCTCGTCCACGATCGCGTGCCGCCAGGGCTCGTCCACCTTCACGTGCGCCCACTTCGCGGCCGTGGAGAGGACGACCGGGAGGCCGTTCAGGTCGGCCGCCTTCGCCGACGTACGGACGTGCGGCAGGTCGTCCAGCGCCTTGTCGTACGCGTCGGCGTCGCTGCTGTGCAGACGGCCCACCGGCAGGTCCGGATCCTTCTCCGCCAGCCGCAGCACCAGGTCGTCCACCTGGGCGTTCGTCTGTGCCACCACCATCAGCGGGCGGCCAGCGCCGGCCAGCTCGAGGGCCGCGCGGACCACCAGGGTCGACTTGCCGGCGCCTGGCGGGGAGTCGACCACCACGCCCCGCTCCGTGCCGTGCAGGGTGTCGTGCAGGATCGCGTCGGTGGCGCGGGCGGCAGCGGCTCCGGGGTCGAAGTCGACGGTCGTCACAGCACGTCCTCCTCGGTGACGGTGTCCGGGGCTTCCGCCGCGGGCTCGCCCGGCGGGCCGCCGTGCGTCCACGGGGTCTCCTCCGGGTCCGGCAGCTTCGCCCCGCCGCGCTGCTCGTGCTCGAAGAGGGTGAAACAGACCCGGTCGCCCTTCTCCGGCACCGAACCGGGCTCCGGTTCCCTGCCCCGCCCCATCTTGTCCGTGATCCGCAGCACCAGCAGGCTCCCGTCCGCGGCCTCGTGGCGGACGAACTCCGCCGACTGGGGCTTGCCGCCCAGCGAGCGGTACACCTTCGCGCGCTCCGCCAGATGCGGCCGGTCGTCCGTGCGGACCGTCACCAGCGGGCGCGGGCTCGGCCGCTTGCCCTCGCTGTACGCCATCACGACGTCGGTCACCTCGCCCGCGAACGCCTCACCGGCCAGCCGCCGCCCCGCCATCACCAGCGGGTCGTCCAGTGCCTCCTGCGCCTCCAGGCGAGACTGCTCACGCTCGCGCGTGGCCAGTTTGTTCGCCGCGGTCACCGCGTCGTCCCGGCGCGGCTGCGGCGGCTCGCCGGCCAGTACCCGGTCACGGTGGCCGGTGAACGACCAGCGGTCCCGGGTCCAGCGCTCCTCGACGCGCGCGCCCTCCGGCAGCGCCCGCAGCAGGTCCAGGCCCTGCCACACCGCGTCCCAGGTCGGCCGCGTACGGCTTTCGACCAGGTCGCGGATCTCCCGCTCGGCCGTGGTGAGCGCGACGAGCCGGTCGTCGGCCTCCAGCGGGTCCTCGGCGGCGGCGAGGGCGGTACGCGCGCGGTCGTAGCGCGCGATCGCCGGGGCCAGCAACTTGTTGTCGAACGCCGGGTCGGTGGCCGGACCCGCCGGCGGGCACAGCAACTGCCCGGCCGGGTCCCGCTCCAGCTCGGCCCGCCGGGCGGCCTCGGCGCCGGTCGTGCCCTCGGGTGGGTCGATCCAGGCGAGCAGCGCACCCAGGTGCTGGTCCTCCAGGCTGGACTGGCCGGTCGCCCAGTGATGGGACAGCACCTCGGTGAGGGCGAGCAGCAGCGAGGAGCCGGGGACCCGGGCCCGCTCGCCGTAGTGGGTCAGCCACCGGCCGAGCAGCGGCACCCGGGGCGGCGCCGGATACGGCGCCTCCGGGTCCTGCTCGGCGGTGCGGCGGAACCGCATCGAACGGCCGAGCAGCCGCACGAAGTCAAGCCCCGCGCGGCTCGGCACGATCAGCTGGGGCGCGTCCGCGCACAGCTCGACCTCGACCCTGACCCGCTTGCCGGTCTCCGGGTCGGTCTCGGTGCGCTCGGCCGCCTCCACGGACTCCGCGTGGGCGTCGATGTAGGGCAGCACGACGTCGGCCAGTTGGGCAAGGAACGCGAAGCGCAGGTCGCGGTCGCGGGGCTGCGGTACGGCGAGCAGGCGGGGCGCGTCCCGGTCGGTGCCGACCAGCGCGCCGAGCGGGGCGCCCGCCTCACCGGCGGTGGTGAGCGGCACGAACACCAGCGGGCGCTCGGACAGATGCCGGTGGCGGACGGTCGCGGCGGGCTGGGCCCGGCCGGAGGCTACGGCCTCGAGGCGGGCCAGGGTGGTGATCAGGGACACGGGGCCACCTCCGGGCGGTCCGTGTCCCCCGGGGCCTCGGCGCGCAGGGCCGCCGCCCGGAGGGCTTCCGCGCGCAGTTCCGCCGCCCGGCGCAGCGCCGCCACCGCCGGGTCGTCCGGGTCACCGCTCTCGCCGCGGGCTGCCGCGAGGACGTCCTCGACCGTGGCCAGCCCGCCCAGTTCGGCACGCAGGGGCCGGCCGAGGCGGGTGACGGCACCGGCCGCGCGCGAGCGTTCCCGGCAGTGGAAGGCCAGTTCGCAGGCGGACAGACACTCGGGCGCGTACGTCGCCGGCACCGCCGCCACGGCGGCCGTCAGCTCCTCGGCGGGCCGGTCGGGCGCGAAGCACGTGCCCTCGGGCAGGGAGTCGGCGATCTCCTCGATCCGGGTGAGCCGGGCCAGCTGGCGTGCGGTGACCGCCCGCTGCTTGCGGACGTCCACGGCGGAGCCCGCGGGCAGGTTGGTGAAGTCCTTGGGGCACACCAGCAGCACCCGGTGACGCACACGCGGGGCGGGATTCAGGCGCGCGGCGACCTCCTCCAGTGCGAGCACGTACACCGCCGCCTGCCGGGCGGCCGCGCCCACCTTCGCCGGGTCCGCCGAACCGTCGACCATCGGGAAGGACTTGATCTCCACCACCGACCAGCTGCCGTCCGGGTGCACCACCACCGCGTCCGGCTCCAGGAAGGCCGGCGAACCCGCCACGTCCAGAGCCAGCATCGGATGGTCCAGCAGCGTCCAGCCGCCCGCGCGCGTGGCCTCGCGCAGCGCCAGCGCCGTACGGGCCGTGCGCCCCTCGGGGCCCTGCGCGGCCAGGTCGGGTACGGCGGCCTCTTCCGGCGGTACGGCGCCCGGGTCCAGGCGGGCGTGCGCCAGCCGCAGCAGCTCCGCGCCGCCGTCCGCCTTCACCTTCGCCTCGAACGCGTTGCCCCGGGTCAGCGCGAACTGCGACTGCCCGAAGCCCGACGGCGCGCCCAGCGCGCTGGCCAGGCGCGCCTTGTCCACCCCGGCGCCGTCCAGGATCGCCCGCCTGCGGCACCCGGGGTTCGCGGCGAGCGCCGCGAGAGCGCGCGCGTCCAGGGCCTTGGCCGGTACGTCGGGACCGCGCAGCTCAGCGAGCCGGTGCCGGAGCCCCTTCTCCCGCGTCCGCGGGGGAGGCGTCCGGTGCGCCTCCGGCGTCGAACTGCGACTCGCGCTGCCGTGGAATTCGCTCACCCGCGGAAGTCTGGCATCCGGGACTGACAATCGGGGAACCCGTGGCGCTCGGGACCGGTGCGGTGCGCCGCGGCAGGCGGGCCCGGACCAGATCCGCGGCCCGCAGCACGCGCGGCGCCAGCAGCAGGCCGACGCCCATCACGGCGACGCCCGCGGCCGCGTCCAGGAAGTAGTGGTTGGCGGTGCCCATGACCACGAGCGCGGTCAGCAGCGGGTAGGCCACGCCGCAGACCTTCGCCAGGCGGGTGCCGCCGTACCGCCACAGCATCACGCCGCACCACAGCGCCCAGCCGACGTGCAGGCTGGGCATGGCCGCGTACTGGTTGGTCATGCCGCCCATGCCGCGTGGCGCGCTGGCCTCGCCGCCCCACCAGCCGTACGAGCTGTAGTGGGCCATCGTGTCCACGAAGCCGTGGTCGGCCGAGAGCAGGCGGGGCGGGCAGGTCGGTAGCAGCGTGAAGCCGATCAGGCCCATGAACGTGGACGTCATCAGCCAGGTGCGGGCCGCCCGGTAGTGCGCGGCGCGGGCCCGGAACAGCCAGATGAGCACGGCGGGCGTGACCAGGTAGTGCAGCGAGGCGTACCAGAAGTCGGCCGGCACCCCGAGCCACGGCTCGCGCGTGAACAGCCGGTTCAGCGGGTGCTCGGCGTTCAGGTACAGCAGCTTCTCGATGCGCAGGATCGCCAGGCCGTGGTCCACGGCGCCGGTGACGTCACCGCGCGCGAGGAGGCGGCCGGCCGAGTAGCAGCCGTAGACCAGAAGGATCAGCGGCAGTTCGGTCCACCAGCGCAACCGGGGACGGGCGGTCACCTCGGTGCCCGGTGTCTCGGTCTGCGGCATCCGATCGCCCTCCCCCTTCTGCTGTGCGGCGCGCCCCGGCGGGCGACCGTGCCACTTTACGGTGTCCCTGGATCACCCATGAGGGCGCTCCCGTTTCGCCCGCGTGGGCGGCTCAGTCCTCGAAGACGTCGAGATCGCCCGCCGGGTTGCCCCGTACCGGTGTGAGCGATGATGGAGGCACCCCGTCCCCCCTGTCTTCGTGGCGTCCGTGTGGCGTCCCTCTTCCGGAAAGGTCTCCCATGGCACCGCGCATCCTGCTGGCCCGGCACGGACAGACGGCATGGTCGCTGTCCGGCAAGCACACCGGCAGGACGGACGTGCCGCTGCTGGAGGAGGGCCGGCGCGGGGCCAAGCTGCTCGGCGAGCGGCTGCATCGCGCTCCGCTGGACGGCCTGGCCGAGGCGGAGGTGCGGACGAGTCCGCTGTCCCGCGCGCGTGAGACGTGTGAACTCGCCGGCTTCGGTGAGCGTGCCACCGCGTGGGACACGCTCATGGAGTGGGACTACGGCGCGTACGAGGGCATGACCCCGGCCGAGATCCAGGACGTCCGGCCAGGATGGCTGATCTGGCGGGACGGTGTCCCTGAGGGGGAGAGCCTCGCCGAGGTCACCGCGCGCGCGGACGAGGTGGTCGACTGGGCGCGCTCGGCCGACCGGGACGTACTGGTCTTCGCCCACGGGCACATCCTGCGGTCGATCGGCGCACGCTGGCTTGGACTGCCGCTGGACTTCGCGGCCCGTATACGCCTGAACCCGACGTCACTGTCCGTGCTCGGCTGGGCGTACGGGGAACCGGCGATCGAGAGCTGGAACGACGTGGGGCACCTGGTGTCCTGAGCCGGTGCCCTGTGCCGCCGCGGAGCGCCCGGAGGGGCGCGGGGACCCGCGCGTTCGGCGACAGACGGCCCGCGGACCGGCGACTGCACGCACCCCGCCCCGAACCGGCAGCGGCCGGCTACACCCGCCTCGGCGATGAGGCATGCCGCTCCAGGAACTCCGACACCCCCGAAGCCCGCCGGTGCGGCAGCAGAACCCTCGCCGTGCCCGCCAGCATCGTCTGGACGCGGGAGGACTGGACCTGGTCCAGCAGCGTCAGCACGCGCAGCCCCGCCTCGGCCGCCTCGTCGGGACGCCCCTCGCGGGCGAGGTCGTCGGCCAGTTCCGCGGTGTAGAGCGCGATGTTGCGCGTGAAGTGCGGATCCTGCAGACGGGCCGCGCGGCGTGCGTGCCGCGACGCGCGCCGCCAGTCGCCCAGCGTGGACCAGCACTGCGCCTCCAGCCCCTCCAGCTCGGCCTCGCCGTAGAAGCTCATCCACTCGGGGTCGGCGTCCGAGTGGCCCCGCCCGAAGAGGGCCTGCGCCCGGACCAGCGCCTGTTCGCAGCCGGTGCGGTCGGCGAGCCCCGCCCAGCCGCCCGCCTCGCGCAGCGCCAGCAGGGACATCAGGCGCGCGGAGCCCAGGGGGCGGGCGGCGCGCTGGGCGGCCTGCGCGGCCCGGACCGCTTCCCGGGGGCGGCCGGCGTCCCGGGCCAGGAACGCGGTGTTGCAGAAGGCGTGCGCCTCCAGTGCCGGATCGCCGGTCATCCGGGCGGTGGCCAGCGCCTCCGCGTAGTGCGAGCGGGCGTCGTCGAACCGGCCTGAGTCGTGGGCCAGCCAGCCGACGGAGATGGCGAGTTCACCGGCGCCCGCGTGCAGCCGCTCGGCGGTGGTCTGCCGGGTCGCGCCGGCGTCCAGCAGCGCGTAGGCCGCACGCAGCGGGGCCGCCGCGCGCCGGTAGAGGCCGTCCGCGCCGTGCCGGTCGTCGAGCAGCCGGATGCGGCGGACGGCCTCCTCCAGGGCGGCCGCCTCGGACGTTCCGGGCCGGCGCGGGGGCCGGGCCACGGCCGCAGCGTCCGTGGTGAGCCCCAGCGGGCCCAGCGTGGCGGCGGCCACCGTGGCGCCTCCGCCGGTCATGAATGCGCGACGCAGCACGTCGCTCTCCTCGTGGTTCAGGTGGTCTTCCGCGCACGGCTCGTGCGGCTGGTACGGGTCCTGCGGGTCCTGCGGGTCCTGCGGGTCCTGCGGGTCGTGCGGGTCGTGCGGGTCGTGCGTGTCATACGGCTCGAACGCCCCCCTCGTCTCAACGGTCCCGCTGCTCTCGGCTGTCTCCCGCGTCTCACCGGCGGCGAGGTCCCCGGCGGCCTCGGGTGCGTCCGCAGCGGGGCGCGCCGCACGTCCGCGGACGGCCGAACGGGGGGAGAAACCGAGGTCGGTGAGCGTATGGCCGGGGAACATGTGCAAGAACACCCGCTCGTACGCGTAGTTGGGGCAGCGGATCTCGCCCGCCTCGACCCGGCCGACGTAGCGCGCGTCACAGCTCACCCGCTCACCGATCTCGCGCGCGGCACGCCGTACGAGCGCCGCGAACTCGGCCGGTGAACGCCTGCCGCGCAGTTGCCGGAAGGCGAGGTTCGGCTGGGATGGCCGTTCGGGCTGTGACGAGGTCACGGTTGACGACGCCATGGCCGGGTCCTCTCGTGCGAACCGTCGAACCATGCCGGTGCCGGGGCGATTCGGGATGAGTTGTCCGAGCGACGCCCTGGTTCCGGCGGGCATGAACGTACCTGCTGTGAAGGGCCCGCCACGCTGTGTTTGGCTACAAACCGGATATCTCCTCCACGATCTGCCATGAAGTGCCATCCTTTGCGGCGCACTTGTGCCGTAGCCGTTGACGCGCTCGCGCGTTGGACTCCATGGACCGCAACAGGGCTGTGTGGTGGAGGCCGGCATGGAGACCAGCCAGGGCAACGAACCTTGTACGCCGCCGTCGTCGGCACCCCCGTCGCCGGGAGGCGACACGGGATGCGACCTCGTGACGGTGCCGGCCAGGCAGGGGCTGGAGGCGGTCGACATCCTGCGGCGCGGAGCCGTGGACGCGGTGGGGCCCGTCCTGCACGACGGCGGCTGCGACACCCTCGGCTTCCTGGTGCCGGCCGGCACGGCGGCCTGCTGGGACGTGCCGGGCAGCACCTGCACCGAGACGAACGGCCGCGGGCTGCGCCTGAACCCCGGGCCCCCGGTGGAAGGCTCCGACTGGCTGCTGCCGCCCGGCGAGGCCGACCTCGCCACCGACCCGGTGGTGCTGCGCCGGGCCCTCGGAGAGGCGGCCCGGATGATCGAGGCGGCCGACAACTGCCGGTGACGCGCCTGCCCGGCTCACCTGCGAGACTGGACCGATGGGCAGGTCGAGGAACACACGGCGCAGGTCGGCCGCCGTCGAAGCCGTCGAGGAGGCGGTCGACGGCGGGCTCGCGCAGCTCGTACCCGACCCCGACCGCGGCCGGGCCTGGACCCTGCTGATCGACGGGGCGCCGCAGTCGCACGTCGACCTGGACGACCCCGCGTACCTCTCCTTCGAGTACCAGCGCCGCCTCGGCCATGTCATCGACCTCGCCACCCCGCCCGGCAAGCCCGTGCACGCCGTGCACCTCGGCGGTGGCGCCTTCACCCTCGCCCGGTACGTCGCCGCGACCCGGCCCCGCTCCACCCAGCAGGTCGTCGAACGCGACGCGGGTCTGGTCCAACTGGTCCGCAGAGAGCTGCCCCTGGACCCGAACGCGCGGATCCGGGTGCGGTCGGCGGACGCCCGCGCGGGGCTGGGCAAGGTGCCGGACGGCTGGGCCGATCTGGTCATCGCCGACGTTTTCAGCGACGCCCGCACCCCGGCCCACCTCACGTCCGTGGAGTTCCTGGACGAGGTCCGCCGCGCCCTGAAACCGTCCGGCGTCTACGCCGCCAATCTCGCCGACGGCCCGCCGCTCGCCCACCTCCGGGGCCAGATCGCCACCGCCGCCGCCCGCTTCGGCGAACTCGCGCTCCTCGCCGACGCGGCCGTGCTGCGCGGCAAGCGCTTCGGCAACGCCATCCTGGTCGCCTCCGACCTGCCGCTGCCCCTCGCCGAACTCACCCGCCGGGCAGCCTCCGACCCGCACCCCGGCCGGGTCGAACACGGCAGGCCGCTCACCGACTTCACCGGCGGCGCGCTCCCCGTGACGGACGAGGCGGCGGTGGCCTCCCCGGCCCCGCCGCCCTCGGTGTTCCGCTGAGCACCGGCCCCGGTCAGTAGTTCCCGACCTCCACCCGCGGCGGGCCGTCGTGCCAGGTGCAGAACACCGACACCCGGTCCGCGCCCCTGCTGAACTCCACCCGGATCCACGCCTCCGTCTTCCACAGCTGCATCGACCAGCCGGCCCCCGGCGTCGCCGAGACGAGCGTCGCGCTGGAGGTGCCCAGCTCGAACACCGCCCGGCCGCCATCGGTGTCGTAGGCCTTGACGCGACCGGACGCCGGGGCGGAGGCGCTGGGGGAGGGGCTGTGGGTGCGGGCCGGGGTCCGCGAGGATGTGGGTGCCGGCGATGACGGGCGCTCCGACGGGGTCGGCGAGGGAGACGGCGCCTTCGACGCCGACTTCGCCTTCCCTGTCGTCGCGTCGGCCGCCGCGACCGGCAGGGCGCGCGGCGGGTCGTACGCCGTCCCCGCCATCACCGTGTGCACGCCCCACCACGACAGCGTGACCGCCGCTCCCGTCGCGAGCAGCCATGCCAGTACGTGTACGAGTCCTCTGCGCATCACGGGCCATACTGCCTCAGGGGTACCGCCGTGCGCACATGACCCGGGTCGTCCACAGGCGCCCGCCCGGTGTTGCCCGCATGGCGTACGGTGCCGCGCATGGCAAGTGTGCTCGTGGTCGAGGACGACCAGTTCGTACGCTCGGCGCTCATCCGGCACCTGACCGACGCCTCGCACACCGTGCGCAGCGTCGGTACGGCACTGGAGGCGCTGCGCGAGGTCGCCCATTTCCGTTTCGACCTGGTCATCCTGGACCTCGGACTGCCCGACCTGGACGGCTCCGAGGCCCTGAAGATGCTGCGCGGCATCACCGACGTGCCGGTCATCATCGCCACCGCCCGGGACGACGAGGCGGAGGTCGTCCGGCTGCTGAACGCCGGCGCGGACGACTATCTCACCAAGCCCTTCTCCGTCGAGCACCTCTCCGCCCGTATCGCGGCCGTGCTGCGCCGGGCCCGCTCCGGCGCCGCGGAGGCCCCGCCCTCGTCCGTGCTCCGCGTCGGCGGGCTGACCGTCGACCCGCTGCGCCGCCAGGCCGAACTGGACGGCGTCCGGCTGGACCTGACCCGTCGCGAGTTCGACCTGCTGGCCTTCCTGGCCGGCCGCCCCGGCGTCGTCGTCCCGCGCAAGGAGCTCCTCGCAGAGGTCTGGCAGCAGTCCTACGGCGACGACCAGACCATCGACGTCCATCTGTCCTGGCTGCGCCGCAAGCTGGGGGAGACCGCGGCCCGGCCGCGCTATCTGCACACCCTGCGCGGCGTCGGCGTGAAGCTGGAGCCGCCCGCGCCCGCCGAGGGGGAAGGGACGCCACCGCGATGAGATGGGCCCTGGTCAAGGTCTGCCTGGCGGTCACCACGATGGTCGTGGCCGCCTTCGCCGTCCCGCTCGGCCTGGTCGTCGAGGAGATGGCCCGCGACCGCGCGTTCGCGGGCGCCGAGCGGGAGGCCGCCGCGGTCGCGCCCGCGCTGTCCATCACCACCGACCGGGACGAACTGGAGCGGGTGGTGGCCTCCGCCGGTGCGGACTCCGGAATGGCGGTGCACCTGCCGGCCGACGGTGGCCGGGCCGCGCTCGAGCTCGGCCGGCAGCGCGCCGCCGACCGCGACATCCAGGCCGTGCGCAAGCTCGGTCGCGCCTCCACGTCCACCGTCGCCGGCGGCTCCACGCTGCTGCAGCCGGTCGCGCTCGGCTCCGGTTCCATCGCGGTCGTCGAGGTGTACGTCCCCGAGTCCGAGGTGACCAACGGCGTCGGCACCGCCTGGGCCGTGCTCGCGGCCGTCGGCCTCGCGCTGATCGTCGGCTCGGTCGCCGTCGCCGACCGGCTCGGGGTGCGCATGGTGCGGCCGGCCCAGCGGCTGGTCGAGGGCGCGCACGAGCTGGGTGAGGGCCGGCTGGGCGCCCGGGTGCCGGAGGAGGGTCCGACGGAACTGCGGCTGGCGGCGGTCGCGTTCAACTCCATGGCGGACCAGGTGGTCCAACTCCTCGCCAGCGAAAGGGAGCTGGCGGCCGACCTCTCCCACCGGCTGCGCACCCCGCTCACCGTCCTCCGGCTGAACGCGGCCTCCCTCGGCGCCGGACCCGCCGCCGAGCAGACCCGGGCCGCCGTCGCCCAGCTGGAGGGTGAGGTGGACACCATCATCCGTACGGCGCGGGAGGCCAAACCGCAGACGGCCGTGGCCGGCCCCGGCGCCGGATGCGACGCGGCCGCGGTGGTCCGTGAGCGCATGGAGTTCTGGTCGGCGCTCGCCGAGGACGAGGGCCGCAAGTGGCGGGTGGCCGGCGTCGACCGCCCGGTGCGCATACCCGTGGCCCGCGCCGACCTGGCCGCCGCGCTCGACGCCCTGCTCGGCAACGTCTTCCGGCACACCGACGAGGGCACCGCCTTCGCGGTCGACGTGCACAACGGCGAGGACGCGGTGATCATGCTGGTCTCCGACGCGGGCCCCGGCATACCCGACCCGGACGCGGCGATGGCCCGCGGCCGCGGCTCCGGGAACACCGGCTCGACCGGCCTCGGCCTCGACATCGTCCGCCGGCTCGCCGAGTCCACCGGCGGTGACGTCCGCATCGGCGGCTCGGTCCTGGGCGGCACCGAGGTGCGGATCTGGTTCCAGCTGGACGGGCGCAAGCCGGTGGGGCGGGGACACCGGGGGGCCGTACGCAGGCGACGATCGGGCAAATTGGTCTCTACCTTTAACCGGTCCCGATCGCTTCCTTAAGCGAACCCTAAGGTCGGCAACGGCCGTCCCTATCAAGCCGATTGTCCGATTCCGCATCGCTAGCGTGCTGCCGCACCTCACCCCCCGTGAACAGCGAAGGCAGGCACGCGCATGAGCACGCACCGGCGCAGGATCAGTGGCAGGAACAAGGCGATAGGCGGCCTGGTGGCCGCGGCCGTGATCGGTGGCGGCGCGGTCCTGCTCACCGGCACCGCGAACGCGGCCGGTGTGAACGCCGCCTACACCAGGACCAGTGACTGGTCGACGGGGTACACCGGCCAGTACGTCGTCACCAACAACAGCGGCCAGGCCGAGAAGGCCTGGTCGCTGGAGTTCGACCTCCCGGCGGGCGCCCGGCTCTCCTCCCTCTGGAACGGCGAGTCGAGCGTCAGCGGCCGGCACGTCACCGTCAGGCCCGCGAAGTGGGACACGGACGGCCTGGCGCCCGGCAGGTCGGTCACCGTCGGCTTCGTGGTCAGCGGCAGCGGCGACCCGACGGGCTGCCGTATCGACAACGCCCGGTGTTCCGCGGACGGCGGCGCGACCCCCGAGCCGAGCGGCCGCCCCACCGAGTCCCAGTCCCCGGCGCCCACCCCCACCAAGACGGCCACCCCCACCCAGAGCGCCACCCCCACCCCCACGGGCAGCACCGGCAGCGGCACCACCGCCTCCGCCGGCTTCGCCCCCTACGTCGACACCTCCCTCTACCCGGCCTTCGACCTCGTGGGCGCCGCCGAGACGACCGGCGTGAAGAACTACAACCTCGCCTTCATCACCGACGGCGGCGGCTGCACCCCCAAGTGGGGCGGTGTCACGGACCTGAACGGTGACGGCGTGGCCGCCCAGATCGGCTCGCTGCGCGCCAAGGGCGGTGACGTCCGGGTCTCCTTCGGCGGCGCCTCCGGCTCGGAGCTGGCCACCACCTGCTCCTCCGCGGACGCGCTGGCGGCGGCGTACGGCAAGGCCGTCGACGCCTTCAAGCTGACCAAGGTCGACTTCGACGTCGAGGGCGGCGCGCTGCCCGACACCGCCGCCAACACGCGCCGCGCCCAGGCCATCGCCAAGCTCCAGGCCCGGCACCCGAACCTCGACGTCTCCTTCACCCTCCCGGTGATGCCCGAGGGCCTCACCCAGGACGGCGTGAACCTCCTGACCAACGCCAAGTCCAACGGCGTGAAGGTCGACACCGTGAACATCATGGCGATGGACTACGGCCCCTCCTACAGCGGCGACATGGGCACCTACGCCGAACAGGCCGCGACGGCCACCCAGGCCCAGGTCAAGAGCGTGCTGGGGCTGTCCGAGTCCGCCGCCTGGAAGGCGGTCGCGGTCACCCCGATGATCGGCGTCAACGATGTCTCCTCGGAGGTCTTCAAGGTCGACGACGCCACCCAGCTGGTGAACTTCGCCAAGGCCAAGGGCCTCGGCTGGCTCTCCATGTGGTCCGCGACCCGCGACAAGCAGTGCGACGGCGGCACCAAGCCCACCGCCGACGCGAGCTGCAGCTCCCTCGTCCAGGACAGGTTCGCCTTCTCGAAGGCGTTCGGGGCGTTCAGCTGACGCACCCCCTCTGACGGGGCGCGGCACCACGGTGGGGTGCCGCGCCCCTTCCGGCCGGGTCAGGCAGCCGGCTCCACCGGCGGCAGCGCACCCGTCCGCGCCGCCTCCGCATACCACCGCGCACTCGACTTCGGCGTCCGCTCCAGCGTCGTGTAGTCCACGTACACCGCGCCGAACCGCTTGCCGTAGCCGTACGCCCACTCGAAGTTGTCCATCAGGGACCACAGGTAGTAGCCGCGTACATCGGCTCCGTCGGCAATGGCGCGCCGCACCTCCGACAGATGACCGTGCAGGTAGGCGATGCGCTCGGGGTCGTGCACGCGGCCGTCAGGGTCGGGCTTGTCGTCGTAGGCCGCGCCGTTCTCGGTGATGTACAGGGGCAGGCCGGGGGCCTCCCGCGTGTAGCGCATCAGCAGGTCGTACAGCCCCGTCGGGTCGATCGTCCAGCCCATCTCCGTGCGCTCGCCGGGTGCCTGGTGGAACAGCACGTCGTCGGCGCCGGGCCAGGGCGAGTGGTCGCTGGCGCCGTGGCCGTCCGCGCGCGGGCCCTTGACCTCGCTGGGAGCCGCCGAGACCAGGGCCGGGGTGTAGTAGTTCAGCCCCAGCGCGTCCAGCGGCGCGTTGATCGCGCGGACGTCGCCGTCGAGGACGTACGACCAGTCGGTGACCGAGGCCGTCGCCGCGAACAGCGTCTCGGGGTACGCCCCGTGCAGCATCGGGCCGTGGAAGATCCCGTTGGCCAGGTCGTCGATCCGGCGGGCCGCCGCCAGGTCGGCCGGGACCTGGGAAAGGGGCCGTACGACCGAGGAGTTCAGGCTGACCGCGACCTGGTTGCGGGACGGCATCGCCGCGCGCAGGGCCGAGGTGCCCAGTCCGTGCGCCAGGTTCAGGTGGTGGGCCGCGCGCAGGGAGGCCGCCGGGTCGGTGCGGCCGGGTGCGTGGACGCCGGAGCCGTAGCCCAGGAAGGCGCTGCACCAGGGCTCGTTGAGGGTGATCCAGCGCTCCACGCGGTCACCGAGCGCCTCGCCGACGAGCTGCGCGTACTCGGCGAACCGGAGCGCGGTGTCCCGCTCCGGCCAGCCGCCCGCGTCCTCCAGCTCCTGCGGCAGGTCCCAGTGGTAGAGGGTGACCGCCGGCGTGATGCCGTGCGCCAGCAGCTCGTCCACCAGACGGCGGTAGAAGTCCAGGCCGCGCTGGACCGCCGGTCCCCGGCCCGTCGGCTGCACCCGCGACCAGGAGATGGAGAAGCGGTACGCGGTCAGGCCCAGCTCCGCCATCAGCGCCACGTCGTCGCGGTAGCGGTGATAGTGGTCGACCGCGATGTCACCGGTCTCACCGCCCGCCGTCTTGCCCGGCGTGTGGCTGAAGGTGTCCCAGATCGAGGGGGTGCGGCCGTCCTCCCGCACCGCCCCCTCGATCTGGTACGCCGAGGTCGCCGCGCCCCAGAGGAAGGCGGCGGGAAAGGTCACGGAGGAAACGGGTTCAGACATGGAAGCGCTCCCATTGGGGGTCGTGGAGACCGACGGGGTGGGTGGGCAGGAGAGGGCCGCCCGAAGGCGGAAGGGGGTCGGGGCGGCGCTGGCCCGGCCCTCGGGAAGACGACGCGTCAGCCCTGGACGACGCGTCAGCCCTTGACCGCGCCCTGCATGATCCCGCCCACGATCTGCTTGCCGAACAGCAGGAAGGCGATCAGCAGCGGCAGCGTGCCGAGCAGCGCGCCCGCCATGATCACCGCCTGGTCCGGGACGTAGCCGGTGCCGAGCGAGTTCAGGGCCACCTGCACGGTCGGGTTCTGCTGGTTCAGGGCGATGATCGGCCACAGGAAGTCGTTCCAGGCGAACACGAACGTCAGCAGACCGAGCACCGCCATCGCCGGCCGGGCGGCCGGGAAGACGACGTGCCACACGATCCGGAGGCTGCTCGCACCGTCCACCCGGGCCGCCTCGATCAGCTCCGTCGGCAGCGCCTGCACCAGGTACTGCCGCATGAAGAACGTACCGAAGGCGGTGACGAGGCTCGGCAGGATCACCGTCTGCAGCTGGTTCGACCAGCCGAGATCCGACATCCACAGGTACAGCGGTACGACGGCCAGTTGCGGCGGGATCATCATCGTACCGACGGTCAGCAGCAACAGCAGGCCGGAGAACCGGAACCGCAGCTTGGCGAAGGCGAAACCGGCCAGCGTGGAGAACAGCACCGTGCTGATCGTGATCGCGCCCGCCACGAGCACCGAGTTGAACATCGCGGTGCCGAGGCCCGCCTGGTCCCAGGCCGCCCGGAGGTTCCTGGACAGGTTGCCGCCGAACCACAGCGGCGGCGGGGTCTCGGCGAGCCGCCGGTCGGTGCGCGAGGCCGCGATCGCCGTCCATACCAGCGGGGCCAGCGAGACAAGGGCGAAGACGGTCAGCACGAGGTACGTCACCGGGCCCGCGTGCAACTGCTTGCCCGCGCCCATCACCCGGCGGCGGCGCTCCTGCGCCGCCTGGGGCCGTGTCAGTTCACTGGTCGTCATCGGGACTTCCCCAGCCGTCGGGTGAGCAGCAGATTGACCGCGGCGATGATCAGCAGGATCAGGAACATCGACCAGGCGATCGCGGACGCCTTGCCGAGATTGCCGATGATCCAGCCCTGGTCGTACATGTACAGACCGAGCGTCTGGTACTGGTGCTCGGAGCCGCCCTTGGACCCGCTGACCCCGCCGAACAGCAGCGGCTCACCGAAGAGCTGGGTGGCACCGATGGTGGAGACGACGACCGTGAACAGGATCGTCGGCCGCAGCTGTGGAACGGTCACGTGCCGGAACTGCTGCCAGCGGTTGGCCCCGTCGATCGCCGCCGACTCGTAGAGATCGGCCGGGATCGCCTGCATCGCCGCGAGGTAGATCAGCGCGTTGTAACCGGTCCACCGCCAGATCACGATGGACGAGACGGCGAACTGCGAACCCCAGTCGGACTCGCGCCAGTTGACCGGGTCCACCCCGAAGAAGTGAAGGATCCAGTTGACCATGCCGCCGTCCCACGAGTACAGCAGCGTGAACACCAGGGTCGCCGCGGCCACCGAGGTGGCGTACGGGGTCAGCATCACGACCCGCCACACCGTCGACCCGCGCAGCTTGTAGTTCAGCAGGTGCGCGAGCCCGATCGCGGCCAGCAGCTGCGGCACGGTCGAGATCAGGCCGATGGTGAACGTGTTCTTCAGGGCGTTCCAGAAGAAGTCCGAGGACAACAGGTTCGTGTAGTTGTCCATGCCGGACCAGGTCTGGTGGTCCAGTGCCGACAGCTGCACATCGTGCAGTGAGTACCAGGCCGTGTAGAGCAGCGGGACCAGCGTGAAGGCCCCGAACAGGACGAAGAAGGGAGCCACGAACGCGTACGGTGACGCTTTCATGTCCCAGCGGTACAGCCGGCTGCGCCAGGAGTCGGCGCCCGCCGGCGTATCGCGACCGTGAGCGCCCCGGGCCGCGCCCGACGGGGTGCCGGGCGCGGCCTCGGCGCTCGACGCGGGGTGCGCGAGAGCCTCTTTCGAGCTGGTCACTGGCCGAGCACGTCCTTGATCTCCTTGGACGCCGAGTCCCAGCCCTGCGAGGGCGACTTGCCCCGCTGCTCGACCTGCAGGACACCGACGTCGGTGATCGCGCTGTTGATCGGCTGGTCCTTGATGCCGAAGTACTGCGTCGGAATCGTCTTCGCCGAGTCGGAGAAGATCTGCGTGATCGGCGCGTTGGAGAAGTACGCCGTGGTGTCCGCGGCCGGCTTCAGACTCGCGTAGGCCGACGGAGTCGACGGGAAGCTCGCCTGCTTGGCGAAGACCTTGGCCTGCTGCTCGGGCGCGGTCAGCCACTTGGCCAGCTCGACGGCCTCCTTCTGGTGCTTGCTCGCCGTCGGCACGCCGAGGAAGGAGCCGCCCCAGTTGGCCGCGGTCGGCGCCGCCGCCACGTCCCAGTTGCCCTTGCCCGCGTCACCGGACTTCTGCTCGATGTAACCGATCATCCAGGCCGGGCAGGCGACGGTGGCGAAGGTGCCGTTGGCGAAGCCCTGGTCCCAGGGCTTGTCGAACTGCTTCAGCTTCGCGGACATGTCGCTGGTCGCCACGGTCATGGCCGCGTTCCAGGCCGTCTTCACGCCCTGCGACCTGTCCCAGACGACATCGCCGTCCTTGTCGTAGTACCGCTCGCTCCCGCCACCGAGGGCCGCGTTGTACACGGAGGAGGCCGAGTCGACGTACTTGGTGCCCTTGGGCGCCTTCTTCATGTACTGCTTGCCGAGGTCGACGTACTTGGCCCAGTCGCCCTTCCACTGGGCGGCGAGCTTCGTGCGGTCCGTCTCCAGGCCGGCCTTCTCGAACAGGTCCTTGCGGTAGCAGATCGCCATCGGGCCGATGTCGGTCCCCAGTCCGATGGTCCTGCCGTCCTCGGTCGTCGCCTGTGCGAGCTTCCAGTCCAGCCACTGCGCCTTGTCGACGTCCTTGCCGATGTCGACGAACTTGTTCGCCTGCGTCTGCACGGCCTCGGTGATGTTGCCGACCTCGATGGCCTGGATGTCGTCGGTGCCGGAACCGGCCTGCAGGCGGGTGAGCACCTTCGGCCAGTAGACGTCGGTACGGGTGGTGACGTTCTCCTTGATGTTGATGTCCGGATGGGCATTCATGTACTCGTCATAAAGACCGGCCTGCTTGTAGCCGAAGACCCCGAAGGTGCCGACGGTCAGCGTGATCTCGCCCTTCCCGCTGCCGTCGCCACCGCCGTCCGCCTTCGAGCCGTCGTCCGAGTCGTTGGCGCAGCCGGCCAGCAGTCCTGTGGTCAGCGCGGCGACGGCCACGAAGGCCCCCAGCCCGCGGGACCCGCGGATGCTCGTGCGCATTGCGTCCTCCTGTTGCCTGACGTGCCGACCCCCCGGCCAACTGCATGGAACAGGGCCCGTTCGTACTCGCTGCGGCTCGGGCGGGGAACGTGCGGGATGTGTAGGTGTCAGGTAATGTGGGAGCGCTCCCATCAGTGATGTGTTGAAGGGTCGTAGGTTCCCGGCGGGGTGTCAAGGGACCGGACAGGGGCAACCGCGTTCAGTTATCGGGACGTTAAGTGGACCGCTGGACTCCGGTAAGTGGGCCCGGGCCCGGCGAAAGAATCCCGTCCCGCGCGTGCGTGCGGGGCCGTTCAGTCCGAAGAGGCGAGCGGCTGGGGCGGCGGCCCCCGGGACGGCCACCGCGACAGGCAGGGCTGTTACATTCCAGGCCAGCACCGGGAACCGGTCGAGAGAGGCGGAGTCCATGGCAAGCCACGGAGGGCGGGGCCGAAGCGGGGGCCGGCCCACGCTCGAGGAGGTCGCCGCCCGGGCCGGTGTCGGCCGGGGCACGGTCTCCCGGGTGATCAACGGCTCGCCCCGGGTCAGTGACGCCACCCGCGCCGCGGTCGAGGCCGCGGTCGCCGAACTCGGCTACGTCCCCAACACGGCGGCCCGCGCCCTCGCGGCCAACCGCACCGACGCCATCGCCCTTGTCGTCCCCGAGCCGGAGACGCGCTTCTTCGCCGAGCCGTACTTCTCGGACATGCTCCGCGGTGTCGGTGCCGAACTCTCGGAAACCGAGATGCAGTTGCTGCTGATCTTCGCGGGCAGCGACCGCGAGCGGCAGCGCCTCGCGCAGTATCTGGCGGCCCACCGGGTGGACGGCGTCCTGCTGGTCTCGGTCCATGCCGACGATCCCCTGCCCGATCTTCTGGCGCAGCTGGAGATCCCTGCCGTGATCAGCGGCCCGCGCTCGGCCGGCGAGACGCTCACCTCGGTGGACTCGGACAACTACGGCGGTGCGCGCTCGGCGGTGGAGCACCTGCTGTCCCGGGGGCGCCGCCGGATCGCGCACATCACCGGACGTCTGGACGTCTACGGCGCCCAGCGCCGCGTCGACGGCTACCGCGAGGCCCTGCGCGACGCGGGTCACCGGGCGGACGAACTCCTGCTGGAGCCGGGTGACTTCACCGAGGAGGGCGGCCGCAGCGCGATGACGGCCCTGCTGGGCCGCCACCCCGACCTCGACGCGGTCTTCGCCGGCTCGGACGTGATGGCGGCCGGCGCCCGGCAGGTGCTGCGCGAGGCGGGCCGCCGTATCCCGGACGACGTGGCGCTGGTCGGCTACGACGACTCGGCCATCGCCCGCCATATGGACCCGCCGCTCACCAGTGTCCGGCAGCCCATCGAGGAGATGGGCCGGGCCATGATCGACCTGCTCCTCGCAGAGATCGCCGACCGCCGCCCGGCCGCGTCCCGGGGACTGGAGCGACGGCAGGCGGTACTGCCGACGGAACTTGTGACGCGGGCGTCGTCATGAGCGGCCGGGAAGGCGGCGGCCGGAGATGAACATGTCCCTTTTCCCTCTTCCACAGGCGGAGATCCAGGCCGGCTTCGACCGGGTGGTCGCGCGTTGCCGTGAGCTGGCGGCGCACGGGCCCGCTGAGGCGTACTGCGATCTGGGGGAGGAGGGAGGCGTCCTCAAGGAGCTGCTGCTTCGTGCGGGCGTCGTCGAGATCACGGAACTCGCACTCTTCGGCGGAGCCCTGCTCGGTGACGACGGCGCCGGAACGATCTGCGCTTTCCTGTCCGCCGGCGAAGTGCAGCGCGTTGACGGTGTCCTCTCCGGGATTCGTGTCGACGAGGTCATGAGCGTCGCTCCCGACGTGCTCGCCGGCATCGTCGTCGGTGGAATCCCCGAGGGATACGCGGAGGATCTGGGCACGACCCTCACCGAGGTGTGTGCCCTCTACGGCCGGGCCGCCCGTGCGGGGCTGTGCATGGCTCATCTCCACGAGGGCTGACGCACCTCCGGCGCAGCCGCTCAGGCCGGAAGCTCGTCGGGCCCTTGAGGGCGTACCGCATCCCACCCCTTCTCCAGCAGGTCGAACGCGGCGTTCACGGCGGCTTCCGGGTCGTGGGCGGTGGCGGCGAGGGCGCGGGCCTCCAGGGTCAGGTGGGCCAGGGCCGCGCACATGGGGTCGCCGGCGGGGGCCCCGGCGTCGGCGGCCAGCGCCTCGGCGAGGGCGCGTTCGTGCCGCATCCACATGCGCCGGTGGTACTCGATGAGTGCCGGCGTGCTGTGGACGAGCCGCTGGAACGCCGCGATCAGCTCCTCGTGATCGGCTCTGAGGGCCCGCGCGCCCAGCATGTGCGCCCGCAGCGCCTGGATGACCGGGGTGCCCGGTGACCGGTCCCGGACGGCCGCGACCAGCGCGGCCTCCATCTCCGGGTCCATGTCGAAGAGCAGGGCCTCCTTGCTCGGGAAGTGCTTGAAGAGCGTCGTCGTGGAGACGTCCGCGGCCTCGGCCACGTCCCTGATGCTCACCGCGTCGAAGCCGCGCTCCAGAAACAGCTCAAGCGCCGCGTCGGCCAGTGCCCGGCGGGTCGCGGCCTTCTTGCGTTCGCGGCGGCCCATGGCCGGCCCGGGCCCGGCAGTCGTCGTCTCGCTCATGCCCCCAGGGTACCCGGATCGGTTGTCTTACCCAAAAAGTTGACTCATTGCACTTAGTGAGTCGGTGTGCTTTTCTGGGTGCGTTCCCACCCCGCACTTTCGAAGGAGCGCACACCCATGCCGGTCGCAAACGTCCGCTGGACGCTGCTCGGCGTCATGCTCGCCATGTTGCTGGGCATGCTCGACAACAACATCGTCGGTACGGCGATGCCGACGATCGTCCGCGACCTGGGGGGACTTGAGCACATCTCCTGGGTCGTCACGGCATACACGCTGGCCACCGCCGTCGCCACCCCCGTCTGGGGAAAGTTCGGCGACCTTTACGGCCGTAAACGAACATTCCAGGCCGCGATCGTGGTCTTCCTGCTCGGCTCGCTGCTCGCCGGCGCCGCGCACTCGATGACCCAGCTGATCGAGTTCCGCGCCCTGCAGGGCATCGGCGCGGGCGGACTGGCCGCCGGGGCGTTCGCGCTGATCGGCACCCTCGTGCCGCCCCGGGAGCGCGGCCGCTACCAGGGCATGACCGCCACCGTGATGGCCGTCGGCGTGGTCGGCGGGCCGCTGGTCGGCGGCCTGGTCACCGGCCACCTCGGCTGGCGCTGGGCGTTCTACGTCAATCTGCCGCTCGGGATCGTCGCCCTGGTGTGGGTCCAGCTGATGCTGCGTCTGCCGGCGCAGGCTCCGAAGACGCGGCCGCGCATCGACTGGGCGGGCATCGTCGCGCTGACCCTCACGATCGGCGCGGTCGTCCTCGCGGCCACGTGGGCCGGTACCACGTACGCCTGGACGTCGTGGCAGATCCTGGTTCTGTGGGCGCTGGGGGTCCTCGGCGCGGCCGCGTTCGTCGCCGTGGAGCGGCGCGCCCCCGAACCGCTGCTGCCGCCCCGGGTGTTCACCGGTCACCGCAACTTCCCGCTGGCCGCCGGCCTGCTGCTGGCGGTCGGCGTGGTGATGTTCGGCGCGGCGCTGTATCTGCCGCTCTTCCAGCAGACGGTCCAGGGCGCCTCGGCCACCAGCTCCGGTCTGCTCCTGCTGCCGATGATGATCCCGGTGGTGATCGCCTCCAACGTCGCGGGCAAGGTGATGTCCCGTACCGGCCGCTACAAGGTCTTCCCGGTGCTCGGCACCGTGCTGCTGACCGCGGGCACGCTGCTGCTCGCCACGATGGACACGGACACCTCCCGGACCACGGCCGGGTGCGGCATGGCGCTGGTGGGGCTGGGGATGGGGTTCACCCTGCAGTTGGGGGGCACCCTGGCGCAGAACAGTGTGGAGCTGCGGGACATGGGGGCGGCCTCGGCGGCGACCAACCTCTTCCGTACCCTCGGCGGCTCCCTGGGAGTGGCGGTCTTCGGCTCGCTGTTCACGCGGGCGGTGCCGGCCACGGCGACGGGGGAGGCGTACCGGGCGGCGGTGGCGGCCGGCACGCGGCACGTCTTCCTGACGGCGGCCGTCATGGGCGTGGTGGCGTTCGTCACCGCGGTACTGGTGGAGGAGGTGCCCCTGCGGGGGAAGCCCGGCCGCGGTCGGACGCCGGAAACGAATCAGCCGGTGACCCGTCTCACGACGGAGTCACCGGCTGATCACGCAGGGTGAGTGACGGGACTCGAACCCGCGGCATCCTGGACCACAACCAGGTGCTCTACCAGCTGAGCTACACCCACCATGACCGGCAGTTCGAGGAGTTTTCCCCGACCGGCCGAGAAGAAGTCTACAGGGTCCGAAGGGGTGCTCGCGCACAGGTTTTCGCGCGGCCTCCGGGCGGACCGGCCCGCCCGGACTCCGCGCGGGCGCCGAGCCGGGCTGTGCGCGGATTCCGTGGCGGCTACTGCGCGGGCAGGACGTGCTTGGCGGCGATCGCCTTCGCGGTGTCGGAGTCCGGCCCGGGCTGCGGGACGAAGACGGCCTCGCGGTAGTAGCGCAGCTCGGCGATCGACTCGCGGATGTCGGCGAGGGCCCGGTGGTTGCCGTTCTTCTCCGGGCTGTTGAAGTACGCCCTCGGGTACCAGCGTCGGGCCAGCTCCTTGATCGAGGAGACGTCGACGATCCGGTAGTGGAGGTAGTCCTCCAGGGTCGGCATGTCCCGCGACAGGAAGCCGCGGTCGGTGCCGACGGAGTTGCCGCACAGCGGGGCCTTGCCGGGCTCCTTGACGTGCTCCCGGACATAGCCGAGGACCTGCTCCTCGGCGTCTTTCAGGGTCGTGCCGTTCTCCAGTTCGGCGAGCAGCCCGGACGCGGTGTGCATCCGACGCACCACCTCCGGCATCGTCTCCAGCGCCCGCTCCGGCGGGCGGATGACGATGTCCACCCCCTCGCCGAGTACGTTCAGCTCGGAGTCGGTGACGAGGGCGGCCACCTCGATGAGAGCGTCGTCGGACAGCGAGAGGCCGGTCATCTCGCAGTCGATCCACACCATGCGATCGTTCATGCGACCACCCTAAAGCTGACGTCCGTTTTTGGGATGCCCCGCGTCGGTGCGGGACCGCCCGGTGGCGGCCGCCGCACGCGGGCACGGCACACGAGAAGGACGAGAAGGAGGGGGGCGGAGCCGTGCTCCACCCCCCTCCTTCCGACGCCTCCGGCTCAGCTGCCGCTGCGCGCTCCCGGCAGCAGGCTCACCGCGCCGGCCGCCGCACGGCGGCTCTGCATCGGCACACCGCTGTCCGGGTGCAGGACCGCGGGCACGTGGCCCATCGGCCCGGGGTGGCCGGGCAGACCCGCGGGCGGGCCCTGCTGGGCGGACGCGGACACCGGCGCTTCCGTGTCACCGTGCCTGTCGCCCTGCGGCCGGCGGGCCCGGTAGGCCGCGCGGTAGGCCGCCGGGGACGAGCCGAGCTGGCGGCGGAAGTGCCCGCGCAGCGCGACGGGGGAGCGGAAACCGCACCGGCCCGCCACCTCGTCCACGGAGTAGTCCGACGTCTCCAGCAGCCGCTGTGCCTGCAGCACCCGCTGCGTGATCAGCCACTGCAGCGGAGCGCTGCCGGTCAGCGAGCGGAACCGGCGGTCGAAGGTACGGCGGCTCATATAGGCGCGGGCCGCCAGTGTCTCCACGTCGAACTGCTCGTGGAGGTGTTCCAGTGCCCAGGCGACGACCTCGGCGAGCGGGTCGGCGCCGATCTCCTCCGGTAAAGACCTGTCGAGATAGCGCTCCTGACCGCCGCTGCGGCGTGGCGGGACCACCAGGCGCCGGGCGAGCGCGCCGGCCGCCTCGTTGCCGTGGTCCGTGCGCACGATGTGCAGACACAGGTCGATGCCCGCGGCCGTACCGGCCGATGTCAGCACGTCACCGTCGTCGACGAACAGCTCCCGTGGATCGACGTGCACCGACGGGTAGCGCTTGGCCAGCGTCGGCGCGTACATCCAGTGGGTGGTCGCCGGGCGTCCGTCCAGCAGTCCGGCCGCCGCGAGCACGAACGCGCCCGTGCACAGCCCTACGATGCGGGCACCCTCCTCGTGCGCTCGCCGCAGTGCGTCGAGCGCTTCCTCCGGCGGCGGTGAAGTGATCGAGCGCCAGGCCGGCACGACGACCGTCCCGGCACGGGAGATCGCCTCCAGTCCATGTGGCGCGGTGAGTTCCAGGCCCCCCGTGGTCCGCAGCGGGCCTTCCTCGCCGCCGCATACCAGCAGTCGGTAGCGCGGCACTCCGGCGTCCTGGCGGTCGATCCCGAACACCGACAGCGGAATGGAACTCTCGAAGATGGGACCGCCGCTGAACAGCAGCACCGCGACGATCTCCTTGCGGCGTCGCCCGGACAGTTTCCGGGCCGCGGCTTCCGGCGCGGCAGTGGAGTCGTGGCTCATCCTGCTAAGCCCCCCTCGGTGGTCGCGGCTCCTCGGTTGTGTCGCTCCTGCACGTTTCCCCTCGGTCCTGCACGAGTCCCCCGCCGTAAGACAGTCAAGATCAAACTACTGGCTACCGCGGTCTCACGATGGCCAGTTCGACACGCCGGACATTGTCGACATGACAACTTGGCGTGAAGCATTCGATCACGAAGGGTTGCACTCACGGGCCGCGCAGGGAAGTACGCCTTGTCGCAGTGGCCAAACCGCGTAGGGTGCACAGCGGCCCGTAGACCCTTTCCGTGCAGGTGGAACGGGGGTTGGGGGGTGGTTCGGACCCCTCCTGGGCGATATCCAGAAGTTGGCTGAAAAGATGCGTCCCAGGGTGCGGAAACCGGTCAGTCGACCGGTGTCCGCTCCCGGGTGTGACGTCCACCTCTTTGCGCGGCGCAATCCTCGGCACACCGCTCGGAGCGGCGCAGCAGCACCCGGCAGACGGCCGTGACGGCGGCCAGGCCCAGCGCGGTGCCCGCCGCGCCGGCCAGCGAGGTGCCGTACCAGAGCAGGACCACGGGGACGAGGACGCAGCTGAAGGCTGCCCAGCGGATCACATCGCTCACGGTGTCCGGCGTCGGGTGCGGGTCGGGGCTCGGTCGGGGTCCGGACATCTCGTACTCCCTGTGGCGGTGGTTCACCCGGGTACAACGCCCCTTCGACGCGACGGTCACCGACCGCGCATCTGTGAATCCCGTGCAAACCGCCTGTACGGGGCAGCAACCATTGCGTTACGGGCGCCGCTCGTGCATGCTCCGGTGAACCCCTACGGACGTCGGGGCACCGCTTACGGAGCGTGCGCGGGATCTGGGCTCAGGAGGCGTGCCGCCGTACCCTGGAGGGTATGGGGTTGGGAAGGTGTTTCCCGGACACAGCTCCGCCGCACACTTCCGCCGCACACTGTCGTCCCATCCATAAAGGATCACAACGCCGAGACAGCCATGGCCGGTCACGAATTCTTCGAACCCGCGGACCGCAAGCGGCCGGTCGCCGATCCCACGGCGGCCGATCCCCTGGCGGCGGCAGAAGCACGTCCTTCCTGCGACCCCGCCTTCCGGCACGGAGTCGTCGTCGGCTTCGACGGCTCGACCTCCAGCGAGCGCGCCCTCGCCTACGCGATCGGCATGGCACACCGCTCCCGCTCCGGCCTGATCATCGTCCACGTCGCCAACCGGCTCCCCACCACCGTGTGGGCCGGCTGTGAGCCGCCCGTCTTCGTCGACGTCCCGGACCACCGCACCGAGGTTCTCGGGCTGGAGCTGGCCTGCGCGGACTATCTGGCCGAGGTGCCGTGGATCCTGGTCGAGCGGGGCGGGGACATCTGCCACGAACTCGAAGAGGTGGGGCGGGAGTACGAGGCCGACGCGATCGTCGTCGGCTCCACGCACGGCATCGTCGGCCGGATCTTCGGCTCCGTCGCGGGGCGGCTCGCCAAGCGGGCGCAGCGGCCCGTGATCGTCATTCCCTGACGCCTCACGCCTCGTCAACTCCCTTCGTACAGCGCGAAACCACTCGTGCGTAGAGGTGGTTTCCGCCCCTTGGGAAGGGTATATACCGCTCACCGCACCACTGCACATGTACGAAGGGAGCCCGCCGTGGACAAGGGCGTCTCCGCGGGTAGCGTGAGCACTCTCGTGGTCGGTCGAGTCGCCCTGGGAATCACCCTGTTGGCGCTCGGACTCGGCACGGCCGGCGGGATCGACGGCGTGGGCACCTCGGACGCGGTGACGCTGGGCCGCCATGCGGGCGGCGTCGCCCTGTTCCTCGTCGGCCTGGTGGCACTGCGCGACCGTGACACCGCCCGCGGTACCGGTTTCGTCGCCCTCCTGGCGCTCACACTGACCCTCGCGGACGGTTCGGCTCGGACCAAGGCCGCGGCTGGGTGGCCGGGGTCTCCGGTGCGGTGGCCCGTTACGCGGTGACGGCGGCGCCGGCTCACTGGCCGACGGCGCTTCCGGGGCGTGCCGCGGGCCGGGGGGTGACGGCCACCGGCTGATACACAGCGGCATGGAAAGGACCCCCGCGTGTTCGGTGGCACACGTGGGGGTCCGTTCTCCGCGCCTGAACCGGCGCCGCTCTCTCGGACGTGGTCGCTCGCGGTGGGGGCTGCCCGATCGTCGCTGCGGCCGTGGGCGGAGAGACTCCTACTCCACCGTCACCGACTTGGCGAGGTTCCTCGGCTTGTCGATGTCCCGGCCCAGGGCCCTGGCCGTGTGGTAGGCGAGGAGCTGGAGCGGGATGCCCATCAGGATCGGGTCCAGTTCGTCCTCGTTCTTGGGGACGAGGATCGTCTGGTCGGCCTTCTCCTGGTGCTGGTGGGCCACGGCGAGGATCTTGCCCTCGCGGGCCTTGATCTCCTCCAGGGCCGCGCGGTTCTTCTCCAGCAGGTCGTCGTCGGGAACGATCGCGACCGTGGGGAGGGCCGGCTCGATGAGGGCCAGCGGGCCGTGCTTCAGTTCGGAGGCGGGGTAGGCCTCGGCGTGGATGTAGGAGACCTCCTTGAGCTTCAGGGAGGCCTCGCGGGCCACCGGGTAGCCCCGGACGCGGCCGATGAAGAGCATCGAGCGGGCGTCGGCGTAGTCCTCCGCCAGCTTCTTGATCTCCTCCTCCTGTTCCAGGATCTCGGAGATCTGCTGCGGCAGCTTGCGCAGGCCCTCGATGATCCGCTTGCCGTCGCGGACGGAGAGGTCGCGGGTGCGGCCGAGGTGCAGGGCGAGCAGGGCGAAGGCGACGGTGGTGTTGGTGAAGCACTTCGTCGAGACCACGCAGACCTCGGGGCCCGCGTGCACGTAGACGCCGCCGTCCGCCTCACGGGCGATCGCCGAGCCGACCACGTTGACCACACCGAGGACGCGGGCGCCCTTGCGCTTCAGTTCCTGGACGGCGGCGAGGACGTCGTACGTCTCACCGGACTGGGAGACGGCGACGTACAGGGTGTCGGGGTCCACGACCGCGTTGCGGTAGCGGAACTCGGAGGCCGGCTCGGCGTCGGCGGGGATGCGGGCCAGCTCCTCGATCATCTGGGCGCCGATCATGCCCGCGTGGTACGAGGTGCCGCAGCCGAGGATCTTCACGCGGCGGATCCGGCGCGCCTCACGGGCGTCCAGGTTCAGGCCGCCGAGGTGCACGGTGGAGAAGCGGTCGTCGATACGGCCGCGCAGCACGCGGTCCACGGCGTCGGCCTGCTCGTGGATCTCCTTGTGCATGTACGTGTCGTGGCCGCCCATGTCGTACGAGGCCGCCTCCCACTCCACGGTGGTGGGCTCGGCGCTCGTGCGGGTGCCCTCGGTGGTGTAGGTGCGGAAGTCGTCGGCCTTGAGGGTGGCCATCTCGCCGTCGTCCAGCGTCACTATCTGCCGGGTGTGAGTGACCAGCGCGGCGATGTCGGATGCGACGAACATCTCCTTCTCGCCGATGCCGAGGACGACCGGGGAGCCGTTGCGGGCCACCACGATGCGGTCGTTGAAGTCGGCGTGCATCACGGCGATGCCGTAGGTGCCCTCGACCAGGCGCAGGGCCTGGCGGACCTTCTCCTCCAGGGTCTCCGCCTGGGAGCGGGCGATGAGGTGGGTGAGGACCTCGGTGTCGGTCTCGGAGAGGAACTCGACGCCGTCCGCCTCCAGCTTGCGGCGCAGGTCGGCGGCGTTGTCGATGATGCCGTTGTGCACGACGGCGACCTTGTCGTCGGCCGACATGTGCGGGTGGGCGTTCAGGTCGGACGGGGCGCCGTGGGTGGCCCAGCGGGTGTGGGCGATGCCGGTGGTGCCCTTGAAGCGCGCCGGGACCTTGGCCTCCAGGTCGCGCACCCGGCCCTTGGCCTTGACCATCTTCAGGCCGGGCGTCTTCGGGGAGGTGACGACGATGCCCGCGGAGTCGTAGCCGCGGTACTCCAGCCGCTGCAGGCCTTCCAGCAGGAGGGGTGCGACGTCACGCTTCCCGATGTATCCGACAATTCCGCACATATATAGAGGTATCCCTTGGGTGTCGCTGGTCCGGTCCGGCTGGTTCTCAGCCGTAGACCATGCGGCGCAGCTGCCTGAGCGTCAGCTCCGGCGGCGCCACCGCCCGGTATTTCAGGTCCGCCTCGATCCGTCCGAAGATCTCCGTGTTCACCAGGCCCTGGGCCTGCAGTTCACGGTGGCGGCGACGGACGAACTCCTGGGTCGTCTCGTCGAAGTAGGCGAGCACGTCCTGGACCACCCGCAGCGCCTCGCCCCGGCTCAGGGGCGTGGACCGCGTCAGATGATCAAGCAGTTCGTCGTGCACCCGGTAGATCCTGGAGTACCGGCCGCCGTTTCGCAAGAAACGTGCCCGATTTCGGGCAGGGGGTTGTTGAACCTCTTATGGTGCTCTGTTCGCAAGCCGTCCATCCTGTGTCCTGTGTCTCGTTGCCCGGACCCACGAGTTTCGGACGCCATGGACATTCCTCGTATGGGCGTACCCGAGAAGCTGGCCGGGCGCATGAGCATGGCCGAACAGCATGAGTACCTGCGCGCCAGGTTCTCGCGGCGCACCATGATCAGGGGCGGCGCCGTCACCCTGGGCGCCGTCACGGGTGGCGCGTTCATGCCGGGCGCCACCGCCCAGGCGACCGTGCCGACGCAGCGCGTCGCCGCCGCGGTTGAATCGATCGACGGCTCCCTCGTCGCCCCCTTCGGCCGCCACCTCGCCTTCGGCAACGACCCGCGCACCGAGATCACCGTCTCCTGGCAGGTCCCGGTCGCGGTGAAGAAGCCCTTCATCCGCATCGGCGCCCGCCCCTGGGACCTCTCCCGCAAGATCGAGGCCGAGGTCCGTCCCCTCCACACTCCGGCCGGCGTCGGTGCGAGCGGTGACCACACCCAGTACTACCTGCACGCCGAACTCACCCGCCTGCGCCCCGGCAGGACCTACTACTACGGGGTCGGCCACCAGGGCTTCGACCCGGCCGAGCCGCACCTGGCGGGCACGCTGGGCACCTTCACCACCGCTCCCGCCCACAAGGGGCCGTTCACCTTCACCGCGTTCGGCGACGAGGGCGTCAGCTACCACGGCCTGGCCAACAACGCCCTGATCCTCGGCCAGAACCCGGCCTTCCATCTGCACGCCGGCGACATCGCCTACGGTGACCCCTCCGGTGCGGGCGAGACCACCGACACCGGGTTCGACTCGCGCACCTGGGACCAGTTCCTGCACCAGACCGAGTCGGTCGCCAAGCAGATCCCGTGGATGCCCGCCTATGGCAACCACGACATGGAGGCCTGGTACTCGCCCAACGGCTACGGCGGCGAGGAGGCCCGCTGGAACCTGCCGGACAACGGCCCCGACGCCAAGAACCTGCCCGGCGTCTACTCCTTCGTCTACGGCAACACGGCGGTCATCTCGCTGGACGCCAACGACATCTCCTTCGAAATTCCGGCGAATCTGGGCATGTCTGGCGGAACTCAGACGAAATGGCTGGAAGTCCAGCTGAAGAAGTTCCGCGCCTCGAAGGACATCGACTTCATCGTCGTCTTCTTCCACCACTGCGCCTACTGCACCTCCACCGCGCACGCCTCGGAGGGGGGTGTGCGCCAGGAGTGGGTGCCACTGTTCGAGAAGTACACCGTGGACCTGGTGATCAACGGCCACAACCACCAGTACGAGCGCACCGACGTCATCAAGGGCGACAAGGTCACCAAGAAGCTCCCGATCGGCGGCACGGCCTACCCCGAGACCGAGGGTGTGGTCTACGTCACCGCGGGCGCGGCGGGTCGAGGCCTGTACGCCTTCTCCGCCCCCGACTCCTACGAGGGGCATGAGCACGAGACAGACTCCGTGGCCTCGTTCGTCAACACCAAGGACGGCAAGGTCCACGAGACCGTCGCCTGGTCCCGGGTGCGCTACCTCGACTACTCCTTCCTGCGCGTGGACGTCACGCCCGCGCCGAAGGGCCGGCAGGCCACGCTGAAGGTGTCGGGCATCGCCGAGACCGGCGACCGCATCGACCACTTCACGGTGGCCCGCAAGGCGAAGTAGGCCTTGGACGCGCCCGGACGGCGGTGCGCACCCCACGGAGGGCGGGCGGTCCTCACATCCGCTTGAGGACCGCCTGCTTGGCCAGCGTGAACTCCTCGTCCGTCAGCACTCCTTCGCGGTGCAGATCGCCGAGTTCCCGCAGCCGCCGCAGCAGCGCGTCGTGACCGTCCTCGGCCGCCTCCTTCGTGAGCGGCAGCGGCTCGGGGCGTACGGCGTCCGCCGAGGCGGACGGAGCCGACGGGTGCGGCAGCCGGGCCTGGACCGCCGCCGCGACCAGGGCCATCAGCGGGTCCTTCTTGAAACCCCACAGCTCGACCGCGTTCGGGTCGTACTTGGGCGGTGCCGTGACGGGCGCGCCGCGCACCTCGAAGCGCAGATGCCCGTTCTCGAGCCCGGCCGCCGGCTGCCACTCCACGCCGGCGATCTCCGCGAGCGGGATCGTCCGGGGGCCGGACACGGCCTTGGCGTCCTCCGTCTTCCAGTTCCACTCCAGCCGCACCCGCTCCCCGTCGAAGCTCGCCGTGCCGTCCCCGGCGGAGGCGGACACCGGCAGCGACGGGCCCGGCAGCAGGTACTCGGTGGCCGGCTCCGGCGAAACCCCGTCCAGCAGCAGCGCGTTGCGCACCGCGTCCGTGACGTACTCGGCGACGCCGTACCGGTCGGACTCCACGGTCAGCTGATACGGGTCGTTCGGCTCGGTGAGCCGGCCGCCGGTGGCCTGCAGCAGCGGGTCGGAGCCGTCGCGCAGCCGCAGCCTCAACCGGCCCGACTTCCGCCCCTGCTCGAAGGAGATCCCAGCCACCGCGCCCAGTGGCACGCTGAGTTCACCCAGCTCACGACGGAGCGGGCTCACGTTCTTGTCCCGGCCCGGGGTGAGCCGCAGGGCGTCGCCGTCGAAGGCCCAGGTGCCGTCCTTCTGGATGATTTCCGCCATGCGGGGATTGTTTCACCGGATCTGCGGGAGAGTGGTCTCGACCACCATTGAAGGGAGCGCATGTGAGACGGAACCACAGCACGACTCCCCGAACGACCCGCATCCTCGGAGCACTGCTGCTTGTGGCGGCGGTCGGCGTGTTCACCTCCGGCGCGGCCCCCGCGGCACGCGCCGCCGAGCCGACCCCCCTTGACCGGGTGGTCCCGGCACCCGCCTCCGTCGACCAGGGCGGAACGGCGTACCGCATCACCCGCGCGACCAGTGTCCGGGTCGACGGCTCCGCCGAGGTGCGCCGGATCGGCGCGTACCTCGCCGGCCTCCTGCGGCCCGCCACCGGTTACCCGCTGCCGCTCACCGACCACGGCACCGGCGGCATCCGACTCCGGCTCGGACAAGGCGACTTCGGCGCCGAGGGATACCGGCTGCACAGCGGTGCCGGCGGCGTCACCATCACCGCCGGCGCCCCCGCCGGCCTCTTCCACGGTGTCCAGACCCTGCGCCAGCTGCTTCCGGCGGCCGTCGAGAGGAAGACCGTCCAGCCCGGCCCCTGGTGGATCGCCGGCGGCACCATAGAGGACAGTCCCCGCTACGCCTACCGGGGCGCGATGCTGGACGTCTCCCGGCACTTCTTCTCCGTCGCCCAGGTCGAGCGCTACATCGACCAGTTGGCCCTCTACAAGATCAACGAGCTGCATCTGCACCTCAGCGACGACCAGGGCTGGCGCATCGCGATCGACTCCTGGCCGCGCCTCGCCACCTACGGCGGTTCCACCCAGGTCGGCGGCGGCACGGGCGGTTACTACAGCAAGGCCGACTACCGGGAGATCGTCCGGTACGCGGCCTCCCGCCATCTGGAGGTCGTCCCCGAGATCGACATGCCCGGCCACACCAACGCCGCCCTCGCCTCCTACGCCGAGCTCAACTGCGACGGCGTGGCGCCCCCGCTGTACACCGGCACCAAGGTCGGCTTCAGCTCGCTGTGTGTCGCCAAGGGGGTCACCTACGACTTCGTGGACGACGTGATCCGTGAACTGGCCGCGCTCACCCCGGGCCGGTATCTCCACATCGGCGGCGACGAGGCGCACTCCACCAGCCACGCCGACTACGTGGCGTTCATGGACCGCGTGCAGCCGATCGTCGCCAAGTACGGCAAGACGGTCATCGGGTGGCACCAGCTCACCGGCGCCCACCCCGTCCAGGGCGCCCTCGCCCAGTACTGGGGCCTGGACCGCACCAGCGCGGCGGAGAAGGCCCAGGTCGCCACGGCCGCCCAGCACGGCACCGGGCTGATCCTGTCCCCGGCCGACCGGATCTACCTCGACATGAAGTACACCAAGGACACCGAGCTCGGCCTGGAGTGGGCGGGTCTGGTGGAGGTGAAGCGGTCCTACGACTGGGATCCGGGTGCCTATCTCGCCGGGGCTCCCGCTTCGGCGATCCGGGGCGTCGAGGCGCCCATGTGGTCGGAGACCCTGAAGAAGCCCGCCGACATCGAGTACATGGCGTTCCCGCGCCTCGCGGGCGCGGCCGAGCTGGGCTGGTCGCCTGCGGCCACCCACGACTGGGACGCCTACAGGGTGCGGCTGGCCGCCCAGGGCCCGCGCTGGGACGCCCTCGGCATCCCCTACTACCGGTCGCCGCAGGTCTCCTGGCCGGAGAGCTGACCGAAGGCCGACGGGCACCCCGGAGGACCGTACTCCGGGGTGCCCGTACGTCTGTGAGCCGTCACCGCCCCGCCAGGGGGTTCTTCAGGTTCCCGGCCAGCTGGAGCGCGCCGGACGGATCGGCGAGGTCCACCATCTGCCTGTTGTCGCGCAGCTGGAGCCGGTTGAGACAGGACAGCGCGAACTCCGGCGCGAACATGTCGTACTGCCGGAACCTGTCGGCGAGTTGGGGATTCGCCTCCTGGTACTCGCGGGTGATCTCGGCGACCGTGCGCCAGAAGCCGTCCTCCTCCAGGATGCCCTCGGCGGCGAGATCGGCGGCGAGGAAGCGGAAGAAGCAGTCGAAGACGTCGGTGAAGATCGACAGCAGCTTCTTGTCGTCCGGGACCTCGACGCGGATCCGCCGGACCTCCGGCGGCAGGACGGCGTCCGGGTCCATCACCACGATCTCCTCGGCGATGTCCTTGTAGACCGCCCGCCGCACGACCCCGTCCGCCAGCACCAGGATGACGTTCTCACCATGCGGCATGAACGCCAGGTCGTAGGCGTAGAAGCTGTGCAGGAGGGGGACGTAGTACGCCCGCAGGTACCGGCGCAGCCACTCCACCGGGGACAGGCCCGACCGCTCGATCAGCGCGCCTGCGAACGAGGTGCCCTCGTGGTCCACGTGCAGCAGGGAGGCCATGGTCGCGAGGGACTCGCCGTCCCGGAGCGAGGGCACGGGGCTCTCCCGCCACAGTGCGGCCAGCATCTTGCGGTAGGGCGAGTAGCGGTCGGTCGCCTTCTCGTACTCCAGGTGCCGGTAGCCGACGGCAGCCCGCTCCCGGATGATCGACAAGCCGGTCGACTTGAGCACCGGGTCGTTCTCGATCAGCTGGGCCAGCCAGTCGTTGATCGCCGGGGTCGCCTCCATGTAGGCGGCCGAGAGACCGCGCATGAAGCCCATGTTGAGGACCGACAGGGCCGTCTTCACATAGTGCTTGTGCGGGTCGCTGGTGTTGAAGAAGGTGCGGATGGACTGCTGGGCCAGGTACTCGTCGTCGCCCTCGCCGAGGCAGACGAGGTGGCCCCGGGCCACCTCGGCGGCGAAGGTGACGGTGAGCTTGTTCCACCACTGCCAGGGGTGGACGGGGATGAGCAGGTAGTCGTCCGGATCGAGGCCCTGCTCGGTCAGCTTGCCGCGGAACCGCTCGACGGTCTCCGCGCCCAGCTCCTGCCGGATGAAGTCCCGGTACTCGATCCCGGCCCCGGCGGTGAACGCGGCCCGCGAGCGGTGCGCGGCCAGCCACACCAGCCGGACGGGGCTCGCGGTCTCCGGGGCGTACGACAGGTACTCGTGGATGCCGAAACCGAGCCGTCCGTTGTTCGCGACGAAGCAAGGGTGTCCCTCGGTCATCCCGGTCTCGATCGCCTGGAAGCCTTGGTGAGCCAGTTCGGCGGAGGTGACCTGCGGCTTGGTGAGCTTGTAGCAGGTGCCGGAGAGGGTGGAGGAGATCTCCTCCAGGTAGACCGGCAGGATCTCGTCGCTCAGGCCCAGGGACTCCTTGAGTTCGATGAAGAAGTCGAGCGCGGCGAGGGGCAGTTCGGTGCCGTCACGGTGCCGGGTGATCGACCCGGCGTCGACCGCCCAGTGGTCGAGGGCACGGCGCACGGCGCGGAACCGGTAGGAGGTGAGGCCGTCGTCGCTTCGGACGGTGTACCGGTCGCCCGTCGGCTCGGGTGTGAGCAGGCGCTCGTGCGCGAACTCGGCGAGCGCCTTGCGTATCAGGAGACGGTTGGCGGTCTCCCAGCGCTCGGGGGACAGATGGGCCACGGCGTCGGCGAGGGTCACGCGCCCACCGCCTTCGCGAACTGCTCGCGCGTGCAGAAACTGAGCAGGGCCTGCTTCTCCGGCTTGTGCACCTCCCGCTCGGGCACGAACCCGACGGCCTCGTTGAGCGCGTGCACGGCCGTGTTGCGCACGTCCGGCTCGACGACGACCCGCCGGGCCGCGGGGTCCTCGAAGAGGTACGCCATCACGGCCGTGATGACGGCCCGCGTGAACCCGTGCACCGGGGTGTCGGTCGGCGCGACCAGGAAGTGCATGCCGACGTCCCCCGGCTGCGGCTCGTACAGCCCGACCAGCTCCCGGCGGGCGGGGTCGTACCTCTCCATCAGGAAGACCGGCTTCCCGTCGCGCAGCCCGAGGAAGGCGTCGTGGTGCTCGTCGGCCGCGATCTCCATGTAGGCCCGCTCGACGTCCTCCAGTTTCGCGTCCTGCATCATCCAGTACGCCGCCTTGGGGTGCGTGACCCAGCCGTGCAGCGTCCCGGCGTCCTTCAGGGGGTCGAGGGGGCGGATGGTGAAGGTCATGTCCGTGCTGGTCATACCGCGAACTCCTGGAAGGCGATGGACTTCTCGACCGGGTAGTACTCGCGGCCGAGCAGCTCGCGGATGATGTACGCGTTCCGGTACGCGCCCATGCCCAGGTCGGGGCTGGTGATGCTGTGCGTGTGGACGCCGGCGTTCTGGAGGAAGACCTCGCGGCCGGTGACGTCGATGGCGTAGTTGCGGGCGATGTCGAAGTTGCCCTGCGAGTCGTAGCGCAGACGGTCCCGGACGGGCGCCAGGAAGGCGGGCTCGGCGTACCGGTAGCCGGTGGCCAGGATCAGGCCCTCGCTGGTCAGCTCGTAGTCCTTCTGCTGCTCCTCCTGGCGCAGGCCGAGGGTGTACGTGCCGTTCTGGTGGCTCGCCTTGTACAGCGCCGAGTTGGTGAGCAGGCGGGTGGGGACCGGGCCGCCGAGGTTCTTCTGGTAGAGCAGGTCGAAGATCTCGTTGATCAGATCGCCGTCGATGCCCTTGAACAGGCCCTTCTGCTGGGCCGTGAGCCGGTAGCGGGTGGCTTCCGGGAGCGCGTGGTAGTAGTCGATGTACTCCGGGGAGGTCATCTCCAGCGTGAGTTTCGTGTACTCGAGCGGGAAGAAGCGCGGCGAGCGGGTGACCCAGTTCAGCTGGTAGCCGTGGACGTCGATCTCGCTCAGCAGGTCGTGGTAGATCTCCGCCGCCGACTGCCCGCTGCCCACCAGCGTGATCGACTTCTTGCGCTGCAGCTCCGCCCTGTGCTGGAGATAACGGGAGTTGTGGATGAAGTCGCCGTCCAGATCCCGGCAGGCGTCCGGGATGTGGGGCGGGGTGCCGGTGCCGAGGACCAGATGGCGGGCGCGGAGCGTTTCGCCGGCCTCGGTGCGGACCACGTACAGGTCGTCCTCGTACGTCACCTCGGTGACCGTGGTGCCGAAGCGGACGCTGCTCAGTTTGTCCGCGGCCCAGCGGCAGTAGTCGTCGTACTCGACCCGCAGCGGGTAGAAGTTCTCGCGGATGTAGAACGAGTAGAGTCTGCCCTTCTCCTTCAGGTAGTTGAGGAAGGAGTACGGCGAGGTCGGGTCGGCGAGCGTGACCAGGTCCGACATGAACGGGGTCTGGAGATGGGCGCCGTCCAGGAACATCCCGGCGTGCCACTCGAAGTCGGGCTTGGAGTCCAGGAAGACGCCGTTCAGTTCGGCGATCGGCTCGGTGAGGCAGGCGAGGCCGAGGTTGAAGGGGCCGAGCCCGATCCCCACGAAGTCGTAGGTCGGGTGCGGGGCTTCAGGACGCGCGGTCAAGGGACTCTCCCAGGTACTGCTCGGCGTGGCCGGCGATCAGGTCGAGGACGGCGGTGATGTCGGCCGCCGTCGTCTCGGGGTTGAGCAGGGTGAACTTCAGGTAGTGGCGGCCGCCGACCTTGGTGCCCGCGACCACGGCCTCGCCGGAGGCGAACAGGGCCTTGCGGGCGTGGAGGTTGGCGCGGTCGATCTCGGCCGGGGCGGTGACGGCCGCCGGGATGTAGCGGAAGACGAGGGTGGACAGGGTGGGCTCGACGACGACGTCGTAGCGTGGGTCGGCGGCGAGCAGCTTCCAGCCCTCCCGTGCCAGGTCGCAGACCTCGTCGAAGAGCCGCCCGATGCCGTCGGCGCCCATCGTGCGCAGGGTGAGCCACAGCTTGAGCGCGTCGAACCGGCGGGTGGTCTGCAGGGACTTGTCGACCTGGTTGGGGATGCGTTCCTGCACCATGCGGCGCGGGTTGAGGTACTCCGCGTGGTAGGTGGCGTGCCGCAGCGTGGCCGCGTCCCGGACCAGCACGGCGGAGGAACTCACCGGCTGGAAGAAGGACTTGTGGTAGTCGACGGTCACCGAGTCGGCGCGGTCGATGCCGTCGATGCGGTCCCGGTACTTCAGGGAGGCGAGCAGTCCGCAGCCGTAGGCCGCGTCCACGTGCAGCCACACGCCGTACTGGGCGCACAGCCCGGCGATCTCCGGCAGCGGGTCGATGGAGCCGAAGTCGGTGGTGCCGGCGGTGGCGACGACGGCCATCGGAACCAGGCCGTCCTTCGTGCAGCGCTCCAGTTCGTGGGCGAGGGCGACCGTTTGCATGCGCTTGTCGTGGTCGACGGGGATGGTGACGACGGAGTCCGGTCCCAGGCCGAGCAGTTTCGCGGACTTCTGCACGCTGAAGTGGCTGGCCTCGGAGGCGAAGATCCGCAGTCTGCCGGGGGAGTCGCTCTTGGCCTCCTCGCGGGCCAGCAGCAACGCCTGGAGGTTGGACTGGGTGCCGCCGGAGGTGAACACGCCGTCGGCCGCCGGGCCGAGGCCGATGCGGGCGGTCGTCCAGTCGATGAGTTTGCGCTCGATCAGGGTGCCGCCGGCCGACTGGTCCCAGGTGTCGAGGGAGGAGTTGAGCGCGGAGAGCACGACCTCGCCGAGCACCGCCGGGATGACGACCGGGCAGTTGAGGTGGGCGAGGTAGCGGGGGTGGTGGAAGTAGACGGCGTCCCGGAGGTAGACGTCCTCCAGTTCGTCCAGCACGGCCGCGCTGTCGCCCAGGGGCCGGTCGAGGTCGATCCCGTCGATGCGGGGCGCGAGGGCGTCCACGGTGACGCCGGTGAACGGACGGTCGGTGGTGGCGAGTTTGGCCGCCACCCGCTCGACTCCTTCGGTCACGGAGCGGCGGTAGTGCTCCGCGGTGAGGCCATTGAGCAGGTGCGAGCGCATGGGGGGTCCTCCGAGGGGGGCGGTCCGTGCGGGGAACTCGAGACGGGGTGCCAAAGGGCGACTTCAACTTAGGTTAGCCTAATCTAAGTTTTCGGAAGGTGGACGCACGCCTCCCGTGGCCGCCTTCACTGCGGGCTTCGTTACTCCGCGGCGCGCAGCTGCTCTTCCGTCATCCCGTGCCGCCAGTACCCGACGAACGTCACCCGACGCCGGTCGATGCCGCGCTCACCGACGAAGTGCCTGCGCAGCGCCTTCACCTGACCGGACTCGCCCGCGAGCCACACGTACGGCCGCTCGGCCGGGGAGAGTCGGGAAGCCCGTACGGCGTCGACGGCCATGGGAGAGTCGTCGTGCCGTACGAGCCACGTGATCTCCGCGTCCGCCTCGGTCGCCACGTCCTGGATGTCACCCGCGTGCGGCACCTGGAGCCAGGCGAGTGCGCGGGTGCCGGCGGGAAGGGACTCGAGGATGGCGGTGGCGGCGGGTACGGCGGTCTCGTCGCCCCAGATGACGACGAGGTCGGTGTCCGCCGGCGGCCGGAAGCGGATCGCGCGGTTGTCGGCGATCGCCGGTCCGAGCAGCAGGACGCGGTCGCCCGGGGTGGCGTGGGAGGCCCAGCGGGAGGCGGGCCCGGCCGGAGTGGCGGCGCCGGGTTCGACACCGTGCAGCACGAAGTCGATGTCGATCTCGTCGGGGTCCCGGCGCAGCGCGCGGAGCGTGTACGAGCGCATCACGGCCCGTACGTCGTCCGGGAGTTCCCGCCAGCCCTGCCACCAGCCGTCGCCCAGCTCCAGCGGGACCACCGGCTCGGTCTGCCCGGGATGCGGCAGGAACAGGGACAGGGACTGGTCGCGTCCGCCGGAGTGGAAGGCGTGCAGATCGGCACCGGCGAAGGTGACCCGTACCAGAGACGGGCCGAGCCGCCTCGTCCGTACGACCTGCAGGGAGAAGAAACGGAAGGGGGCGGCGACGGCCGTCGTCATGTGTGGCTCCTGAGGAGGTGATTCAGGGCTTTGTCAGGGGCTTTTCCGGGGTCAGGCGACCTTTTTGGCCTTCTCCAGCGCCTCGGCCAGGGTGGTGAGCAGCGGCACACACTTGTCGTACGACAGGATCGGCTCGGGAGAGCGGGAGATGACCTGGTCGGCCCTGACCGCGGGGAGCTTCTTCCAGGTCGCCTTGGTGATGTCGGCCGGCTGGATGGTCGAGGAACGGTCGTCCATCATGATGATGTCGGCCTTGTACTTGTCGACGTTCTCCCAGCTCAGCGACTCGTACCAGCCGCCGACCTTGGCCTTGGCGCTCTCCGGGGGCTCGACGAGGTTCACGCCGAGGGCCTTGAAGTACTCCAGGTCGATGGAGAGGTTGGTGCCGGAGACGTAGAAGAGCTGGTCGCTCGCGGAGCCGGCCATCACCTTGATGTCGGGCTTGGCCTTGGCCGCGGCGCGCAGGCGGGCGGCCGCGTCCTCGAAGCGCTTCTTGGCGTCCGTCACCTTGGCGGCGTTCATGTCGGCGCCGAGCGACTCGGCGAGCTGCCCCATCCGCTGCAGCGACTGGGTGAGCTGGCGGTCGTAGACGGAGATGCCGACGCCGGGGGCCAGCTGGGCGATCTTCTTCTTCGACTCCTCGGGGACGTACCAGAGGGTGCCGGTGCCGTCGAACATCGTGGAGATCAGCACGTCCGGTGCGAGGGACGCGTACTTCTCGATGTTGAACTGTCCCCAGGTGTTGCCGATGACCGTCACCTTGCTGATGTCCATGTCACCGGCCTGGACGTCGGGCTTGCCGTCCGTGGTCCTCGTCGGGCCGAAGACGCCCTTGACCTGGATGCCGTAGTCGTACAGCGCGGCGCCGACACCGGTGAAGGCGACGATGTTCGCCGGGACCTTGTCCAGCTTCACGGTGGTGCCGCGGTCGTCCTTGAAGGACCAGGGCCCGGACTTGGCGGCCGCCGTCTCCGTGCCGGAACCCGCGTCTTTCCCCTTGTCGTCCCCGCAGGCGGCGAGCGAGGCCCCGAGTCCGAGGGCGCCGCCGGCGGCCAGCAGTCCGCGGCGAGTGAGGTGGGAGGCACGGGCATGGGGCATGGCTGTGACTGCTTTCGAACGGGGCGGAGCGCCCGCCGGACAAGGTCAAAGATAGGTTAGCCTAACCTTGGTCGATGTCCAGAGGGTGGGCGGGCGATACGGCCCGAGCCGAGTCCAGCGGGCGCCCAGGGATCAGCTCACCAGCCCCAACTCCCTTGCGATCAACATGCGCTGGACCTCGCTCGTGCCCTCGCCGATCTCCAGGATCTTGGAGTCGCGCCACATGCGGGCCACCGGGTACTCGTTCATGAAGCCGTACCCGCCGTGGACCTGGGTGGCCTCGCGGGCGTTGTCGACGGCGACGGTGGAGGAGTAGAGCTTGGCCAGGGCCGCTTCCTTCTTGAAGGGCTCCCCGGCCACCAGGCGGGAGGCCGCGTCGCGCCAGGCCAGCCGGGCCGTGTGGGCCTTCATCTCCATGTCGGCGATCTTGAACTGGATGGCCTGGTTGGCGCCGATCGGGCGGCCGAAGGCGTGGCGTTCCTTCGCGTACTTCACCGACTCGTCCACGCAGCCCTGTGCCAGGCCCGTCGCGAGCGCCGCGATGGCGATGCGGCCCTCGTCCAGGATGCGCAGGAACTGGGCGTAGCCGCGGCCCTCTTCGCCCAGGAGGTTGGCGGCCGGAACCCGGACGTCGGCGAACGACAGCTCGCGGGTGTCGGAGGCGTTCCAGCCGACCTTCGAGTAGGGGGCCGCCACCGTGAAGCCAGGGGTGCCCGACGGGACGATGATCGCCGAGATCTGCGGCTTGCCGTCGGGCTTGCGGCCGGTGACCGCCGTGACCGTCACCAGGCCCGTGATGTCCGTGCCGGAGTTGGTGATGAAGCACTTCGTGCCGTTGATCACCCACTCGTTAGTGGCCGGATCCAGACGGGCCGTCGTACGGGTCGCGCCGGCGTCGCTGCCGCCGTCCGGTTCCGTCAGGCCGAACGCGCCGAGGATCTCGCCCGAGCAGAGACGGGGGAGCCACTCGCGCTTCTGCTCCTGAGTGCCGAACAGATGGATCGGCATGGCACCCAGGGAGACCCCCGCCTCCAGGGTGATCGCCACCGACGAGTCCACCCGGGCCAGTTCCTCCAGGGCGATGCCGAGGGCCATATAGTCGCCGCCCATGCCGCCGTACTCCTCCGGGAACGGCAGTCCGAACAGGCCCATGCGGCCCATCTCGCGGACGATCTCGTACGGGAACTCGTGCCGCTCGTAGAAGTCGCCGATCTTCGGCGCCACGACATCGTGCGCGAACTCCTCCACCGTACGGCGGAGTTCTTCCAGCTCGGGGCTGAGACGGTGGTCCATGCTGATCACTGGTCCTTGTGGGAGAGAGCGCGGACGGTACGGGACGGGCTGGGGCGGCCCAGCCGGTCGGCCATCCACACGCTGGTGGCGGTCAGACGGCCGAGGTCGACCCCGGTCTCGATGCCGAGGCCGTGCAGCATCCAGACGAGGTCCTCGGTGGCGAGGTTGCCGGTGGCGGACTTGGCGTAGGGGCAGCCGCCGAGACCGCCCGCGGAGGCGTCGACGGTCGTCACGCCGTGCTCCAGGGCCGCGTAGGTGTTGACGAGCGCCTGCCCGTAGGTGTCGTGGAAGTGCACGCCGATCTCGTTCGTCGGCACACCCTCCTCGTCGAGGACGTCGAGGAGTGCGTGGACATGGCCCGGGGTGGCGACACCGATCGTGTCGCCGAGGCTCAGCTCGTCACAGCCCATGTCCCGCAGCGCCGTGCAGACGCGGGCCACCTGGTGGAGCGGGACCGCGCCCTCCCACGGGTCGCCGAAGCACATCGACACATACCCGCGCACGTGCACGCCCTCGTCCTTCGCGCGCCGCACCACCGGCTCGAACACGGCCAGCGACTCGTCCAGCGTGCGGTTGAGGTTGGCCTTCGCGAAGGACTCGGTGGCGCTGGCGAAGACGGCGACACGCTCCGCGCCCAGCGCCAGCGCCCGCTCCAGACCGCGCTCGTTGGGCACCAGCACCGGAAGGGCCACGTCCAGGTCGCGCACCAGCGAGAACAACTGCTCGGCGTCGGCCAGCCGAGGCACCCACTCGGGGTGCACGAAGCTGGTCGCCTCGATGGTCGTCAGGCCCGCGTCGGCCAGGCGGCGCACGAACTCCGCCTTCACCTCGGTCGGTACGACCGTCTCCTCGTTCTGCAGCCCGTCGCGCGCGCCGACCTCGTGGATCCTCACCCGCGCGGGCAGATCCCGGGCCGGTACGACCATGGGCAGTCCGTCGGCACTCACTCCGCCGCCTCCCTCGGCGCGATGACGGCCAGCACCTGGTCCATGGCGACCGTCGTGCCCGGCGTCACGTCCAGCTCGGCGACCGTCCCGGCGTGCGGGGCGGAGACGACGTGCTCCATCTTCATCGCCTCCACCACCAGCAGGCTCTGCCCGGCGGCCACTTCGTCGCCGACGGCCACCTTCACGACGGTCACCGTGCCGGGCATGGGCGCGGTCAGCGAGTCGGCACCCGCGTGGGCCGCGCGGCTCAGCGAGGCGGCCACCGGGTCGTGGTCGCGCACGTGCCAGGCGTCTCCCTCCCGCCCCAGCCAGGTGCCGTCCGGCAGAGCGGCGAAGGTGTGGGTGACGCCGTCGAGCAGAAACGTGCACGTGTGCCCCGCGCCCCGCCGCGGCGGCACGCCCCCCGACCGGAGGGGCTTGTCCGCCCCGGGGAGGAGCAGCTCGGTTCCGCCGTCCGGCGCGCTGCGCACGCGCAGGGTCACCGGCTCCTGGCCCGGCACCCGCAGGTGGTGCGGTGTCCAGGCCCGCTCGCCGCCCAGCCGCCAGCCGTCGGCGGCGGCGAACGGGTTCCCCCGTGCGCGGCCGTCGGCGGGCGCGAGCGCGGTGTGACGCAGGAGAGCCGCCGCCGCGTACACCTCCGCCGGCACCTCCTGCGGCACCAGCCCCTCCACTTCCCGCTCGACCAGGCCGGTGTCCAGCTCGCCCGCCACCACCGCCGGATGGGCCAGCAGCCGGCGCAGGAAGCCCGCGTTGGTCTGCACGCCCAGCGTGACGGTCTCCGCGAGGGCCGCCCGGAGCTTGCGGAGCGCACTCGCGCGGTCGGGACCGTAGGCGATCACCTTGGACAGCATCGGGTCGTACAGACTGCCCACCTCGGTGCCCTCGCCGAGCCCGGAATCGGTGCGCACGCCGTCGCCCTGCGGCTCGTTCAGCAGCAGGACCGTGCCGCCGGAGGGCAGGAACCCGCGCGCCGGGTCCTCGGCGCAGATCCGGGCCTCGACCGCGTGCCCGGTCAGCCGCACGTCCTCCTGCGCGAAGCCCAGCGGCTCCCCGGCCGCCACCCGAAGCTGCCACTCCACCAGGTCGAGCCCGGTGACGAGTTCGGTGACGGGGTGCTCCACCTGCAGGCGGGTGTTCATCTCCATGAAGTAGTACTGCGACGGGTCACCGCCCGGCACGATGAACTCCACCGTGCCCGCGCCCCGGTAGCCGCAGCTGCGGGCCGCCTGTACGGCCGCCTCGCCCATCGCCGCGCGCGTGGCCTCGTCGAGGAGCACGCTCGGCGCCTCCTCGATGATCTTCTGGTGCCGCCGCTGGAGGGAGCACTCGCGCTCACCGAGGTGGACGATGCCCCCGTGGCCGTCGGCCAGCACCTGGATCTCGATGTGCCGGGGCCGGTCGATCCACCGCTCCACCAGCAGGGTGTCGTCGCCGAAGGAGGCGCGGGCCTCGCGGCGGGCGGCGGCGATCTCGTCGGCGAGCTTCCCGGCGTCGCGCACCAGCCGCATGCCCTTGCCGCCACCACCCGCGGAGGGCTTCAGCAGCACCGGCGTCCCGATCTCCCGGGCGGCGTCCGCGAGTTGCCCGTCGGTCAGCCCGCTGCCGCTCGAGCCCGGCACGACCGGCACCCCGGCCGCCTTCACCGTCTCCTTGGCGCGGATCTTGTCGCCCATCAACGCGATGGCGTCCGCCGGCGGGCCGATGAACACCAGCCCCGCCTCCTCGCACGCGCGCGCGAAGCCCGCGTTCTCGGCGAGGAAGCCGTACCCGGGGTGGACGGCCTGCGCGCCGGTACGGGCGGCGGCCTGAAGCAGCCGCTCGACCGACAGATAGCTCTCGGCGGCCGGCGCCGGACCGATCCGTACCGCCGTGTCGGCCTCCCGGACGTGCCGTGCGTCGGCGTCGGCGTCGGAGAAGACCGCCACCGAGCGCACGCCCAGCGAGCGCAGCGTACGGATGACGCGTACGGCGATCTCGCCCCGGTTGGCCACCAGCACTGTGTCGAACACGGTTCCCCTCCTCACATCCGGAAGACGCCGAACTGGGGATCTCCCAGGGGCGCGTTGGCGCAGGCCGTCAGGGCGAGTCCCAGCACCTGACGGGTCTCCAGCGGGTCGATGACGCCGTCGTCCCAGAGGCGGGCCGTGGCGTAGTAGGCGTTGCCCTGGCGCTCGTACTGCGCGCGGATCGGCGCCTTGAACGCCTCTTCCTCCTCGGCCGGCCAGTCCTCGCCGCGCGCCTCCAGCTGGTCGCGCTTGACCGTGGCGAGGACGCTGGCGGCCTGCTCGCCGCCCATGACGGAGATCTTGGCGTTGGGCCACATCCACAGAAAGCGGGGCGAGTAGGCCCGGCCGCACATGGAGTAGTTCCCGGCGCCATACGAACCGCCGACCACCACGGTCAGCTTGGGCACGCGCGTGCAGGCCACCGCCGTCACCATCTTGGCGCCGTGCTTGGCGATGCCGCCCGCCTCGTAGTCCTTGCCGACCATGAAGCCGGAGATGTTCTGCAGGAACACCAGCGGGATCCGGCGCTGGTCGCACAGCTCGATGAAGTGGGCGCCCTTCTGGGCGGACTCGGAGAACAGGATGCCGTTGTTGGCGACGATCCCGACCGGGTGGCCGTGGATGCGGGCGAAGCCGGTGACCAGGGTCTGGCCGAACTCGGCCTTGAACTCGGCGAACCGCGAACCGTCCACCACGCGCGCGATGATCTCGCGTACGTCGTAGGGGGTGCGGGAGTCGACGGGGACGGCGCCGTAGAGCCCGTAGGGGTCGACCTTGGGCTCGACGGACGGCTGGACCTCCCAGGGGAGGGACTGCCGGGCCGGCAGCGTGGCGACGATGTTCCGGACGATCCTGAGGGCGTGCGCGTCGTCCTCGGCGAGGTGGTCGGTGACCCCGGAGACCCGGGAGTGGACCTCGCCGCCGCCCAGTTCCTCGGCGGTGACCACCTCACCCGTGGCGGCCTTCACCAGCGGGGGCCCGCCGAGGAAGATCGTGCCCTGGTCGCGGACGATCACGGCCTCGTCGCTCATGGCCGGGACGTACGCGCCACCGGCCGTGCACGAGCCGAGCACGGCGGCGATCTGCGGAATCCCGGCGCCGGACATCCGGGCCTGGTTGTAGAAGATACGTCCGAAGTGCTCGCGGTCCGGGAAGACCTCGTCCTGCATCGGCAGGAATGCCCCGCCGGAGTCGACCAGGTAGACGCACGGCAGCCGGTTGTCCAGAGCCACCTCCTGCGCGCGCAGGTGCTTCTTCACCGTCATCGGGTAGTACGTGCCGCCCTTGACGGTGGCGTCGTTGGCGACGATCACGCACTCGCGCCCGCTGACCCGCCCGATCCCGGCGATCACCCCGGCCGCGGGGGCCTGCCCGTCATACATGCCGTCCGCCGCGAGCGGGGCCAGCTCCAGGAACGGCGAGCCCGGATCGAGCAGTGTGTCCACCCGGTCCCTCGGCAGCAGCTTGCCCCGCGCGGTGTGCCGGGCCCGTGCCTTCTCGCCACCGCCGAGGGCCGCCGCGGCCAGCTTGGCGCGCAGCTCCCCGACCAGTGCGAGGTGGCCTTCCTCGTTGGCCCGCCAGGCCTCCGACGCGGGATCTGCCGCGCTCGTCAGCTCCGGTGCCTCGTGCATTCTGCGGTCCCCTCACACGGTGATCGAACCTGTTAATGAGCGTTAACCATTTCCTTCAGGTTAACGACCGCTAACCTCGCTGTCTAGAATTGCCTGCATGGTCACCAGAACCGACGCCAGCACCCGCCGCGAGCAGATCCTCAAGGAGGCCGCCCGGCTCTTCGCCGAGCGCGGTTTCCACGGCGTCGGTGTGGACGAGATAGGCGCCGCCGTCGGCATCAGTGGCCCCGGCCTCTACCGGCACTTCCCGGGCAAGGACGCGATGCTCGCCGAACTGCTGGTCGGCATCAGCGGCCAGCTGCTGACGGGAGCCAGGCGCCGCTTGGCGGAGACCGACGGGGACGCCGGAGCCGCGGCGGTCCTCGACTCCCTCATCGAGGGACACATCGACTTCGCCCTCGACGACCGCCCTCTGATCACCTTGCACGACCGTGAGCTGGACCGCCTGCGCGACAGCGACCGCAAGCTGGTGCGGCAGCTCCAGCGGCAGTACGTGGAGCTGTGGGTGGAAGTCGTGCGGGAGGTCTACCCCGGGCTCACCGAACCCAGCGCCCGCTCGGCGGTCCACTCGGTGTTCGGCCTGCTCAACTCCACCCCGCATCTGGGGCGGGCGGGGACGCTGCCGGGACGTGGGGCCACGGCGGAACTGCTGCACCGGATGGCGCGGGGGGCGTTCGCGGCGGCGGATGCGACGGGGGGCTGAGCCGAGGCGGCCCGACGAGGCCGCCGGCGGGGGGCGCCTCGGTACTCTCGGGGCATGGGCATGGACTGCGCCAGGATGCGCGCGATCGCCGAGGAACTCGGGGCCTACGCCGAGCGGCTGGAAGGGGCCTGGGGACAACGACGGGAACTGACGCCGGCCGCCCTGCCCGGGTGGCCAAGGTCACCCTGGACGCCCGAATGTACTCGCCGGTATCTTAACCTCTGAGCAAGCGCTTAGACATGCCGCTGGCATGCCGAGGTACGTGGAGGTGGGCGGCATGCGCCGTACGGTGTTCAACGAGGATCATGAGGCGTTCCGGGAGACTCTTCGCGCCTTCATCGAGGCCGAGGTCGTGCCGGTGTACGACGAGTGGTTCGCCGCGGGCCAGGCGCCGCGCGACTTCTACTACAAGCTCGGTGAGCTGGGCGTCTTCGGCATCAGCGTGCCCGAGGAGTTCGGCGGCGCGGGCCTGGACACCCACAAGTTCGAGGCCGTCATCTACGAGGAGACCGCTCGCGCGGGCGTCCAGTTCGGCGGCTCCGGCGTGCACGTGCTGCTCGCGCTGCCGTACCTCAAGATGCTCGCCACCGACGAGCAGAAGAAGCGCTACCTGCCGAAGTTCGTCACCGGCGAGGAGATGTGGGCCATCGCGATGACCGAGCCGGGCACCGGCTCCGACCTCGCGGGCATGAAGACCACCGCCAAGCTCTCCGAGGACGGCACGCACTACGTGCTCAACGGCGCCAAGACCTTCATCACCGGCGGCGTGCACGCCGACAAGGTGATCGTCTGCGCCCGTACGGCCGCGCCGACCGCCGAGGACCGCCGCCACGGCATCTCCCTGTTCGCCGTGGACACCAAGTCCGAGGGCTACTCCATCGGCCGCAAGCTCGACAAGCTGGGCCTGCGCACCTCCGACACCGCCGAGCTGGCCTTCGTCGATGTCAAGGTGCCGGTCGAGGACCTGCTCGGCGAAGAGAACAAGGGCTTCTACTACCTCGGTCACAACCTGGCCTCCGAGCGCTGGGGCATCGCCTTCGGCGCCTACGCACAGGCCAAGGCCGCCGTCCGGTTCGCCAAGCAGTACGTGCAGGAGCGCACCGTCTTCGGCAAGCCCGTCGCCCACTTCCAGAACACCAAGTTCGAACTGGCCGCCTGCCAGGCCGAGGTGGACGCGGCCGAGGCCGTGGCCGACCGCGCGACGGAGGCTCTGGACGCCGGCGAGCTGACCCCCGCCGAGGCCGCCTCCGCGAAGCTCTTCTGCACCGAGGTCGCCCACCGGGTGATCGACCGCTGCCTGCAGCTGCACGGCGGCTACGGCTACATGAACGAGTACCCGATCGCCCGCCTGTACGCGGACAACCGCGTCAACCGTATCTACGGCGGCACCAGCGAGATCATGAAGACGATCATCGCCAAGGACATGGGTCTGTAGGTCTCCGCAACCACTGGCCGATACAACCGAACGCCATGAGTCAGGCACTCCAGGATCTCCTCGATCTGCTCGACCTGGAGCAGATCGAGGAGAACATCTTCCGCGGGCAGTCCCGCTCCGCCGTCGTCCCCCGGGTCTTCGGCGGGCAGGTCGCGGCGCAGGCGCTGGTCGCCGCCGGCCGGACGGTCCCCGCGGACCGGCCGGCCCACTCCCTGCACGCGTACTTCCTGCGCCTCGGTGACCCGGGCGCGCCGATCGTCTACACCGTGGACCGCATCCGCGACGGCCGGTCCTTCACCACCCGGCGCGTGGTCGCCGTCCAGCACGGCAAGCCGATCTTCCACCTCTCGGCGTCCTTCCAGAGTCCCGAGGAAGGGCTCGACCACCAGGCGCCGATGCCGGCCGCGCCCGACCCGGCGTCCCTGCCGACCTCGCAGCAGCGGCTGCGCGGCTACGGCCACCTCGCGCCAGAGGTGGTGGAGCGGTTCCTGGAGGCCCGCGAGGCGATCGACCTGCGGTACGTGGACGAGCCGCCGTACGGGAAGTTCGGCGAGCCGCGCGAGCCGCACTCCCAGGTGTGGTTCCGCACCAACGGCAAGCTCGACGACGACCCGCTGCTGCATGTCGTCCTCGCCACCTATGTCTCCGACATGACCCTGCTCGACTCCGTCCTGCTCGCGCACGGACGCGGCGGCTGGGCCGTCGGGGATGTCGTGGGGGCCTCCCTGGACCACGCGATGTGGTTCCACCGGCCCTTCCGCGCCGACGAATGGCTGCTGTACGACCAGGAGTCGCCGTCCGCGCACGGCGGTCGGGGCCTCGGCCAGGCCCGTATCTACACACAGGACGGGCGGCTCGCCATCACGGTCATCCAGGAGGGTGTCGTCCGGGTTCCGCGATGACTGTGATCCATGTGCCGCCCGAGATGACGTGTGACAGATGCGGGATTAGGCTCTTGGAGTGAAAGCCGCGGCGAACGGCATGCCCGGTCGACGAGGTTCCGGACCTTGGGGCTTCAGCCGCAGCACCCGAAGGCGCAATGACGTACGGGTGGGCTGCAGGCGTCGGTGGAAGCGTCGTGCCGCTCTTGACGCAGCGGTGACATCCGAAGACCGTGCCGCGTACTTCTCTTCTCATGCGGTGTCGGCCATCACCTCGTGACGTTCCCCCAGGGAGTTACGAGAGACGATGGAACGGAAGGTATCTCCCATGCGAGCACAACGCGCGAGGCGTCTCCTCGCGATGTCGGCGACCGGTGTGCTGATGGCCGGCGGGGCAGCGATCGGCGCGGCGGGCACCGCCTCCGCGTCCTCGGACCACAACGACCACAGCAGCTACAGCCGGTACTGCGACGACGACCACCACAACACCTGGTGGAACGACGACGACTGCGACAACGGCCGTAGCGACCACCACGGTTACAACCACGACCGGGGCGACCATGACGACCATGGCCGGGGCGACCATGACGACCATGGCCGCGGCGACCACGGTGACCATGACCGCGGCGACCACGGTGACCATGACCGCGGCGACAACGGCCACGGCGACAACGGCCACGACGGAGGACGTCACTGATCCGACCGTGAGCTGAACGCGAGGTGCGCGAGGTGCGGCTCCGCCGACGGAGTCGCACATCGCTGCCTTACGGCATGTGTTGTGCCAGGCCCGCCTCCGCCAGCAGATACGCCGTCATCGGGTCGTAGTGACGAGGGCTGACCACATGGTCGTCGAGCGGCACGACCACCTGCAGGGTGCCCTCGGACTCGGCGAGGAACAGCGCGGGGTCGTTGCTGTCGGCGTACCCGACGGAGTCGACACCGTGCTGGCCAGCGTATCCGGCCCAGCCGTGGTCGGCGACGACCAGGTCGGGCAGCGGACGCCCCGCACGCTCAAGTCCCGTGAGAACGGCCCGCATAGGCTCCCCGGAGTGGGTGTGCCACAGCGTCGCCCCGTGCTCCAGCACGGCCACGTCCGCGAACTGCATGACATACCCCTCGTCCGTCTGCAGCCCGTCCGGGATGACGACGATCTCGCAGCCGGCGGCGCGCAGCGCGGCGGCCGTGGCCCGGTGCACATCCAGCAGGCCGCCCGGGTGACCGGTCGCGAACAGCACCCGCTGCCTCCCGCCGGCCGCCTTGCGCAGCCGCGCCGCCATGCGGTCCAGCGCGTCCACGGTCAGCTCGGGGTCGATGGTGTCCTGTCCGTACCGGTACTCGGGATCGTCGTTGACGCCCACCCGCTCGGCCATGACCGCGAGCACGTCCTGCTCGTCCGTCCAGCGGTCGCCCAGTTCCAGGCCGAACCAGAAGTTGCGCACACCGTTGGCGAGCTGACGGTAGTGGGAGAGGTTGTTCTCGCGGGGCGTGGCGACGTCCCCCGCGATACGGGTTCTCACCAGGTGGTCGACGAGCTGGGCGCGGCTGGGGGTCCCGGATATCGGCATGCCTCCCATTGTGAGGCAGCACGCCACGGGCGTCTTCGGCATATCGCCTCCTGGGACGGGGGTCACTCGCCCCTGCCGTCAGCTCTGCCGCAGCGCGAACCACAACTCCATGCGCACATCCGGGTCGTCCAGGTCGGCGTCCAACAGGGCGGCGCAGCGGGCGATCCGCTGCCGCACGGTGTTGCGGTGCACGTTCAGCGCCACCGCGGTGCGGTCCCAACTGCCGTGCAGGGACAGCCAGGTGCGCAGGGTCTCGGCGAGCGCGGCCTGCCCCGCGAGCGGCGCGAGCAGCGCGCGGGCGTGCGTCTCGGCGTCCACCCGGGGCACCAGGTCCTCCAGCGCCGGCCGGGCCGCGTGCCGGACCAGCGGGGTGCGGGTGGCTCGGGCGCGGGCGAGGGCACGGGCCGCCTGGGTGTCGGCGGCCGGCCACTCGTGCGGCTCGACGGCGGCACTCACTCCGAGCGTCCAGCCGGGCTGCGGCTCCGGTTCCCGCCCGGCCGGCACCAGTACCCGTACGACGTCACCGGTGACGTCGACCAGCGGCGAATCCAGGGCGGCGCCCAGGGCGGAGGCGGCGACCGCGTCATGGAGGTCCCCCTCGCCCGAACGAAGTCGGGAGCCGGCGGGAGCCCGGGTCTCCGGCCGGGCGTGCACGACGAGCCACTGCCCTCCGCCGCTCTCGGCTTCGCCCGAACGAGGGGACCCCCATCCGAGGAGGGGGGCCACCTCCTCGGGGCCGGCGCCCAGCAGCAGCCGTACCAGGGCGGAGGACCGGGCGGCACCGGTGCCACTCCGGTGCTCACCCGTCAGCAGGGACAGCAGTACGGCGGCGACGGAGGCGATGGTGTGGTCGCCGGGGTCGCGGCGGGGCGTGGCCACGCCGAGCACGAAGCCCGCGCCCACGCCGAGGGCGTAGACGGCGAGGTGGGTGGAGCCGAGGGTGTCGGTGGCCGAGGTGGGCAGCGGCCGGGCGGCGGGAGCGCCGCCCGGTGCGTGGTCCGCCGCCGTGGTCGCCCTGGCCGTCGGCCTGACCACCCCGGTCAGCTCCGCCAGTGCCTCGCGCACCCCCTGCGCCGGCTCGCGGCCCACCGCCGCGATCTCGCCGCCGTCCGGGCCGTGCAGGGCCGCGAACCCGCCCAGCCGCTGGGCCAGCTGGCGGAGAACGGACGGCACCGGGTCCGGGCGGGAGGCCGCGACCGCGAGGCTCTGCTGGGCCTCCGTGACGCGGCGCAGCTCCGCCAGGCGGGCCTGGGCCATCAGCTGCCACACCGCGCGCGCCACACCGGAGAAGGTGGTCTGCGGCGGAACCTCCAGCAGGGGCAGGCCGTAGGTCCCGCAGGCGGCGACCAGGGCGCGCGGGACCGTGTCGTGCACCGGGGCCAGGCCGAAACCGAGGGCCGCTCCGCCCGCCGTCACGATCCGGGACACGTAGTCGTCGAAGTAATCCCCCAGGGCGCCCCCGTCCGAGCCGGCCGCCTCCGGGACGTGCACCCCGGCCGTCAGCAGCAGCTCGCCGCCCAGCAGGTACGGGTACGGGTCGGCCATCTCCGAGGTGTGCGCCCAGTGGATCACGATGCCCGGGTCCGTGGGGCCCGCGATCTGCCGCAGCCCCAGGTCCTCCCGGGCCAGCAGGGCCGCGAGCGGGACCGGCGGGGTCGGTGGGACGGCTGGGGTGATCGTCTCCGGCATGGTGTGCGTTTCCTCCATCCCGCCCCGTTCCTATGGATGAAACGTACTCTTCGCAGCCGCTTTCCAGCCACCTACTGTCGACACGGAACGGCATCCGAGGGTACGGGCGGATGTCCCCGCGATCCGCTGCCGTCACACCCGTCCCCGCACGACACGCCACCGAAGTGAGCGAAGGAGGGCCACCCCATGGCCGTCGACTACACAGCGGCCTGCTCGTCGTCCCCACTCTCGGCGGACTGCTGTGGAAGCACGGCACCGTGCAGGGCGCCCTCGCCGTCATCGGCCTGACGGCCGGCTACGGCATCCCCGCCGACGAGCCCGCCTCCCTCGCCGCCTACGCCGCCGTCTCCCCGGCGACCAGGCCCACCGACGAGACCGTCCTCGCCACCTGGCACGAGCGCCTCACCGGACGGTCCCCCGAACTCACGTCCGAACCGGTCCCGGCTCACCAGTAGAGTCGTATGGAAAGCAGTACATGCGCGACGAAGCGCAAGAAAGAAGGCACTTCATCATGACCAGCAACGAGACGCCCCGCGGCCCCGTCGACTCCTCCCGCATCCCGCGGTACGCCGGACCCGCGACCTTCGCCCGGCTGCCCCGTCTGGACGAGGTCGGCACCGCCGACGTCGCCGTCGTGGGTGTGCCGTTCGACTCCGGCGTCTCGTACCGGCCGGGCGCCCGCTTCGGCGGCAACGCCATCCGCGAGGCGTCCCGGCTGCTGCGCCCCTACAACCCCGCGCAGGACGCCTCTCCCTTCGCTCTCGCCCAGGTCGCGGACGGCGGCGACATCGCCGTGAACCCGTTCAACATCAACGAGGCCGTGGAGACCGTCGAGGCCGCGGCCGACGACCTCCTCGGCACGGGCGCCCGCCTGATGACCCTCGGCGGCGACCACACCATCGCCCTGCCGCTCCTGCGCTCGGTCGCGAAGAAGCACGGCCCGGTAGCCCTGCTCCACTTCGACGCCCACCTCGACACCTGGGACACCTACTTCGGCGCCGAGTACACCCACGGCACCCCGTTCCGCCGTGCGGTGGAGGAGGGCATCCTCGACACCGAGGCGCTCTCCCACGTGGGCACCCGCGGCCCGCTGTACGGCAAGCAGGACCTCACCGACGACGAGAAGATGGGCTTCGGTATCGTCACCTCGGCGGACATCTACCGCAGGGGCGCCGACGAGGTCGCCGACCAGCTGCGCCAGCGCATCGGCGACCGGCCGCTGTACATCTCCATCGACATCGACTGCCTCGACCCGGCTCACGCGCCCGGCACCGGAACCCCCGAGGCCGGCGGCATGACCTCCCGCGAGCTGCTGGAGATCCTGCGCGGCCTGGCCTCCTGCAACCTGGTCTCGGCGGACGTGGTCGAAGTCGCTCCCGCGTACGACCACGCGGAGATCACCTCGGTCGCGGCCTCCCACACGGCCTACGAACTGACCACCATCATGAGCCGCCAGATCGCGGCGGCCCGGAAGGACTCGGGAGCGAAGTGACCCACGACCACGACCTGGTACTCCGCCCGACGGCGGCGCAGATCTCGGCCGCTCTGAACCCGCCCCCGGGACGCAACGGCGGAGACCTGGTCGTGGAGACCCTGGCCGGGCTGGGCGCGACGACCGTCTTCGGCCTGCCCGGCCAGCACGCCCTCGGCATGTTCGACGCCCTGCGCCGCTCCTCCCTCCGCTACGTCGGCCTGCGGGTGGAGAACAACGCGGGCTTCGCGGCGGACGCGTACGGCAGGATCACCGGCGAGGCGGCACCGCTGCTGCTGTCGACGGGCCCGGGGGCGCTGACGTCGCTCGCGGCCCTCCAGGAGGCGGCCGCGGCGTCGGCCCCCGTCCTGGCGATCAGCAGCCAGGTGCCCACCGCCGGTCTGGGTGGCGGCCGCCACGGCTATCTGCACGAACTCCCCGACCAGGCGGCCTCGTTCAGGGGCGTGGTCAAGTCGGTCCACACGGTCCGCACGCAGTCCCAGATCCCCTCCGCGATCGCGGCGGCCTGGAAGTCGGCGCTGACGGCTCCGCACGGCCCGGTGTGGGTGGAGATCCCGCAGGACGTGCTGCTGTCTCCGACCGTGCTGCCGGTGGTGACGGCGCCGGACGCGACCCCGGAGGACCTGGTCCCGCGTCCCGAACTCACAGCTGCGGCAGCGCACTTGCTGTCGCACGCCGCCCGCCCGGCGATCATCGCGGGCGGTGGAGTCGTACGCGCGGACGCGTCGGGCAAGCTGCTTCTTTTGGCCGAGAAGCTCCAGGCGCCGGTGGTGACGACGTTCGGCGGCAAGGGCGCGTTCCCGTGGAACCACCCCCTGTCCCTCCAGTCCTGGCTGGAGGACCGCCACACGACGGACTTCCTGGAGGACGCGGACGTCCTGCTCGTGGTCGGCTCGGGCCTGGGCGAACTCTCCTCGAACTACCACACGTTCAAGCCGCGCGGCCGGGTGATCCAGATCGAGGCGGACCTAGGCAAGCTGGAGTCCAACCACCCGGCGCTCGGCCTCCACGCGGACGCCCGCCTGGCACTCCAGGCGCTGCTGGAGACGGTGGAGGGACGCACCGACGCGTCGGCGCCGCAGCGGGTGCGTGACCTCCTCGCGAAGGTCGCGGCCCGTATATCCGCCCAGGAACTCACGCTGGAGCAGGATGTGCTGGCGGCCGTACGCCGTGCCCTGCCCGCCGGCTCTCCCTCCTTCTGGGACATGACGATCCTGGCGTACTGGGCGTGGTCGGCGTTCGACCCGCGCGGTGCCAACACCATGCACTCGGCTCAGGGCGCCGGCGGCCTCGGCTACGGCTTCCCGGCGGCGCTGGGCGCGGCGGCCGCGGACCCCACGCGCCCGGTCCTCGCGGTCTCGGGCGACGGAGGGGCGCTGTACTCGATCGCCGAGCTGGCGACGGCCCGCCAGTACGACCTGCCGGTCACCTGGCTGATCGTCGACGACGGCGGCTACGGCATTCTCCGCGAGTACATGACAGACGCCTTCGGCCAGGCCACGGCGACGGAACTGACCCGCCCCGACTACGTGGCCCTGGCCGAGTCCTTCGGCGTCCCCGGGATCCGTACGAGCCCCGGCACCCTGCGGGAGGACCTGACGAAGGCGCTCACGGCCCCCGGCCCGTCGGTGGTGGTCCTCCCGGCGGTGCTGCGGATGTTCGCGCCGACGCACCTCGGCTGAGCAGGGCGTGTCAGCAGGCCCCCGGTCCCACCCCGTCGATACGGCCGCCGAAGTCGTGCAGGTACCGCGAGCGCCAGTCGCCGTTGAACACGTCCCGCTTCTCCACCGGTGACCAGTTGACGAAGCAGGCGCGGGTGCTCGCGACGGCGGAGCCGACGTGGTCGTGCAGGAAGGGCGGCATGTCGCGGTAACCGCTGCGCGCCGTCCACTCCCAGTAGCTCCCGTGGAAGCCCTCCTCGCTCCAGAAGCACACCGACCCGTCCGGACAGGGGGGTGGGGCGGCCTGCGCGGAAGCCGTCTGGGCCGGCAGCAGAAGGGCGGTCAGGGCGAGGGCGGCGGCGAGTGACCAGGAACGAAGCTTCACGGGACTCTCCAGGACGGCGAACGAGGCGGCACCCCGGCCGATGTGCCGGGGTGTCACCATGCTGCTGTCGGGGGAAGCGGACACGCCCGAGCCCGGCAGCGACGTCACCTGTGTGGGCGAACTAGTAGAACTAACGAAACCAGTACAACCGGCTCTGTCGGCGCGGCCCCCGGCAGTATGCTCAACTCCGTCCGGTGTTCCTTTCGTCGCCTTGTGTTCCGGCCCGCTCGGGTCGGTTTCGGAAAGCTGCGACGAAGGGAGAGCCGGTATGGCAAGGAGAAGGTGGTCAGGCGGCAGAACGCGATCCGGATCCGTTACCCCAGTGGGTACGGGTGACGGTCGCGATCCTCACGCCACTCGCCCCCCTTGTCGCGGTGTGTGTGCAGACGTTCGCCAAGTAGCGGACGACGACGGGTGGGACGGACCGGGAGGCGGCGTCGCCGAGGCCTTGGCCAGGCGAGTCCGACCGGCGCTAGTTCGGCCGGACCCACCCAGCGCGTGCACTGCGGTCCAGTCCCGGTGGCCCCCGGGGCTGGACCTCACACTGCACGTCTCTTAAGACTCTACCGTTCGTTCTGTACGTTTTTGCGGTTCAGCCGAACGGCCGACCGGTGCGCACCGCCTACCAGATCGCCTCCACCCACTCCGGGTGGTCGATGAACGGGTTGCGGTTGTGCTGGTAGGAGTCGTAGACGACCTGGTTGCGCCGCTCCTCGAAGGCGTCCGGCGGGTCCTCGTCGTTCCACTTCTTCAGGATCGAGAGCTTGCCGATGCAGGGGGTGCTGCCGTTGTCGACCTTCTCGTCGGGTTCGAGGTTCGCGAAGCCGTCGTCGCCCTCGTAGCGGACCGCCATGTAGAGGATCATGCGGGCCACGTCGCCCTTGACGGCGTCGCGGGGCTCGAAGGAGTCGGAGTCGGTGAGGCTGCCGCCGCCGTTGCCGACCGCGCTGCCGCCCTCGTCGAAGTCCTTGTTGCCGCGTATGGAGTTGACGGTCACGTCCTCCGGGCGGATGTGGTGCAGGTCGGTGCCCGGGCCGGTCGAGGTGGTGAGGTCGCCGTGGGAGATCGCCCAGGTGTGCTCGCGGTTCCAGTCGCCGGTGTCGCCGCCGTTGAGCGTCTTGCTGCGGGACTTGCCGGAGTACAGCAGGATCACGTTGCCGCTGTTGTTCGGGTCCTGGTCGGTCACCTTCAGCGCGTCCCACACCTGCGAGTAGGACAGCTTGCTCTGGCTGCTGATGATCGTGTGCAGCGACGACTTCAGGCTCGTGCCCGTCTTGCCGATCGCGTTCTTGTAGTACGTCGAGTCGTACGCGGTGGTCGTCGCGGCGGCCGGGGTCGCGGTCAGCGCGGGGGCGGTGGCGCCGGCCAGGACGACGGCGGTGGCCAGAGCCACCGGCTTCCATCTGCGGGTGCGCGTTGTCGCCAGCATGTGGGGTTCCCATCTACGCGGGTTGATCGAAGGCGGCAGACTGGAGAATGGCATGCACATGCCGGTATGGCCAAAAATTCAACATGCCGATCGGGTCACATGGCGGAACGACCCGTGACCGGAAGGCCGGCCTGTCGGTTCAGTCGGAAACACGCGTACAACTTCCGGACGCCCTGGCGAGTCGGTTCAGGTAGCGCACAGGTGCGCTCGACGGCGTTCAGGGGGACGCCCGTAGACGTTCAGGGGGAACTTTCCATGACGTACCGGACATCCGGACATGTCGGCTTGCTCGCGGCCGGCCTCGGTGCCGCGCTGCTCGTACCGGCGGTCACGGCAGCCACTCCGGCCGCCGCCGCCACGCCCGCCGTGACCTGTACATCCGCCCAGGCGGGCCTCGCCGCCAAGCTGGAGAAGGACATCACGGCCGCCCTCGCTGGCCGCAGGGGCACTGTCGCCGTCGGCCTGTACGACCGCGGCACCAAGACCACCTGCACCCTGCGGGCCACCAGCGCCTACGACTCGGCCAGCACCGTCAAGGTCACCGTGCTCGCCACGCTGCTGTGGGACGCGAAGAAGCACAACCGGTACCTGACGGACACCGAGGCCTCGCTCGCCACAGCCATGATCACCAAGTCCGACAACGACGCGACCAGCAGGCTGTGGAAGCAGCTGGGGATGACGAAGATCAAGGGCTTCCTGGCCGCTGCCGGGATGACGAAGACCACGCCGGGCGCGAACGGTTACTGGGGTCTCACCCAGGAGAACGTCACCGACGAGCAGAAGCTGCTCAAGCTCATCACCGCAAAGAACAGCGTGTTGAGCGACAACTCCCGGGCCTACATCCTGAAGTTGATGGGCCAGGTCGTCTCCTCGCAGCGCTGGGGCACGCCCGCCGGTGCGCCGTCCTCCGTCGCCGTGCACGTCAAGAACGGCTGGCTCCAGCGCTCCACGCACGGCTGGCGCGTGCACAGCCTGGGCACCTTCAACGGAGGCGGCCGCGACTACATGATCACCGTGCTGACACAGGACAACAGCACCATGAACTACGGCGTCACGACCATTCAGAACGTCGCCATGGCCATCCACAAGGACCTGGTCCCGACCACCGCCGGTGTTACGCGCTACACCCCGACCAGCCGGCCGCGCGAGGCCTTCGTCGCGGCACCCCCGCAGGGCTGAACGCAGACCTGACGCTTCATGAGGCGGTCTCCCGTCGGACACCGGACCGCCCTACGGTGAGGGGCATGCGCCTGGGAACCGTACTCGCCACCCTCACCGCCGGCCTGGCGGCGGCCACCTGCCTGACCGCCGCCGGGCCCGCGAGCGCCGGCCCCGCCCACGCCAAAAACTCCGCTCCCGCTCACGCCTGTTCGCCCTACGTCTCCCTCGACCGTTTCTCCGACGTGCTCGACAAGACGACCTACGACGGCACCTTCGCCGGCAACTTCTCCGCCCTCGCGGTGGACCGGGACGGCTCGCTCGCGGCCCTGGGGGACCGTTCGTCCCTGTTCCGCCTGGACGCCCGGACCCTCAGGCCGAAGGCGGCCGCCCACCTCGCCGACGAGAAGGGCGCCGACCTCGACTCCGAGGGGCTCGTCGTCGACGACCGTGACGGCACCCGGCTCATCAGCTCCGAGACCGAGCCGTCCGTACGCCGCTACGCCCGCGACGGCGAGATCCTCGAGCGTCTCCCGGTGCCGTCCTCGCTCCTGGTCACCCCGGCCGGCCGCGCCACCGCCAACCAGACCTTCGAGGGTCTGACCCTGCTGCCGGGCGGCCACCGGCTGCTGGCGTCCATGGAGTACGCGATCTCCGGGGACAGCCCCGGGATCGTCCGCTTCCAGACCTGGCAGCGCACGAGGGGCGGCCGCTTCCGGCTCGCGGCCCAGTACGCCTACCGCACCGACGCCGGCCTCGGCGTCCCCGAGGTCCAGGCCACGCCCGACGGACGCCTCCTCGTCCTGGAGCGCGGCTTCACCTCCGGCGTCGGCAACACCGTCCGCCTCTACCTGGCCGACCTGCGCCACGCCACGGACACCGGCGGTATCGAGAACCTCACCGGCCGGCCGGACGTCCACCTGGTCAGGAAGACCCTGCTGACCGACATCGCCACCTGCCCGTCCCTGGGCGCCACGGCGAAACAGCCCCAGCCGAATCCCCTGCTGGACAACATCGAGGGCATGACGGTCACGGGCCATGACCGCACCGGCCGCCTGAAGGTGCTCCTGGTGAGCGACGACAACCAGAACGCGACCCAGACCACACGGTTCTACTTCCTGCGGGTACGCGTCTGACCTACGGAGGTGCCAGTCCTCAGGGACCCGGGGAACGGCGCGACCAGCCACGACGGACCTGTACCAGGAATAGGGCCGAACCCGCGGAGCGTTTGTGCCTTCCGGCAGACCAGGTCAACAGGGAGGCACCGGCGTGGCAACGCAACGGGGATGGGCACGGCGGCTGGCGGCCTACGCCTGGCGGTATCCCAGGGACGTCGTCCTGGCCCTCGGCTCCTCCCTCGCCGGCATGGCCGTCCTCGCGGTCGTCCCGCTGATCACCAAGGTGGTCATCGACGACGTGATCGGAGACCACAGCCGTGACATGGCTCCCTGGGCCGGCGCCCTGCTCGGCGCGGCCCTCCTGGTCTACGCCCTCACCTACATCCGCCGCTTCTACGGCGGCCGGCTCGCCCTCGACGTCCAGCACGACCTGCGGACCGAGATGTACGGCACGATCACCCGTCTCGACGGCCGCCGCCAGGACGAGCTGTCCACCGGACAGGTCATCGGCCGCGCCACCAGCGACCTCCAGCTGATACAGGGCCTGCTCTTCATGCTCCCGATGACCATCGGGAACGTGCTGCTCTTCCTGATCTCCCTGGTGATCATGGCGTGGCTGTCGCTGCCCCTGACCCTGATCGCGCTCGCCGTCGCACCCGCGCTCGGCTGGATCGCCAGGCGGAGCCGGTCGAAGCTGCACCCCGCCACCTGGTACGCCCAGGCCCAGGCCGCCGCCGTCGCGGGCGTGGTCGACGGCGCGGTGAGCGGCGTACGCGTGGTGAAGGGCTTCGGGCAGGAGGAGCAGGAGACGGGCAAGCTGCGCGAGGTCGGGCGGCGGCTCTTCGCCGGACGCCTCCGCACCATCCGCCTGAACAGCAGGTACACCCCCGCCCTGCAGGCCGTACCCGCGCTCGGCCAGGTCGCCATGCTGGCCCTCGGCGGCTGGCTCGCCGTGCGCGGGCACATCACGCTCGGCACCTTCGTCGCCTTCTCCACCTACCTCGCCCAGCTCGTCGGCCCCGTCCGCATGCTGGCGATGGTCCTCACGGTCGGCCAGCAGGCCCGCGCCGGCACCGAGCGCGTCCTGGAGCTGATCGACACCGAGCCGATGCTGAAGGACGGCACGAAGGAACTGCCCGCCGACGCGCCCGCGACCGTCGAGTTCGACGACGTGTCCTTCGCCTACGACAGCGGCGCACAGGTCCTCGACGGGCTCAGCTTCGAGATCCGGGCCGGCGAGACCCTCGCCGTCGTCGGCTCCTCCGGCTCCGGCAAGTCCACCCTCTCCCTGCTCCTCCCGCGCTTCTACGACGTCACCCACGGCGCCGTCCTGATCGGCGGCCACGATGTACGCGAGCTGACCCTGGACTCGCTGCGGGCGGCGATCGGCCTGGTCCCGGAGGACTCCTTCCTCTTCTCGGACACGGTCCGCGCCAACATCGCATACGGCCGCCCGGACGCCGCCCAGGAGGAGATCGAGGCCGCCGCCCGCACCGCCCAGGCGGACCGTTTCATCGCCGAGCTGCCCGAGGGCTACGACACCAAGGTCGGCGAGCACGGCCTGACCCTCTCCGGCGGCCAGCGCCAGCGCATCGCGCTCGCCCGCGCCCTGCTCACCGACCCGCGCCTGCTGGTCCTGGACGACGCGACCTCGGCCGTGGACGCCCGCGTCGAGCACGAGATCCACGAGGCGCTCAAGCACGTCATGGAGGGCCGCACGACCCTCCTCATCGCCCACCGCCGCTCCACCCTGAACCTCGCCGACCGCATCGCCGTCCTGGACGGCGGCCGGCTCGCCGACCTCGGCACCCACGCGGAGCTGCAGGAGCGCTCTTCCCTCTACCGCCGTCTGCTGACCGATCCGGACGAGCTGGGCGGGGTCTCCCCGGGCCATGGAAGCCCGGCCGAGCCGCAGGAGGACACCTCCGTCCGCGAGGAGCTGGACGCCGAGTTCGACGCCGAGCGGGGCGTGACCCCCAGGCTGTGGACCGGCGACCGCGAGCCCAGGGACCAGTCGCTCAGCGGCACCCCGGCCACCCCCGAACTCCTCGCCCAGGTCGAGGCACTGCCCCCGGCGACCGACACCCCGGACATCGACGAGGGCCGGGCGGTCCTCCCGGAGGACTCCTACGGCCTGCGCCGTCTGCTGCGCGGTTTCGGCGCGCCCCTGCTGGTCAGCCTGCTACTGGTCGCCGTGGACGCGGGCGCCGGCCTGCTGCTGCCGGTGCTGATCCGGCACGGCATCGACCAGGGCGTCACCCGGGCGGCCCTCGGGGCGGTGTGGGCGGCCGCCCTGCTCGGCCTGCTGACCGTCCTCGTCCAGTGGGCCGCGCAGACCGGCGAGACCCGGATGACCGGCCGTACCGGCGAGCGCGTCCTCTACACGCTGCGGCTGAAGATCTTCGCCCAGCTCCAGAGGCTCGGCCTCGACTACTACGAGCGCGAGCTGACCGGCCGGATCATGACCCGGATGACCACGGACGTCGACGCCCTGTCGACGTTCCTGCAGACCGGTCTGGTCACGGCGTTCGTCTCCGTCGTCACCTTCTTCGGCATCATGGTCGCCCTGCTGGTGATCGACGTGCAGCTCGCCCTCGTCGTCTTCGCCACCCTGCCCCCGCTGATCGTCGCCACCTTCTTCTTCCGCCGCGCGAGTGTGAAGGCGTACCAACTCGCCCGCGAGCGGATCTCGGTGGTGAACGCCGATCTTCAGGAGTCGGTGGCGGGACTGCGGATCGTGCAGGCGTTCCGGCGGGAGCGGGACGGCGCACGGCGGTTCGCCGAGCGCAGCGACGGCTACCGCGACGCCCGCATCCGCGGCCAGTGGCTGATCTCGATCTACTTCCCCTTCGTCCAGCTGCTGTCCTCGGTCGCCGCGGCGGCCGTGCTGATCGCGGGCGCGGGACGGGTGGAGGCGGCCACGCTGACCGCGGGCGCGCTGGTGGCGTACCTGCTCTACATCGACCTCTTCTTCGCACCCGTCCAGCAGCTCTCCCAGGTCTTCGACGGTTACCAGCAGGCCACGGTGTCGCTGGGCCGCATCCAGGAGCTGCTGCGCGAGCCGACGTCCACGAAGTCCGCCGGCGAACCCCTCGACGTTTCGTCCCTGCGCGGCGACATCGCCTTCGAGGACGTGCGCTTCAAGTACGGCGATGACGAGGAAGCGCTCACGGGTGTCAGCCTGACGATCCCGGCCGGGCAGACGGTCGCGTTCGTCGGCGAGACGGGTGCCGGAAAGTCGACGCTGGTGAAGCTGGTCGCCCGGTTCTACGACCCCACCGCCGGCCGGGTCATGGTCGACGGCACGGATCTGCGCGCCCTGGACCTCACCTCGTACCGGCACCGGCTCGGGGTCGTGCCGCAGGAGGCGTACCTCTTCCCCGGCACGATCCGCGACGCCATCGCCTACGGCCGTCCCGACGCCACCGACGCCGAGGTGGAGACGGCGGCCCGGGCGGTCGGCGCGCACGAGATGATCGCCACGCTGGAGGGTGGCTATCTGCACGAGGTCGCCGAGCGCGGCCGCAACCTCTCGGCCGGGCAGCGCCAGCTGATCGCCCTCGCCCGCGCCGAACTGGTCGACCCCGACGTCCTGCTCCTCGACGAGGCCACGGCCGCCCTCGACCTGGCCACGGAGGCTCAGGTGAACCAGGCCACCGACCGGCTGGCGGGCCGCCGTACGACCCTGGTGGTGGCCCACCGGCTGACCACCGCGGCCCGCGCGGACCGGGTGGTGGTGATGGACCGCGGCCGGGTCGTGGAGGACGGCACGCACGAGGAACTGCTGGCCCGCGGCGGCCGGTACGCCGAGCTGTGGCGGACCTTCGTGGGCCGGTCCGAGCCGGAGGAGCCGGTCGGCGTGTCCCGCTGAGGCCGGTCGACGCCCCCGCGCGGGCCCGGCGGACGTTCCGGCCGCCCCCCCGGTCGACACGTGCCGCTGACGGTCGTGCAACCATCCGACACATGTCGTGCGTCCGTACATCAGTACGGTCATCGAGGGACGGACGACGCGGTACGGGAGGACGACAGTGGACAGTGGTGCGATACGCAGGCGGCTGGCGCTCGGCGCGGCGGTGCTGGCCGCGTCCGGGGCGCTCGCTCTCACGGCGACCGGTACCGCACAGGCCGGCACGGCCGGCACCTGCGCCGGGCGCGAGGTGCGCACCCTGCCGTTCCGCACCGGCGTCACCCACGTCTACAAGGGCAACGGGTACGTCTGCGCCATCACCGTCGCCAGACACCCCGGCCCCGCCCGGACGATGTCGGTCAGCGTGCAGGCACGCGGCAACCGGCCGGTCGCCGACAAGGGCCGCTACAGGCACCACGCCGGTCCGGTGACCGTGCACGCCGGGCACCGCTGCGTGTGGATCAAGGGCTCGGTGGGCCGGTATTCGGTCAACTCGGGCTGGATCCTGTGCTGAGCGCCCGAACCGGATTCTGAGGCTCCCTCAACCCCCCCTGGTGTGACAGCCGTTGCTGGGATAGCTTCCGGCGCACATCTGTCTCACAGGGGAGAGTCCGCATGCGCAAGGCGCTCAGATGGCTGCTGGCGCTCACGGTGTTCATAGGCACCCTGAGCACGGCGGGCGCGGCCACCGCCGCACAGTCCGAGCCCATCGACATCAAGGACCGGCTGCTGTCCATACCGGGCATGAGCCTGATCCAGGAGAAGCCGTATCCCGGCTACCGCTACTTCGTCCTGAACTACGCCCAGCCGATCGACCACCGCCATCCCGACCGGGGCACCTTCCAGCAGCGCATCACCGTGCTGCACAAGGACACAAGCCGCCCGACGGTCTTCTACACCAGCGGCTACAACGTCTCCACGACACCCTCGCGCCGCGAGCCCACCCAGATCGTGGACGGCAACCAGGTCTCCCTGGAATACCGCTTCTTCACCCCGTCCCGCCCGGCCCCGGCCGACTGGTCCAAGCTCGACATCTGGCAGGCGGCCAGCGACCAGCACCGTGTCTACGAGGCCCTCAAGCCCGTGTACGGCGGCAACTGGCTCGCCACCGGCGGCTCCAAGGGCGGCATGACGGCCACGTACTACGAGCGGTTCTACCCGCACGACATGGACGGCGTGGTCGCCTACGTCGCCCCGAACGACGTCGTGAACAACGAGGACTCGGCCTACGACCGCTTCTTCGGCCGCGTCGGCACCAAGGAGTGCCGGGACCGGCTGAACGCCGTGCAGCGGGAGGCGCTGGTGCGCCGCGAGCCGCTGGAGAGGAAGTACGCCCAGTACGCCGCCGGGAACGGCTACACCTTCGACACCATCGGCGGCCTGGACAAGGCGTACGAGGCGGTCGTCCTCGACTACGTGTGGGGCTTCTGGCAGTACAGCCTGCTCAAGGACTGCGACACCGTGCCGGCGCATGCGGCCACCGCGAGCGACGACGAGATCTGGGACTCGGTCGACACCATCTCCGGTTTCTCGGCCTACACCGACCAGGGCCTGGAGACCTACACCCCGTACTACTACCAGGCGGGCACCCAGCTCGGCGCCCCCACCATTCACTTCCCGCACATCGAGCGGAAGTTGATCCGCTACGGCTACCAGCCGCCGCGCCACTTCGTGCCCCGCTCCATCCCGATGCGCTTCCAGCCGCGGGCGATGCGGGACGTGGACACCTGGGTCCGCCACCACGCCACGCACATGCTCTTCGTCTACGGCCAGAACGACCCGTGGGGTTCCGAGCGTTTCCGGCTCGGCGCGGGCGCCCGTGACTCCTACGTCTTCACCGCGCCCGGCCTGAACCACGGCGCGAACGTGGCGGGCCTGGTCCCCGACCAGAAGGCCCTCGCCACGGCCCGCATCCTTCAGTGGGCGGGCGTGGCCTCGCAGGCGGTCCAGGCGGACCCGTCGGCGGCGAAGCCGCTGGCCCGCTACGACGCGAAGCTGGACGTCCGGGACGTGGAGCGCGAACCGGCGCTGCGGCCGTGAGTGTCCGACGCCGTCGACAGGACGGCGAGTTCGGCACCGCCGGATTCCGTCGCGGCTGACCGCCGGCGCGGCGGAGAGGAGTTGACGATGCCGTTCACTTCTCTCCGCCGCAACGGCGCGTCACCACGACGGCGGTAACCGCCGGTTTTACCGTTACGCGGTCCGGAGGCGGCCGCTGGGGCCGCTGGGGCCGTGCATCACGCCCCCGCAGCCCCCCAGCGTGGCCCCGGGAGCCGGGGCCACGCAGGGGAGGCTCTCGGTCTGTTGAGGGTTACGCCCGGTGCGCTGCGTGCCTCTCGTACGACAGCCCGTACCCGATCGGGTACAGAACCCGCGCCGGATCGTCCGCCCGCTGCACCGGTACCGGCAGCGTCCCGCGCGGAGACACCCGCCCGGCGATCACCCGTGCGGCGGCCCGCAGTTCTGTGTCGGTCCAGCAGTAGGTCGCCAAACACCCCTTGACCGAGGGCAGTTGGGCGATGTCGTAGGGGTTGCGGACGGCCACCGCCACCACCGGCCTGCCCGTCGCCAGCAGCCGCTCCACCAGCGTCCGCTGCGCACTGCCCGCCGTCACGTTGTACGTGGCCACGACCACCGCGTCCGCGTCCTGCGCGGCCGTGACCGCCCTGGTGATGGTCGCGGCCGAGGGCGTGGTGCCGGTCGAGAGGGCCGTGGCGGTGAAGCCCAGCTCGGTGAGGGCGGTGGCCAGTACGCCGGTGGGCGGGCCGGTGGTGCCGGACGGGGAGGCCGGGTCGGCGCCGACGACCAGGATCCTGCGTGCGGTGCGGCGGTCGAGCGGAAGCAGGTCGTCCTCGTTGACCAGCAGGGTCGTGGTCCGCTCGGCGATCCGGTCGGCGGCGGCCAGATGGGCCTTGGTGCCCACCGTGCGGTCCACGTCCGCCCGGCTGGCGTACGGGTGGCCGAAGAGCCCGAGCCGGGCCTTGAGGCGCAGGATGCGCAGGATCGATTCGTCCAGGCGGGCCTCGGTCAGCTCACCCTCCTGGACGGCCTTCAGGACCGCGTGCCAGGCCACGTCGATGGACGGCGGGTTGAGCAGCTGGTCGACGCCGGCCTTGAGTGCGAGCACCGGCACCCGGTCGTCGCCGTACTTCGTGCGGACGCCTTCCATGCCGAGCGAGTCGGTGATCACCACTCCGTCGTAGCCGAGTTCGCCGCGCAGGATCCCGGTGAGGATCGGGTGGGACAGGGTGGCCGGGTCGCCGGAGTCGTCGAGGGCCGGGAACTGGATGTGCGCTGTCATGATCGAGTCGATGCCCGCGGCGATCGCGGCGCGGAAGGGCACCGCGTCCAGCCTCTCCCACAGCTCCCGGCTGTGCGTGATGACCGGGAAGCCGTAGTGGCTGTCGACGGCGGTGTCCCCGTGGCCCGGGAAGTGCTTGGCGGTCGCCGCGACCCGGGACGCCTGATAGCCCTTCACCTCGGCGGCCACCAGCCTGGCCACCGACTCCGGGTCGGCGCCGAAGGACCGTACGCCGATGACCGGGTTGGCCGGGTTGACGTTGACGTCGGCGTCGGGGGAGTAGTCCTGGTTGATGCCCATCGCGCGGAGCTCGGCGCCGGAGATCCGGCCGAGGGTGCGGGCGTCGGAGCGGGAGCCGCCCGCGCCGATCGCCATGGCGCCCGGGAAGAGGGTCGCGGGTTTGCCGACCCGGCAGACGGCGCCGTGCTCCTGGTCGGTGGCGATGAGCACCGGCAGTCCGTGCGGCTGGTCCAGGGAGGCCCGCTGGATGCCGTTGGACAGGTCCGCGATCTGGTGCGGATCACGGGTGTTGTGGGCCCAGGTGAAGTAGATGACGCCGCCGACCCGGTACTTCGCGATCAGCTCGGCGGCGGTACGGACCCCGATCTCCCTGAGGTTGGCGTCGACGTCGGCCTGGTCGGGGGCGGTGGCGGAGTGGCCGTAGACCCGCATCACGAAGAGCTGGCCGACCTTCTCCTCCAGCGACATCCGGGAGATCAGGGCACGCAGGCGGTGGTCGTCGGGGACGGCGGCGCGGGCGGTCGTCGGTACGGTCAGCGCGGTGGTGAGACCCGCGGTCGCGGCGAGTACGGCGCGTCTGGACGGCCGTGCGGTGTTTCCCGTGCTTGCCGTGCTGGTGTCGTGCACGTGCGCTCCTTCCAGAGGAGAACCGCTGAAGGAAACTTCCGAGGAGTCACCAATATCCAGGAAGTTTCTTTCCGTCAAGGGAATGCACAGTACCCGCGGACGGGGCCGCCGCCGGTTCATGGGAGGGGGGCGCGCCGGTGGCGGCGGGCTGCCGGCCGTGCCCAGGCGGAGAGGCTGAGCCGGTGTTCGCGGGCGGTCGCGAAGGGCCGACACCGCGGCACGGAGCCCAGTCCGGCAACCTGAGCGCCGGACGGCCGGGGACGGCGACGGCTTCCCAGCGCGGGAGCCGGCCGGCGCCCCGCACCGGGGAAGGAAGGACGGTCCAGTCTCTGGACATGCGTGACCGGAGTGCGGACGAGCGGTCATCATGCGGCCATGCCCGCAGTCGCCATCCCCGGTTCCAAGTCCATCACCGCCCGCGCGCTCTTCCTCGCCGCCGCCGCCGACGGCGTCAGCACCCTCGTCCGGCCCCTGCGCTCCGACGACACCGAGGGCTTCGCCGAAGGCCTGACCCGGCTCGGCTACCGGGTGGGCCGCACCCCGGACGCCTGGCAGGTGGACGGCCGCCCGCAGGGACCCGCGCTCGCCGAGGCCGACGTCTTCTGCCGCGACGGCGCCACCACCGCCCGCTTCCTGCCCACCCTGGCCGCCGCGGGCCGCGGCACCTACCGCTTCGACGCCTCTCCGCAGATGCGCCGCCGCCCCCTCGGTCCGCTCAGCCGCGCCCTGCGCGACCTGGGCGTCGACCTACGGCACGAGGAGGCCGAGGGCCACCATCCGCTCACCGTCCGGGCGGCCGGAGTCGAAGGCGGTGAGGTCGTCCTGGACGCGGGCGAGTCGTCCCAGTACCTCACCGCCCTGCTCCTGCTGGGGCCGCTCACCCGCCGGGGCCTGCGGATCCGGGTGACGGACCTGGTCTCGGCGCCGTACGTGGACATCACGCTCGCGATGATGCGGGCGTTCGGCGTGGAGGTCGCCCGGGACGGCACGGTGTACGACGTCCCGCCGGGCGGCTACCGGGCCACCACCTACGCCGTGGAGCCCGACGCCTCGACCGCGAGTTACTTCTTCGCCGCGGCGGCCGTCACCCCGGGCCGCGAGGTCACCGTGCCGGGCCTCGGGACGGGGGCGCTCCAGGGCGACCTGCGCTTCGTCGAGGTGCTCCGGCGGATGGGCGCGGAAGTCGAGGTGGCCGGGGACCGGACGACCGTACGCGGCACGGGAGTGCTGCGCGGACTCACCGTGAACATGCGGGACATCTCCGACACCATGCCGACGCTGGCCGCGATCGCGCCGTTCGCTTCCGCCCCGGTCCGCATAGAGGACGTCGCCAACACCCGCGTGAAGGAGTGCGACCGCCTGGAGGCCTGCGCGGTCAACCTCCGGCGGCTCGGCGTGGACGTCGCGACCGGCCCCGACTGGATCGAGGTCCGGCCGGGCCGGCCCGCGCCCGGGGTCGAGATCAAGTCCTTCGGTGACCACCGCATCGTGATGTCCTTCGCCGTGACCGCCCTGCGCACACCCGGGATGTCGTACGACGACCCCGACTGCGTACGCAAGACGTTCCCGGGCTTCCACGAGGCGTTCGCGGCGTCGCGCACGATCGACTGATCGCGTTACGGCCCGTCCGGCGCCGTAGCGGCTGCGCCGGAGAGAATGCCGTCCGCCGGCGCGGAAGCGTCGTCCGTCGGTCCGGTGCCACCGCCCTTGTCCCCGCTCGCCCGCTCCCGCAGCTCGGGTGTCGTCGCCGCCACCCCCGTCACCGCCAGCACGCACAGCAGGCCGCCGGTGATCAGGGCGGTCGCACCGGAGGTCCAGCCGGCGAGCAGGCCGCCGCGTACGTTCCCCAGGTTGGGGCCCGCCTGGCCGACGATCTGCTCGGCCGCCGTGACCCGGCCGAGCAGCGCGTCGGGGGTGCGGGTCTGCACGATCGTGGAACGGGCGACCACCGAGGTGGCGTCCGCCGCCCCGGCGATCACGAGCAGCGTCAGACCGATCCAGGACCGGGTGGACAGGCCGAACAGCACCAGGGCCGCGCCCCAGGTGCCGGCGGCGCACAGCATCACCGGCCCCGGCCCGCCGAGCCGGGTCAGCGGCCCCGACAGCGCGGTCGCGGCGACACCGCCCACCGCGAGCGCCGACAGGAACAGGCCGAGGGTGCGCGGATCGCCGCCGAACCGCTCGGAGTTGACCAGCGGGAACAGGCTCACAGGGAAGGACAGCACCGTCGCGGCGAGGTCGGTGATCAGCGCGCCCCGCACCACCCGGTGCCCGGCCAGGAACCGCAGCCCGTCCAGCACCCCGTGCACACCCGCCCGTGACGGCTCGCCCTCCGGTGGCAGCGCGGGCAGCCCGAACGCGCCGTAGAAGGCGAAGCCGAAGCTGAGGGCGTCCAGCAGATAGCAGACGCCGGTGCCGAACCAGCCCAGCAGCACCCCCGCAAGGGCCGGGCCCAGCAGCATCATCGACTGGCCGGTGACCTGGTTCAGTGTGAGACCGGCGGCCACCTGGTCCCTGGGCAGCAGGCGCGGTACGAAGACACCGGCGGCCGGGGCGCCCAGCGCGCCGAACGTCGACTGCGCGGCCACGAGCAGCAGGATCACCGCCACCGGCACATGGCCGGTGAAGCCCTGCACGGCGAGCAGCAGGGAGCAGGCCGCCTGGCCGACCGTGGCGGCGAGGAAGATCCGGCGCCGGTCGGCCCGGTCCACCCACGCCCCGGCGAACAGGCCGAACACCGCCAGCGGCAGCGCCTGCGCCAGCCCCACCGCGCCGGTCCAGGCGCTGCTGTGGGTCAGGTCCCACACCTGGTACATGACCGTCACCATGGTCATGAACCCGCCGAGTACGGACACGGTCCGGCCGATCAGCAGCCGCCGGAAGGCGGGTGAGGTGCGCAACGGCCGGAGGTCCACGAGCCGGCGGGCGAGGCTCATGACCGCGGACCGGGGCAGACGAGGGCGCGGGACGCAAGCTGCTGGATCACCGGGGGAGGCTAACCGCGTGCCGACGGCCGGGCCAGCGAATTACCCGGCGGCCGTGCGCCACGGTCGTCCCGCGCCACGGCGGTGTATTACGCCGCCTCGCCCATCAGCCGTACCAGATGGTCGCGGCCCGCGCCCAGCAGCTCGGGAAGCGCGGCGGCCGTCTCGTACCACCGCTTCTCGTACTCCCAGCACAACCAGCCGTCCCAGCCGTGGCGGGAGAGGACGTCCACGCACTCGGTGAGCGGCAGCACCCCCGCGCCGAGCGGCACCGGGGTGGTGTCCTCGGCCGAGGAGATGTCCTTGACCTGCACATATCCCAGGTGCGGGGCGAGGGCGGCGTACGTCTCCGAGGGTTGTTCGCCGCCGAGCCAGGTGTGCATCACATCCCACAGCGCGCCCACCTGCCGGTGGCCGACCGGGCCGAGGATCCGGATCGCGTCGGCCCCGGTGCGGTGCGAGTCGTGGGTCTCCAGCAGGATGCGGACGCCGAGCGCGGCGGCGTCCTCGGCGGCGGTGCCGAGCCGCCGGGCGGCGACGGCGTCGGCCTCCTCGCGGGGCCGGCCGGGGTCGGCGCCGGGGAAGACGCGGACGAAGGGCGCGCCCAGGTCGTGGGCCAGCTGAAGGAGGTGGCGGATCTCCTCCAGTACGGGGCCGTCGTCGCCGGGGGCGGCCACGCGCGCGTACCCGGCGACGCCCAGCACCTCGACCCCGGCGCCCTTGAACAGGGCCGCGGTCTCGGCGCGTTCGGAGGGGGAGAGGCCGGGATGCACCGGTTCCTCAGGGTGGGCGCGCAGTTCGACGCCGTGGTAACCGTGTGCGGCCGCGAGCGCCAGGACTTCCGGGACGGGCAGGCCAGGGACACCGAGAGTGGAGAACGCCAGCTTCATGGGCACGGACCGTACCCCCCAGCCGCCGGTTCCATGCACTCCAGCCGCCGATCCGGGCCGACGAGATCCTGGCCGAAGGAGTGGTGCGGCTTCCCGGCGGCGGGGACGAAGCCGTGCCGCCGGCAGCGAGGGCGGGCGCCGCTGAGCACGTCGTCGGCCCACAGCACCAGGTCGCGGAAGCCGGCCCCGCGGGCGGAGTCGACGACGGCCGGCACCAGCCGGTCGCCGATGCCGCGCCCGCGCCTCGGGCTCGACGGGCAGCCGCGGCCGCGCGGTGCCCGGCGCGTCGTTCCGTACGCACATCGCGCACCCCACCGCTCGCCGGTCCGGACCGGCGATCCGCACCCGCTCCGGACGCGGGTCGCGGTCCTCCGCGAAGGCGGCGACGATCCGGGCGAGGAGGCCCTCGTGGTCGGCCTTCCAGCCGTACCCGGCGCCCACGGCGGGCGTCGCGCCGCACGGTCTAGCCCCCGGTCGCCGGGGCGCGGCTCGCACGGCACCACCTCCCCGGACGCCGGAGCCGGCCCGTCCCCGAGAATGCTCCGAACGGTCCCCGTGGCCTCGGCCGGCCGTGCCCGGTCCCGTGGGGCCACGGCGCCGAGCGGCGTCCCGCGTCTCCCGGGTCCGCTCGTGCAGCAGCCCGGCCGCCTCGCGCCCGCGCGCGGTGACCGCACCCGTCGCCGGTGCGGATCGCCGTCCGAGGGACCGCGCTCGATCGGCCCGCCCTCCTCGAACCCGTCCAGGATCCGGCTCAGACACCCGGCGTCCGGAAGGCGGGTGACGGCCCGGCGACGTACCGGCGACATTCGGCCGGTAAATGTCATGACTTTGCCAAGCTCCTGCCGCACGTTGTCCGCATGTTCATCGCCGGACACTGCTGCCGCTTGCCTCCTGGGGCGGAAGGTGGCTTGCGGTCTGGTCCACGCGATCGCTCAAGAAGGGGCATCCATGGCCGAGTTGACGCGACGTAGACTCCTGGGTTCGGCTGCCGGCGCGCTGGGTGGCGCGGCGGCCCTCTCCCTCCTCCCGCCGAGCGTGCAGAAGGCGGTCGCCGCCGAGCCGCCCCGGCACAGCTCGCTGCGCGACATCGAGCACGTCGTCCTGCTGATGCAGGAGAACCGGTCCTTCGACCACTACTTCGGCACGCTCTCCGGCGTACGCGGCTTCGCCGACCCGCACGCGCTGAAGCTCGACGACGGGCGCAGCGTCTTCTACCAGCCGGACGCCCAGAACCCGAAGGGCTACCTGCTGCCCTTCCACCTCGACACCCACAAGTCCAGCGCCCAGGCCATACCGTCAACCAGTCACGCCTGGTCGGTGCAGCACGAGGCGTGGAACGGCGGCAAGATGGACCGGTGGCTGCCGGCCCACCGCAAGGCCGACGGCGCCAACGGCCCCTACGTCATGGGGTACTACACGCGCGAGGACATACCGTTCCAGTTCGCGCTCGCCGAGGCCTTCACCATCTGCGACCACTACTTCTGCTCGGTGTTCGGCCCGACGTGGCCCAACCGGCTGATGTGGATGACCGGCTCGATCGACCCGGCCGGCACACAGGGCGGCCCGGTCATCAACAACAGGGCCCCGACGCCGTACCGCTGGACGACCTACGCCGAGCGCCTCCAAGCGGCCGGGATCAGCTGGAAGGTCTACCAGCAGGAGGACGACTACGGCTGCAACATGCTGGAGCAGTTCGCCACCTTCAAGAACGCCCAGCCGGGCTCCGACCTCTACGAGCGCGGCGTGCGCCCGCAGCCCGAGGGGACCTTCGAGGACGACGCCCGCAACGACCGCCTCCCCGCGGTGAGCTGGATCATGCCGGCCAGCTACCAGTCGGAGCACCCGGACTATCTGCCCGCCGCGGGTGCCGATTTCATGGCGTCGAAGATCGAGGCGATCGCGTCCAACCGGAAGGTGTGGCGGAAGACGGCCTTCATCCTCAACTACGACGAGAACGACGGCCTGTTCGACCACGTGGCCCCGCCCACGCCTCCCGCCGGAACGGAGGACGAGTTCATCGGCGGCCTCCCCATCGGCGGCGGCTTCCGAGTCCCCGCGATCATCGTCTCGCCCTGGACCGTGGGTGGCTGGGTCGCCACGGAGGCCTTCGACCACACCTCGGCCCTGCAGTTCCTGGAGTGCTTCACCGGAGTCGAGGAGCCGAACGTCAGTGACTGGCGACGCGCCACCTTCGGCGACCTCACCAGCGCCTTCCGCTTCTCCCACGCCCGGCCGCGCCCGCCCCGCCTGCCGGACGACACGGCGGAACAGCTGGAGAAGGCGAAGGAGGAGGTGGCAACGCTGCCGAAGCCGGCGCTGCCGGGCGCGGACCAGACGTTCCCGCACCAGGAACGGGGTCACCGGCCGCACGTGTAGGACGGCGGCGGAAGGAGGGTGCCGTCCGCGGGGGCGCAAGGGTGCGCGGCCACGCGACGGCGTGAGAGCGGGCCGCGCCTCGCCCACCACCCCGAACGGCGCCCGCACGGGAAGGCACCGCGGTCCTGGCAGCGAACCGCGTCACTGATCGGCTCCAGGGTCATCCGTGCGCTGTCCGGGAAGCGGCCGCGTGGCCGACGCAAGGCGCGCGGGAAACTGCGCGACCCGGCCACAGCCGGCCGGTACCCCGCGGACGCCCGCACCCCCATCCCCGGCGCCGCCCGGCGCCCGGCCCTCCACGGACACCCACCCGCGGGGCACCCCGGAGGGCACTCACCCCCGCGGCACCCCGGAGGAGCCCCGCACCATCAACTCCCCCCGCACCGAGGCGATCCCGCCGGGCGGCGGTTCCTCGCGGCCCATCGCGACGCGGCCGGCCCGGGCTCCCGCCTCCGACAACGGCAGGCGCACCGTCGTGAGCGACGGCACCGCGTCGATGCTGAACGGCAGGTCGTCGAAGCCGGCCACCGAGACGTCCTCGGGAATGCGCAGGCCGGACTCGCGCAGCGCGGCGCAGGCGCCGAGGGCGACGGAGTCGTTCGCGGCCACGACCGCCGTCAGCGAGGGGTCACGGCGCAGCAGTTCCAGCGTGGCCTCGTAGCCGGACCGGCGGTCGTAGCGGCCGTACACCGTCCAGCGCGGGTCCTCCTCGACACCGGCCGCCGCCAGGGCCGCGCGGTGACCTTCCAGGCGGTGCCGGGTCGTCGTACGTTCCTCGGGACCGGCGATGTAGCCGAGCCGCCGGTGGCCGAGGCCGATGAGGTGGTCCGTCAGCGCGCGGGCGCCACCGCGGTTGTCGAAGGTCAGCGCGATCGCCTGGGTGTCCGGCGCCGGCGGGCGTCCGCACAGCACCACCCGGGTCCCGGCCTCCGCCAGCTTGCGCAGCTTCGCCGCGACCGCCGCCGCGTGCGGCGCGTCCTCCACCGCCCCGCCGGTCAGCACCACGGCCGCCGCCCGCTGCCGCTGGAGCAGGGTCAGGTACGTCAGCTCACGCTCCGGTGATCCGCCGGTGTTGCAGACGACCGCCAGACGTTCTCCGCCCGCGCGCCCGCCCGGCCCCCCGATCTCGGCCTGGATGGCGCTCGCCATGATCCCGAAGAACGGGTCGGCGATGTCGTTGACGAGGATGCCGACCAGGTCGGAGGTGGCGGCGGCGAGCGCGCTGGCGGGGCCGTTGAGGACGTAGTCCAGCTCGTCCACGGCCCGCAGCACCCGCTCGCGCGTGGACGCGGCCACCGGATAGTTGCCGTTCAGCACGCGCGACACCGTCGCGGGGGAGACCTGGGCGCGGGCCGCCACGTCCGCCAGGGTCACCGTCATTTCGTCGTCCTCCGGTCGCGCGTCGTTCGTACGCCCTCGTAGACAGCCTGGCCTCGCTCCTGGTTCCGAGGGACTGTCGAGCAGACCTTAAAGCCACGGACCCCGCTTGTTCGCCCCCTCGAACAACTCGAAGAGGACACGGTCTTGTACAGACAACTGTTGAGGGGCTAGTTTCCCATGGGATGGAAAGCGCTTGCTGCACTCTCGACACTGCTGTGGAACGGGGCGCGTGCCGCCCACGAAGGGGACTGACGTGACACGCAAGACGGTGCGTATCGCCATGAACGGCGTGACCGGGCGCATGGGCTACCGCCAGCACCTCGTCCGGTCGATCCTCGCCCTGCGCGAACAGGGCGGCCTCGACCTCGGCGACGGCACCGTGCTCTGGCCCGAGCCGATCCTGCTCGGCCGCCGCGAGCACGCCCTGAGGGAGATCGCCGAACGGCACGGCCTGGAGCACGTCTCCACCGACGTCGACGCCGTCCTCGCCGACCCCACCGTCGACCTCTACTTCGACGCGCAGGTCACCTCCGCCCGCGAGGAGTCGATCAAGAAGGCGATCGCGGCCGGCAAGCACGTCTACACCGAGAAGCCCACCGCCACCGGTCTCGACGGCGCCCTCGCACTCGCCCGCCTCGCCCACGGCAGGGGCGTCAGGCACGGCGTCGTCCAGGACAAGATCTTCCTGCCGGGCCTGCTGAAGCTGAAGCGGCTCATCGACGGCGGCTTCTTCGGCCGCATCCTCTCCGTCCGCGGCGAGTTCGGCTACTGGGTCTTCGAGGGCGACTGGCAGCCCGCCCAGCGCCCCTCGTGGAACTACCGCGCCGAGGACGGCGGCGGCATCGTTGTCGACATGTTCCCGCACTGGGAATACGTGCTGCATGAGCTGTTCGGCCGCGTGAGGTCCGTCCAGGCCCTGGCCACCACCCACATCCCGCAGCGCTGGGACGAGCAGGGCAAGCCCTACGACGCCACCGCCGACGACGCCGCCTACGGCATCTTCGAGCTCGAAGGCGGCGCCATCGCCCAGATCAACTCCTCCTGGGCGGTCCGCGTCCACCGCGACGAACTCGTCGAGTTCCAGGTCGACGGCACCGAGGGCTCGGCGGTGGCGGGCCTCCGAACGTGCCGCGCGCAGCACCGCGGCGCCACCCCCAAGCCCGTCTGGAACCCGGACATCCCCGCCACCGAGGCCTTCCGTGACCAGTGGCAGGAGGTGCCCGACAACGCGGAGTTCGACAACGGCTTCAAGGCCCAGTGGGAGCTGTTCCTCAGGCACGTCTACGCCGACGCCCCCTACCACTGGGACCTGCTCGCCGGCGCCCGCGGCGTGCAACTCGCCGAACTGGGCCTGAAGTCCTCCGCCGAGGGCCGCCGCATCGACGTACCGGAGATCTCCCTGTGACCCTCCACCTCCCCTCCGCGGACGGCACCTTCAGGACGTACGAGCCCCGCGCCGAACCCCTCTCCCCGGCCACCGGCACCCCCTTCGCCTCCCGTACGGTCTTCTCCGCGGCCCACGTCGTCGCCGACCCGTACGCGGACGTCTCACCCGACTCACCCGCCGCGGTCGACTGGGACGCCACCCTCGCCTTCCGCCGCCACCTGTGGTCCCACGGCCTCGGCGTCGCCGAGGCGATGGACACCGCCCAGCGCGGCATGGGCCTGGACTGGGCGGGCGCGGCCGAACTGATCCGCCGGTCGGCGGCAGAGGCGAAGGCGGTCGGCGGCCGCATCGCCTGCGGGGTCGGCACCGACCAGATCACCGGGGGATCCCCGGCCGAGATCAAGGCGGCCTACGAGGAGCAGCTCGCCGTGGCCGAGGAGTCGGGCGCCCAGGCGATCCTGATGGCCTCCCGGGCACTGGCCCGTGCCGCCTCCGGCCCCGAGGACTACCTGGAGCTCTACGGCCACCTCCTGCGCCAGTCCGCCGAACCGGTGATCCTGCACTGGCTGGGCCCCATGTTCGACCCGGCGCTGGAGGGCTACTGGGGGTCGAGCGACCTCGACACGGCCACGGACACCTTCCTGGAGGTCATCGCCGCTCACCCCGACAAGGTGGACGGCATCAAGGTGTCGTTGCTGGACGCGCAACGGGAGACCGCCCTCCGTCGTCGCCTCCCCGACGGTGTCCGCTGCTACACGGGCGACGACTTCCACTACCCCGAGCTCATCGCGGGCGACGACCACGGCTTCAGCCACGCACTGCTCGGCATCTTCGATCCGCTGGGCCCGCTGGCGGCGGAGGCGGTACGGGTGCTCGACACGGGCGACGTGCAGGGCTTCCGGGCCCTCCTCGACCCGACCGTCGGCCTCTCCCGCCACCTCTTCCAGACCCCCACCCGCTTCTACAAGACGGGCGTGGTCTTCCTCGCCTGGCTCGCGGGTCACCAGTCGCACTTCACGATGATCGGCGGCCTCCAATCGGCCCGTTCCCTCCCGCACCTCGCCCGCGCCTACGAACTCGCCGACGGCCTGTGCCTGTTCCCGGACCCCGAGCTCGCCGAGGAGCGCATGAAGACCCTGCTGTCGCTGTACGGGGTGAACCGATGACCGGCACCGGACTCGAACGCTTCTCCATCAACCAGATGACGGTGAGGCAGCTGTCACTGCCGGAACTCGTCGACGCCTGCGGGAAGACGGGCATCGCCCAGATGGGCCTGTGGCGCGAGCCGGTCCGGGCGTACGGCGTGGAGGCGACCGCCGGGCTGGTCCGGGACGCGGGCCTGACCGTGACGACCCTGTGCCGGGGCGGCTTCCTCACCGCGACCGACCCCGACGAGCGGGCCGCGGCCCTGGCCGACAACCGCCGAGCGGTCGACGAGGCGGCGACGCTGGGCACGGACACGCTGGTACTGGTCTCGGGCGGCCTCCCGGCCGGCTCGAAAGACCTGCACGGCGCACGGGAGCGGATCGCGGACGCGCTGGCTCTGCTCGGACCGTACGCGGAGGACCACGGGGTCAAGCTGGCGATCGAGCCGCTCCACCCGATGTTCGCCTCGGACCGCTGTGTGGTCTCCACCCTCGCCCAGGCCCTCGACCTCGCCGAACGCTTCCCCGCCCAGCAGGTCGGCGTCACGGTCGACACGTACCACGTCTGGTGGGACGACACCGCGCCCGCGCAGATCGCCCGGGCGGGTGCGGGCGGCCGGATCCACGCCTTCCAACTCGCCGACTGGATCACTCCGTTGCCCGAGGGTGTGCTGAACGGCCGCGGGCAGATCGGCGACGGTTCGATCGACATGCGGGAGTGGAGGGGCTACGTCGAGGCGGCCGGGTACACCGGCGCCATCGAGGTGGAGCTGTTCAACGAGGCGCTGTGGTCGCGGGACGGCCGGGAGATGCTGGCGGAGACGGCGGCGCGGTTCGCGGAGCACGCGGGCTAGGGACTGTCGTCAGCTGTGGTCAGACCGGGTTTCAGGCCCGCGAGTAGGCCGCAGTCCGAGGCGCGGGCGGTTCGTCGGGACGGACCGTCGTGGCGGCTCGGGCGGTAGCCTTACTGCCATGATCACGCCATCGGGGGAGGCGGTTCGGCTCGTGGGCTGTCCCTCGCGGAACCGAAGGGGCAGTGCATGAGGTCGGTACTCGTCAAGACGTCCGTCGCCGTCGTCACCATCGGATCGCTCGCGGCTTGCGGTGGCGGATCGGCAGGGGCGAAGACCTCCGGCAGCGGCGCGAAGTCCTCCGCACACCCCTCGGCATCGGCGCCCTCGCTCAGACTCGAAGTGCCCACCGCGTATGACCCTTCACAGGGCTGGCAGCTCTCGGGGAAGCAGCTCGGTACGTACGCCGTGCTGCCGAAGGCCGGTGCGATAGCCACGATGACCAGCGCGGGACCCAACTATCGGGTGACCGTACGGGATGCGGTGACGGGCCAGGTCCGCTGGACGGGCAAGCCGTTCAAGGACCTGTCCGAGGGCGCGACGCCCGGCGTGTTCGTCGTCCCCGCCCACGGCAGGGACTACCTGGTGACCTGGTCCCGGGGAAAAACGGGCGGGGATGCCCTGTCCAAGGCGAAGCAGGTGTACGCCGTGGACATCTATGCCGCCGAGGGCTCGGGCGACGCGGTAGCGCCCGCGCACCACGTCGAGGTCCCGGCAACCGATTACGGCACGGGCAACGTCACCGAAGCGGGGGAACGGCTTCTGATGCCCGTAACGGACAAGCGCAAGGTCGCCCTCGACGTGGTCACGGGCCGGACCACCACATACGACACCGGATCCCTCAAGGTGCCCGGCTGCTCCTCCTGCTCCTACGGCAACGAGATCGCCGCCCTGACGGAGCAGGAACCCGTGGTGCTGAACGAGGGTGAGGGCGCCTTCGGCATCCCTGGTTCCTGGGACGACGACCGGATCGCGCCGGCCGAGGCCGATCCCGCGACCGGCGCGGTATGGCCGGGCAGCGGCGGGCACCTCATCGCCCGCTGGGCGCAGAAGAACGGTGGCAGCCAGAACGTGTGGGCCGTGCTCGACGGCCGGACCGGCCATGTCCAGGCGTCCGCGCTGTGCGCCAAACCGTCGGTCGCGTCGGCGCAGGCCCCCCGCTCCGCGCTCTCCCCGAACGGCCGGTACCTGGTCTCGGAGCACCTCGCCTTCGACCTCCGGTCGAAGAAGGGATATTGCTTCGAGGAGACCGACGACAGCAAGCCTCTCAGCTTCGACGCCGTCACCGACGACGGCATCGCCTACGGCACCTCACTCACGAAGGACGACGGCCTGACCGGGACCACGGCCCCCGTCCAGCTCTCGCTGGCTACGGGTACCCCGAAGGCGCTGCCCGGAGTGGAGCAGGTGCCGATCGCCGACGTCGACGGGGTCGGTGTCTTCGCCCACGGTGTGGGCAATGTGCCGTATCTGGTCGTCTACCGGCACAACGACTAGGAACCGCGGGTGTGGTGATCGGAACCGGGAGATGGGTGCCGGTGCGGCACACCGGCCGGGACCTCCGGCCACCGCGGCACGGAGGCGTCGGCAAGACCACCCGAGCGCCGCCGTCGCCCGCTACCCGGAGAGATCCCACCGCATCGAGCGAGTGATCATCCTGCGCTCGAAGACGAGGAGCTGACCATGAGCGGGAAGGTCCCGAGGGCCGCCCTGGCCGCCCTCCTCACCCTGTCCGCCGGCGCCCTGGTGTCGCCCGCGAGCGAGGCGCCGCCGATGACGACCGCGGCGATCGCGTCCCCGACAGTCATCCGCTCATTCCTGGGCGAACAGCTCCGTCGGGTCGGTGGCGTGTACGGCTCGCCGGGCCCACAGCTCCAGCTGGTCCAGGTCCGTGCACGCCTCGACCCGCTCACGGACGGCGTCGGGCACCGCGATGCCGCGCCATTCCAGGACGTGGAGGACCATTTCGGCCTTGGCCTCCGCCCGCCCTTGCTCCCGCCCTTGTTCCCGCCCTTGCTCTAGGCCTTGCTCTAGGCCTTGCTCCCGCCCTTCTTCGCGGACCTGCTCGGCCAGCGGGTGTCGCCAGAAGTACTGGATCGCCGTCATCGATTCCTTCCTTCCGCCGGCCGTCAGTCGCTGCGCGCGCCCGGCGCGCAGGCGGCGACCGCACCTCTTGCCGATGGTGCGGACGCTGCCGGCCCGCGCACCATGCCGGCCAGGGCCACTGCCTTTTCGGTCCGTGGCCCAACGCTCACGTGCTCACTCCTGGGCGAACAGCTCCGTCGGGTCGGTGGCGTGTACGGCTCGCCGGGCCCACAGCTCCAGCTGGTCCAGGTCCGTGCAGGCCTCGACCCGCTCGCGGACGGCGTCGGGCACGGGGATGCCGCGCCATTCCAGGACGTGGAGGACCATTTCGGCCTTGGCCTCCGCCCGCCCTTGCTCCCGCCCTTGCTCTAGGCCTTGCTCCCGCCCTTCTTCGCGGACCTGCTCGGCCAGCGGGTGTCGCCAGAAGTACTGGATCGCCGTCATCAATTCCCTCCACATCTGCTTCGCCTGGGGGTCTGTCAGGCATGAGTCGATGAACTGCACGAAGACTGCGGCGGTGTCCGAGTCAATGGTCCGCAGGGCGGATGCCAGGGATTCCAGTATGGCCGGGGCCTGCGGGCCGCGCCCGTGTGTCATCGCCGAGAGCACCGCGAGGGGTACATCCCGTTCGGCCTGCCGCTCGTCGGCGATCACCGGCACGTTGTCCGGACCCAGTACCAGGGGACGTACCGTCAGCGAGTGCCAGCCGGGGAAGCCGAGCCGGATCGGGCGTGATGCCCACTTGGCCGTCGAACTGCTCTGGGTGATGACGATGAGCACCGGCTCACAGCGGTACTTCTCGTACAGGTAGGAAAGGTAGTACGGCCAGCTGCCCCGTTTCCGTTCGTCCGCCTTCCCCTGTGACTCCACCACGAGGAGGTACGTCCCCTTGTCCGTCTCCGCTCGCAGCAACGTGTCCACACGCCGCTCGACCGGTTCGATCTCCGTGAGGTCCACGTTGAGCGCGGCGATCTCCCTGGGTTCGGGGAACGGCACGTGCAACACGCGCTGTAACGCTCTCGTCAGCAGCGCCGGGTCCTTCTGGAAGATCCGGTGCAACGCCTCATGCGACGAGCCGACCATCAGCTCTCCTTTCCGTACGACGTGATCAACGAGCTAAGCCGCCGCAAGTTCGCACCACACGTATTTGCCCCGGTCCCCGAACCGCGCCGACGGCTGCCAGCCCCAGTAGTCCGCGCAGGCCCTCACCAGCCCCAGTCCCCGTCCGTCCTCCAGCTCGGCGGCCTGGTCCAGCGGTCGGGGCGGAGGGGGCGGCTCGGGATCCGTGTCCCACGCTCCGATCCACACCACCCCCTGCGGGGTGCGGCGAACCCTCAGCGCGGCCGGCCCCTTGGTGTGCCGTACGGCGTTGGAGACCAGCTCCGCCGCGAGCAGTTCCGCCGTGTCGACCAGACCGATCAGCCCGTGCAGGGTCAGGATCAGACGCAGGGTGCGGCGGCAGACGGTGACGGCTCTGAGGTCGTTTCGGGATGTAGAGGGTGTAGTCCCACGACTCGGTCTCGGGCATGCGTCATCAACTCCGTGAGAGTGAGGGGGCTTTCGCGTGCGGTGGCATTGCCGCAGCCGTCGTGGCAGGACGAAGCGGTGCGCTTCCGCTGCGTGTGCGTGGCATCACTGACAGTAGGGCTAATTGTTTAAACGTTGCAAGCGGATCGCGTAATGTGACGCCCGAACGAGTCGCATCCACTGGCGCCTTGGGAGGACCCGTCGATGGCGTTGAGGAGTGAGCCGACAGCCCGTCAGGCGCGGCTGGCGGTCGAGTTGCGCAGACTCCGCGATGCGGCAGGCCTCACAGCCCGGGAGGCGGCTGCCCTGCTCGGGGTGACTCCTCCGGTCGTCAGCCAGATCGAGTCAGGCATCGCGGGTGTGAGCGAGAGCCGGTTGCGCCGCCTCGCATCCCACTATGCGTGCACGGACGAGGAGTTCGTCGACGCCCTGGTCGCCATGGCGACCGATCGAACGCGCGGGTGGTGGGAGGAGTACCGAGGTCTGCTGCCCACGTCGTTCCTGGATCTCTCCGAGCTGAATCACCACGCCTCGTTCCGGCGCGATGTCGCGATCCTGTACGTGCCGGGGCTGCTCCAGACGGAGAACTACGCTCGTGCCGTCTTCTCGTCCAGGTTGCCCGAACTGACTCCGGACGAGCTGGAAATGCGTGTCCGTCATCGGCTGGCAGGCCAGCGGATCACCTTCCCGTACGAGTTGGTGATCCATGAGTCGGCCCTGCGTATCAGGGTCAGTGATCGCGCTGCCTCCCGAGCCCAACTCGCCAAGCTTCTGGAGCTCTCCGAGGCGGACGGCATCACCGTGCGCGTGATCCCGTTCGACCTGGACGGCTTCGCCAGAGCGTCAAGCTCCATGACGTACGTGGGCGGTCCCCTGTCCAGGCTGGACACCGTGGTGCGCGACGCGCCTCACGGCTCGGTCTTCATCGATTCCGAAGCTCAGCTGAACGCTTATCGAACGCGCTTCCGTAAGGTGGAGGCCGTATCGCTTGAGCCCGACCGGTCGCGTGACTTCATCCACGAGCTGGCAAAGGAGCTGTGAGGCATTCCATGATCACTCTCGACACCTGGCGGAAGTCGTCCTATTCCGGTGAGGGCGACGGAAACGAGTGCGTGGAGATCGCGAACACCCCCACCCACGTCGCCGTCCGCGACTCCAAGACCCCCACCCGAGCGACCCTCACCTTCCCGGCCCTCGCCTTCGCCACCTTCCTGCAAGCCCTCAAGGAGGACCCGCAGCGCTGACCCCTCAGAGCCAGAACACGGCGGCCAGGGCGATCAGCGTGCCCAGTGCGACGACAGCCCCGAAGATGCCGAGGCCGATGGCCACCTTCACGCTGGTAGGCCTGATCTCCCGCCAGCCCAGCTCCTTGGCCACGCCCCGGATCAGGCGGTGACCGTCGGCGGACGAGAAGCGGTACCGGTCGGTGCCGTCCAGGCTGCGCCGCGTGACCACGTACACGCTCCGGCCGGCGGACACCGACCTGCCCAGGCGCGGCCCACCCGGGCCGCCCTCGTTCTCGACGGTGCGGATGATGTCCGTCATCGTGAACGCCTTCTCCGGCAGGCGCAGCGCGACGCGGTAGGTGTGCACCTGCCGCGGCCGGGCATCGACGTTCACCGCCAGGTCGAATCCCGGCCCCTTCCGCTGCATCCGGAAGGCCGTACCGGCGACGGCGGCCTCCACGCGGGCGTGAAACTCCTCGACGGCATCTGGGCCGTTGGCTCCCCTCACGGGCACGGAGGGTAACAGTCCCGCTGTCACACCCCACCGGTACCTTCGGTTCATGGCCAGTCAGGCGGGGAACCAAGCGGGCGGCGAGCGGCGGCTCGCCGTGCTCGAAGGCGTGCTGGAGCGGATCACGTACGCCAATGAGGAGAACGGCTACACGGTCGCGCGGGTCGACACCGGAAGAGGCGCCGGTGACCTCCTCACGGTGGTCGGTGCGCTGCTCGGTGCCCAGGTCGGCGAGTCCCTCCGTATGGAGGGCCGCTGGGGGTCGCATCCGCAGTACGGCAAGCAGTTCCACGTCGAGAACTACACGACCGTGCTGCCCGCCACCGTCCAGGGCATCCGCCGTTATCTCGGTTCCGGCCTGGTCAAGGGCATCGGACCCGTCTTCGCCGACCGCATCACCCAGCACTTCGGGCTGGACACACTGAGGATCATCGAGGAGGAGCCCGAGCGGCTCGTCGAGGTGCCCGGCCTCGGTCCGAAGCGGACCAAGAAGATCGCCGACGCCTGGGAGGAGCAGAAGGCGATCAAGGAGGTCATGCTCTTCCTCCAGACCGTCGAAGTGTCGACGTCCATCGCGGTGCGGATCTACAAGAAGTACGGGGACGCGTCGATCTCGGTCGTGAAGGAGCAGCCGTACCGGCTGGCCGCCGACGTCTGGGGCATCGGCTTCCTCACCGCCGACAAGATCGCCCAGTCCGTCGGCATCCCGCACGACAGCCCGGAGCGGGTGAAGGCGGGCCTGCAGTACGCCCTGTCCCAGTCCGCCGACCAGGGGCACTGCTTCCTGCCCGAGGAGCGGCTGATCGCCGACGCGGTGAAGTTGCTCGGCGTCGACACGGGGCTGGTCATCGAGTGCCTCGCGGAGCTGGCCCAAGCACCGGACGACGGCGAGGACCCCGGGGTCGTACGCGAAAAGGTACCCGGGCCGGACGGTGGCGACTCCGAACCCGTCACCGCCGTCTACCTCGTCCCCTTCCACCGTGCGGAGCTGTCCCTCTCCTCCCGGCTGCTGCACCTGCTGCGGACCGGCGACGACCGGATGCCGGCCTTCCGGGATGTGGACTGGGACAAGGCCCTCGACTGGCTGAAGGGCCGCACGGGCGCCGACCTCGCTCCCGAACAGGAGGCCGCGGTGAGGCTCGCGCTGACCGAGAAGGTCGCCGTCCTGACCGGTGGGCCCGGTTGCGGCAAGTCCTTCACGGTCCGCTCGATCGTGGAGCTGGCCCGGGCCAAGCGGGCCAAGGTGGTGCTCGCCGCCCCGACCGGCCGTGCGGCCAAGCGGCTGTCTGAGCTGACCGGCGCGGAGGCCTCCACCGTCCACCGGCTGCTGGAGCTGAAGCCCGGCGGTGACGCGGCCTATGACAAGGACCGCCCGCTGGACGCCGACCTGGTGGTCGTGGACGAGGCGTCGATGCTGGATCTGCTGCTCGCCAACAAGCTGGTGAAGGCCGTGCCGCCGGGGGCTCATCTGCTGTTCGTGGGGGACGTTGACCAGCTGCCCAGCGTGGGTGCGGGGGAGGTGCTGCGGGACCTGCTCGCCAAGGACGGCCCCGTTCCCGCCGTCCGGCTCACCCGCGTCTTCCGGCAGGCCCAGCAGTCCGGCGTCGTCACCAACGCGCACCGGATCAACGCCGGGCAGCATCCGCTCACCGACGGGCTCAAGGACTTCTTCCTCTTCGTCGAGGACGACACCGAGGAGGCCGGGCGGCTCACCGTGGACGTGGCCGCCCGGCGGATCCCGGACAGGTTCGGGCTCGACCCTCGGCGGGACGTGCAGGTGCTCGCGCCGATGCACCGGGGTCCGGCCGGTGCGGGCACCCTCAACGGTCTGCTCCAGCAGGCCATCACGCCCGGCCGGCCGGACCTGCCGGAGAAGCGGTTCGGCGGCAGGGTCTTCCGCGTCGGCGACAAGGTCACCCAGATTCGCAACAATTACGAGAAAGGGCAGAACGGTGTCTTCAACGGCACCGTGGGCGTCGTCACCTCGCTCGATCCGGTCGACCAGCGTCTGACGGTGCTGACGGACGAGGACGAGGAGGTTCCGTATGAATTCGACGAACTGGACGAACTGGCACACGCGTACGCGGTGACCATCCACCGCTCGCAGGGGAGCGAGTATCCCGCGGTGGTGATTCCCGTCACCACCGGGGCATGGATGATGCTCCAGCGGAACCTGCTGTACACGGCGGTGACGCGGGCGAAACGGCTCGTGGTCCTCGTCGGTTCGCGCAGGGCGATCGGGCAGGCGGTGCGCACGGTGTCCGCGGGACGGCGCTGCACGGCTCTGGACTTCAGGCTTCGCGGCTTTTGACCGGCCCCCGGCCCGGGACGGCGACCTTCATCACAAAAAATGATCGATCAAACGAGTCGCAAAGGTCACAGAGCACTTCCAGATGCCGTGCGGAGGGGGCAGGATGAGCAGGTTGGCGGCACTGAGTGCCGCCAGTAGGCCCAATGGTCGACCCCGAGTGCACTCTCCTGAGCCAAATGGGGGATGGTAGAGACAGTCAGGGCACCTCGAAGATGAGGCACTACGTCGGTGAGGGAAGACGTGAGCGACAACTCTGTAGTACTGCGGTACGGCGACGGCGAGTACACCTATCCGGTGGTCGACAGCACCGTCGGCGACAAGGGCTTCGACATCGGGAAGCTCCGCGCCCAGACCGGTCTGGTGACCCTGGACAGCGGTTACGGCAACACGGCCGCCTATAAATCCGCGGTCACCTACCTCGACGGCGAGGCGGGCATCCTCCGCTACCGCGGCTACCCGATCGAGCAGCTGGCCGAGCGCTCCACCTTCCTCGAGGTGGCGTACCTGCTGATCAACGGCGAGCTGCCCACCGTCGACGAGCTGACGACGTTCAAGAACGACATCACGCGGCACACCCTGCTGCACGAGGACGTCAAGAACTTCTACAGGGGCTTCCCGCGTGACGCCCACCCGATGGCCATGCTGTCCTCGGTCGTCTCGGCGCTGTCCACCTTCTACCAGGACAGCCACAACCCGTTCGACGAGAACCAGCGGAACCTCTCGACGATCCGCCTGCTCGCCAAGCTCCCGACGATCGCGGCCTATGCGTACAAGAAGTCGATCGGCCACCCGTTCGTCTACCCGCGCAACGACCTCGGCTACGTCGAGAACTTCCTGCGCATGACCTTCTCGGTCCCGGCGGACGAGTACCAGCCGGACCCGGTCGTCGTCTCCGCGCTGGACAAGCTGCTGATCCTGCATGCCGACCACGAGCAGAACTGTTCGACCTCCACGGTCCGCCTCGTCGGCTCCTCGCAGGCCAACATGTTCGCGTCGATCTCGGCCGGCATCAGCGCCCTGTGGGGCCCGCTGCACGGCGGCGCCAACCAGTCCGTGCTGGAGATGCTCGAGGGCATCCGCGACTCCGGCTCCGACGTCGACACCTTCATCCGCAAGGTGAAGAACAAGGAGGACGGCGTCCGTCTGATGGGCTTCGGCCACCGGGTCTACAAGAACTTCGACCCGCGCGCCAAGATCATCAAGGCCGCCGCGCACGACGTGCTCTCGGCGCTGGGCAAGGAGGACGAACTCCTCGACATCGCCCTGAAGCTGGAGGAGCACGCGCTGTCCGACGACTACTTCGTCGAGCGCAAGCTGTACCCGAACGTCGACTTCTACACCGGTCTGATCTACCGGGCCATGGGCTTCCCGACCGAGATGTTCACGGTCCTGTTCGCCCTCGGCCGCCTGCCGGGCTGGATCGCCCAGTGGACCGAGATGATCAAGGAGCCCGGCTCCCGCATCGGCCGCCCGCGCCAGATCTACACGGGCGTCGTCGAGCGCGACTTCGTTCCGGTCGAGGAGCGCTGAACCACGCTGTCCAGCGGCGGGTGAGCCGAAGGGGGCGTCGGTGTCGAGGGCGCGAGCGCGCGGAGGCCCTGAGGGCTGAGCACGGTCGTGGTCTCGGCACCGGCTGAAGTCGCCCCGAGGCGAACCGGCCGCACCGAGCCACGAAAAGGCGGAAGGCGCCCTGCGTCGCCGGTCCCCCCACGGGCCGACGACCAGGGCGCCTTCCCATGTCCCGGTGCGGATTCCCCCCACGGGATCCGGCCGGGCGCTTGGAGAGGACAGCGCCTGAATCGCTGTCTGAGCACAATGAGCAAAACTCGTCGTGCTCCGGTGATGCGGTGCGATCTGCCGGGACAACGCACGCTGGGAGGGCCGCTCAAAGCTTCCCAGGGGTACGTGCCCCGGCAACGCATCTCTGAGGAAGTCCCCCAAGACATCCCCAGATGCCAGTCAGCGCCCCCCAAGACGCTGGTCTGACATCGCCAACTTAGACCTTCGAACCCCTTCGATGGTTACGTTCGCATCACTGTGATCTGCGTCTCTTGCATATGTCCTTTAGGTACGCAAGAGCCCCGATACGGCGATCGGGACCCAGGCGTAAGGATGATGCGCGAGCCTTGTGAAGAGTTTATGTGAGGCGCGCGCCGGACTCCAGGGGGCCTCCCACTTCGGTCCCGGCGGATCCCCGGTGGCTTCATCGAAAGGTGCGCAGCCGCAGGCTGTTGGTCACCACGAACACCGAGGAGAAGGCCATCGCGGCGCCCGCGATCATCGGGTTCAGCAGGCCCGCGGCGGCCAGGGGCAGCGCGGCCACGTTGTAGCCGAAGGCCCACACGAGGTTGCCCTTGATGGTGGCGAGGGTGCGCCGGGAGAGCCGGATCGCGTCGGCGGCCACGCGCAGGTCCCCGCGCACCAGTGTGAGGTCGCCGGCCTCGATCGCCGCGTCCGTGCCGGTGCCCATGGCGAGACCCAGGTCGGCGGTGGCGAGCGCGGCCGCGTCGTTGACGCCATCGCCGACCATCGCCACGGTCCGCCCCTCGCGCTGCAGCCGTCGTACGACGTCCACCTTGTCCTCGGGGAGCACCTCGGCGATCACCTCGTCGACGCCGACGGCCCTGGCGACCGCCTCGGCGACGGTCCGGTTGTCCCCGGTGAGCAGTACCGGTGTGAGACCGAGGGCGCGCAGCTCGCGCACCGCCTCGGCGCTGGTCTCCTTGATCGCGTCGGCGACGGCGAGGACCCCGCGGGGACGGCCGTCCCAGCCGGCCAGGACGGCCGTACGGCCCTGCTCCTCGGCCTCTCGGGCCGCACGGGCCAGCTCCTCCGGGAGGTCGTCGTACAGGCGCCCCACGACCACCTCGCGGCCGTCCACGCGCCCGCGTACACCACGCCCGGGGACGTTCTCGAAGTGTTCGGCCGCCGGCAGGGCGCCGGTGCGCTCCTCGGCGCCGGCGGCGATGGCGCGGGCGACGGGGTGCTCGGAGGCGTGCTCCAGGGCGCCCGCGAGTCGCAGCAGTTCCTTCTCGTCCTCGCCGTCGGCGGCGTACACCGCCTGCAGAGTCATCCGGCCGGTGGTGACGGTGCCGGTCTTGTCGAGGACGACCGTGTCGACGCGGCGCGTGGACTCCAGCACCTCGGGACCCTTGATGAGGATGCCGAGCTGGGCGCCGCGGCCGGTGCCGACCATCAGCGCGGTCGGCGTGGCGAGGCCCAGCGCGCACGGGCAGGCGATGATCAGGACGGCGACGGCGGCCGTGAACGCGGCGACCGGGTCCCCGGTGGTGCCCAGCCAGACGCCGAACGTGCCGAGCGCGATGAGGATGACCACCGGCACGAACACCGCGGAGACGCGGTCGGCGAGCCGCTGCACCTCGGCCTTGCCGTTCTGCGCGTCCTCCACGAGCCTGGCCATCCGGGCGAGCTGGGTGTCGGCGCCGACCCGGGTGGCCTCGATCACCAGCCGGCCGCCCGCGTTGACCGTGGCGCCGGTGACCCGGTCGCCCGGGCCGACGTCCACCGGCACCGACTCGCCGGTCAGCATGGACGCGTCCACCGCGGAGACGCCCTCCACGACGATGCCGTCGGTGGCGATCTTCTCACCGGGGCGTACGACGAACCGGTCGCCGGCCCCGAGGGAGTCCACCGGTACCCGCACCTCGCGCCCGTCCCGCAGTACCGCCACATCCTTGGCGCCCAGCTCCATCAGCGCCTTCAGGGCCGCCCCGGCGCGCCGCTTGGAACGGGCCTCCAGATAGCGGCCGAGCAGGATCAGCGCGACGACTCCGGCGGCGACCTCCAGGTAGATGGTGGCGGCGCCGTCCATCCGCGAGACGGTGAGGCGGAACTCGTCGTGCATGCCGGGCATGCCCGCGTCGCCGAAGAACAGCGCCCACAGCGACCAGCCGAACGCCGCCAGCGTGCCGACCGAGACGAGGGTGTCCATGGTGGCGGCCCCGTGCCGGGCGTTGGTCCAGGCGGCCCGGTGGAAGGGGGCGCCGCCCCAGACGACCACGGGCGCGGCGAGCGTGAGCGAGAGCCACTGCCAGTTGTCGAACTGCAACGCGGGGATCATCGCGATGAGGACCACGGGCGCGGCGAGCAGTGCGGAGACGAGCAGGCGGTGGCGCAGGGCGCCGAGTTCGAGGTCCCGCTCGGCGGCTTCCGGGGCCGCCTCGGGTGCGGGCTCCGGCGGCGGGGGCACCTCGGCGGTGTAGCCCGTCTTCACCACGGTGGCGATCAGGTCGGCGACCTGGACGCCCTCGGCGTAGGCGACCTTCGCCTTCTCGGTGGCGAAGTTGACGGTGGCGCTCACACCCTCCATCCGGTTGAGCTTCTTCTCCACCCGGGCGGCGCAGGAGGCGCAGGTCATCCCGCCGATGAGCAGCTCGACCCGGGAGGCGGTGCCCGTGGCCACGGCTGTCTCTGCGGTGGTGCTGGTCATGTCCGGACTCCAGACATCGGACCGGGCCGTACGGATCCAGTATCAGCTGGTCGGCGCGGCCCGGTCAGGGAAAGGGAGCGTGCTTTTCTCAGGCCTTGCCGGCCAGCTCGAAGCCGGCCTCGTCGACGGCTTCGCGCACCGCCTCCTCGTCCAGCGGGGCCGTGGAGACGACGGTCACCTCGCCGGTCGACGCGACGGCCTTCACCGAGCTGACACCGGGGATCTGTGAGATCTCACCGGAGACGGAACCCTCGCAGTGGCCACAGCTCATGCCGGTCACCTTGTAGACGGTGGTGACGGGGCCCGGGGTGTCGGTCTCGGCGCTCATGTCGTTCTCCTCGTCAGGGTGTGGGGCCGGTGGGGCCCACGGGGAACCCCCTACTGCTCACACTATACCCCTAGGGGGTATTCCTCCAAGGGGTGTCCCGGTGTGCCAGGGACCGCACCCAGCCGACCCCGGCCAGCGCGACCAGGGTCAGGCCACCGGCCGAGAACAGCGTGGACAGGTGCTCCTGTGCCGCGCTCGGCCGGCTCGGGTACCCGTGCGCGAACATCCACGCGGAGAGACCGGCGCCGGACAGACGTGTCACCAGCCAGACCGCGATGCCGTGCGTGGAGTCCCGCAGGGCGTGCAGCAGACAGACGCCCATGCAGGCGGCGACCACCGGCGGCGCGTACCGGAAGCGCCCGTCCGGGCGGCGCAGCGACAGCAGCGCACTGCCCGCGATCGCCGTCCACAGGCCGTGCCCGAAGGGGGCGAGTACCCCGCGCAGGACCTCCGTCTCCAACAGCGCCCGCGGATCGGCGCCCCCGAGGGAGACCGCCGCGCCGAAGGCGTAGCCGGCGGTCTCCAGGGCCGCGAAGCCGAAGCCGACGGCCGCGCCGAGCACCAGCCCGGCCCGTGTCCCTCGGATGCCCCGCTGCCGGCGCAGCGCGAACACCAGCGCCCCCATTTTGGCCGCCTCCTCGATCAGGCCGGCGCCGAGGAACAGCCCGAGGGAAGGGCGCAGCGGGTACGACTCCATGAGTGCGGCGCCGAGCAGGCCGAGCGTGCCGCCGGCCAGGAAACAGCCGAGGATCGCGCTGACGCCCAGGTCACGGCCGTGCCGCTCGTAGGCCCAGAGCACGAAGGCGACCGGCACGAGGAGGCTGCCGAGCAGGATCGGCGTCGGCAGCAGCGTGGTGTTCCGTGTCGTATACGCGACCCCCGCGGTCAGCGCCCACAGGACGAGCCCGCCGCCCAGAACGCGCCGCCACAGGCCCGCCCCGATGCGCGGGTACGGCGGTGGGGGCTGCTGCGGGCCGGGGATGCGGGCCTTGGGCGTGCCGGGCGGCGGGGAGTGGCTCACGTGGGTCCCCTCGGGCTGCTGGGCGATTTATCCGCACCTTAGGCAGATGTCCCGCGAGACGCAGTCCAGGGGGCTCGCTGGGGTCACGTACGGCCGAACCGGCCACCCACCAGCGGTTCCAGGTAGCGGATCAGGACGTCCTTGACCTCCTGGACGTACGCCGCGCGCTCGGCGCCCTCGTGGGCGAGGACGAGTTCCAGGCCGGCCTTGTAGACGCCGAGGCAGACGTGTGCCGTGCGCGTGACGTCGGCCGGGGGGGCGCCGGGCATGAGGGAGGCGAGCAGGATCTCGATGCGGCCGATCACGGTCGTGTGCAGCTGGTCGTGCGCCTCGGCCATCCGGCCCGGGATGTCGGGGCCGTGCATGAGCGCGAAGAAGACCGGGTGGTCGGTGTTGAAGGCCATGAACCGGTCGACGGCCGAGCCGATCGCCTCCTCCAGGGGCGTGGCGGGATCGACGGGTGCCAGCGCCTCGCCGTAGGTCTCCCGCATCTCGTGCATGAGCCGGTCGCCCAGCTCGATCGCGATCGCTTCCTTGTTGGGGAAGAACTGGTAGAGCGTGCCCGGGGAGACGCCGGCCTCGCGGGCGATGGCGTTGGTGCTGGCGGCCGTGTAGCCGCTCGTGCAGAAGACCTGGGCGGCGGCTTGGAGCAGCTGGGCGATACGGCGCTCGCCGCGGGCCTGGCGGCGGCGCGGCTGCTCCTTCTCCGTCTTGTCGGGCTCGGTCTTCTCGGACACGCGTCATCCCCAGCTCTCGGAACGCGATTGACAAACGCGAGCGGTCGCTCGCATTCTTGGGAAACGCGAGCGATCTCTCGTGTTTGCCAGTCTATGGCAATGGCTGATCCATGCTGCCGTGCTCGCACACGGCCGCGCTGGTCGGGGTGAAGGGGACACCGCACGATGACCCAAGTCAAAACACCACCACGTTCCGGTGACGGACCACCCCGTCCCGGCGGGTGGACGCGCTTGGTGACCGCCCGTCCACGCCTGTCGCTGCTCGCGGCCCTGCTGCTCACCGCGCTCGCCGTCCTGGCCGGCAGCGGGGTGGCGGACCACCTCGGCAGCGGCGGCTGGGAGGACCCGGCCGCCGAGTCGACGTACGCGACCAAGGCGCTGGAGCGCGAGTTCCCCGGCTCCCAGCCGAACCTGCTGCTCCTGGTCGACTCGGGCCGCGCCTCGGTCGACGCCCCCGCGGTCGCCGCCGCCGCCCGGAGCCTGACCACCCGGCTGGCAGGGGAGAAGGGCGTCACCGGCGTCGGCTCCTACTGGCAGAGCAAGTCGCCCGCCCTGCGCGCCGAGGACGGCCGCGAGGCGCTGATCGCCGCCCGCATCACCGGCGACGAGAACACGATGGGCAGGACCCTGGACCGCATCGCCCCCCATTACCGGGGGACGCACGGCCCGGTACAGGTGAAGGTCGGCGGCATCGTCGCGGTCCGGCACGAGATGCAGACCATCATCAAGGAGGACCTGACCCGGGCCGAGATGATCGCCCTGCCCATCACCCTCGTGCTGCTGGTGATGGTTTTCGGCAGCGCGGTCGCCGCCCTGCTGCCGCTGGGCATCGGTGTCGTGGCGATCCTCGGGACGAACGCGGTGCTGCGCGGCCTGACGTCCTTCACCGACGTCTCCGTCTTCGCGCTGAACCTCACCACGGCTCTCGGGCTCGGCCTCGCCATCGACTACGCCCTGTTCATCGTCCGCCGCTACCGCGAGGAACTGTCCACCGGCGCCGACCCGTTGACGGCCGTGGGGACGACCCTGCGCACGGCCGGCCGCACGGTGCTCTTCTCCGCCCTCACCGTCGCGGTGTCCCTCGCCGCGATGATGGTCTTCCCGCAGTACTTCCTGCGCTCCTTCGCCTACGCCGGCATCGCCGTGGTCCTGCTCGCGGCGGCCGCCGCTCTGATCCTGCTCCCGGCCGCGCTGATCCTGCTCGGCCACCGGGTCAACTCCTGGGACGTGCGCCGCCTCTTCCGGCGCGAGGGCGAGGCCCGGCCCGCCGAGGGCACCGCCTGGGCCCGCGTCGCCTCTCTGGTCATGCGCCGCGCCCCGGTCTTCGCGCTCGGCACCACCGCCCTGCTGGTCCTCCTGGGACTGCCGTTCCTCGGCGTGCGGTTCGGCACCGCCGACGACCGCCAGCTCCCCTCGGCCGCCGAGTCCCATGTGGTGCAGCAGGACATCCGCGAGGGCTTCCCCGGCAGCCCCGGCGGCGGGCTGGAGGTCCTCGCCGAGGGCGGGGCCACCGAGGCCCAGTACGCCGCCTACCGGCAGCAGGTGGCCGCCCTTCCCGAGGTGGCCCGCGTCGACGGCCCCCTGGTCAGAGGCGACGCGGCCTACTTCACCGTCCAGCCCGTGGGCGAGGCCGTTGACGACCCCGCCCAGCGCCTGGTGGGGGACCTGCGCTCCCTGGATACCCCGTTCGACACCAAGGTGACCGGCACGGCGGCCGTCCTCGTCGACACCAAGCACGCGATAGCCGAACGCCTGCCCTGGGCGGTCCTGTTCATCGTCGTGGTGACCCTGCTGCTGGTCTTCCTGCTCACCGGCAGCGTGCTGATACCCCTGCAGGCCGTGGTGCTCAACGCGCTCAGCCTGACGGCGATGTTCGGCGCGGTGGTGTGGGTCTTCCAGGACGGCCACCTGTCGGGAGCGCTCGGCTTCACCAGCTCCGGCTCCATCGAGACCACCCTGCCCGTCCTGATGTTCTGCGTGGCCTTCGGCCTCTCCATGGACTACGGCGTGTTCCTGCTCTCCCGCATCAAGGAGGAGTACGACCACACGGGCGACCACAACGCGGCCGTGCGCCACGGACTGCAGCGCACCGGCGGGCTGATCACCGCGGCGGCGGTCATCCTCGCGGTGGTGATGGTCGCCATCGGCACCTCACGGGTGACCAACACCAAGATGCTGGGCCTCGGCATCGCGCTCGCCGTGCTGATGGACGCCATGGTGGTGCGCAGCCTGCTGGTCCCGGCCATCATGCGGCTCACCGGCCGCGCCACCTGGTGGGCGCCGGCCCCGCTGCGCCGCTTCCACGGGCGGTTCGGGATGAGCGAGGCCGGTGAAGTCCTCGCCCCGAAGGGGCGTGGGGCAAACACATCTGCGGCGCCGCCGCGCGAGCAGGACCGGCCACCGGTGGCCCGCGGCCGGCGAACGGCATCTCCCGTGGAGCGCTAGCGTTCCACGGGAAGCGGTGGCCCGGACGTGAACGGAAGGTGAGGCACGCATGCGCGCTGTGGTGTTCGAGCGATATGGCGAACCGGCCGAGGTGCGCGAGGTGCCCGACCCCCGGCCCGCCGACCACGGAGTGATCGTGCGGGTCGAGGCGACCGGGCTGTGCCGCAGCGACTGGCACGGCTGGATGGGGCACGACCCCGGCATCACGCTGCCGCACGTTCCCGGGCATGAACTCGCCGGTGTCGTCGAGACGGTGGGCACGCGGGTGACCGGGTGGCGGCCCGGCGACCGCGTCACCGTGCCCTTCGTGTGCGCGTGCGGCACCTGCCCGTCCTGCGCGGCGGGTGACCAGCAGGTGTGCGAACGGCAGACCCAGCCCGGCTTCCACCACTGGGGCTCCTTCGCCGAGTACGTGGCGCTCGACCACGCCGACGTCAACCTCGTCGCCATCCCGGATGACATGGCCTACGCCACCGCCGCCGGCCTCGGCTGCCGCTTCGCCACCGCCTTCCGGGCCGTGGTGCAGCAGGGCCGGGTCGCGGCGGGGCAGTGGGTCGCGGTGCACGGCTGCGGCGGGGTCGGACTGTCGGCGGTGATGATCGCGGTGGCCTCCGGGGCGCGGGTGATCGCCGTCGACGTATCGCCCCAAGCGCTCGATCTGGCGCGAAGGTTCGGCGCCGCGGAGTGCGTGGACGCGGCCGCCGTGCCCGACACGGCCGCCGCCGTCCGCGAGCTGACCGGCGGCGGCGCCCACCTTTCCCTCGACGCCCTCGGCTCCCCCGTCACCTGCGCGGCCTCCGTGAACGGCCTGCGCCGCCGCGGCCGGCACGTCCAGGTCGGCCTGCTGCCCTCACCCGAGGGCACCACACCCGTCCCGCTGGCCCGCGCCATCGCCCTGGAACTGGAACTGTCCGGCAGCCACGGCATGGCCGCCCACACCTATCCCGCCATGCTCCACCTGGTCCGCTCCGGCATCCTGCGCCCCGACCTCCTGGTGACGGCCGCCATCCCTCTCGACGCGGCCCCGGCGGCGCTCGCGGCCATGGGCACGGCAGCGGGGGCGGGCGTCACGGTCATCGAGCCATGGAGCCGGGGCTGAGGCTCCGCGGGGCCGTCCACCGGGGAGCGGGCGTTCAGTCCTGTCTGCGGCCGCGGTTGCCGGGGCGGGAGGTGACCCAGGCCCGGACGGTGTCGGCGTACCAGTAGGGCTTGCCGCCCTCCACATGGTCGGGTGGGGGCAGCAGCCCGTGCTTGCGATAGGACCGTACGGTGTCCGGCTGCACCTTGATGTGCGCGGCGATCTCTTTATAGGACCAGAGCCTTCGGTCGGTCATGAGCTGTACCTCCCTGCGTGCGCCCGGCGGCGACCGGGACGGCCCTCTGGCAGCCGGACGCTTCACTGGCGATCAACAAGCCTGTGCCCGGTGAACGACGCAGCGTGACGGAGGGGCAGCGCCTGTCGACCGGGTGTGACCGAGAGACCGCGTACACGCGACATATGTGACACAGGGGAGGTGTTTGTGACACAGCTGCCGCAAAGGCGTGCGCCGGTACATGGGCGAGGCGTGTTGACGCCGGGTGGCGCGACCATACGGCTTCGTCACCCTGCACCACGCGGCTTCCTTACCCTGCACCACACGGCTTCCTCACCCTGCACCACGCGGCTTCCTTACCCTGCCCCACGCGGGGTCCCCACCCGGAACCCCCCGGAGGGCTACACCCCGCACGACCGGAGAAACGCCCGGGTCCGCCGGGCGATCGGCAGCGGAGCGTCCGGCTCGCACGGGTACATGTCCTGCTCGACGATCGCGAACAGGTCGACGTCCAGCCGCTGCGCCGCCTGAAGCACCGGTTCGAGTTCCGGCACCCCGGCCGGCGGTTCGCACATCACGCCCTGGGCGACCGCCGGCCCGAACGGCGTGCCCTTGGCCCGTACGTCGGCCAGGATCTCCGGATCCACCTGCTTGAGGTGCAGATAACCGATCCGCTCACCGTAGGTCTCGATCAGCTTGACGCTGTCCCCGCCGCAGTAGGCGTAGTGCCCGGTGTCCAGGCACAGCGACACCAGGCCGGAGTCCGTGCCGTCGAGGAAGCGGGTGACGTTCTCCTCGCTGTCGATGTGGGTGTCGGCGTGCGGGTGGACGACGATCGTGAGGCCGTAGCGCTCCCGCACCTCCCGCCCGAGCCGCTCGGTCAGCGAGGTGAGGCTCCGCCACTGCTCCGGCGTCAGCTCGGAGGGCTCCAGCACCCGCCCTGTCTTGTCGTCCCGCCAGAAGGACGGGATGACGACCAGGTGGCGGGCGCCCATGGCCTGGGTGAGGGCGGCGATGTCGGAGACATGGGCCCACGTCCTGTCCCACACCGCCTCGCCCTGATGCAGGCCGGTGAAGACGGTGCCCGCCGACACGTTCAGGCCGCGCCGGGCGGTCTCCTCGGCGAGCACCACCGGGTCGGTGGGCAGATAGCCGTAGGGGCCCAGCTCGATCCACTCGTAGCCGGAGGCGGACACCTCGTCCAGGAAGCGCTGCCAGGGCACCTGCCGGGGGTCGTCCGGGAACCACACGCCCCAGGAGTCGGGCGCCGATCCGATGCGGATGCGGGACAGTGAGGAGGGTGACAACGACGTCATGGCCGTCAGGGTGCGGGCCCGGGAAAGCGGTGTCAAGGGCTGGTCCGAATGTCTGGACAAAACATTGACAGGGCTCGGCGTACGGGACTAGAAAGCCGGGGAGAGCCGTGACGAAGGGAAGCCGATGGCCTACGACCTGATCACCATGGGGCGGATCGGAGTGGACCTCTACCCGCTGCAAACCGGTGTCCCGCTCCCCCAGGTGTCGTCCTTCGGCAAGTTCCTCGGCGGGTCGGCGACGAACGTCGCGGTCGCCGCGGCCCGGCTCGGCAGGCGGACCGCCGTGATCACCCGTACCGGCGACGATCCGTTCGGCGCCTATCTGCACGAGGCGCTGCGCGGCTTCGGCGTCGACGACCGCTGGGTCACCTCCGTTCCCGGGCTGCCGACCCCGGTCACCTTCTGCGAGGTCTTCCCGCCGGACGACTTCCCGCTCTACTTCTACCGGCAGCCCAAGGCGCCCGACCTGGAGATCGACGCCCACGACCTGGACCTGGACGCCATCCACGGCGCCGGCATCTTCTGGGTCACCGGCACCGGCCTGAGCGAGGAACCCAGCCGTACGGCGACCCTCGCCGCCCTCTCCCACCGGGCGCGGTCGGGCACGACGGTCTTCGACCTCGACTGGAGGCCGATGTTCTGGGCCGACCCCGAGGCCGCGCGCCCCTTCTACGCCGAGGCACTGCGCCACAGCACCGTCGCCGTCGGCAACCTGGACGAGGTCGAGGTCGCCACCGGGGTGCGCGAGCCGCACGCCGCCGCCCGTGCCCTGCTGGACGCGGGAGTGGAGGTCGCCGTGGTGAAGCAGGGGCCGAAGGGCGTTCTCGCCGTGAACCGGAAGGGCGAGGCGGCCGAGGTCCCACCCCTACCCGTCACCGTCCTCAACGGGCTCGGCGCCGGGGACGCCTTCGGCGGCTCCCTGTGCCACGGTCTGCTGGCCGGCTGGGACCTGGAGACGATCATGAGGCACGCCAACGCGGCCGGCGCCATCGTCGCCTCCCGCCTGGAGTGCTCCTCCGCGATGCCGACCCCCGACGAGGTGGCCGCCGCGCTCGAGGCCGGAGCGGTGCTGTGAGGGCGGGCAGGGTTGCGGGCGCCCACCACGAGGGCGGGGACGGCACCCGGCAGCCCCGGGTGGACGTCTCCGCGCTGGTCCGCATCCGCACCCACCACCCCGAGGCGATCGCCGAGGCCGCCGCCCGCCGGGCCCGCAGGCCCCTGCTCAACGACGACGGCCGGCTGATGATCGTCGCCGCCGACCACCCGGCCCGTGGCGCCCTCGCTGTCGGTGACCGCAAGCTCGCCATGGCCAACCGGGCCGACCTGCTCGAACGCCTCTGCCTCGCACTGTCCCGGCCCGGCGTCGACGGCGTCCTCGCCACCGCGGACATCCTCGACGACCTGCTCCTGCTCGGCGCCCTCGACCACAAGGTCGTCATGGGCTCCATGAACCGCGGCGGCCTGCAGGGTGCCAGCTTCGAGCTCGACGACCGGTTCACCGGCCACCGCCCCGAGGACATCCAGCGCCTCGGCTTCGACGCGGGCAAGCTGCTGCTGCGCGTCGACTACGACGACCCGGGCTCCCTGACCACCCTGGAGTCCACCGCCCGGGCCATCGACGACATGGCCGCGCGCCGGCTGCCCGTCTTCGTGGAGCCGTTCATCAGCCGCCGCAGCCCCGAGGGGAAGCTGAGGAACGACGTGTCCGCCGAGGCGGTCACCAGGTCCATCGCCATCGCCTCCGGCCTCGGCGGCTCCTCGGCCTACACCTGGCTGAAGGTGCCGGTCACCGAGAACCCCGACGACATGGCCCGGGTCATGGAGACCTCCACCCTGCCGGCCGTGCTGCTCGGCGGCGACATCGGCGACTCCCCCGAGGACCAGGTCGCCGCCTACGAGAAGTGGCGCGGCGCGCTCCAACTGCCCACCGTGCGCGGCCTGGTGGTCGGCCGCTCGCTGCTGTACCCGGCGGACGGCGATGTGGCCGCCGCCGTGGACACCGCCGTAGGACTGCTGTGAGGGCCGCATGACCAGCACCGACCTGCACCTGCCCAAAGGTGCCGCCGCGAACGCCCGGTACGCCGTCGACATCGACCCCGAACGCGCCGGATGGGCCCACAGCAGCCTGCGCGTCGTCGAGTTGGCTCCGGGCGGTGCGCATACGTTCACCACTGGGGACAGTGAATGGATCGTGCTTCCGCTGGAAGGCGGATGTGCCGTACAAATTGAGGAAAACGAATTTCAACTCCTGGGCCGGGAAAGTGTGTTCGCGGACGTCTCCGACTTCGCGTACGCACCCCGGGATGCCCGGGTCCAGATCGCCTCCGGCGCGGGAGGCCGCTTCGCCCTGGCAGGAGCGAAGTGCGAGCGACGACTCCCCGCCCGCTACGGCCCCGCGCCGGAGGTCCCCGTCGAGCAGCGCGGCAGCGGCAGCTGTGCCCGCCGGGTGCGCAACTTCGCCTCGGCGGACTCCTTCGACTGCGACAAGCTCATCGCCGTCGAGGTGATCACGCCGGGCGGCAACTGGTCCTCGTACCCGCCGCACAAGCACGACGAGCACCGGCCGGGCGAGGAGTCCGAGCTGGAGGAGATCTACTACTTCGAGATCGACGGCCCGGGCGGTCTCGGCTATCAGCGCGTGTTCCCCTCGCGCGAGGGCGGCTGTGACGTCCTCGCCGAGATCCGCTCCGGTGATGCGGTCCTCGTCCCCGACGGCTGGCACGGCCCGTCGATCGCCCAGCCCGGGCACGACATGTACTACCTGAACGTCATGGCCGGGCCCGGCGAGACCCGCGAGTGGCGGATCCGCTTCCACCCGGACCACGTAGAAGGCACAGGGGGGTACCGATGACCACCTCGACGACGAGGCTCACGGTCGCACAGGCGCTCGTACGCTTCCTCGCCGCCCAGTACACCGAGCGGGACGGCGAGCGGCGGCGGCTGATCGGCGCCATCTGGGGCATCTTCGGCCACGGCAATGTGGCGGGGCTCGGCCAGGCGCTGATCGAGTACGCCACCGTGCCCCGTGGGGGGACACCCCCCACGGCCCCCGTGATGCCGTACCACCAGGGCCGCAACGAGCAGTCCATGGTGCACGCGGCCGTCGGCTACGCCCGCCAGTCGAACCGCCTGTCCACGCACGCGGTGACGACGTCGATCGGCCCCGGCGCGACGAACCTGGTCACCGGCGCCGCCCTCGCGACCATCAACCACCTTCCGGTCCTGCTGCTGCCCGGCGACGTCTTCGCCACCCGCCCCGCCGACCCGGTCCTGCAGCAGCTGGAGCTGCCTTACGCGGGCGATGTCTCGGTCAACGACACCCTGCGCCCGGTGTCGAGGTACTTCGACCGGATCACCCGCCCCGAGCAGCTGATCCCGAGCGCGCTGCAGGCCATGCGGGTCCTCACCGACCCCGTGGAGACCGGCGCCGTCACGCTCGCCCTGCCGCAGGACGTGCAGGCGGAAGGCTTCGACTGGCCGGAGGAGTTCTTCGCCGAGCGGGTGTGGACCGTACGGCGGCCGGGCGCGGATCCCGCCGAGCTGGCCGAGGCCGTCCGGGTGATCCGCGAGGCGCGCAGGCCCCTCGTCATCGCGGGCGGCGGAGTCCACCACAGCCGCGCCGAGGCGGCCCTCGCCGAATTCGCCGAGGCCACCCGCATACCGGTCGCCTCCACCCAGGCCGGCAAGGGCTCGCTGCGACACGACCACCCCCAGGACGTCGGCGGTATCGGCCACACCGGCACCGCGACCGCCGACGAGCTGGCCCGCACCGCGGACCTGGTGATCGGCGTCGGCACCCGGTACACCGACTTCACCACCGCCTCCGGCACCCTCTTCGAAAATCCGGCCGTCCGCTTCCTGAACGTCAACATCGCGCCCTTCGACGGCCACAAGCTGGCCGGACTGCCGCTGGTCTCGGACGCCCGCCACGGCCTGGAGGAGCTGACCGAGCGGCTGCGGATGCACGACCACCGGGTCACCGGCTCGTACGTCACCGAGTACACCGAGGACAAGGAGCGCTGGGAGCAGCGCGTCGACGCCTGCTTCGAGGCGGGCGAACCGGATGTCCGGCCGTCCCAGCCGCAGGTGATCGGCGCCCTGGACGCCCTGGTGGACGAGTCCGACATCATCGTCAACGCGGCCGGCTCGCTCCCCGGCGACCTGCACAAGCTGTGGCGGACGCGCTCGTACGACCAGTACCACCTGGAGTACGGCTACTCCTGCATGGGCTACGAGATCCCGGCCGCGCTCGGCGTGAAGCTCGCCGCGCCCGAGCGGAACGTGTGGGCACTGGTCGGCGACGGCACGTACCTGATGATGCCGACCGAGATCGTGACCGCCGTACAGGAAGGCATCGCGATCAAGGTCCTGCTCATACAGAACCACGGGTACGCCTCGATCGGCGGTCTGTCGGAGTCGGTGGGCGGCGAGCGGTTCGGCACGGCCTACCGGTTCCCGACGGAGGAGGGGACGTTCACGGGCGCCCCGCTGCCCGTCGACCTCGCCGCCAACGCGGCCAGCCTCGGCATGCGGGTGCTGCGCGCGAAGACCGTGCGTGACCTGCGCGCGGCGCTCGCCGAGGCGCGGGCCGCCGACACTGCCACATGTGTCTACGTGGAGACCGAAACGTCCGACACTGTGTCGGGCGCGCCTCCGGCGCAGGCCTGGTGGGATGTTCCTGTGGCCGAGACCGCGACCCGACCGTCGGCGGCCAAGGCTCGTGAGCTGTACGAACGGCACGTCTCGACCCGACGCCGCCATCTGTAAAAGGAGTTACTGGGCATGACGAAGATCGTCAACCACTGGATCGGCGGCAAGACCGTCGAAGGCGCGTCGGGTACGTACGGGCCGGTCACCGACCCGGCCACCGGCGCGGTCACCACGAAGGTCGCCTTCGCGTCGGTCGAGGAGGTGGACGCGGCCGTCGCCACGGCCAAGGACGCCTATCTGACCTGGGGCCAGTCCTCGCTGGCCCAGCGCACGTCCATCCTCTTCAAGTTCCGGGCGCTGCTGGACGCCAACCGGGACGCCATCGCGGAGCTGATCACCGCCGAGCACGGCAAGGTGCACTCCGACGCGCTGGGTGAGGTCGCGCGCGGCCTGGAGATCGTCGACCTGGCCTGCGGGATCAACGTCCAGCTGAAGGGCGAGCTGTCCACGCAGGTCGCCAGCCGGGTCGACGTGGCCGCGATCCGCCAGCCGCTCGGTGTCGTCGCCGGCATCACGCCGTTCAACTTCCCGGCGATGGTCCCGATGTGGATGTTCCCGATCGCCATCGCGACCGGCAACACCTTCGTGCTGAAGCCGTCCGAGAAGGACCCGTCGGCCTCCATCAAGATCGCCGAGCTGCTGGCCGAGGCCGGTCTGCCCGACGGCGTCTTCAACGTCGTGCACGGCGACAAGGTGGCCGTCGACCGCCTGCTGGAGCACCCGGACGTCAAGGCCGTCTCCTTCGTCGGCTCGACCCCGATCGCCCGCCACATCCACACCACCGCCTCCGCCCACGGCAAGCGCGTGCAGGCCCTCGGCGGCGCCAAGAACCACATGCTGGTCCTGCCGGACGCCGACCTGGACGCGGCCGCCGACGCGGCGGTCTCCGCGGCCTACGGCTCCGCGGGCGAGCGCTGCATGGCCATCTCGGCGGTCGTGGCCGTCGGCGCGATCGGCGACGAGCTGGTGGAGAAGATCCGCGAACGCGCCGAGAAGATCAAGATCGGTCCGGGCAACGACCCGACGTCCGAGATGGGCCCGCTGATCACCAAGGCGCACCGGGACAAGGTGGCGTCGTACGTCGAGGGCGCCGCCGCCGAGGGCGCCGAGGTGGTCCTGGACGGCACCGGCTACACGGTCGAGGGCTTCGAGGAGGGCCACTGGATCGGCATCTCGCTGCTCGACAGGGTGCCGACCACCGCGAAGGCCTACCGGGACGAGATCTTCGGCCCGGTCCTGTCCGTTCTGCGTGTCGACACCTACGAGGAGGGCGTGGCCCTCATCAACGCCTCGCCGTTCGGCAACGGCACCGCGATCTTCACTCGGGACGGCGGCGCCGCCCGCCGCTTCCAGCTGGAGGTCGAGGCCGGCATGGTCGGCGTGAACGTCCCGATCCCGGTCCCCGTCGGTTACCACTCCTTCGGCGGCTGGAAGGACTCGCTCTTCGGCGACCACCACATCTACGGCAACGACGGCACGCACTTCTACACGCGCGGCAAGGTCGTCACCACCCGCTGGCCCGACCCGGCCGACGCCCCCGCCGGCGTGGACCTGGGCTTCCCGCGCAACCACTGAGCGTCACCCGGAGGTGCGCCTCCGACCCCCGTCAGGCCGTCCGGATACCGGACGGCCTGACATTTTTTTTACGCGTGACCTGCGGTTCTCGTTCTGGCGGGATGAAACGGGTGACGAAGGATTTCCGGCTTGATGACCTTTGAAAGCAAGGTCACATTCGCGCACGGCTTGATGGATGCTCCTATAAGGCGTTGGGGCCTAGGAAAGTGATGCGGCGGCGGTCATTCCGTGACTGCGGATTTCGAAGGTAAACGGCCATTGACGGGACGGATTTCGTCGGGGTTCTCTATGCAGCGCCGGGAGCGGACGAGATGAACGTACGACGATCCGCCGGAGGCGATAACGCTCCCGACCCCACCCTCACACGCACGAGTCGATCGGAACCGCCGCATGACCGACACGCTCCAGAAGTCCGTGGTTGACATCGAGACGGCCCCCTCACCGGGGCTGAAGCGCTCCATCGGTGTCGTCGGCGGCACCCTGCTGACGCTGTCGTGCGTCACGCCCGCCTCCACGCTCTTCGTGGTCGTCCCCGACCTGTTCGGCTCCCTCGGCACCGCCACCGCCCTGACGATCGCCATCGGCTCCCTCCTCTGTATCGCGGTGGCGTTCTGTTACTCCGAGCTGGGCACCCTCATCCCCAGCGCGGGTGGCGAGTACGCGATGGTGTCGACGATGGCCGGACGGCTCGCGGGCTGGCTGGTCTTCGTGCTGTCCCTGCTGGTGGTGATGATCGTCCCGCCGGTGATCGCCATGGGCACGGCCGACTACCTGGCCCCGATCGCGCACCTCGACCCGTCGATGACCGGCGCCGGCGTGATGCTGCTCGCCACCCTCGCCGGCCTGCTCGACCTGCGTGCCAACGCCTGGATCACCGGCATCTTCCTGGTTCTGGAGGTCATCGCCGCCGGGGTCGTCGCCCTGCTGGGCTTCTCCCACAGTCACCGCGGGATGGGCAGCCTGGTCTCCATGCAGGTGGCCGGCGCGGACGGCCACACCGACACGGTGACCGCCATGCTGGTCGTCTCCGGGCTCGCCATCGCCCTCTTCGTCACCCAGGGCTTCTCGACCGCCGTCTACCTCTCCGAGGAGCTGGAGAACCCCCGCCGCAACGTCGCCCGCACGGTGCTCGCCACCCTCGCCATCTCCACCGTGGTCATCCTGGTGCCGGTCGCCGCGATCACCATGGGCGCCGGCGACCTGGAGGAGCTGACCGGCGGCGACATCAGCTCCATGGTCACCGCCTGGTCCAACTCCGCGGTCGGCACCTTCGTCAGCCTCTGCGTGGCCCTCGCCATCATCAACGCGGGCATCGTCATGGTCATCCAGAACTCCCGCGTCCTGTTCGCCTCCGCCCGCGACAAGGCCTGGCCCGACCCGGTCAACAGCGTCTTCTCCAAGCTCGGCCGCTTCGGCTCCCCGTGGGTCGCCACGCTCGCCGTCGGTGTCCCCGGCGCGCTGCTCTGCTTCGTCAACCTGGACACCCTGTACGGCGTCACCGGCGTCTCGGTGACCGGCATGTACCTGCTCGTCGCGGTCGCCGCCCTGCTGTCCCGCCGCAGCTCCCACCAGCACACGGCCGCCTGGCGGATGCCGCTGTGGCCCGCGGTGCCGGTCCTGCTGATCGCCGTCCTCGCGTACATCCTGACCCAGCAGGAGACGAGCTACCTGCTGTGGACCGGCGGCATCATCGCCGTCGCCACCCTCTACTGGGCCCTCTACCTCCGCCCGCGCCGCGAGACCCGCTGGCTGGTGTCGATCCCCGAGGACGCCCAGGTCCCGGAGCACGCACAGGCGTAACGGGAGCCTCACGACTGCCACACCACCACCGTGCACGTCCCGTCGTCCTCGCCGCCCGCACTGCGAAGGCGGCGAGGACGACGTCGTTCCCGGTGCCGAGCCGCACGCCGTAGCAGCCCCGCTCGCGGCCGGCGCCCGCCCGATGCCCCGGCGGCGGTACGGCCCGGACACGGCCGGCTCGTACAGCCACATCTCGGTGCCCTTGTCGGGGTGGACGGTCTCGACGCCGCTGACGAACCCGACCGTGGTGTCGAACAGGCGCTCGGTGGCGGCGACGTCGATGACGGGGGTGGCCCGGCGAAGCTCCTCGGCTCTTCGTACCACGGCGGAAGTACACGGCGGCAAACCGGTACTCCCCCAGGAGGGCATGGGGTTCAGCCCGGCGGCGGCATCGTGTGCCGGTGACGGCCCGTACCGTTGACGCATGGATCTTCGACTGCCCGCACCGCGGGGGCCGCTGCGCCGGCCGCGCCGGCTCGTCGCCGCCGCGGCCGCCGTCGTGGTGCTCGCCGGTGCCGGGACGTGGACGGCGGCCGTCGCCTCCGACGACACGCGGACGGTGCGCAGCAGCGACCAGGTCATGGCGGTCGACGGCGTGCGCCTGGACACCTCGTTCTTCGCCCCGGCCGCCCCCGGCCCCCATCCGGCCGTCCTGCTGGCGCACGGCTTCGGCGGCAGCAAGGACGACATGCGGCAGCAGGCCGAGGACCTCGCCCACGACGGGTACGCGGTCCTGACGTGGTCGGCGCGCGGCTTCGGCAAGTCCACCGGGAAGATCGGCCTCAACGACTCCAAGGGCGAGGTCGCCGACGTCTCCCGGCTCATCGACTGGCTGGCGAAGCGGCCCGAGGTCCGGCTCGACAAGCCCGGCGACCCGCGCGTGGGCATGGCCGGCGGTTCCTACGGCGGCGCGATCTCACTCCTCGCCGCCGGACACGACCACCGCGTCGACGCCATCGCCCCGGCCATCACGTACTGGAACCTCGCGGACGCCCTGTTCCCGAACGGCGTCTTCAAGAAGCTGTGGGCCGGCATCTTCGTCAACACCGGCGGCGGCTGCGCCCGCTTCGAGCCCGCGCTGTGCCGGATGTACGACCGGGTCGCCGAGTCCGGCACCCCGGACCCCGCAGCCCGGCGGCTCCTGGAGGAACGCTCGCCGTCCGCCGTCGGCGACCGCATCGAGGTGCCCACCCTCCTCATCCAGGGCCAGACCGACTCGCTGTTCACCCTCGAGCAGTCCGACGCCGCCGCCAGGGCGATCCGGGCAGGCGGCGCCCCCGTGGGCGTCGACTGGATCGCGGGCGGCCACGACGGAGGGGACATGGAGACCGACCGGGTGCAGGCGCGCGTGCGGACCTGGTTCGACCGGTACCTCAAGGGTGACAGGAACGCCGACACCGGCCCGGCCTTCCGGATCACCCGCACCGGAGGCGTCGACTCCACCGACGGCACCGCCCAGCTGCGCGGCGCGAGCGCCGCCGCCTATCCCGGCCTGCACGACCACCGGCGCGCCATCGGCCTCACCGGTGGCGAGCAGCACGTCGCCAACCCGGCCGGCGGCAGCCCGCCCGGCGTCTCCGCGCTGCCCGGCCTCGGCGGCTCCGGCGGCCTCGCCCAGCTGTCCGCGCTCGGCGTCGGCGTCTCCCTCGACTTCCCCGGGCAGTACGCGCGGTTCGACTCGGCACCGCTCACCCGCGACCTGCGGATCACCGGCACACCCACCGCCACCGTCCACGTCACCTCCAGCCGCGACGACGCCGTCCTCTTCGGCAAGGTCTACGACGTCGCCCCCGACGGCACCCGGCAGGTCCTGCCCTCCCGACTGGTCGCCCCTTTCCGGGTGACCGGCGCCAGAGCGGGCAAGGACGTCACCGTCACCCTCCCGGCGATCGACCACGAGGTGCAGAAGGGCCACCGGCTCCGCCTGGTCCTCGCCTCCACCGACCTCGGCTACGCCTCACCCGCCGCCCCGGCGACCTACACCGTCTCCCTGAAGGGAGACCTCGGCGTGCCGACGGCCCCCGCCGTCACCACCGCCGCGGCCCCCCTGCCCGCCTGGGTCTGGTGGCTGCCCGCGACCGGCGCGGCCACCGCCCTCGCCCTGCTGCTCACCGGCCGCCGCCGTACGTCCGCACCCGCACCCGATCCGGAGCTGGCCGACCTCCCGCTCGTGATCAAGGACCTGGGCAAGCGATACGCCGGGTCCACCGATCGGTACGCGGTGCGCGAGCTGTCCTTCCGGGTGGAGAAGGGCCAGGTGCTCGGCCTGCTCGGACCCAACGGCGCGGGCAAGACCACCACCCTGCGCATGCTGATGGGCCTCATCAAGCCGGACGACGGCGAGATCCGCGTCTTCGGCCACGCCGTCCGGCCCGGCGCCCCGGTGCTGTCCCGGGTCGGCGCGTTCGTGGAGGGCGCCGGCTTCCTGCCGCACCTGTCCGGCCGGGAGAACCTGGAGCTGTACTGGCGGGCCACCGGCCGCCCGCCCGAGGACGCCCACCTGGACGAGGCACTGCACATCGCCGGGCTCGGCGACGCGCTCGCCCGCGCGGTGCGCACCTACTCGCAGGGCATGCGCCAGCGCCTCGCCATCGCACAGGCCATGCTCGGCCTGCCCGACCTGCTCATCCTCGACGAGCCCACCAACGGCCTCGACCCGCCCCAGATCCGCGAGATGCGCGAGGTGATGATCCGCTACGCGGCCGGCGGCCGCACGGTGATCGTCTCCAGCCATCTCCTCGCCGAGGTCGAGCAGTCCTGCACCCACCTGGTGGTGATGGACCGCGGCCGCCTCGTCCAGGCCGGCCCGGTACGGGAGATCATCGGCTCCGGCGACACCCTGCTGGTCGGCACCGCCACACCGGTGGAGGAGCCGGCCGTGGAGAAGGTGGCCGCGCTGCCCGGCGTCGCCTCCGCCGTGCGCACCGACGACGGGCTGCTCATCCGGCTCGAACCCGGCGGCACGGCCGAGCGGCTGGTCGTGGAGCTGGTGCGTCTGGAGGTGCCGGTGGCCTCGGTCGGCCCGCACCGCCGCCTGGAAGACGCCTTCCTCACCCTGATCGGAGGTTCCGCATGAGCACGCTCGCCGATCGTGCCGAGACGGCGCCCGGCTACCGCGCGGGCCGCACCCTGCCCCTGCGCGTGGAGCTGGTCCGGCAGCTCACGCGGCGCCGCACCCTGGTCATGGGCGCGATCCTCGCCGTGCTGCCGTTCGTGCTGCTGATCGCCTTCGCCGTCGGTGGCGACCCGGGCGGCCGCAACAACCAGGTCACCCTGATGGACTCGGCCACCGCGTCCGGTGCCAACTTCGCCGCCGTGAACCTGTTCGTCTCGGCGGGCTTCCTGCTGGTGATCCCGGTCGCCCTGTTCTGCGGGGACACCGTCGCGTCGGAGGCGAACTGGTCCTCCCTGCGCTATCTGCTGGCCGCCCCCGTGCCGCGGGCCCGCCTGCTGTGGTCCAAGCTCGCCGTGGGACTGGGCCTGAGCCTGGCCGCGATGGTGCTGCTGCCGGTCGTGGCCCTCGCGGTCGGCACGGCCGCCTACGGCTGGGGCCCCTTGCAGATTCCCACGGGCGGCGCGCTGGACTCGGGGACGGCGGCGCAGCGCCTCGTAGTCGTGGTGGCGTACGTCTTCGTGTCCCAACTCGTCACCGCGGGACTGGCGTTCTGGCTGTCGACCAGGACGGACGCCCCGCTCGGCGCGGTCGGCGGCGCGGTCGGCCTGACCATCGTCGGCAACGTTCTGGACGCGGTCACCGCCCTCGGCCACTGGCGGGCCTTCCTGCCCGCGCACTGGCAGTTCGCCTGGGCCGACGCCGTCCAGCCGCACCCCGAGTGGTCCGGCATGATCCAGGGCACGGCGATTTCCACCACGTACGCCCTGGTGCTGTTCGCCCTGGCCTTTCGCGGTTTCGCCCACAAGGACGTGGTGTCGTAGCCGGTCGGGCGGCACCTTGACCCCGGACCTTTCCGCATGCGGAAAGGTCCGAACGGGTGAACCTGCGCAACCAATTCTCCGGCGTCGGGTTGATGAAGCAGTGGGGCGAGCGACGCTACGAGAGAGGAACGCGCAGTGCGCAGGAGGCTTGCCATCGGCAGCGGCAGCAGACCGGCCGTCGTGAACCGCGACGGCGGGGAATGACGAGTCGGCTGCCGGGCCCGGGCCCGCTGTTCTGGCCGCGGTCACACGGGCTGTCCGGGGCAGGCTTCCCCGCCTGAGGGCCGAACGCGTGGTGGCGCGAGGCACACGGGCGGCTCACGTCGGCAGCGAGTGCAAGAACGACTGACCGCCCAACGCACCAGCCTTCCGGCTGTGTCATGGCCGGCCTTGGACGTCGATCTCCTTTCCAGGGCCGGCTTTTCCAGTTCTTCAAGCAGGAAGATGACCACATTGCGACAGACCCTGAGCAGGGGAGTGTTCGCGGCGGCCGCCGCCACGGGCATTCTGTCCCTGTCCTGCAGCTCCGCCCTCGCTGACACGAACGCGACAGGAGTCACCACGGATTCCCCCGGTGTGCTGGCCGGGAACAGCGTGCAGGTGCCGATCGAGGCGCCGGTGAACGTGTGCGGCAACAGCGTCAACGGGGTCGCGGCGTTCAATGAGGCGGCCGGCAACTCCTGCGGCAACGGGACTCCGCCGTCCGTCAGCACCCCCGCCCCGACCCCGCCGCCTCCCACGCGCACCAGTGAGACGCCTCCGCCCACCCGGACCAGCCACACGCCGCCTCCGGCCGTCGTCGAGCACCCCGACGAGCCCCGGCTGGCCGAAACCGGCAGCAAGACCATGCTGGCGACCTCGGCCGTCAGTGCCGCTCTGATCGCGGGCGGGGCGATGCTGTACCGCCGCGGCCGCGGGGCCTCCCACCGATAGCTGCTCCCGGGTGCCGGACGCCATACGTCCGGCACCCGCGCCCCCGCTCCGGCCGAGCAGCACCACCCGAACCGGCGGGGGCCACCGCAGAAGGACCGGCACCGGCTCCCTCAGTGGCAGACCGGTGGGCCGCTGACGACTCGCTCTCCGCCGGCGGCCCGGGGGCGCCCGCCCACACGCCTCTCCGTCAGCGGCGCGCCGGCGCCGGCGACCAGGCTCGGCTGCTGCCTCCCGGCACGGGGATCGTCCCGCTCGTCGGGGTCCCCCTGAGCCGGCTCCGTACCCCTCCCACGAGTGTCGACGCCGTGAAGGTCGCGCCCTGGACGAAGCGCATGGCCGGCCCGAAGCCGGAGGCGGTCACCAGGCCCGCGAGGAACAGACCGGGCTGGGAGGACTCGAAGTCCCGCCCGACCGCGGGAGACCCGTCGGGCAGGGCCGCCAGCGACCCGCGAAGCTCGTCGGAGAGCAGTCCGAGCCGGTCACAGCGCGCCCGGAACCCCGTGGCGGCGATGACGTGTTCGGTCTCCAGCGTGCGCGGGGCTCCCGTGCGGCTCACGATGTCCAGCCGTACACCGCCCGGCACCGCACAGGCCGCGGTCACCTCGTGGCCCGGCAGCAGCTCCACCGCGCCCTCCACCCGGTCCCGCACCCACCACGCGCCCGCCGGCCCCAGCGCCGTGGCCGCGATGCGCGCCCGGGTCGGCTCCGGCAGGTGCCGGAAGAGACCGGGGCGCTCGGCGTAGAACCAGTTCCGCCAGCCGGGGCCGAGGCCGCTGTGCGGGGAGCGCACCGACTGCCACCAGGGGCGCTCCCAGGGCGGCGGCACGTCGTTCCACCGCAGCCCGTCCGCCCGCGCCAGCACCCGCACACGGGTGCCCTGTTCGGCGAGGAGCGCCGCGGTCTCCAGGGCCGCCTGACCGCCGCCGATCACCGTGACGTCCCTGCCGCGGAAGCGGTCGAGGTCGCTGTGGTCGCTGCTGTGCGTCACCAGCGCGGGGTGCAGTCCGCGCAGTGCCTGCGGTACCTCGACGAACGGCATCACACCGACCGCCAGCGCCACCGTCCGCGCGTGCACCACCTCCCCGTCCTCGGTGACCGCCGTGAAGCCGCCGGGGCCGGACGCCACCCGGGCCACCATGCGCTCGTCCACCTCCGGCACGGCATGGCGGGCGAACCACAGACCGTACGACGCGAACGCCTCGACGGGGATCGGCTCCGCGTGACGTGCCGTAAGGCCGTGCTGCGCGCAGTACACGTCCAGACGCCACCGCCCGTACGGGTCGGAGAGGTTGGACGCCCACGGCTCCGACTTGAGGAACATCCCGCGGGGCATGTGGTCCCGCCAGGACGCCATGGGCCGGCCGAACAGGCGCAGGTTCAGCCCGGCGGCCGCGGCGTGGGACGCGATCGACAGGCCGTAGGGGCCTGCACCCACCACCAGTAGGTCGTACATCATCGACTGCTCGCTTTCTCGTTGTCGTTCAGGGCGGGTGAGACCGCCCGGGGGATCAGGCGTGGCGCCGGTGCCGTCGCGCCCAGCCGCTCCCGCAGCCGACGGGACACATGCCGGGACCACAGGGCCCACATCGCCCATCCCGGCGCGCGGTCGTCCGGGGCGTACCAGGCCAGTTCGCGCCCGTCGGGCGCCGGACGCAGCGCGGTGAGCGGCGCGTAGTTCTCCACCACGAAGGCCCGCCCGGCCAGCGGGGCCCCGTCCGGCAGTGGACGGCCCGTCAGGTCCAGGTGCAACGCGCGTACGACGTCCAGCCCCGCGCTGTCCGCGAAGAGCCGGAACTGGGCGCCGGGGCGCGGGTTGAAGTCGAGCAGGTGATAGCGGCCCGTCGCGCCGCAGCGGCGGAAGTCGAGGTCGAAGACACCGCGGTAGCCCAGCCCGCCGGTGAGCCGTTCGGACAGCGCCTGCACCTGCGGGTTGGGCGTCCAGCAGCCCACCGCGGTCAGGCCCGCTCCACGCGGCCAGGCCAGGTGCTTGCGGCCCGGCCCGCCCGCGCGCACGGTGCCCGAGTGGTCGGCGTAGCCGTGGAAGAACCAGTCCCGGTCCCGCCCCGGCGGCAGGTACGCCTGGAGCAGCAACCTGCTGCCCGCCTCCTCTGTGCGCAGGTACAGCTCCCGGGCCTGATGTTCGGAGCGCACCAGCACCGTGCTCCGCAGCCCGCTGCCGGCGGGCAGCAGCCAGGGCCGGCTCCACTTCGCCACCACCGGCAGCCCGAGCCGCCGTGTGGCGTCGGCGGCTCGCGCCGGACTGTCCGGGACCAGCGTCACCGGGTGCGGGACGTCCGCGGACGCGCACACGGCGGCCAGTTCCTCCTTGTCGGCGACGCGTTCGGCCAGCGTGCACGGCATCGGCGGCAGTAGGTAGGACGGTGCGAGATCATCCCGCATCCGCCCCACGGCGATCGCGCTCGCGTCGTCCAGCGGGACCAGGACGGCGGGGCGCGCGATCCGGTCGGCCACGCGGCGCAGCACGGCGCGGATGTCGTCCTGGGACGCTCCCGGGAGCGGCGGGGGATGCATCCGGCTCACATAACGCGACCGGTGGACGGGACTCCCCGTCGTATCGGCGACGAGATGCACCTCCACGCCCGCCCTGCCGAGCGAACGCACGGCCCCCAGGGTTCCATGGTGGAAGGGGTTCCGGTCGATCCGCAGCAGTACGGCGGGGACCCGGGTGTCGAGCGGTGACACGGCTTCTCTTTTCTCTCGGATCGGCTCACCCGCACGGGCGAGCGGAGTACTCGAAAGCCGCAATGGTGTTGGTGCCATGGACTCTCCTACGGATGACTTAATATGACATTTCGTCAATAATGGGTACGAAGACTAAATGTGGACGAGAGCGAAGAAAGGTGCGGGCATGGCCCCACAGCGCAAGCGGGCCCGGTTCCGCCGGCTGGTCGTGGGCGCGGCGGCGGTCGTCGTGTCCGCCGCCCTCGCCGCCGGTCGCCCAGCGGGGGTGCAGGTGCTGGGACCCGCCTCTCCTCCCGCTCCGGTGCCGCCCCCGAGACCCGTGGTGGCCGTCCCGGCCGTTCCCGCACCCGCGGTCACTCCAGCGGCCAGTGCCCCTCCGGCTGGCCCCGGGCTGCCGAAGCCGCCTGCGGTGACCCCTCCGGCGCTCGGCGGGCACTGGCCGGCCTTCGGGGCCTTCCTCGGTTCCGACGCCGGCGGCGTGGCCAGCATCCCGCTGCTCAGCAGCTGGCTGGGCGGTGCCGATATCCGCGTCGGCCACACCTATCTGCCCGGCAACACATGGAGCGACATCGAGGGTGACCTCAGCTTTCTCCCCGCGTGGGCGCACTGGCGCAACGAGAAGGCCGACCGGATGCTCGTCGTGAACGTCCCCCTGCAGGAGCGCAACGAGGCGGGCGTCTCCGACGCCGTCGTCCGGCAGCTGGTGCGGCGAGGCGCGGCAGGAGAGTTCGACCACCACTTCCGCGCCCTGGCCGAACGGCTGGTCCGGCTGGGCGTGCCGGACACGGTTCTCGTGCTCGGCTGGGAGATGAACGGCGTCACCTACACCCATCGCTGCGGGCCCGACCCCGTCGCGTGGAAGACGTACTGGAGGAGGATCGTCACCACCATGCGCTCGGTGCCCGGACAGAGGTTCCGGTTCGATTTCGCGCCGAGCCGCGGCCGGGACGCCGTGCCCTGGACGCAGTGCTACCCCGGGGACGGCGCGGTCGACATCATCGGCATGGATTCCTACGACCAGCCGGCCGGAATGTCGTTCGACCGGCAGGTGAGTGAGCCCTACGGACTTCAGGCACACGTGCAATTCGCCAAGGCGCACGGCAAGCCCGTCTCCTATCCGGAATGGGGGCTCTTCCGCAACGGCGACAACACCGAGTACATGAGGCGCATGCTCGCGTGGATGGACGAGCACAAGCCGCTCTACAACACGCTGACGGACTACTGCCCGCACGGCGTGTGGCAGTGCGGGAGCAATCCGAAGTCGTCCCTCGTCTACCGGTCCTTCCTCTTCGGCCGTACCGACGAGGCGACCCGCGACCCCGCCCCCACCCCGGCGCCCGCCGCGGCCACCGCACCGCCGGCCCCGGCGGGCTGCTCGCGACTGGACCTGGGTACATGGGTGGAGCAATGGCTCGGCGGGACACTCTGCGTCCGCTTCGAGTGGTGGCCCGGCGGCGACTAGCGTGACGAGGCCGGCCCGCACGACGGTCACCGCCGGCCGCGCGCGTCGGCGGCGGCGGCCGGGCCGGGCACCGAGGCGGCGGGGGCGGGGTCGTCGTCCCGGCGGGTCCGCCTCGGCCGCGCGAGCAGCGCCAGGCCGCACAGCAGCCCGCCCGCGCACGCGCCCACCACGGCGGTCACCTTCGACGACGCGGAGGTCGGCTCGGTCGGCTTGGACGCCTTCGAGAACTGCACGAGCTGGACATGGGTGCTGCCCTTGGCGGCGTTCGCCTGCCGGGTCAGCGCGCGGGAGACGGCGTTGGCCATGTCCGAGGCGAGACCGGGGCGCGAGGAGGTGGCCGACACGGCGACCATCGGAGCGTCCGGTGAGGTCGCCGCCTGCACGCTCCGCTGCAGGGTGCGCACCGGCACGCCCGCTCGCTCCCGCGCGTCCGCCAGCACCGTGAGCTGCGTGGCGACCCGGCCGTACGCCTGCGCGAAACCGAGGGCCGAGTTCACCTCGGTCTTCCCGGTCGGTACCGCGACGACGTAGCTGGTGGCCGTGTACGTCGGCGGGGTCAGCATGCCGTAGCCGCCGCCCGACAGGCCGCCGACGAGGGTGCCGGCCGCGAGCACGGACCAGGACGGCAGCCTCTTGAGAGGGGCCAGGGACAGGCGCCGCTTACGGGTGGGTGTGTCGGTCATGACGGACTTGCTCCCAAGGGTGAGAGGGACGACGAGCTGGAGACCGCTGCCGCATACACGTCCATGAGCCGGGCTGCGCTGCGGGTGATGCTGTAGCGGTGGGCGGCCTCGGGGGCCGTGCGCGGCCGGGGACCCGCCGCCCGGACCTCGGCGATCGCGCGGGCGTACGCCTCGGGGCCGCCGCGCACGCGCCGGGCCCCGGCGGCGGCCGACGGCGGCAGATCCTCGATCGCCGGGCAGGAGGTGTAGAGCACCGGCAGGCCGGACGCCAGCGCCTCCACGGCCGCCAGACCGAAGGCCTCCTCCGTGGACGGGGACGCCAGCACGTCCATCGCGGAGGTGAGCGAGGGCAGGTCGGGGCCGGGGGAGCCGTCGGGAACGTAGGGACGTTCCCCGGTGAACAGGACGCGCCCGGCCACGCCGGCCTCGTGTGCCGTGCGGCGCAGGACGTGCTCCTCGGGGCCGCTGCCCACCAGCAGCAGCCGGTGATCGTCCGGGAGGCGGGTGAGCGCGTGGACGAGGACGTCGAACCGCTTGCCCCGGGTGAGCCGGCCCACACCGCCGACGACGCACGCGTCCTCCGGCAGGCCGAGGCACCGGCGGGTGCGTTCACGCCGCTCCTGGTCGAAGCGGAAGCGGTCCAGGTCGATGCCGTTGGGGATGACCTCGATGCGGGGTGCGGGCACGCCCCAGCGCTTCAGGCGGTCGGCCACCGTCGGGGAGACGGCGACCGTCGCGGAGCCGAGGCGCTCGCTGGAGAGGTACAGCGCGCGCACCCCCGCCGTCAGCCTGCGGCCCTCCATCTGCGAGTCACCGAGGGAGTGTTCGGTGGCGACGACCGCACGGACCCCGGCGACGCGTGCGGCGAGACGGCCGTAGACACAGGCCCGGTACAGGTGCGTGTGCACCAGGTGGTAGCCGCCGGCGCGGATCAACCGGACCAGGCGCGGGAGCGCGGCCAGGTCGCGGTTGCCGCCCATGCCGAGATGCACGACGCGGACACCGTCGGCGGCGAGGCCCTCGGCGACCGCACCGGGGTTGGTGAGCGTCACGACGTCGCAGTCGACGGGCAGGTGGCGCAGCAGCAGACGCAGCTGCTGCTCGGCCCCGCCGACGCCGAGGCCGGTGATGACGTGCAGCGCCTTCATCACAGGCCCTCCACCGGGCGCCGGCGCAGCCGGTGCAGCCGGTGCTTGAGGTGCAGGCGCCAGGCCGTGTCGTGCTGGCCGACGTGCACGCGTGGCAGGGCGTGCCGGCCGGTCAGCGGGCCGGGATCGATGGCGCAGGCGTAGGCGTACCCCGCTTCCCGTACGGCCTCGACGGCGCGGACGTCGACCGTGCCGTACGGGTAGCAGAAGCCGCCGATCCGGGCGCCGAGCAGCTCCTCGAGCAGCGCGCGGCTCTCGGTGACCTCGCTCTTGAGGGTGAGGTCGTCCGCCCGGGTGAGGTCGACATGGGTCAGCCCGTGCGAGCCGATCTCCACGCCCTCGGCGGCCGCGTGCCGGATGCCGTCCGCGGTCAGCAGCGGCTTGCGCGGGCCGAGCGGGTCCCAGGCGTTGTCGCCGCCGAGCCGCCCGGGCAGGACGAAGAGGGTGGCGCCACAGCCCCAGCGGCGCAGCAGCGGCAGGGCGTCGGTGACGAAGTCGGCGTAGCCGTCGTCGAAGGTGAGCCCGACCAGATCCCGTCCCTCGCCCCGCGTGCGGGCGGCGAGCAGCTCGGCCACGGACACGCCCCGCAACCCCCGCCGGCGCAGCCACGCCAGCTGCCGGCCGAGCCGCCCGGGCGTGACCGTGATGCGGTACGGGTCGTCCGAGCAGTCGCCCACCGAGTGGTACATCGCCACCCACGGGATCGGACCCGGGCGCGGGGCGGGGAGTCTGCCGGTGTCGACGGAATCAACGGATGCGGCCATGTGTGAGCCTTCGTGTGACGGTGCGTACGGAGCGCAGTGCGGATGCGAAGCTCTGGGCGTCCGAGGCCCAGGCGAGGGGGACGAAGACGGCGATCACGGTCAGGCAGCCGGCCACCAGGCCCGCCACCGGGGACTGGAGCCGGCCGGCGACGAACGCCCCGGCGAGGGTGGCCACGACCGCCGCGCGTACCGGCCTGCTCAGCTCGGCCAGTACCGGCATGATGTGGATGGAGAGGCTGTGGGGGCCGTTTCGGGGCGTCCGCAGGCCGACGAGCAGCAGGGCGGCCGTGACGGTGATGCCGAGGGCGTTGGCGGCGGCGATCCCCGACACGCCCCAGGTACCCACGGTCGCGGCGCCGATCCAGGACGTCACGGCGATGCCCCCGGCCATCGCGCCGACGGGGTACCAGCTGGGCCGGCCCGCCGAGAAGTACGAGCGGGTCAGGGCGCCGACCAGGGTCTGGCCCAGCAGCCCGAGGGCGTACACGCGCATGACGTCGGCCGTGGCCGCGGTGTCGCTCGCGGTGAACGCGCCCCGCTGGAAGAGCAGTTCGACCATCTGCGGGGCGCAGGCGATCACCGCGCACATGCCCAGCAGCACCAGACAGGAGGCCACCGCCAGATCCCGCTGCACGCGGCTGCGGGCCCGCTCCGTGTCGCCGTCCGCGAGCGCCCGCGCCACCACCGGGAAGGTGACGGTGCACACCATCAGCGACAACGTCATCGGGATCTGCGCGACCTTCTGCGCGTAGTTCAGGTGCGAGATGGCCCCGGCGGGCAGGTGGGAGGCGAGGAAACGCTCGACGAGGACTTGCGACTGGCGGCACAGGGCGAACAGCAGCACGGCGGCGACCAGCGCGAGTTGCACCGGCCGGTCCGCGGCATCGGCCCCGGCCGCGCGCGGTGGGCGCGTGCGCGAGGTCAGCTGCCGCCAGAGCGAGGGAAGTTGTACCGCCACCATCAGACAGCCGCCCGCCGCGACCCCCATCGCGGCGGAACGCACGCCCCAGCGTGCGCCGAGCAGGAACATCGCGGCGATGATGCCGGTGTTGTAGGCGACGTAGATCGCCGCGGGAGCGAGGAAGCGGCGGTGCGCCCGCAGGGCGGCGCTGCAGTACCCGGCGAGCCCGAAGGCCAGCACGCAGGTCGCCGTGAGCCGGGTGCAGTCGGCGGCGAGCCGTGGGTCGGGCAGGCCGGGCGCCAGGGCCCGGACCAGGTAGGGAGCCGCGCCCGCGACCACCGCCGCCACCGCGGCGAAGGCGAGGCACAGGCGGGGCAGGGTGGCGACGACCAGGGCGCGGACCGGGTCGCCCGGGGCGCCCCGGGCCCGGCGGGCCAGCGCCATGCTGAACGCGGGGATCAGCACCAGCGCCATCCCGTCCTCGATGAGCAGGGTGGCGGCGAACTCGGGCACGGTCCACGCGACCAGGAAGGCGTCCGTGTCGCTCCCGGCACCGAACAGCCGCGCCAGCGCCTGGTCGCGCACCAGGCCCAGCACGGAACCGGCGATGGACAGCGACGCCGTGACGAGCGCGGCCCTGGCGAGGAACTTCCGGGAGGCCGAGGTCGCCTCGGTGCCGTCCCCGGCCGGGGTGGCGGCACGCGCCGAGGGCACGGTCGCCGCGCCGCCCGTTTCGGATCCGGGGGTGTGCGAGGGTCTCACCGTCATCGCGCCCCGGCCTCCTCGACGCGCTCGCGTACCCCGCCCCCAGGCAGGACGTCCCCCCGCTCGTCGCCGGCCAGCGCCCACCACGCCACCAGCCCCAGGGCCATGGCGGTCAGCACGGTCGAGGGGCCGCCGATGTCCCCGTACACGAAGTCGGTCAGCAGCCAGACCAGCAGCCCGCAGGAGACGAGCGCGCAGTCGGCTCCAGGTCCGCGGTCGCGGCCACGCAGCAACCCCCGCAGTCCGCACACCAGCAGCGCCAGCCAGCTCCCGGCCAGCCCCAGCAGCCCGACCAGGCCCTGCTCGCTCAGCACCAGCAGGTACATGTTGTGCGGCGACAGCAGCGGCTGCCTGTGGTACGCCGCGCCCGCGCCCGCGATCTCGGCGCCCGACGACAGCGCCAGGGTGGCGTGCCCGTCCCGGTACTGCGGAAAACCCTTCAGCCCGACACCGGTCAGCGGGTGTTGGCGCCACATGTCGGTGGCGGACGCCCACAGGGTGTACCGGTCGATGACGGACTGGTCGGGCGCGTGGGTGACCTGCGTGATGCTGGTGATCCGCTGCTGCAGCAACGCCGTGCCGACCCCGAAGCCGCCCACCAGGATCACGCCCGCGGCGGCCGCGGCGGCGGCCACCTTCAGGGCGCGCCGCAGCCCGGCCGTCACCAGCTGCACGGTGCAGGTCAGCGCCGTCGCGATCCACGCGCCCCGGCTGAAGGAGACCGCGAGCGGGGCCAGCAGAGCCAGAGCGCACCCGGCGGCGATCGCCCGCTGCCGTACGGACGCCCGGCCCAGTGCGATCCCGACCGCGCACACCAGGCCGAGAGAGACCGCTGTCGCCATGCCCATCACGTCCTGCGGCCCGAACGTGCCGACCGCCCGGATGTCCTCGCCCTGGTAGGAGGCGCCGGTCCGGGTGACGTACTGGTGCACGCCGAGGGCGCCCTGGCACAGTGCCAGCCCCACGAACGACCAGGCCAGCACCCGGAAGTCGGCACGGTCGCGGATCAGCAGCAGCACGGCCGCCGGGACGAGCACGAAGATCTGCAGATAGCGGCCGAGGCCGGCGAGCCCGGTCTCCGGCGAGGACGCCCCCATGGCGGCGAGCGCGAGTCCCACGACGGGAAGGCCGAGTACGACGGCCGCCGTGCGCGACAGCGGGCGCCGCCGTTCGCGCAGGACGCGGATCACGCAGTACACCACCAGTAGCCCGGAGACCACGTCGGCGGGGCCCGCGCCACCCGGCGTCAGCGGCAGGGCCAGCACGGCGAACACGGCCACCGCGGGCAGGACCGGCGCCGGCGTGGCGGCCCGGCGGGGGAGCGGTGTCAGGGCGTGGCTCACGGCTCAGCTCCCCGTCGGGCGCACCAGCGAGGCCGCGGTGCGCAGCAGAATGCAGACGTCCTGCCACAGCGACCAGTTGTCGATGTAGGCGTTGTCGAACCGGCTGCGGTCCTCGATCGAGGTGTCACCGCGCAACCCGTGGATCTGGGCGAGGCCGGTGATGCCGGTCCGCATGCGGTGGCGGGCCGCGTAGCCGGGGTAGGTCTGGCTGAACTGCGCGACGAAGTAAGGGCGTTCGGGGCGGGGGCCGACCAGGCTCATGTCGCCCCTGAGCACGTTCCACAGCTGGAGCAGCTCGTCGAGCGAGGTGCGCCGCAACATACGGCAGAACCAGCGCATCTCGTTCTCGTTCGCCACGCTCCACCGGGTCGCCGACTCGTGCTCGTCCACCGGACGATGCGTACGGAACTTCAGCAGGGTGAACGGCCTCCCGTTCCTGCCGATGCGCTCCTGCCGGAACACCACGCCCGGTCCGTCGCTGATCCGCAGCACCGCCGCACACACCAGCAGCAGAGGGCTGACCAGCAGCAGCAACGTCCCCGACACGAGGATGTCGAGCATCCGTTTGCCCACGCTGTCGCGGCGTGCCGGGGACATGTCCAGACGTCGGCAGGAGAACCCGGCAAGCCGCTCCCTCGCCGCGTACGACGGGGAGTCGGCGTCGACTTCCCACACCACGCAGCCCGACGCGGTTAGCTCCCTCAGCAGCGATCCCTGTCCGGTGCGTACGGAGGGGTGAACGGTCAGCACCGCCCGCACCCCGTTCTGGATGACCGCCCGCTTGACCTCCTCGCCGGTCGTCAGCACCGGCAGGCTCTCGGTGCCGTCCGCCTTCTCGGCGACGATCCCCACCGGCCGCACGCCGCACCGAGGGTGCCGCAGCATGGCGGCGGCCACACGCTGCGCGGTCGCCACCGGGCCGACCAGGAGTGCGGTGTGCGGGTGGCGCAGCAGTGCGGCGCGCCGCCGCCCGTGCACGGCGCCGCGCAGCGCGCAGCCCGCCGCCGCCTGCAGGGCGAAACCCGTCAGCACGGTGCCGACGGACAGGGCCCGCTCCGGCCGGTACGCGGCCACCAGCGCGGCGAGCACCAGCCAGACCACCGCGACGCGGCCCCACAGGGCGGGTAGTTCCTCCAGCAGCGCCGGCACCGGCGGCCGGACGCAGCGGGGGCGCAGCAGCAGTGATGCGACGATCAGCAGGGCCACGAGCAGCGGGTGCTGCTGCTCCTCGGTGAGCGCCAGGGCGCCCGGCAGGGCGGCGACGCCGTCCGCGACGAGCAGCGGCATCGGGGAGTCCGGCCGCGCCCAGGGCCGCGGGGCGGGCGGCCGGTGAGTGGTGGCCGTGCCGCGTTGCGGCAGGACCGAGACCGGCGAGGATGGATGGTCCAGCGGCGGTACGCCGGGGGCGGGGGCGGTACGTTCGGCGGTCACGATGGGTTCGACTCCCTGTGCTCGGTGGACGCGACGCGCGGTGTGGTCTGGTTCGCCTCGGCGCGCTCGACCGCTCGGGACGGGCGCGCCTCTTCGGTTGCGGGCCTGCCGAGCAGGTCGCGGTAGCAGTGCGCGACGGCCTCGGCGGTGTGCCGCACGTCATGGGCCGACAGCACATGCCGACGGGCCCGCTCGCCGAGCGACTCGCGCAGCGGCGGGTCGAGCAGCAACGCCGTGACGGCCCCGGCCAGCACCACCGGGTCGTCCGGGGGGACCAGGCACCGGGTGGTGAAGGAGGACGGCAGGCTCTCGCGGGCGCCGTCGACGTCCGTGACGACCACGGGCCGAGCGCAGGCCATCGCCTCCAGCGGGGCCAGCGCCATGCCCTCCCAGCGGGACGGCAGGACCACGAGATCGGCGGCCTGGTACCAGGGGGCGGCGTCGGCGACGGCTCCCGCGAACAGCACGGTCGCCGGGGCGTCTTCGCGCAGCCGGTCGTGGTCCGGCCCGTCGCCGACCAGGACGAGGCGGGCGTCGGGCACCTCGCGCACGACGGCGTCCCACGCCCGCAGGAGGACGTCCTGTCCTTTCTGCCGGCACAGCCGCCCCACGCAGACTACGAGCGGCGCGGCCGGGGGGAGACCGGCGAGCGGTGCGAGCCCGGCCCGCACGGCGCCGGCGGCGGCCCGGTGGAAGCGTTCGGGGTCGATGCCGTTGGGGACGACGACCCACCGGCCGGCGATCCCGGCGCCCACGCCGGTGGCGCGCTCCGCCTCGCTCACGCACAGCACCCGGGCGGCCCAGCGCGCCCCCCATCGCTCCCATCGGAGCGCGAGGCCTCCGGTGACCCCGCCGGCCGCCTCGAACGACCAGGCGTGCGGCTGGAAGACCGTCGGAATCCGCCCGCGCACCGCGAGCCGCCCGGCGAGCCCGGCCTTCGAACTGTGCGCGTGCACCAGGTCGGGGCGTACCTCGTCGATCAGCCGCGCGAGATGCCGCACCTCCCGCACGAGCGACGGACCCGGCGACCGCGTCGCGTGCCACTGCCGTACGTGCGCGCCGAGCGCCCGCAGCTCCGCGGAGAGCGCGCTGTCGGGGCAGGCGACGGTGATGTGCAGACCGTCCGCCAGCTGTGCTCGGACCAGGTCCGTCACCACGCGCGCGACCCCGCCCTCCACCGGCTGGGTGAGATGCAGGACGCGCGGCCGGGGGCCGGCGGACGACAGCGGCATGTGCGCGGCTTTCCCGCGCCTCGGGAGGGGCGGCTCCGCGGTCACCGCCGGGCGTCCACGGCGGCGAGGAGGACACCGGCCCACGCCGCGTTCCGCCGGGATCTCAGCCGGAAGGTCAGCTGGTCACCGGCGTGCTTCAGGCCTCTGCCAAGATCGAACACGTCGGAGTCGTAGCCGAGGGTGTTGGCGTAGGCCGGTACACGCGCCGGGGGTCTCCCCTCTGGCTCGCTGATGGTGGAGTTCAGGAAGTCGCCACGGGGATTCGCCGGGTTGGTGAGGGCGGTGGAGGTGGAGCCGGGCCGGCCGGTCGCCAGGGTGAGCGAGTCGCCGGTGACACCGCGGTCGCCGTTGTACGCCACCACTCCCGCGCGGCCTCTCGCGCCCGCCGCGAAGTGCAGGCCGCCCAGCCGGATCTCTCGTCCCGAGCCGGACCTCAGCGATGCGAAGCCGTCCCAGAGGGCGATGTCCCGCAGCGGCTCCCCCGGGTTCCGGTACGCCACCACCAGGGTCCAGCCGCCCCACGCCCCGGCCCCCGACCTGCCGCTCGCCACGTTGACCTGCGCCACCGTGTACAGGCCCGGCCCGCTGTTCCGTACCAGCCGCGTCACGTCCGCCGAGGCCTGGAAGGCGTCCGCGCCGTCTGCCACGCGGTGTCCGATCACCGTGTCCGCGAGGACCTCCTTGTACTTCCCGCCGGGCTCGGCGATCAGCACCCGCCCGTTGTCCTTGGACGGCTTCTGCTCGCCCACGCGCAGGTTGCCGCCCCAGTACAGGCGGGCGTACGTCACTCGGGAGCCGTGTGGCAGGCGGACCTCCGCGCGGGAGGAGTTGTAGGTGTTCGGGTCGTGGTCCACGTCGATGTAGAACATGTCGAAGCCGCCGTTCACCCCGCGCCCGCCCGCCCGCGCGCGCTTGCACCTCTTGGCCGTGCGGCAGGTGATGGAGGCGTTGGCCGCGCGCGTGATGCCGCCGTGCTGGTGCGCGCGGTACCGCGGGGCGAACGCGAGGCTGCGCGCCTCCGGCGCGACCGGCGCGGCAGCCGTGGCGCCGTCGGGCGCCCAGAACGCGGCAAGGGAGAGGACGCCCACCGTCGCACGGCGAAGCAGCGGACCCGGGGTTTGGCGCATGACCGTCGTTGCCCTTTCGGAACAGGTGGCGGTGGTGGCAGCGGCACGAGTTGATCTGGCACCGAAAGAGATGTGCCGGAAGATTCGCGACTTTAGTCATCAAACGTATAAATCCGGCAGAATCGCGTGATATCGGCAAGTGTGTCGGAAGCGTGGAGGCGGTCTTCCGTCCCGACACCACCCCTTTGGCGTAACACCCCGGAGTGGTACGGCACGTTGACACCGGAGCCGGGCAGCTCGCCCGGGCGCCTTGCGCCAATTCCAAAGGAGCGCTTCTCCATGTCCCTTATCGCCAAGGGCCTGATCCTCACCTCCGTCGCTGCCGCGGCCGCCGCCGGCGCCGCCGGCACCGCTTCCGCCGGCAGCGGCGCGAGCGGAACCGCCGCCCAGTCCCCGGGCCTTGCGTCGGGCAATCTCGCCCAGGTCCCGATCCACGTTCCGGTCAACGCCTGCGGCAACACCGTCAACGGCCTCGGTCTGATGAACCCGGCGACCGACAATCTCTGCCTCAACCGCTGACCTCCGCGACCATCCGGCGTCCCGCCGGCCCCGGCGCTCTCCGGTCCTGTCGCTGCCCGAGAGCCGGTCCTCGGAGATCTCATATGAGGACTCGCCGTCTTCCGCGCCTCGGGTTACCGCCCCGGTCGGCGCTCGTTAGGCACGGCGACAAACTCACCCGCCGGCAACCCGCGTTGCCGAAGAAAGGAACACGATGAAGTCCCTGAAGGTTGCCGCCGTCCTTGCCGGGTCCTTGATCGCCACCGGTGTGGCCGCGCCCGCGTTCGCCGCAGGCGCCACCGACTCGGTGCCCACCGGCCTCAGTGGCGCCATCGACACCACGGCCCCCCTCGATGTGACGCGTCTGCAGCACGAGCGGGACGTGCTCGGCATCGAGGGCAAGGACTCGCTGGTTCACACGGCGAAGGAGGCCGCGACCGCGGTGAAGGACACCAAGCCGGTGCACGGCGGCCTGGTGCTGTAGGGCTGGGACCATGCCGCACGGAGGCGGCCCTCGGCGGGTTCGAGGGCCGCCTCTCCATGTGCGCGGCCAGTGCCACCGCCCTCCCGGCCCAGGCCTGCGGACTCCTCTGGCACACGTCGCCCCCGGTGACGGCTTCGACCGCGTCGACGGCGTGCCCACCTCGCCGCTCGGCCGCCGGTGATCACCCTTCTGGCCGCGTGCGGTGACCGCGCGGGGCATTCGGCAGTTACGGATCCGGACAAATCGGACCGGACGAGGAGTGAACCATGGTCGTCAGCGTCGGTGGACAATCGGCGGGTGCCGAGGACGGAGCAGGGGGCCCGGTGCGGCCGGGACCGGCGGGCAGAACACGGCGGAATGCGGCGCGGCGTCTGCTCGCCTGCGCCCTCGCCGTCGTCCTGGCCCCCATGGCCGAGGCGTGCCGCTCTTCGCGGCCGGGAGCCGGACCCGGGAACAAGTCCGGCGACACCGCCTTCGACCAGACCCATCGCGGCAGCCGCATCCGGGGTATGTGGACCCCCGCCCGCGGCACGGCCGCGAGCGGTCAGTGGCACGTCACCGTGGACGGCCGCCCACTGCAACTGATGCGCCGTGCCGACGACACCTGGCTGAGCATGCTCGACCACTACCGGTCGTACCGGACACCGGTCGAGGCCGCCCGCGCCGCCGTCGAGGAACTCGGCCCGGGACGGCGGCTGCGCGACCTCGGCCAGGACACGGGCGGCGCGGGACACCCGCACACGGGGGGTCGGCATGGCGTACGTGCGTAAGGACGTCGGCACGCTCACGAGGGACGAGACGCGCCGGTTCGTCAACGCGCTGCTTGAGGTCAAGCGGCAAGGGCAGTACGACGAGTTCGTGCGAACCCACATGCGGTACTTCACCTCTGACGGCGAGCAGGGACTGCGTACCGCGCACATGGCGCCCTCCTTCCTGCCCTGGCATCGCCGGTTCCTGCTCGATCTGGAGGACGCGCTGCGCCGTGTGGACTCCTCGGTGACCGTTCCGTACTGGGACTGGACGCGTGATCGCACGACCACATCCCTCCCCTGGACGGCGGACCTCCTCGGCGGGGACGGGCGCCGCTCCGACCGCCAGGTGATGACCGGCCCGTTCGCCTATCGGGAGGGGAACTGGACCATCAAGGTGGGCGTGACCGACGAGGTGTTCCTCGCCCGGGACCTCGGCCACTCGCGCGATCCGATCGACCTGCCCACGAGGAGCGACCTGGAGTGGGCCCTGGACGATCCCACCTACGACGTAGCGCCCTGGAACTCGACGGTCACACGAGGTTTCCGCAACAAACTGGAGGGCTGGGGCGCCGGGCGGGGCAGCGCCTCCTGGCGCAACCACAACCGGGTGCACCGCTGGGTCGGCGGGACCATGCTCGGCGCCGCCTCCGTCAACGACCCCGTCTTCTGGTTGCACCACGCCTTCATCGACCTGCAGTGGTATCGCTGGCAGAGTCGGCACGGCGGGGCCCGCTATCTTCCCGAGACACCGCCGGGCCCCGGCGAGGCGCAGCACGACCGGATCGTGGCACGGCACCAGAAGCTGCCGCCGTGGGACGTGACTCCGGACGAACTGGAAGACGTCGGCCACATCTACGGGTACGCGTGAGCTGACGCGGACGCATGGGTCGTGGGGTCGTTCACCGTGCGGCGCCGAGTCTGAATTCCTCGAATTTCCCGCCGCTGGGCACCAGGTGGCGACAGAGCGCTCACGGATCGGCACCGTATTCGGGTGATAAATGAGGCGGGTCTCTCGCCTTACTCCATCTGTGGCAATTTGTGGCTATACGGGTGAAGGCGCGAATCCTCATGCTGGAGAGGTCGTTGGTCACGGTGTTGACTCCTGCTCACGGGGATTCCGCAACGGCGGTACTCCATCGCAGAAAACCGAAGGGAAGAAATTCCGTGTCGAAGATCAGCTTTGCAGAGCTTGAGGGCCTGACGGGCGAGATGCTGCCGGAGCGCGCGGTGCTGTCCGCCTTCTACGGTGGTGGCGGCGACGACGGTGGCAGCAACATCGTCAGCAACCCGGTCTGCGCGACCCAGGCCTTCCAGCCGGCCGGCATCCTGACCATCCTCGGGAGCCAGGGCCAGCAGCAGAGCTGCCACGCCTCCGTGGCCAGCACCACTTTCTAGTAGTGGCGGCAGCGGCCGGGGTATTGTCCCCGGCCGCTGTTCTCATGTCCCCCCAGCTCATGAGGGCGTCTGCTTCCGGCTCGGGCTGTGAGTTTCGTCCGGAGCCGCGGCGCTGGCGGCGGAAGCGACGTCGGCCGGCTCGCCGGGGAAGAGGGGGCAGCGGCCGCCAAGCGCTCCACGCGACTCATACCGCGTCCCACGCGGAGCGGTCACAGATCGACACTCTGCATTGAGCCGGCAAAAGGTGCCTGTCCCTTCGCTTGCTCCATCTGTGGCAACTTCTGGCTATACGGGTGAAGGCACGAACCAGCTTGCTGGAGAGGTCGTTGGTCAGGGTGTTCAATTCTGCTCACGGGGATTCCGCAAGGGCGGGACTCCATCGCAGAAAACCGAAGGGAAGAAATTCCGTGTCGAAGATCAGCTTTGAAGAGCTTGAGGGTCTGACGGGCGAGATGCTGCCGGAGCGTGCGGTGCTGTCCGCCTTCTACGGTGGTGGCGGCGACGACGGCTACGGTGGCGACCACGGTGGCGACCACGGCGGCGACCACGGCGGCGACCACGGTGGCGACAATGGCGGCAGCAACATCGTCAGCAACCCGGTCTGCGCGACCCAGCAGTTCCAGCCCGCCGGCATCCTGACCATCCTCGGGAGCCAGGGCCAGCAGCAGAGCTGCCACGCCTCCGTGGCCAGCACCACCTTCTAGTAGTGGCGGCAGCGGCCGGGGCACCTTGTCCCCGGCCGCTGTTCTCATGTCGGCCCCTGCTCATGAGGGCGTCTGCTTTCGGCTCGGGCTGTGAGTTTCGTCCGGAGCCGCTGGTGCTGCGGGCGGAAGCGACGCCGGCCGGCTCGCCGGGAAAGACGGGGCGGCGGCCTCCAAGCGCTCCACGCGACTCATACCGCGTCCCACGCGGAGCGGTCACAGATCGGCACTCCGCATTGAGCCGGCAAAAGGTGCCTGTCCCTTCGCTTGCTCCATCTGTGGCAACTTTTGGCTATACGGGTGAAGGCGCGAATCTGCTTGCTGGAGAGGTCGTTGGTCAGGGTGTTCAATTCTGCTCACGGGGATTCCGCAGTGGCGGGAACTCCATCGCAGAAAACCGAAGGGAAGTAACTCCGTGTCGAAGATCAGCTTTGAAGAGCTTGAGGGTCTGACGGGCGAGATGCTGCCGGAGCGTGCGGTGCTGTCCGCCTTCTACGGTGGCGGCGGCGACGACGGCGGCAGCAACATCGTCAGCAACCCGGTCTGCGCGACCCAGCAGTTCCAGCCCGCGGGCATCCTCGAGATCCTCGGAAGCCAGGGCCAGCAGCAGAGCTGCCACGCCTCCGTGGCCAGCACCACCTTCTAGTAGTGGCGGCAGCGGCCGGGGCACCCAGTCCCCGGCCGCTGTCCTCATGTCGGACCCTGCTCATGAAGGCGTGTGCTTTCGGCGCCCGAAGCGGCGCCGGGCGACGCGCCGGATGCCACGGTCCGGCGGTAACAGCACACTTCACCTTCGACTTCGCGCAGGCGGTGCCATACGCGGTAACGGTGACGGAGCCACGGTCACCATGCCCACCGGGCAGGTGTGCCGCATGCCGAGGGCACGCCGGGTTGCCAGGCGCTGGGCCTCGACTCCGAAACCATCGGCACGACGAGCGTGTCGGCTGCGTTCGTCGCCACCAGAGGCGCACGGCTCCCCGCACCGGCCACGCTCACCGTGACAGAGGTACCGGTGCACCGGAAACGCCCTGCAGTCGGGACTGCGGACGGCGGCTCGGGAACGCGTCCATCGCGCGCGGCGGAGCACAAACGGGGCCGGCCGCCGCGAGGCCCCGGCGGGAGAACTATCCCCCTTGGGAGATCGCCATCAGTACGCAAGCACCCACGCCGGTTCAGTCGGTTCCGCCTGCCCCCGACGGGGCAGTGCCCATGCTCACCGAGGGAACCGAGCTGGTAGGCGAGTTCGCCGGTTCCGGATACCGCCAGCCACCCCACCTGGTGCACCGTTTCGACGGGCAGGTCATCCAACTGCCCGACATGCTCTACGAGACCGCCAGGAGTCTGGAGCGACACCAGGCCGAGGCGACCAGTTCGGGCGACGGCCGTCAGCTCCTTGACCGTGTGGCGCAGGAACTCACCCGGACCACGGGTCGTACGTTCGCCGCCGACCATGTGGCGTTCGTGCTCGACAACAAGCTCGCACCCCTCGGGATCACCACGCGAAGCGACGGCACCCTCGCCGAGTTCACCAAGACCCAGCACTCTTTCCTCGGCCTCCGCCACCGCACCGCGGTGGTATCCGAAAACGGCTCCTGGATCGTCGCGGGGCTCTTTTCCTGGCTTTTCCAGCCCCTTCTCGTGCTTTTGGCCGTATCGACGTTCCTGGCGACCGAGATCTATCTGTTCGGAACTCAGGACGCCGGCCTCGCCATGATTGCGGTGATGTCCGAGCCCAGCGGCACCCTCACCATGATCGGACTGGCTCTGGCGTCTGCCGCCTTCCACGAGATCGGCCACGCCGCGGCTTGCCGTTACGGGAAAGTGCGCCCCGGGGTCATGGGGTGCGGGCTCTATCTGGTGTGGCCGGCTTTCTACACGGACGTCACCAATTCCTACCGGCTTGACCGCGTCGGACGACTGCGCACCGACCTGGGCGGCGTCTACTTCAACAGCCTGTTCGTCCTCGGTCTGATCGCGCTGCACCTGCACAGTCCGTCCCCGGTACTGCTGGCGGCGATCCTGCTCGTCAACCTGGAGATGTTCCAGCAGTTGCTGCCGACCCTGCGTTTCGACGGCTACTACATCATCTCGGACCTGGTCGGCATCCCGGACCTGTTCAAGTACATCGGCCCCATCCTCCGCCGCACTCTCCTGCGACGCCCACCGGAGGAGCGGCTCCAGGCCCTCAAGCGGTGGCCCCAGGTCGTCGTCACCATCTGGGTCCTCACGGTGCTGCCCGCCCTGGGACTGCAACTCGGCATGATCGTCTTCCGCCTGCCCCAGATGGCGACCACGGCGTGGGCCTCCGCCATCACGCTCGTCAGCAGGTCAGTCACCAGCACCACACCCGTGCTGAGCACCGCTGCGGCCTGCGTGCAGATCCTCTTCCTCGTGCTGCCGCTGTTCGGCGCCCTGCTCGTCCTGTGGAACCTGGGGAATTCGGCGGTCCAGTTGCTGCGCCGGCACTTCGGCAGGCACACGCCCCGCACCGAGGGCCACCGGCACGGAACCCTGTCACCGCTGCTGTGGGGGGTCGTGGGCACCGCCGCCGCCCTCGGCCTGGCCTACCTGCTGTGGATCCTGATCCGCCCGGTGGTGTCCAAGGACCACGCGGCTCCCAGCCGTGCCATCCGATCACACCCGACGGTCGCTCCGGAAACGCCATCGGCCGCAGGGTCCCGCCCGGCAGATCCCGCGCTGCCCGCCGGCTCCACCAGCGCCGGCCATGGTCGCGTCATGCTGTGAAACGCGATGGCCGTCATGCGATATGGGCGGCCAACGAGTCGGCTCGGGGAATCCGGGATCGCGGTGGGCACGGGTGCGTGAAAGTCCATCGGCGTGGAACTGGCCCGGATCGGCGGGGACATGCCGCATGGACCCCGGGAGGTCGAAAGTCGGACTGCTCCCGGGGAAGCACTTCGAGCGCCACCGCGTCATCCCGAGGCTTGAGGGAACCAAGGCCGCCGTGCGCGCACCGCTGCTCTGGGGGGCCGGGGAGTCAGGGCGGCGGTCCTGGGCCTCGGTAACTCCGGGGGTGGTGCGCGGTGGGCGCCGCGCCGGGGAGGTACGGCCCTGGGCGCGGCACGCTTGGGGGCGGGTGACGGCACGGCACGACACGGCGTTCCCTGGGCCGTGACACCTGATCAGGTGGAGGACGTCAGGATCGGCGGTAAGCGAGAGACGTACACATACGGCTGAGCCCCGCGGTCGGACTCCGCCAGGGCTCAGCCGTGTGTTTGCTGCGTGTTGGGGCGCAGGCTTTGATCAGAGGCCGTAGTGGCCCTCGTCCTCCTACTGGCCGTCGGCGTTGCCGCAGGCGTTGCCGCTGGCCGGGTTCATCATGCTGAAAAGCGCGCTCACGGTGTTCCCGCAGAGGTTCGCCGGCACGTGGACGGGGACCTGGACCTCGTTCCCCGACACAACCCCGGGCGAGCCGATGGCCCCGCCGTTGGCATCCGCGCCGGCCGAGGCCAGACCGGCCCCGCTGAGGACCAGGGCGGACGTGCCCAGGCCGAGGGTCGCCACCTTCGCGATGCGAGACATCACGGTTCTCCTTCAAGTCGATGAACGCGGCCGCACGAAAACGGCCGCACGCTTCCTTCAACGCTCCCGAGCACCGCAGGTCACGGTTTTCGTCCGGGAATCTCCCTTTCACTGGAGGTGGGGATATGGTCAGGCGGATGTCCAGGAAGGGGCCGATGCGTCTGCGCCGCTTTCCGGCACGGCGGCACGTGGCTCGGCGACGACGTGCTGAGGCCAAGGGCCGCTGAGAACAAGCCCGGGTCTCTGGCCTCCCCCGGGGCGGGGCGGGAGGTGTCTCATCGACGGGCCTTCGGCACGCACTCGACGAACTTGCGTGTGCGCACCGGGAGTTGACACTCGGTCGACTGTCCGCACCTTCGGTAGTGACATCGCCATGCATGTAGTCTCGACATTGATCAATCGTCTCGCGGCTTGGAGGAAGTACCCATGACGAAGGCCCCGTTCGTCACCATGTCCGCCGCTACGGCGGCGCTTGGGACTGCGCTCGGTTCCCTCGCGCTTCAGCTGCGCGCGGATGGCTACGAGCAGTACGTCGAATCCGTAGCCACCTTCAGCGTCCTGATGTACGTCACCGCGGCTCTGGTCGTGGTGACATGGGTCCGAGACGGTCGGCCGCACTCGAACTGAGTTCTTCGCGTACAAGCGCCAGGCTGCGACGACGGGTCCGGCGGCGGCGCGGACTCCGGCTGGAGGCCGCCCTGGGACGCTCCAGAGGGAGACGGCCCAGCGCATCAGCCGCGCGCTCTGATTGGGCGTACTGGCCGTGGTGCTCTGCGAGGCCGACCCCTTTGACCTTGCCAGGTTGATCGGGACCTCGTAGACGATCCACGGTGACGCCGATCGCGGCCATGCGGTGCACGACACCTGCCTCCAGCGCGCGTGAGGCCGTGCGGCTCCCCGCACGTCTCCGAGCCGCCCACCGGCCGGCGCGTATATGACAACCGGAACACGCGCCTGACGAAGTGGCTAAACGACGGGATCCCGCCCGTTCGGGTGGCCGGGTGGGCTGGGAACAGCGTTGCTGTGCTCCTGGCGACCTATGCCCGATGCATCGAGGGCCGGCTGCCCGACCTGAAGAGGCGGCTCGAAGCTGCCGGAGATCTCCCCGGGCGGCTGTCCGCCGGCTGGCCTGTCGGGCCCAGAACTTCGGCACGTATTCGACACGGCCACCCGCGAACCCGGTGACAGCCGGACAGCCCGGAGTCCGCCCTTGATCATCGAGAGGGTGTCCGGGGCTTCGTCGTGTCGGCTGGCGTGCGCCCTGACCAGCAAAAAGCCCTCCCCAAGGGGAGGGCGGAGACGTGCGCCCCCGGCAGGACTCGAACCTGCGGCCAAGCGCTTAGAAGGCGCTTGGTGTGATCACTGGAGTACCCCGTCTGACCTGGCGTTTCCCGCTAGCCGAGCGCAAATCCTCGGCGCCTTCGACACGCATTCGACAGGCAGCCTTCGCCGGGTTGGTCGTCAGACAACGGAGCATCCTTCCCGATCGGTGCGGGTGAGTACCGAACCCAGCGGGGCCACGTCATCGGCCTCCCTGACTGTGCAGGGGAGCGGAACTTCCTTGAGCCTGCCCTCATGCAGCATCCAGAGCCCGAAACAGTCGTCGTCCTGGTCCCGCAGCAGGACCTGAACCGACTTCGGGAAGGGCCAGGGCATCTGCTCCAAATGGGGCAGAAGTCCCGTCCAGTTGCGTCGCCAGAAGTCGATGGCCCATGCATCCATGCCAGGGATGGGCTCAAAGCACTGATGCCACTCGCGATGCTCGTCAGGCTTGGTGAGAGGCTCCATCACCTCTTGGGCTCCGAAAGCGATGACTATGACTTCGCAATCTCTACTCATGCGCGCATGATCGGGTTCGTGATCTGAAGAGGTCAACGTCAGACCGCGTACAAGTGGCACCACGGGGCTGCAGGCTCGCTGCCGAATGCGCGGCTAGCGGTTGATCGGGATCTCGTAGACGATCTCGCAGTGAGCGGCGGGCACCACGATGTCCGCCGTCTCCACGGGGCGCCCGTCGTCGCTGTAGTACGTCCGCCGGATGTGCGTGACGAGCGCGGCCTTCTGGATGCCCAGGAGGGATGCCTCCTCGGCAGTCGCGTGCCTCGGCTCGGGCTGCTCCACGGCGTGACTGACGGTGACACCGATCGCGGCCATGCGGTTCACGACCCCGGCCCCGGCGTGCGGCCCTCCCTCCGGGAGGACGACGAGAGTGCCGGCGGTGAGGTCGTACGGCTCCCAGCTCGTGGACAGCTGCACCGGCCTGCCGTCGGCCAGGAACTCGTACGTCGTCCGGACGCAAAGGTCGCCCTCGGCGATGCCGAGCCGCGCTGCGATGTCCGCCGGAGCCGGCGCCTTGGCCTCAGTCCGGCTATCCCAATCCCCTTGCCTGCCCAGGGCCCTCATGTCCGCCCGGAATGGCGACCCGCCGGGCCGCTCACGCGCGGACGAACGGACCACCCGCACCCGCTGCCGGGGCTCGGCGACGTACGTGCCCGAACCGGCGCGGCCTTCCAGCACACCCTGGGAGATCAGCAGCTCCTGAGCCCGGCGAACCACGTTCTCGCCGACCCCGTACTCCTGGCCGATCTGGGCGCGGGACGGCAGACGGTCCCCGGGCTCCCATACGTGCTCCGCGATCCGGCGCCGGAGTTCGTCGGCGATGCGGAGATAGGGCGGCTGCTCAGGCATATGGAAAATCTAGTCCACTAGCTCTAACCTAGTTAACTAGCTTTACTGAAAGTGATCGCCGTTTGACGGAGGCTGCCCTGTGCCCGCTTCGGGATCCCGCGTGGCGGCCATCGTCGCCCGGCTGAACGCCGTTGGGCTTCCCGCGCGCGTGGAGGAGTACGACCGGTACACATCGGTCGAAGCGGAGATACCGGAAGCGCTCTCTGCCGACTTATGGCGGGAGGCCCTGGAAGTGGTGGCGGACGCCGATCGGTTCGGCCTCCTCGCCACGAGCTTGAACGGCCGCACTCTCTGGGCGGTCGTACACAAAGCGGTCCCCACGACGGGCGATGTCGGGGGACCGAGCCATCAGCGATAGGAGCTGAGCAGCGTGCTCAACCGTATCCGCCGTGCCGTCTCGCTCGCCAGAGCGCGGTACGCCCCCAAGGGCAGGCACCGCCGCCCCTTAACGCCCTCCTCGCGGTCGACGGTCGCCCCCACCTTCCCGGCGTCGGCCGATGCGTCGAGGCGGCCACTGGGCAGGGTTTCCGACCTCCCCGACCATCGACTCCCGCTCGCAGGGGAGGACAATGCCCTCGTCCGCCCCTACGTGATGGCCTGGGAGGCACGAGTACGGCCACGAGCGGTGGTCGTCGCTTCCCATCTGCCGGCTGAAGCCTGGTCGACTCTGGCGGGGGCCCGCTGATGTCTCCACGCCAACAGCTTCGCGTCACCGACGCCTCGGCCGTCCCCTACCGGTCGACCGCCTGCCGTATCGGCACGCACCCGCTCTGCACGGAGTCCTCTCCCGTCTCCGCGCCCATCGACCTGCCGGTTGTCTGTGAGACGTGCGCGTGCCCGTGTCACTCGATCCCGGGCCACTCAAAGCCCAGGGAGGTGCAGCGGTGAGCGGCTGGGCACCGGGCGGCGCGCTGGTTTCCACGGTCGAGGTCACGGCGACCACCGTGCAGCGTGGCGACGTCATTCAACTGGGCGGCACGGCGTGCAGGGTCATGGACCTCATCCAACTTCCTCAAGGCGCCAAACGACTCCTCTTCGAGTCGGGCGAGCTGCTGACCATACACGCGCGAACTCGGCTCGTTGCCGTTCGCGTGCAGAGAAGGCGGTGACCCGGTCTGTGCCTCCACGCCATCACGACATCGCCGACGATCTCCGGCGCCAGATCACAACCGGCGCAGTCAAACCGGGTGAACGCCTGCCGTCCGAGGCAGACCTCGCCGACCGATACAAGGTCAGTACGGCCACACTGCGAAGCGCGCTCGCAGTCCTCCAAGGCGAGGGCCTTGTCGAGAAGATCCACGGAAAAGGCAACTTCGTCCGCCGCTCCCTCCGCAAGATCGTGTACGTCGGGGGATGGGGAACGCTGGATCCATGGACCGCCGCTGAAGCGGCCATGCGCGTCACTGTTCGCACCACCACCGTGCAGGCCGACGGCCACCTGACGACCTTGCTCAGGGTGCCGACGGGCAGCCCTCTCGCTGAGTTTTTCTGCATCAGCCGCGAGGGGGACTCTCCACACGGCCTGGCCCGCATCTACGTCCCGCGCGACCTGGCGCCGGCCGGGGTGCTGGGCGATGACTCCTCGTGGCGGGATACGGCCACGCGATTCGCCGTCCTCGGCTCGGCGCCGGCGACTGTCCGGGAGACGGTATGTGCTCGTACACCGACACCGGACGAGGCATCCGCCCTCCGGATCGGCCCAACGACCACAGCCCTCGCGATCACACGGGTCGCGACCGACTCCACCGGTCGAGTAGTCGAGGCCGCGCTTCTCGTGTTCCCAGGGGATCGCGTCGACGCGATCTTCACCACCCACGACGTGACCGATGAGAAGGGAACCCAACGATGACGGCACCGAACGAACTGCGACTCCTTCCGTGGTCGGGGCCGGGGGGCAAGCCCTGCTACTTGGACACCGACGACGAGGCCAGCTACATGTCCCGCCTGGCCGACAACATTGAAGCGGTGCAACTGGGGACGGCGGCCGAGCTGCTGGAGCATGCCTCGGACACCCTCGACGACCAGGACGCCGACCCGGAGGACTTGCACCAGCTGGCGAGGGAACTGACCAGGGCATTGCGGGACGTGCTCCGCGTTGCAACCAGCCGCGGTCACCTCATGGCGGTGAGCGACCGACATCGTTCCTGAGGACCGCTGACCAGCGGGACAGAAGAAGCCCACGGCTGTGACGTCGTCGGATGCCGTGGGCTAAAGTGCCCGCCGCTATTCGCCGGTATCGCTCTCAGTTGATGATGGCAGCTCGTTGTGCCTGCGGATGTGGCGTTGACGCAGCCTCCGGAGTGCGAGTCCGGCCAGACTGACCAGGACGCCGCTGAGGATGTTGATGGCAAGGTCGTGGATCAGTGATCCCATGAAGGCGTGGGTGCGCTCAAGGGCCGGACCGCGCACCGCGCTCCTCGCGTGCAGAATCAGATGACTAGAGCGGCGACGCTGGATCAGCCCCGGCCCGAAGCAGGAACCAGCGTGAACGGCGACCAAGCGCCGTTCGTGCTGGTTTCAATCAACTGGTGTTCAGGCTGGCGGCAGATAGCGGGGCTGGCTAGGAGGCGCCTCTTCGACCTGCCAGATCGAGCGAGTGCATCGACAACGCGACCGTTTCGGTGTGCTGCCGTGCGGACGCCTGTGATCAGTCGCTGCCGCGAAAAGGGTTCCGTGATTCCGGTACGCGCGATAGCGACCAGCGAACCGGTCTCAACGGTCGTGAACTTTCGCTGACATGCGGCACACTGCCGACGTCGCCGGACGGAACCGTGCTCGTCTTCGCGGATGTCCACGACGACCGTGGACGCTGAACAGAAGGGGCATCGCATGAGAGCTCCTTCTTGGTCAGCGCTCTCGACTAGGCCACTGTAGGGCGCCTGAGGGCTTCGCGATGGTCGAATCAGGACAACGCGTAGCTAGGTCGGTGGATGGCCCAGGCAAGGAGGAGCACCGGTGTGCGGTGGAACCAGGTATGAACCCCGACCGACGACAGTCAGCCACGATGGCGCTTGCGTCGACCGATCAGGCGCGCGCGCAGCGCGGCCCCCACCGACCGCAGCTACGCTGCCTGATCGACGTCCGTTAGATCGAGCTGCGGCGGCGCAACCCTGGTGCCGAGACATTGCGCGGTGACTTCTTCGTCCCGAAGCAACTTGGGTGAGCGCTTGACCTTGGGTCGGTGTGCTTCTCACCTGCCGTGACGGTCCACGGACATCCGCGGTTGCCCACCGCTGTGCGTCGGCGTTGTCACACAGTTGGACACACAGACGCGTTCGGTTTTGGCGAGCACTGGGCCCAGGTTGGCCGCTCGCTGACCTCACGCTTTCTGACGCTTGAGAACACTTGCGGCTAGGTCGTCGACAGACTGTCGGAGCTCTCGCTCCGACAGTGAATCCTTGGGGCCGAACCGTTCAACGTAGAGCGTTGCTCCATCACCTACATCAACGGTGAGCTGGGCTTTCCAGGCGTCGCCGTACAGGACTTGGCGGGCAGCGGCACGCCCCTCGATCAGCAACGGCTCTGCCTTCTCTGGGATTACGTCTGTACCATCCACCGTCTGCTGCAGGGACTCTGTGGTGGGGTAGAAGGCGACCACGAACCCGGCTGGTTCAGCCGCGTCGTCCTCTGTCATCAGCAGATAGCAGGAGGCGCCACCCTTCTCCTCAGCCATAGGAGATGCCTCTCTGATGCTGAGTTGCTGTTGCATCGAACCGCTCACGAGGTTGCAGACGGTCTTCTTGCTGACCCCGGCAATGATCGGAGCGTCTCCAGGCGCCGAGGCGCTTGTAGACCCAGATGAGTGCGCAATGGCGTAGCCGAGGCCGGCGCCGACAGCAAGAGAGAGCACTGCGGTGAGGATCAGCATGCTCTTTGCAGGGTCACGACGGCGCTTCGTGAGAGCTGAAGCCGCTTCCTTGGGGGAGCCCACGGCTGAGCCACTGCCGTGAGTTGAAGTGTCCTCGCTGGCCATGGCGGGATCATCACACCGGCGCCGTGGCAGCTGTCGTGATGATGCTTGATCGTTACGGGGCGAACGGCGAGCCATCAGCTTGGGAAGCTGAGTTGATCTGGGGCCTGTCGCTGACCTGACCTGCAGCGGAAGGTGTTGGCGGCCGGTAGGCGGGTCCTTTGGTTTCCCCGGTGCTCCCCGCGGTTTCCCGCACGATCTGGCACGCGTCTGGCACACCCTCTTCGTCCCGGACTCTCTGCTGCACGGTCAATCGGGTCTTGCGGGCTGGTCAATCGGTCGTGGGCGGTTGCTGGGGGCCAGCTACAGTCAGCGAGGTCGCTGTACTTCCGCGCTGGCAAGCCTGGAGCTGGCGCGCCTGAGCGAGCTTGCTGCGGATAGTCAGCGTGTCGGGGTGCATGGCGCCCAGAAACTGTTGGCTCCGGGCGAGGGCCGTCTCCAACAGTGGGATTGCCCGTGCTGGAGCCCCGAAATCCTGGTAGGCATCCGCTAGGTTCCTGCGGCTGGTCACGGTGGTGGGGTGGGTATCGCCGAGGATTTGTTCGGCCTGGGCGAGAACTGTTTCAAGCAGCTCGATGGCCCGCTCTACGTCTCCCGCCATGAGGTAGGCGCTTGCCAGGTTGTTGCGAGTGGCCAGGCTGTGGGGGTGGGTGTCGCCGAGGATTTGTTCGGCCTGGGCGAGAACTGTTTCAAGCAGCTCGATGGCCCGCTCTACGTCTCCCGCCTTGAAATAGGCGCTTGCGAGGTTGTTGCGCCCGGTCATGGTGTCCGGGTGGGAAGTTCCCAGCACCCGTTCGCGCTGCTCAAGCGCCATTTCGAAAAGCGGAATGGCCCGCTGCAGGTCCCCCGCTGACCAGTAGGCGCTTGCGAGGTTGTTGCGGCAGGTCAGAGTGTCGGGGTGGGTGCCACCGAGGATCTCCTCGCGCTGGGCGAGAGTTGCCTCGTACAGCGGTATCGCCCGCCTCAGGTCCCCCGCCGCTCGGTAGGCGCTTGCGAGGTTGTTGCGGCTGGTCAGGGTGCTGGGGTGGGTGTCGCCAAGGATCTCCTCGCGCTGGGCGAGAGTTGCCTCATACAGCGGTATCGCCCGCTTCAGATCCCCCGACGACCAGTACGCGTAGGCGAGGTTGTTGCGACTGGTGAGGGTGTCGGGGTGGGTGTCGCCAAGGATCTCCACGTGCTGGGCGAGAGTTGCCTCATACAGCGGTATCGCCCGCTTCAGATCCCCCGACGACTCGTAGGCGCTTGCGAGGTTGTTGCGGCTGGTCAGGGTGCTGGGGTGGGTATCGCCGAGGGCTTGCTCGCGCTGGACGAGGGCGGCTGTACGCAGTCGGATGGTGTGGGCTTCACGCCCTTGGTGGTGCAGGTACTGTGCAGCGGCGTCGTAGGTGTCGGCTGTCTCGGTGGATGTTGGGCTATGGGCCGGTGTGGACTCGGCGAGGCCGATGACATGGGGCAGGAGCCGTTCCCATTCCAGGGTGTCTGTGTTGCCGGCGGAGACGGCTCGCTGGATGAGGTGTTCGGCGTCCTGCCGGCCGGGCGGATATCCGTCGGATCCGGCGGACTGGTGGCGCAGGACGGTCTGTACGAGGCGGTGGACGTTGATGGCTTGGCGGTCGGCGCTGTAGGTGATCATGTTGTACGCGTACAGCGCGCCCAGGGCCTGGCCGAGAGCGAGTGGGTCGGGGCAGAACGGGGCGAGCAGAGTGCGGGGGATGGCGTCAGGCGCGAGCCATGCCATGGCGTTCAGCAGGGTGACGGCCTGGGGGTTGCGGCGTTCGATGGCGGTCAGGGTGTGGTGCCAGATGCGGGCGATGGTGCGTTCGGGGTCGATGCCGCCCGCAGCCGCGTCCATGACGCGTCCCAGCATCTGCCGGTAGTCGGCCAGCAAGGTGCCGGTCTCGAACAGGTAGGCGCCCGCCTGCTCCAGAGCCAGCGGCAGATAGCCGAGGTCGGCGGCAAGGTCTGCGGCGTCCCGGCACTGTGCCGACGTGGGGGCGTGCTCCGCCCCGAAGGTGAGAGTGCACAGCAGGTCCACGGCCGCCTCGGCCTCCAGCAGGCCGAGGGGCATGGTGGGGGCGAGGGTGTGCCAGCCGGTCGCGGTGCGGCTGGTGGCCAGATGGTGCCCGTCTGGGAGCGCGCCGAGGTAGTGGCGCAGGTCGGCGGGGTCTTCGACGTTGTCGAAGACGAGCAGCCAACCGGGGTGCCACTGCAGCCACAGCAGCGCCCACGCCGCCCGCTCCGGCACGCCTGCAGATGCCGCCCACTGCGGGCACAGCCGCGAGGCTAGAGCGGCCAGGCTGGTAACGATCTGCTCGGTGCTCGCGGCGTTGATCCACCACACCAGCGTGTACGCACGTCGGTAGGTGTGGGCGTAATGCAGGGCGAGCGTGCTCTTCCCGATCCCGCCCAGCCCATGGACCGCCCGTACCCCGGAGACCTGGGTGACCGCGGCCTCCCCCTGATCGGCCAGCAACCGGCGCAGCTCTGCGAGCTCGCTCTGGCGTCCGACGAACACCCCGGAGGCGGACCCGGGCAGGTTACCGGCCGCCGGTGGCGCGTCGACCTCCTTGGCCCAGCGCACCGCCTCTGCCGGCAGCATCACCACCCGAGCCCCGTCCCCGGTGATCGCCACACTTACATCACCGCCCACCGCCACGGACCGGGTGCCCGTCGCCTGCGGGGCGCCACCCCCGGCTGCCGCTCTGTCTGTCACGGTTTGATCGTTGTGTGGTCCCCGGTCACGGCCGTGGTGATGGTCCTAGCGGCGATCGACCGCTCACCTGAGGCCGTCACGGTCACCGTCTCCCCGACCGCGGGCAATATCCTGGCCAGCTCTGTCAGCAACTCGGCGTCCTCACGCAGCGCACGCTTGATCTGCTGGCGCACAGCGGCTGCCGCGTCCGCATCCTCCGGCGCCTCGGCCGCATCCTGGATTGCGGTCTCCAGCTCTGCCCGGCCCTGCTCGTTGCAGCGGCGCCACACCGTCTGCAGGATGCGTTGCCCCAGATTCGCCGTGGCATCCGCCGCCGCGCTCTCTGCCCGGGAGAACACCGCCGCCCCGTACGTGCCCACCGCAGTCGTCAGGTACGGCCCCGCCTGCTCCACCAACTGCACGATCTCAGCGCTCACTTGCCCCCCGACCTCACGACTACAGGTGACCCAGCCTAGGAACACGGCCCCGCTCGCACAGCCCAAACGCCTAAATCGCCCCGCGCGGTTCCACCGCCGCCCGACCGCCAGACCTCTTCGTCCCGAAGCAACTTCGGTACGGATGCTGCCTTGGGAGGGCGTGCCATCCACCTGCACCGATGGTCCGCAGACATCCGCGCTCGTCCGCCGTTGTTCATCGGCGTTGTCACGCAGTAAGACACTCACCCGTTGCGGCTTCCGGTGCGATCAGTGCACGTCAGCTCAGTTCTCCGGGCTTGGGCATGGTGCTACCAGTGTCGCAGATCGACTTTGGTGACCTGCGACTGTCGGTCGCTACGACTGTCGGTAGTGGTCGTCATCGGTCGCCGTTGAGCGGCCTCGGACGGCCCAGGGACGGCCCGGCGAAGACCAGTCGTCGGCTGGCCCTCAGTCACCGAGCCGGACCTTGACCTGGTAAGGACGGCCCGCCAGAAGACCTGGCCACTGGCAAGCCTGCAAAGGGCGGGGAGAGCCCCCTCAGCATGGTGGCCTCCAGATGCGTCATACCTCGTCTGCCGTCCTGGATCGTGCCCCTCTTCGTGAACGGTTCGCCTGACACACCAGGAGTGATCGTGCAAGATCGAACCAGACTGCCTTGGTGAGCCGCCGAGGGACCTCGCAAAGTGGACAGCGACATCGGAGGGGCCATGCAAAACGGGAGCGTCGCGTCGGGCACTTTCGAACGAGATGCCGCAGCACTCACGCAGACAGCGAACCGGCTGCTTTCAATTCTTCGTGCACGCCAACAAGTTTCACCGATTCCGCGCCCCCTGATTACTCGATGGGAAACTGTTGAGGATGAAGCCATCCGGACGGCAATCAGGGAACGAAAGGTACGAGGGCGCGACCAGGTACAACTTCTCTTCTTTCATGCCGATCGCCTAGCGAATAACGCTGCACAATTCCGCGATCCACAAAAATTGATCGAGTCCATAACTCAACTATGCTTTGCATGCTTTTACGTCGCCAGGAATCGCACGTACGCCACGCCGGAGGTAAGACGCGCCGCGCTGGAACTAGCAGAGAAATGCAGCGCAGGCATCAAGGTCCCTCGCTTTGTCCGTGTTGAGATACGAGCGAGCCTGGAAAAGACCAAAGCAGACTCGGCGGATTGGCTCAGATTCCTTGGTCCTGGCTTCGACGCGGCAAAGCTTGAAGCAATTCTCAAAGAAGCCAAGATCATGGGAACTAGAAAGGATCTATTCGTACTCCCAGATCTGCCGCCGCCGGAGGTTACCGAGTCGGCCGCAGACCTGCTCGCTGCCGCAGCCAGCGAACAACAGGAACAAGCCGATCGCCTAAGTCTTCACATCGCTTACGATCGCTCCGACAGTGAAGTTCGGATCAGATCAGTTGAGCTTTTTGGCATCAGAGGCGCCCCCGGATCTTTGAAAATTCCATTTTTGCTGAAGAAAGAGCCCGTTTCTTCTTTGATCTTCGGCGAAAATGGAACCGGCAAGTCAACCATCGTGGATGCGATCGAGTTCGCCCTTCAAGGCAGGATTGGTCGCTCGACTTTGTACGATTCGCCCGTGTCGCCAGCATTGCGCTCTTTCTCTAGAGGCTCCGGCAATTGGTCTCTGGTGGAGCTTTCGGACGGCACCAAGGTTCGGCGTGAAGTCGTTACGAGCGCCGGCGGGACTACTGCGGCTGAGCCACTGACGGTAAGGCCAGGATTCCGCCTTGCACCTATTACCATTCAGAGGTCTGATCTCCTCCGCTTCCTAGACACAGGAGCGCTCAGCCGAGGCACCATCCTCCTGGACTACTTCCCAGCGAGCTCCGAGACTTTGGCGATTCGCCCCGACGAAGCGGCTCATCGCCTAGAAGCGACCTTGACGGAACTGCGAATCAAGCGAACCGCCTACGCCGAACGCCTTGCAGTGCTCCTGGATGTCAGCCCCACTGATGTAGATAGTCGAGAAGGGTTCAGCAAAGCGATCAAGGAGAAGGTCTACAAGGAACAGACACCCTACAGCTTCCAGCAAAATAGAGGCTGGGAAGCGATGAATCCGGAGCTTGCTCGCACGATCAGGAACCTATCCCAGGTTCACACAGATATGCGGAGCATCAAGAAGGAGCTCGCGGCAAAAGATAATCTACTCAATCCTGCTCTGCACCGGGACCAAGTTGACCTAGTTAAGGTAGCTTTGAAGGGGGTCGCCGATGAGGTCACTCACGCCTTTAGGGCGATATGCCGTGAGCACTCTGTTGAGCGGATCGATATCCTGTTTGGCAGGTCTGGCCCACTGTCGCTCGATATCCGCGTGGGGCTAAGCGATGGACGAAGCTGCTTCCCGCAACAAATTTTCTCGGAGGCGTACAGGGATCTGTTGGCTCTACTCTTTTTCACCTCCGTCGCGAAAAAGGCAGCCGAACACGGGCAGGCGCGAGTCCTCATTCTAGACGACGTCCTACAGAGTGTAGACGCCGGCGTGCGACAGGACTTCGTCAACCATCTGTTGAGCAACTTCCAGGATTGGCAGTTGATTTTCACCGTTCACGACCGGCTCTGGATGGAGCGGTTGCGGTCCCTGTTCAGTGCGCACGGACACAGGTTCGTTGAGCACCAAATCAGATCCTGGGACGCTACGGAGGGGCCGATACTTCAGCAGCCGGGTGTGGATGTGCTGTCGAAAGACCTCATGTTCATGCTAGATCACGGCGAGCCGGAGGGAATTGTTGGTCGCGCTGGTCCTTTGCTGGAACACCTGTGCAGAGAGCTTTGCGCGCGCTTCAGCCTAATGGTCCCATACAAGAGAGATGGTCGACACATGCTTGCCGACCTCTGGACCGCTACGCAGTCCTCACTGCATAACACACGCCTTGAGGCGGAACTCGCAAATCTGGCGGCCGATCGAGCTTTGCGGAACCTGGCGGCACACGCCGATCCAAAGGTGCTTGAACTGAGCATGAATGAGGCTCGTCATTTCGGCAGAGCGGTTCTGGATCTTTACTCAGCAATTCGTTGCCCTGACTGTCGGAGGTGGGTCAACGAGGGCAAGGAGTGTGGATCTCACAGGTGCCCATCCAATATCAAACTCTAATCGAAACCGCGTGAACCGCTGATCCGGATGCTATCTAGGAGAAGCCGGAGCCGACCAACTTCGTTAACCATCACTCACCCAGCTCCCATCCCGTCCGCCGTCGACCCACACACCGTGGAGCGGGCGTGGTCCATGGCGTCCAGGTGGAGCGCGCCACTGTACGAACGACCTGGACGCCATGGGCCGCGTCTGCTCGGCTTTGCCTGGGTCGACGGCGGACGGGATGGGAGCTCCCCGCGCACGCCACCCACGGAGCCGCAGTCGGCGACGGCGCCCCCTCCATCCCGGTGCCGGCCGATCCCCCCGCCGGAGGCATTGTTCTGACCTGGACCGCGCATGCGGTGATCGCCCTATGGCCGTAGGCCCTATCCACACGTGGGCGCGCGTCGGCGCAGCGCGGGCGGAGCGGGCCGGAGGCAGGAGCGGCGCCCGCAGCGGAGCCGGGAGCGCGCCCGGCGGAGCGTGAGCGGAGCCGGGTGCCTTGATGAAGGAGAGAAGATTTTATCCCGCTGGGATGAGGCGCTTGCCGTCGTGGCTGCGTACGTGGGGGCCGCTGCCGTCTAGGGCATCCAGAAGCCTGACCGCGAAGACCTCGGACATGCGCTCGCCGACCTCGTCGGGCGTGAGCCAGGAAACCGCCGTGGACTCGCTCGACGTGCGCTCGGTGCCGCCGGACGGCTTGCAGCGGAAGACCAGGGCCACGATGCCGCGGGTCAGGTTCTTGTAGACACCGGTCAGCTCGTCCACCTCGACGTGGATACCTGTCTCCTCCAGAACCTCGCGGGCTACGCCGGCCTCGGGGGTCTCCTTGAGTTCGAGGATGCCGCCGGGGAGTTCCCAGGTGCCGTTGTCGGCTCGGCGGATTGCCAGGAGGCGGCCGTCCTCCCGTACCACCACTCCGGCCACGGATACGGAGTGCAGGGGAGACGGCGTCGCTTCCTGTGCTTGACTCATGTAGAGGAGCATAGGAGGCAGAGAAGGACTATGGGAACTGCGGCTGGAGGGGTCGGATCCGGACCTCGGTACGTGCAGATCGCGGACGAGATCGTGCAACAGATCCGGGCGGGGGTTCTCAAGCCTGGCGACATGGTGCCGAGTGAGTCTGAGCTGGTGGAGCGCTATGGCGTGTCCGGCGGGACGATCCGTAAGGCCATGGTCGAGGTGCGGGCGAGTGGGCTGGTCGAGACTCGGCACGGCAAGGGCTCGATCGTGAAGAACCGGCCTCCGGTGCGGCACCGCTCCTCCGATCGCTTCCGGCGTTCGCTCCGGCAGGGTGGACAGGCGGCCTACCTTGCGGAGTCCGCGCAGTCCGGCGCCACCGCCAAGGTCAGTGTTCTCTACATCGGGCCTATGGAGGCGCCGGAGGACGCCGCCCAGCGACTGGGCGTCCCGGTCGGTACACAGGTGCTGGCTCGCCGACGTCTCTACTTCCGTAACGGCACCCCGGTCGAGACCGCGACGTCGTACCTGCCTTGGGACGTCGTGAAGGACATCCCAGAGCTCTTCGCCGAGAACCCCGGCGGCGGGGGCATCTACGCCCGACTCGAAGACCACGGACATGAGTTCGCGGAGTTCGTCGAGACGTTGCAAGCGCGGCCGGCCTCCAAGGCGGAAGCCTCGGAGCTAGCGCTGAGTCCGGGGGCGCCCGTGGTTCATCTGATCCGTGAGGCTCGTACGACCGCGGGCCTCGTGGCCGAGGTGTGCGACACCCTCATGGCCGCTGACCAGTTCGTTTTCGAGTATCGGATCCCTGCCGCCGACTGACGCGCACTCAACTCCTCGCGACCCGTCACGAGTTCTTCTTCGTGACGGGTTGACTCATGTACAGGAGTCGTGCACTCTTCTTCACGTCACTCATGTACATGAGTGACGGACTTCAGCATCTATAGAGGAGTGATCTCTGTGCGTCAGATTCCCGTCGACACCAACGGCGCCGTCGTGATGGTCGCCAAGCCCCCACAGGTCAAGGTCCGTGACCGCCGTACCGGCGAGATCGCCACCGACGCTGAGACCGGGGCCAAGCTGGAGATCCTCTCCATCACCGTCCCTGAGCCCGGCATCACCGGCGAGCTGGCCATGGGCACGCCGGTCGCGCTGACCGGGCTGATCGCCCGGCCCTGGGAGAACGACTTCAACGGCCAGAAGCGGCACGGCATCGCGTTCCGCGCGGTCGCGGTCACCTCGCTCGCCGATGCCGCCGCAAGGCCCAAGGCGGCCTGATCATGACCGGCTTCACGGTCTGCCTGGTGCTGGTCGCCGCCGCCGTAGGTCTTCTGCGGTGGCGGCGCCCCGCCTGGTACTGGTTGACCTTCGGGGTCACGCTGGCGGTGGTCCGGGTCCTGGTCCGGTACGGCTCGGTCATGGACGCGTGCGGGTTAACCGTGCCGCCCGCGCGGTGGCGGCTCGCTCTCGCCCGTGCCACCAACCGGCCGATACCGGGGCCACGTGCCCCGCGCATCCTGCGGCTGCGGCCCACTCGCACCGGCCTGGTCCTGCGGCTCAAGCTCCGCCCCGGACAGGACGCCTTCGACATCGCCGCAGCCTCGGACCGGCTCCGGCACTCGTTCTCGATGTACGGCGTGACCTCGCGGGAGCTGCGCTCCGGTGTCGTAGAGGTGCGGATGACCGGCTACGACGTGCTCAAGCGAGTGCAGATGCCGGCCATGACCGACACCGAGCCGATGCGGGTACCGGTCGCCCTGCGGCAGGACGGCTCGGTGCACTACCGCGACTACCGGGCGATACCCCACGCCCTCACCCTCGGGGCCACGGAGTCCGGCAAGTCCGTCTACCAACGCAACCTGGTCGCCGGACTAGCCCCGATGGACGTCGCCCTCGTCGGCATCGACTGCAAGCAAGGGGTTGAACTGTTCCCGCTGGCCCGCCGGTTCTCCGCGCTGGCCGACGACCCCGACACCGCCGCCGAAGTACTCGACGCGCTCGTGGTCCGGATGGAACGCACCTATCAGGTCATCCGGGCTCAGCAGCGGATCACCGCCGACGTGCCGGACGCGGAGATCGCCGCCGACATCTGGGACCTGCCCGATCACCTGCGCCCGGTCCCGGTCGTGGTCCTGGTCGACGAGGTCGCCGAACTCGCCTTGTACGCCAACAAGGAGGAGGAGAAGCGCCGGGACCGCATCATCACCGCCCTGGTCCGCCTCGCCCAGCTCGGCCGCGCGGCCGGCATCTACCTGGAAATCTGCGGACAGCGCTTCGGCTCCGAACTCGGCAAGGGCATCACCATGCTCCGCGCCCAGCTCACCGGCCGCACCGCCCACCGCGTCAACGACGAGACATCCGCGAACATGGCCTTCGGCGACATCGCCTCGGACGCCGTCCTCGCCGCCATCCAGATCCCGGCCGAAATGCGGGGGCTCGCCATCTCGGGCGACTCCTCCGGAGGATGGCACCGCATCCGTGCCCCGCACACCTCGCTCCGCCAGGCCGTGAACATCTGCAACCGGCACGCCGACCGGACCCCGGACCTGCCCGAGCTGGCTCCGTTCCGGCCCGTCCTCTCCGCCTCGGCTGCCGCTCCCGTGTCGCTGGCCAAGGCTTCCTCAGCGGCCGTCTGATCTCTCTCTGATCCCCACTGGTCGGCGTGACCGCATTCGCGCCAGGTCCCTACCCCCGCCATGCCCAAAGAAGGGAGACCCCGCCGTGTGCCCGAACTGCGAGGACTTCGCCCGGACCGTGCTCCTGCTCGGCCAACTCGCCTTGTACGCCGACATGGCCGGCGCCGACCTCGACTTCGTGGAAGCCGTCAGCGCATCCCTCGCCGTCTCGCTGCCCGAGCCGCCGCCCGGCACCTTCCCATCCGGCTACGACCCCGACGGGGGCCCCGCCTACCCCGGTGACTCCTGATGGCTGCCCGTCGCAGCCTCCGAGTCGATGCGGTCATGGTTCAGGCTGTCATCGCCGGTGCCCTGTCCTTCGCCCACCTGCACGACCTGGCCTCCGCTGCCGGACAGAACGGCTGGAAGGCCTGGGCCTACCCGGTCAGTGTCGACCTGCTCCTGGTCGCCGCCTGGCGGCGCCTGCGCAGTGAGGGCCCGTCTCGGCTGGCCTGGTGCTGGTTCGTCGTCGCGCTGTTCGCCTCGCTCGGCGCCAACGTCGCCACGGCCGGGTTCCTGGACCTGGCCGACCCGCCCGCCCTGCTCCGCCTCGGCATCGCCGGATGGCCCGCGCTCGCATTCCTCGGCGGCACGCTCCTCGCGCACTCGTCGGCTGCGGAGTCGGGGCCGGTTCGGCCAGCATCCGTCGCGGACGTGGAGGAGGTCGTGTCTCCGGTCGAGCAGCCGGTCCCGGACGCCGAACGCGCATCGGCAACCGAGCCCGTGCCCGAGCCTGACGCGGCCCCCGCATCCCCGGCCCCGGCTCCCGCTCCTCCGGTCCCCGCCGTCCTGGTCGACCACGCCCGCAAGGTCGCCGACGAGTACCGCGCCCGTACCGGTGCCCCGATCGACACAGACACCCTGCGCTCCCGCCTCGGCGTCCCGCCCCACCTCGCCGACGCCATCGCCGCCCACCTCGCCTGATCGGTGAGAGAGGAAGACCAGTGATCCGTGACCCGGCCGACCTGACCGCCTCCGATTACCTCGACGGTGCCCGTGAGATGGCCGCCGCCAACCGGCCCTTCCTCGCCCACCTGCTCGCCGAGGAAGCCGCCCGCCTCACCGCCGCCCCGGCCGTCGCCGCCGACGTCCGTGCCGGCTTCCCCGCCCCGACGACGACCCGAGAGGAGACCGACTGACATGCCTGCCCGCGACCACTTCCACTCCGTGATGTGCATCGGCCCGGTGCAGATCGGCACGCACCGCGACCGCAACGGCCAGACCAAGCACGCCGCCGTGTGCAGCTCCGACGGCTGCGGCTGGTCCGCCGACTACGGCAGCCAGTCCGCGGCCCAGCTCGCCGCCCGCACCCACCGCTGCCGCGTCCGCTAGGAGACATCCGCCATGCAGGTCCCACTCTGGTTCGCCCTGCTCGTCGTCGGCTACCTCGGCGTCAAGCTCATCCGCCCGCCCGCCTGGCTCATCGCCGTACTCCTGCTCGGCGGCTTCCTCCTCTCCGACAGCGTCCTCGCCCCGGCCATCAACGCCCTCGTCAAGTAGCCCGCCCGCGAGAGGAGACCACCCATGTTCCGCCCGAAGATCCCCACCATGCCCATGCCGACGGGCCTCACCATCCCGCCCGCCGTCATCGAGGCGACCACCATTACCCGGCACGCAGAGACTCCGCCGGCCGTCCAGCCGACTCCGGCGCCGTCCCGGCCCACGGTCCAGCTCACCACCGGCACCGTCCTCGCCCTCGTCGGCGGCGGCACAGCCGTCGTCCTGGTGCTCGGAGCCGTCCTGGTCTCCCTGCTCCTGGCGGTCGCCGTCACCGGCGCCTCGGTTGCCGTCTGCGCGGTCGTCCTGCGCTCCCTGCTCGCATCCGACGCCAAGCGTCGCTGACCGGCACCCGGGCGGCCTCGATACCGCCAAGCATCCGCCGCCCGGGCGCCGTCCCTGTCCGATCTCGCAACCGGAAGGAACCCCAAGCATGGCCCACCGCGCCTCACCCGCGACACCGAGTGCGCCCATGCCCGACACATTGCTTGACCCGATCACCCTCGGGGACGTGCTCCGCGTGGCCTCGGCCTCGGACTACGCCCGCTGGGAGGACCAGATCCGCCGCACCGGCGGCTGCTCCGACCCGATCCACCTCACCGGCTGGGTCCTCCACAAGGACAAGACCACCGGCGAGACCCTGCACCACTACTCCACCGAGAAGGAGCCGGGCGGACGCCTCCGCCTCGCCTGCGGAAACCGCCGCGCCTCCCGCTGCCCCTCCTGCGCCTGGACCTACGCGGGCGACACGTACCACCTGATCCGCGCCGGCCTGGCCGGAGACGACCGCCGCGACATCCCCGCCACCGTCCGCGATCACCCGCGCGTCTTCGCGACCCTCACGGCACCCTCGTTCGGCCCGGTCCACAACCGCCCCGATCACGGCACCTGCCGCTGCGGCACCCGGCACGCGCCCGACGCTCCGGAGCTGGGCACCGCGCTCGCTCCGGACAGCTACGACTACGCGGGTGCCGTGCTGTTCAACAACCACGCCGGACAGCTCTGGCAGCGCTTCACCACGCGACTCCGCCGCGAACTCGCCGCCCGCGCCGGTCTGCCCCGCCGGGAACTCGCCGAACACCTCCGCGTCTCGTACGGCAAGGTCGCCGAGTTCCAGAAGCGCGGCGCCTTGCACTTCCACGCCGTCGTACGCCTCGACGGCCCGGAGGGACCCGGTACAGCCCCGCCCGCCTGGGCCACGGTCGACCTCCTCACGGACGCTGTACGTGCTGCCGCAGCGCACTCGTACACGTCCGTCTCGGTCCCGGCTGCCGGTGACGAGCCCACCCGTACCTTCCGCTGGGGCCGCCAGCTCGACGTCCGCCCGGTCAAGGCCTTCGGTGACGGCTCCGACATCACCGAACAGGCTGTCGCCTCGTACGTCGCCAAGTACGCCACCAAGGCCGCTGAGAACACCGGCACTCTGGACCGCCGCATCGGCGAACTGTCCGAACTCGACCGACACCAGGTCCCCGACCACACCCGGCGGCTCATCACCGCATGCCGAGACCTGGACAGCCTCTACCCGGACCGGCGCCTCTGGGCCTGGGCCCACATGCTCGGCTTCCGCGGCCACTTCTCGTCCAAGTCGCGCACCTACTCCACCACTCTCGGTGCCCTCCGCCAGGAACGCGCCGACTACCGCGCCGCCCAAGAGGCATCCGTCCTGGGCCTCGACGACCGCGAGCCGGACACCGTCCTCGTCCTGGCCGACTGGCAGTACGCCGGCCACGGCCACACCCCGGGTGAAGCCGCACTCGCCGCGACCATCGCCCGTGGCCTCCAGACCAACCGCGAAACCGCCCGCGACGCCCTCCTGAACGAAGGGAGCACGGAATGACCACGGCCGTTCGACCACGACGCACCATGCTCACCCTCGCGGAGGTCTGCGAGGAACTGGCCATCTCCCGCTCGACCTTCTACGACTGGCGGGCGAAGCGCCGTGCGCCGCGCTGCATCAAGCTCCCGAACGGCGACCTCCGGATCCGGCGGAGCGACCTCGATCACTGGCTCGACGACCGCGAGGACGCGGCCTGATGGAGACGACGTACGACGTGAAGATCTACAAGATCCTCACCTACAAGGGCGCCCGGAAGACCACGTACACCGTGCGTTGGGTGGTCGCGGGCAAGCGCTGGCGTGAGCCCTTCAACACCGTCGCGCTCGCCGAGGGTTTCCGCTCGGAACTCATCCGGGCCACGGGCAAGGGCGAGGCCTTCGTCATCGCCACGGGTCTCCCGGTGTCTCATCGCTCCAAGTCGGCTGCCATGAGCTGGTACAGGTTCGCGGTCGAGTACGTGGACGCTCGTTGGCCGCAACTGGGCGGCAACAGCCGCAAGAACATCGCAAAGACCCTGACCGCCACCACCATCGCCCTGCTGCGGGCAAAGCCCACCCAGTTCGCACCTGCGGCCGTGCGGACGGCCCTTCGCGAATGGGCGTTCAACACCAACCGACGTCCGGACGCGCCCCGAGACGTGGCGGCCATCCTGAAGTGGGTGGAGCGGAATTCCCTGCCCGTCTCGGCCTGGGAGGACCCGGAGAAGGTCGACCAGGTCCTGCACGCCATCGACACCCGCCTCGATGGCAAGCAAGCGGCGGCCTGGTCCCGGAAGCGCAACCGTCGGATCCTCAACGTCGCCATGAAGTACGCGCTCCGGCGGCGCATCCTTCGGACCAACCCCCTTCCCAAGGGCAAGGAGTCGACGGCGGTCACGAAGACCACGAACGCCGTGGACAAGCGGTCCTTGCTGAATCCCGAGCAGGCGGCGGCGATCCTCGACTGGATCCGGCGTCGGCCGCGGGGCGGCAAGCGGCTCCATGCCTTCTTCGCCACGTTGTACTACTGCGGTCCCCGGCCCGAGGAAGCGGTAGCCATGCGGGTGGAGGACGTGACCCTGCCGGAACCCGACGCCGACGACCAGTGGTGCGAGCTGCTGATCCACACAGCGACGCCGGAGATCGGGAAGCAGTGGACCGACACGGGGGAGATTCACGAGCAACGTGACCTGAAGGGCCGAGCGGAGGGCGAGACGCGCACGGTGCCGGGGCATCCGGCCCTCACACGCATCCTGCGGCAGCACATCGCTGATGAACAGCTCCAGCCGGGTGATCTGCTCTTCCAGGGTGAGTTCGGTGGCATCCTCGCCGGCTCCGTCATCCGTCGGGCGTGGCGCAGCGCGCGTAAGGCCGTACTGCCCCCGCACGTCTTCGAGTCGCCCACTGGGCGGCGCGTGTATGACAACCGAAACACGCGCCTGACAAAGTGGCTCAACGACGGCATCCCGCCCGCCCAGGTGGCCGAGTGGGCCGGTAACAGCGTCGCCGTGCTGCTGGCGACCTACGCCCGGTGCATCGACGGGCAGCTGCCGGACCTGAAGCGGCGGCTGGAAGCCGCGGGTGATCTTCCGGAGGCGGAGGTGCCGGGCGCTGGCTGATCTTCCCCCGGTCGAGAACTTCGACACGTATTCGACACGGCCACCCGCGAAAACCCGGTGACAGCCGGACAGCCCCGGACCCGACCCTTGATCATCAAGAGGGCGTCCGGGGCTTCGTCGTACCCGCTGACATCCGCTATGACCAGCAAAAAGCCCTCCCAGGCGGGAGGGCGGAGCGTGGGCGCCCCCGGCAGGACTCGAACCTGCGGCCAAGCGCTTAGAAGGCGCCTGCTCTATCCACTGAGCTACGGGGGCCTGGTGCGGGATCAAGGATAAAGCTCCCTGCTCCTTGACCCGAATGCTTCGCCTCCGGGGCTCGATGTGGAGGTTCGGTGAAGCGGTCCTGATAATCGCAGGCAGGTGCGAATCGTGCACCGCTTTTGGCGCTCGACGCCCCGGGTGTTGTGCACTCGTTATGCCTGGACTGCACCCGTGTCCCGGTCGTCCCTTCCGTCCGATGTGTCCTGTCGGCGCGCAGACATGTCTATATGCTTCAGAATTCCCCTAAAATTGGGCATTCTTCGCATGTGGTGACCTTGGACGTACGGCCTCAGCTGCTCGACACACTTTCCGCTCTGCGCGACCGTGTCGCCGCCGCACGCTTTCCGCTGCCCCTGGCGGGCGCTCCACGCGCGCGTGCCAACCGCGACGAGCTCCTCGCCCAGCTCGACGACTACCTGGTCCCCCGGCTGCGGGAGCCAGAGGCGCCGTTGCTGGCCGTCGTGGGCGGGTCCACGGGCGCGGGCAAGTCGACCCTTGTCAACTCCCTTGTGGGGCGGCGGGTCAGCGAGGCGGGCGTGCTGCGGCCGACGACCCGGACACCGGTTCTGGTCTGCCATCCGGAGGACCATCACTGGTTCAGCGGCATGCGCGTGCTGCCGCACCTCACGCGTGTATGGGCACCCCGCCGGGACGCCTCCGACAACTTCCTGACGTCCGGCGAGGACCCCAGACACGTACTGCGCATCGAGACCGCCGACACCCTGCAGCGCGGACTCGCCCTCCTCGACGCCCCCGACGTCGACTCCCTCCTCGCCGACAACCGCTTCCTGGCCGCCGAGCTGATCTGCGCGGCCGATATCTGGATCATGGTCACCACGGCCGCCCGCTACGCCGACGCCGTCCCCTGGCATCTGCTGCGGACCGCCAAGGAGTACAACGCCGCCCTGGTGACCGTCCTCGACCGGGTGCCCCATCAGGTCGTCTCGGAGGTCTCCCGCCAGTACGGCGCCCTGCTCACCAAGGCCGGGCTCGGCGACGTACCCCGCTTCACCGTCCCCGAGCTGCCCGAGTCGGCCTGGGGCGGCGGCCTGCTGCCCGCCACCGCCGTGGCCTCCCTGCGAAGCTGGCTCGCCCACATCGCCCAGGACCCCGGCGCCCGGCAGCAGGTCATGGCGCGCACGGTGTACGGCCTCCTCGACTCGCTCAAGTCGCGCATGTCCGAACTGGCCGGCGCCGCCGCCGCCCAGTACGCGGCCGCATTGAGGCTCACCTCCGCCGTCGACAGCGCCTACGACAACGAGCACGCGCGCGTGCGCGGCCGTCTGAAGTCCGGGGCCGTGCTCGCCGGAGACGCCCTCAAGCGCTGGCGGGCCTTTCCCCTCGACTGCACCGCCGGCGAGCTGCTCGACGCTCTTGTGGAGAGCCTGGCCGCGCTGCTGCTGTGCGCCGTCACCGCAGCCGACGAGCGGGTCGACGACGCCTGGCGACGCGAGCCCGCCGCGGGCGCCCCGGGACTCGCCGGCCGCGGCCTCTCCGTGGAGAGCGCCGAGCACCGCATCGGTCTCGTCGTACGGCGCTGGCGGCGTGAGCTGGAGGAATACGCCGAGGACGAGGTGCGGGAACTGGAACGTACGGTCGCGCCCGACTCGGAGGTCGTCGCCGCACTGGTCGCCACCGCCCTGCTGGGCGGCCGCCGGGCACGTACCGCGGGCGAGGGGCTCGCCGAGCGGCTCGGCGCGCACGGCGCGCTGCGGTTGCGCGACCGGGCCGGGCGGCTGCTCGCCGAGCACGTCGACCGCGTCATGCACGCCGAACGCGAACGGCGTCTCGCCCCGCTCGACGCCCTGAACGTCCAACCCGAGCCCCAGGCCGCACTCATCGCCGCGCTGTCCGTACTGCAGAAGGAGAGGTGACCGGTGACCGCCGTCACTGACCAGGACCACACGGATCACACCGACCACATGGGGCACATCGGACGCATGGAGCACGGCAGCGACAGCGGCAGCGGCAGCGGCAACGGGCCCGGACCCGGGCCCGGGCCCATGGAGCGCAGCGGTCACACGGGCCCGGGCGGCGTAGGACCCCACGCGCAGGGCGACGGTGCGACGGTGCCGGGTACGCACTCCTCAGAGGCCGGCAAGGGGGGCACCGGCGAGGGACGCGTGGTGCACGGCGGCAGGGGGGTCGCCGGAGGGGGCCGCCCGCTGGACGGTGGTACCGGTGACGGCCCGGTCGGTAGCACCGGTGCTGCCGACCGCCCGGCCACCGCCTCCGAGGACGGGGGCGAGGACGGTGCGCGGTACGCGTCCGTGGAGGACGCGGGCAGGACAGCGCCGGGTGGGCCCGCCTCGGTGGTGGACAAGGACCAGGTCGCGGGCGAGGGCATGGAGCGGGGGCAGCTCGCGCGCGGGACGAGTACCGACGCGGGCAACGGTCCCCGACTCCACCCGCCGAAACCGCGCCCCACCGCGGAGGATCCGGAGCCCCGCCCGGCAACGGAGGCACCGAAGCCGCGCCCCTCCGACGACGCACCGAAGCCGCGCCCCTTCGAAGAAGCGACGAAGCCACGCCGCACCGAGGAGGCGACGAAGCCGCAGCGCACCGAGGAGGCGACGAAGCCACGCCGCACCGAGGAAGCACGCAAGCCGCTTCCCGCCGATGAGGCGCCGGCCCCTCGGGCCGTCAAGGAGGAAGCGAAGTCCAGGGCCGCCGAGGAGGTATCGGCCCCTCGGACCGCCGAGGAGGGCGTAAAGTCCCGGTCCGCCGATGAGGCGCCGACGCCTCGGGCCGCCAAAGAGGACGCGGAGTCCCGGTCCGCCGATCAGGCGCCGGCCCCTCGCGCCGCCAAAGAGGACGTGGACTCCCGGTCCGCCGATGAGGCACCGAGCTTCCGGGCCACGAAGGAAGCACCCCAACCCCGGGCCGCCGAGGAGAAGGAAGCACCCAAACCCCGGGCCGCCGAGGAAGCGCCGCAATCCCGCCCCGGCGACGGGGCGCCGCAATCCCGCTCCACCGACGAGGCGCCGAAACCCCGCCCCACCGGTGACGCGACGGCCGAAGCCGACTCCGACTCCTCGGAGGCCTGGGACGACGGTCTGATCGCCCGGCGCGTCACGGAGGCGACCGCCGCCGCCCTCGCAGCCGAACGCGCCTCCGCCTCCGCCCTGGAGACCCCGAGCCGTGGACCGGGCAGCCACAACCCCTCCCCGCTGGCGTTCGACGGCCCGCTGCGCTCCCGCCTGGACGCCCTGCGTGAACTCGTCGGGCTTTCCCGCACCCGCCTGGACAGCCGTACCCTCGCCGAGGCGGGTCGCGTCCTGGACGAGGCGGCCTCCCGCCGCAAGCTCTCCGGCCGGCACACGGTCGTAGCCATCGCGGGAGCGACCGGCAGCGGCAAGTCGCAGCTGTTCAACACCCTCGCCGGAGTGGCCATTTCGGAGACCGGCGTACGGCGTCCGACCACCGCCGCACCCATCGCGTGCAGCTGGAGCGACGGCGCGGCGGGCCTCATCGACCGGCTGGGCATCCCGGGCCGGCTGCGCCGCCGCCCGCTGCAGAGCCCCGAGGCCGAGACGCAGCTGCGCGGACTGGTCCTGGTCGACCTGCCCGACCACGACTCCGCCGCCGTACAGCACCGCGAACAGGTTGACCGGATCCTGAAACTGGTCGACGCGGTGATCTGGGTGGTGGACCCCGAGAAGTATGCCGACGCGGTTCTGCACGAGCGCTACCTGCGGCCCATGGCCGGGCACGCGGAGGTCATGTTCGTCGTCCTCAACCAGGTCGACCGCCTGCCCGGGGACGCCGCCGACCAGGTTCTGGACGACCTGCGGCGGCTGCTGGACGAGGACGGCGTCGCGCTCGGCGAGCACGGCGAACCGGGTGCCACCGTGCTCGCGCTGTCCGCGCTCACCGGTGAGGGCATCGGCGAACTGCGCGAGGCACTCGGCCAGTTCGTGGCGGAGCGCGGCGCGGCGGCCCGCCGGGTCGCGGCCGACGTGGACTCCGCGGCCGCCGAGCTGCGGCCCGTCTACGCCACCGGGCGGCGTGTCGGCCTCAGTGAGGACGCGCGCGAGGAGTTCGCCGCACGGCTCGCGGACGCGGTGGGCGCCACCGCGGCGGGTGAGGCGGCCGAGCGGGCCTGGCTGCGCAACGCCAACCGCGCCTGCGGCACCCCTTGGCTGCGGCTGTGGCGCTGGTGCCAGGGCCGCGGCGAACCCTCCACGGGCCGCACCCCGGTGCGCGCCCTGGCGGACGAGGAGGCCACGGCCCGCCAGCGCGTGGAACAAGCGGTCCGTACGGTGTCCGACCGGGCCTCGGCCGGGCTGCCCGCGCCGTGGGCGCAGGCGGTGCGTGAGGCGGCCGTACGCGGCTCCCAGGGGCTGTCCGAGGCGCTGGACGACCTCGCGGCGCGGGCCGGGCTGCCGCCGGGCCGTCCACCCCGGCCGGGCTGGTGGCCGGTGGCGGTACTGGTCCAGGCGTGGATGACGCTGCTGCAGATCGTCGGCGGCTTGTGGCTGGTGGGCCAGATCGCCGGTGTCATGGCTCCCAACCTGGGCGTGCCGGTGCTGCTGATGGTGTGCGGGATCGTGGGCGGCCCGCTGGTGGAGTGGGGCTGCCGCATGGCGGCCCGGGGGCCCGCACGGCGCTACGGCCAGGAGGCGGAACGGCGGCTGCGGGAGGCGGCCGCGAGCTGCGGCCGGGCCCGGGTCCTCGATCCGGTGGCGTCGGAACTGCTGCGGTACCGGGAGGTGAGGGAGCAGTACGCGCGCGTCGTGCGGACCGGGGCCGGGGTGGTGTGAGAACGAGGGCTTCCGGGGGTGGTGTGAGGGCTTCCGGGGGTGGTGTGAGGGCGAGGGCTTCCGGCACGGGGTGAGAACGGGGGCTCTGGGCGTGGGGTGAGGCGGTACCGGGAGTGGCGTCACTCGTGTAGGTGGCGGGGTTTTCCACACGGGGGTGGCCGTCCACAGCGTTCAGCGGGCCCGGCCCGGCGGAGGCAGTCTGGCTCCACGCGATCGCACGGCGGTTCCGGCCGGAGGGACGGCGGGGCCTGCGGGCGGTCGGCGGACGTGCGGGTGCGTGCGGCAGTCGTACGCACCCGCACGGCAGACGCAGTCGTACGGGAAGGGCCCGTACGCGTGTCCGCCCGGCCGGAAGGGACCGGCCGGGGGAGGGGGAGCGAGGACATGAACGAGACCATCGTCTGCGTGGTGGGCAACGTGGCGACCCCGCCGGTGTACCGCGAACTGCCGGCGGGTCCGTCAGCCCGGTTCCGGCTGGCGGTGACCGCCCGTTACTGGGATCGGGAGAAGAGCGCCTGGACGGACGGACACACCAATTTCTTCACGGTGTGGGCCAACCGCCAGCTCGCGGTCAACGTGGCCGCGTCGGTGGAGGTGGGCCAGCCGGTCGTCGTGCAGGGCCGGTTGAAGGTGCGCACGGAAGTGCGGGACGGGCAGCAGCAGTGGGCGTCCGCCGACATCGACGCGGTGGCGATCGGCCACGACCTGTCACGCGGCACCGCGGTCTTCCACCGCGCGGCCAAACCGGAGCCGTCGCAGACGGCCGCCCGGCCCGAGCCGGACTGGGAGACGCCGCGGCCGCCCACGGACACCACAGACCGTGAGCCGGTACAACCGAGCGTGGCGCCAGTGGCGGTGACGTGACGTCAGGCAGACGGGCCACCGCCACCCTTCCGCTCCGCGCTGCGGCTTATCGGCGAATCCGTGCCGAACACCCCTTGCGCACCGACGATTTGTCGATAAGCCGAACTCGCGAACGGACCCCCCGATAACGATTGCGGATCGGATCGGCCATCAGATGATCCGACCGGCGGGTGAGGCTCCGCCTGATCCATAGGATGCCGGGCGTGCCCCTTGGGGCTGCCGATTCTGCTGGTGGGACCGTCCCCCACGTCCAACTGGTCCTGCTCGAAGGGGAATTCTGTGCTTGCTGCGCTCTCTGGGTTCTGCCGGTCCACCGGGGCGGCCCGCCTGGCCGCCACCACCGCGGTGTCCGGCCTCGTGGCGGCCGGTGTGCTGTCCGGCGCCGGTACGGCCGTGGCCGACGGGACACCGCAGACCCAGGGCGGGGCGACGGCCACGATCAGCGGTCTCAAGACCTACGGCCAGGCCGTGATCCACGCCGACGGCGGCGATCAGCGCGTGTCCGCGGGACTGTTCGAGATGTCCGTGGACGGCGGCGGCACCCTGCAGACGTACTGTGTCGACCTGCACAACCCGACCCAGCGCGACGCCCGGTACCAGGAGACGCCCTGGAGCGGCACCTCGCTCGGCGCCAACGACGACGCCGGCAAGATCCGCTGGATCCTGCAGAACTCCTATCCCCAGGTCAACGATTTCGCCGCGCTCGCCCGGCAGGCGGGCGTGGGCACTCTCACCGAACAGGATGCGGCGGCCGGCACCCAGGTGGCCATCTGGCGGTACTCGGATGGTGCGAAGGTCGAAGCCGTCGACCCGCAGGCGGAGAAGCTCGCCGACTATCTGGAGAAGAGCGCCCGGAACCTCGGCGAGCCGCAGGCCTCGCTCACCCTGGACCCGCCCGCGGTATCCGGTCGGCCGGGTGACCTGCTGGGACCGGTGACCGTGCACACCAACGCGGGCGCGGTCACGGTGACCCCGCCGGCGGGCGCGGCCACCAGCGGTGTGCGCATCATCGACAAGACCGGCAAGGTCCTCACCTCGGCGAAGGACGGAAGCCGCCTCTACTTCGACATCCCCGAGGACGCGGCGGACGGCACGGCCCAGCTGACCCTGCAGGCGTCCACCACCGTGCCGGTGGGCCGCGCCTTCGCCTCCGACAGCCGCAGCCAGACCCAGATCCTGGCCGGCTCCAGCGAGTCCACGGTCTCCGCGACGGCGACGGCCACCTGGGCGGCCAAGGGCGCGATACCGGCGGTGTCGGCGCGGGAGAACTGCGCCAAGGGCGGGGTGGACATCATCGCGGCCAACAAGGGCGACAAGCCGTTCACCTTCGAGCTGATGGGCACCGAGCACACGATCCCCGCGGGCGCCTCCCGTACGGTGACCGTCCCGCTCCAGGAGGACCAGGCCTACGACTTCACGATCACCGGCCCCAACGGTTTCAGCCACCGCTTCACCGGCGTCCTGGACTGCAAGACGCAGGGCACGATCACGACCGAGACCACCCAGCTCCACAACCAGCCCAGTCCGGCCACGGTGGGCGGCGCCGCCACGGACACCACCGACCTGGCCGCCACCGGCGGCTCCGCGATCACCCCGCTGATCGCGGGCCTGGCCATCGGCCTGGTCGTCATCGGCGGCGCGGTCCTGGTCCTGCTGCGCAACCGGGAGCAGACGGGCGGCTGACCGGGCCGCTCCGGGCCCGCCATGACAGCCCACAACGAGCACCGAGCCGGGCGCCCCCGGTGAAAACCCCCAGGTCGGGGCGTCCAGCTGGGCGGGTTTCCGCCCGGGGGTTGCGCCGGCAACGCGTCGTGCAGCTGGCCTCGCCCCGCCTACTCACTTTCCGGCGACCGCTCCGCCCAGCTGCTTCACATCACGCACCGCGGACAGCACATGGGTGGAGTCGGTCCGCGCACGGCCCCGGACGGCGATCAGGTCCCGCCGGGCCGCTGCCAGCACGGCGTCCACGATCTCCCCGGCCTCCGTCCGCTCCGATGAGCCGGTCGCGGAACTCCGACAGCACCGAATAGTCGAACCCCGCATCGGCCAGTTCCGGCCCGAGTGCGTACTTCCAGTCGCGGGAAGGCCGCCCGCGCCACCCGCACTGTCTCCGCCGGAGTCTCCCCCAGCCCTGTCGGCCGCATCGACATCGACACCCTCCCCAAACGACGTCGGCTCCCAAGACCACAACCGGGTCTTGGGAACCGACGTCACGCGAGGGCCCGAATCAACCAACAGCATCCTCACACTGAGGCCGGGCCATGGGCATGCTCAGTTGCATGAGTGCCTACGGCACGATCCGGACTCGAACGTCACCGACGCGCAGGCAACGGCGTGCGTGGGCAGAAGCATCGTGCCTGACGCTACCGGCGATGGCGAGGCGTGTCCTGCCGCGGCGGCATGGTCAGTGTGATCTGCCGGACGAGCTGCTGGAAGCATGCCAGTGACGCGAAGGCGGGAAGGGCGGCTCCGGCGATACCGGTGAAGGTCCTGTCGGCCTGAGCCACACACAGCATCATGGCGACGGAGGAGAACAGCAGAACGATGAACCATGAGTGCACGGCTCGGCGCTGATGCAGGGCACTTCGCAGAACGGAGAGAGAGGCCACCATCCAGGGGCCATACACGAGAGTAGGCCACCAGGGAATCGTGCCGCTCTTCGAACTGGACGTGATGTTCTGCAGAGGTTCGTAGGCCACCATGCCACCGAAGACACTGACCATCGCCACGATGACGGCAACGAATGCGACGATGAGGAAGCTGCCGGCCTCCAACCACTTGAGTCGGAGTTTCCGGACACGGCTCTTCCGATGCCCGGTGGAAGAGCGTTGGATGGGCGGCAACTGACCGGTGATCTGTGCCAGGTTCTCCATCGGGTCGGCGAAGTCGGCGCCGGGTGACGGATCGCTGCGAGGTGGCGGGACCGTGGCCGCCTGCTCCGCTGGAACAGCCTCCTGCAAGAGATAGGCGAGTTCCTCGACCGGGTCCCAGCCCGAGTCGGGGGGAACCAGGGGAGTCCCTGAGTGCAGGGCGTCTACAGGACTACCGTGCCAGCCGGTACCCGACCTGTAGGGGTATGCGTCGGAATACCAGTCACGCGGCACAAACGAGGGATCCGCATAGTCGTAATTCATGGAGATCCGCCCCGTCACGCGCGGTCCGCGCGACAGCCGGAGTTCTGCTGGCCGTTCCACCGCTGATTGAGTTCCTCCTGGGCGGCCTCCAGCAGCGCGAGGAACTCTCGGAGCAGTGACTCGGTGGCCTGGAGTTCGACTCGCGCGCCGTCCCCGCGCAAGGTGCCACGCACGTCAAGCGCTGGGAGTGCCACACCGGGCGGGTAAGTATATTTTCTCGCTGTCACATCACGGCTCGCAGGCAGATTATCCTTCCTCGCGCCGCGATGAGGCAAGCCACGAAACCCTGCTTTCGTCATATTCGGCTAACGCCGCTCCCTCTCCCCCAGATGCGCGGCAAATGAGTGAATGTGCCGTATGGGAAACGTTGAGGAGAGCGTCTTTTAATTCATGCCATCTGCATCCCGCTCCGCACGTTATGAGTCGAGCGGGTTGTCTTCTGAAATCCCCCTGAGCAGTAAAATAGGATCGCCGGCCGACCGGTAGTGGTCCGCGGTGCCGGAAGCCCGGCCCATGATGACCGTCGACGCGCTTCACGCTCCATCGCCGCTGGGCCCGTCCTGAGGGGCGTCGGTGAAGATGAGCCGTGGCGAACTACTGATCATCAACACAGATCCCAGGCCGAGTGCCATGCGCCCAAGCACTGCGGTGCCCTCCCAGTAGTGCGGGGACCCGAAGACCACCCAAGCACCCAGCGCGATGCCTGAGATCAGCACCGCCAGTCCACTGATACGAAGTAAACCGCGACTCATGAGCTCATCTTCGCCCATGGCGGATCAGTGCTCAACTGCCGGATCGCTTCCCTCCCTTGGTCTCCAACCACCGGGGTGCCCTCCGAGCGGATGACGGACGGCCGGCGGACCTGCCGGTCGCTGTCGAGTCCGCCGCCCGGCATTCCGGCGGGGCCCGGCCGACCCGACCGGACGAGCGGCGAGTCGACCGCGTGTCGAAGTTCTCGGGCGCGTCCCCGGCGGGCCCGAACGGTGCGCGCGACGCTGCCGCGCTGGCCGAGATCGCGGCCAATGCCGAAGGCGATGCGGCTACCTGCCCCGGGGGCCACCGCCGCCGGGGAGGTCTTCTGGCACGCCCGCAACCATCAGGTGAGGGTCCGGCCGGCTGTGGCAGGCGTCTCTCGGCGAGCCACCGCCACCACCGGCGAAGCCCCAGGTCAGAGCTGTCTGACCGCATGGGTTTCTCCTCAGCGGTAGCCGTCAGGCAAGATGGGGTGTATCTGCCCACTGCCAGATTTCAAGTTGCCGGACGGTTTCTCTTGGCTGAGTTCATTTACACCATGCGCAAGGCGCGCAAAGCGCACGGCGACAAGGTGATCCTCGACGACGTCACCCTGAACTTCCTGCCGGGTGCCAAGATCGGCGTCGTCGGTCCGAACGGTGCCGGTAAGTCGACCGTGCTGAAGATCATGGCGGGGCTGGAGCAGCCCTCGAACGGTGACGCGTTCCTCTCGCCCGGCTACAGCGTCGGCATCCTGCTGCAGGAGCCCCCGCTGAACGAGGAGAAGACGGTCCTGGAGAACGTCCAGGAGGGCGTCGCCGGGATCAAGGGCAAGCTCGACCGGTTCAACGAGATCGCCGAGCTGATGGCCACCGACTACTCCGACGCCCTGCTCGACGAGATGGGCAAGCTGCAGGAGGAGCTGGACCACGCCAACGCGTGGGATCTGGACGCCCAGCTCGAGCAGGCCATGGACGCGCTCGGCTGCCCGCCCGGCGACTGGCCGGTCGCCAACCTCTCCGGTGGTGAGAAGCGCCGCGTGGCCCTCTGCAAGCTGCTGCTGGAGGCCCCCGACCTGCTGCTCCTCGACGAGCCCACCAACCACCTCGACGCCGAGTCGGTGAACTGGCTGGAGCAGCACCTCGCCAAGTACGAGGGCACCGTCGTCGCCGTGACCCACGACCGGTACTTCCTGGACAACGTCGCCGGGTGGATCTGCGAGGTCGACCGCGGCCGTCTGCACGGGTACGAGGGCAACTACTCGAAGTACCTGGAGACCAAGGCCGCCCGCCTCAAGGTCGAGGGCGCGAAGGACGCCAAGCGGCAGAAGCGCCTCAAGGAAGAGCTCGAGTGGGTGCGCTCCAACGCCAAGGGGCGGCAGGCCAAGTCCAAGGCGCGTCTGGCCCGCTACGAGGAGATGGCCGCCGAGGCCGACAAGATGCGGAAACTGGACTTCGAGGAGATCCAGATCCCGCCGGGGCCGCGCCTGGGCAGCGTCGTCGTCGAGGTCGACAAGCTCAACAAGGCCTTCGGGGAGAAGGTCCTCATCGAGGATCTCTCCTTCACCCTGCCGCGTAACGGCATCGTCGGCGTCATCGGCCCGAACGGCGCCGGCAAGACCACGCTCTTCAAGATGATCCAGGGGCTGGAGACGCCCGACTCCGGCAGCATCAAGGTCGGCGAGACCGTCAAGATCTCGTACGTCGACCAGACCCGCGCCAACATCGATCCGAAGAAGACGCTGTGGGCCGTTGTCTCCGACGAGCTCGACTACATCAACGTCGGCCAGGTCGAGATGCCCTCGCGGGCGTACGTCTCCGCCTTCGGCTTCAAGGGCCCGGACCAGCAGAAGCCGGCCGGTGTCCTCTCCGGCGGTGAGCGCAACCGGCTGAACCTGGCGCTGACCCTGAAGCAGGGCGGCAACCTGCTGCTCCTCGACGAGCCCACCAACGACCTGGACGTCGAGACGCTGTCCAGCCTGGAGAACGCCCTGCTGGAGTTCCCCGGCTGCGCCGTCGTCGTCTCCCACGACCGGTGGTTCCTCGACCGGGTCGCGACGCACATCCTCGCCTACGAGGGTGAGTCGAAGTGGTTCTGGTTCGAGGGCAACTTCGAGTCGTACGAGAAGAACAAGATCGAGCGGCTCGGCCCGGACGCCGCGCGTCCGCACCGCGCCACCTACAAGAAGCTGACCCGGGGCTGATCGATCTTGCGCCACATCTACCGCTGCCCGTTGCGCTGGGCGGACATGGACGCGTACGGCCACGTCAACAACGTGGTGTTCCTCCGCTACCTGGAGGAGGCCCGTATCAACTTCCTGTTCCGCCCGGACAAGGAGTTCAAGCAGGGGTCCGTGGTGGCGCGCCATGAGATCGACTACAAGCGACAGCTCGTCCACCGGCACGAGCCCGTGGACATCGAGCTGTGGGTCACCGAGATCAGGGCCGCGTCCTTCACTCTCTCCTACGAGGTGAAGGACGGCGACCTGGTCTATGTCCGGGCCTCGACCGTGATCGTCCCGTTCGACTTCGAGGCCCAGCGGCCGCGGCGGATCACCGCGGAGGAGCGCGAGTTCCTCGAGGAGTACACGGACGCGGCCGAGGACTCCACGACCGAGGGGGAGGCCGTCGCCGCATGACGGTGCTGCACCTCGCCGACGAGACGGAGGCGGCGGACCTCGCCGCCTTCCTCTCCCGGCTGCTCCACTACGACCGTGGAGCCGCGGTGCGCCTGCAGGCGGCCGGCACGGCACTCGCCGTCTTCGGGCGGCCGCCGTCCTTCGAGGTGCTGGCGGTGCGCGCGGTGCGGCTGGCGAAGCCGTACGAGGACGGGCTCGACGTCACCCTCGACGTCACCGTCTCCGCCGGTGAGTTCCTGGAGTCGGTGGACGAGCGGGCGGCCGTCGCCGCCGTTCCGGGCGCGGTCACCGGTCCGCCATGGGCCGGTGTGCTGCCGCCGCGCGGCGGCTGGCAGCCGGAGCCGGGGCTGCCGGGCCCGGACGCGCTGCGGGCGGCCGTCGCCGCGGCGGTCACCGAGTTCCGGTCGCGTACGGAGGAGCTGGCGCCCGAGGAGCGTATCCGTGCGGAGCTGGACCGGATCGGACGGGACATCTGGTCCCGGGAGATCGGGCGGACCGGGCTTCCGGTGCGGGCCGTGCACGCGGCGCAGTCCCTGGGCTTCCTGCGGCCGGGGGCCGAGCCGGCCGACACCGGGCTGTTCTCCTCGGGGGCGTGGCTCAGGCTGCGTACGCCGTACGGGTCCGTCGCCGTCCGGCGGGCCGGGCTCGGGTCCCTCGGCGTCAGCGTGCGCTGAGCGCCGTTCACGCTGCCGTCTCATTCCGTGTCGTCCGGCCATACCCCGGTGTGATCGGACTCCAGCTCCAGAGCCACGCGCTCGCGCATGTCCGGGGCGCGGAGGTACTCGGCGAGGAGTTGCAGGCGGCCCGCGCGGTCGAGCACGGCGTACTCGCGGGCGACGACCGTCCATGGCCGGTCGTGGCGTCGATCCGGCTGCGCCGCAGCCTCGGTGGAGGGGCTGCCGTCGCGGATGGCCACCGTGCCGCGGACCTCGCTCGCGACCGCCTGGTCGTGGGTGACGATGACGATCGTGGTGCCGAGGGTCTCGTCGGCGGTGCGGAATCGCGCGCGGGAGGCGCCGCGGGCCCGCGACGGCCGGGTCCCGTCGGCGCGTTCTGCTGAGCGGCCGGGCCACGAGCAGCAGCGCGTACCCGGCGAGCAGCGCGAGCTGCAGCGCGACGATCAGCAGGGTGGAACGGGCGACCCTGATCAACCCCGGTAGCGGGGCCGTGCGCTCGCCCCCGCCGTGATCAGTCCGGGGTGTTCACCATCGACGCGGCGGCGTAGGTCAGGTAGTTCCACAGCGTCCGCTCGTGCTCCTCGGACAGGCCGAGCTCGTCGACGGCCACCCGCATGTGCTTCAGCCAGGCGTCGTGCGCCGCCCGGTCCACCGTGAACGGGGCGTGCCGCATGCGCAGCCGGGGATGGCCGCGGTTCTCGCTGTAGGTGGTGGGGCCGCCCCAGTACTGGATCAGGAACAGGGTCAGCCGCTCCTCGGCCGGCCCCAGGTCCTCCTCCGGGTACATCGGCTTCAGGATCGGGTCCCCGGCGACTCCCTCGTAGAAACGGTGGACCAGCCGGCGGAAGGTGTCCTCCCCGCCGACCTGCTCGTAGAAGGTCTGCTCCTGAAGCGTGCCGCGCCGAATCTCTTTCACCCGTCCATGGTCTCAGACCGGGTGACCCAGGACTCAAGACTTAGGACCGGAGCGGACCGGGACCGGCGGCTCGCCCTACTGTGGAGCCATGGGTGCCCATGACACCGGGATCGACGGCCTGGCCGCCGCGGCGCGGGCCGCGCTGGTGCGGGAGATCGACGCCGACGGGGCCTGGGCGGGGGAGCCGGTGTGGCGGGAGGCGTTCGCGACGGTGCCCCGGCATCTGTTCGTGCCGTACTACTACGTCGCCGGGCGGGGCGGCTACGAGCGCCGCTGGGGCGAGAGCCCCGAGCGGGAGGCCCGGGAACGCTGGGCGCGCGGTGCCTACGCGGACGTGCCGCTGGCCACCCGGCTGCGGGACGGCGAGCTGCTGTCCTCCAGCAGCCAGCCCTCCCTGATGGCGCGGATGCTGGTCGCACTGCGGGTCGAGGAGGGCGACCGGGTGCTGGAGGTGGGCGCCGGCACCGGCTACAACGCGGCCCTGCTCGCCCACCGGCTCGGCGACGACGACCTCGTCACCACCATCGACCTGGAACCGGAGATCACCGAGTCGGCCCGGCAGCACCTGGCCGCGGCCGGGTACCACCCGGTCGTCGTCACCGGCGACGGGGCGCGCGGGGTACCCGAACGCGCCCCCTTCGACCGGATCATCGCCACCTGCGCGCTGCCCACGGTGCCGCGCGCCTGGCTGGCCCAGTGCCGCCCCGGCGCCCGCGTCCTGACTCCGCTGGCCACCGGCCTGCTGGCCCTCACCGTGCGGGACGCGGAGCACGCCGAGGGCCGCTTCCTGCCCTCGGCCGCCTACTTCGTACCGCTGCGCGGCGAAGGCCGGACGGAGCCGGAAGAGGTGTCCCTGGCCGGGCTGCCGGGCCGGGCCCGCGAGCAGGACCTGTTCCGCTTCCTGTGCGCCCTGGCCCGGGGCACCCTCGAGCCGCAGGGGGCCTACGCACTGTGGGAGCGCGAGGGCGAACCCGATCGCGGACGGTACGGCGTCACGGTCGCCGGTGAGCACGTCTGGGCGTGGCTGGACGACCCGGAGGGGCCGTACCTCTGGCCCCTCCCCTGATCACCCGAGGCCCTTCCCCGCGTGCTCAGCCCCGGCGGATGGTGATCGTCGTCCAGGCGCCCACGTGCACCCGGTCGCCGTCCCGCAGCGGGACCGGGACGAACGGCTGGATCGGTTCTTCCGAGCCGTTGACCGTGGTGCCGTTCGTCGAGTTCTGGTCGACGACCGCCCAGCTGCCGTCCGGCTGCTGGACCAGCACCGCGTGCTGGTGCGAGACGCCCGGGTCCTCCGGCGGCACCGACAGGTCGATGTCGGGGGTGTCGCCGGTGGAGTGCCGGCGGCGGCCGATGGTGACCTGGTTGCCGGAGAGCGTGCGCTGCTGCTCGGGCGAGTACGCGGGCAGGTTCAGTCCCGCTGCCTCGGGGCCGGAACGCTGCATCATCGCCATGAAGTACTCGCGGTCCGGGCTGACGGTCGCGGTCCAGGTGGCCGGGTGCTGCGGCGCCTGCGGGAAGCCGGGGCCGGCCGGGGCCTGTGTGCCACCGGGCTGCGGGTAGCCGTACCCGCCGCCCTGGCCGCCGGGTCCCTGGCCCGGTCCCTGTCCGGACGGGCCGGTGGACGACGGCGGGGAGAGCACCCAGTCGTCGTCACCGCCACCGAAGGACGGGTTACCGAAGGACGGGCCACCGGAGGGGGGACCGCCGGCCGGGGGCCGGCCGGTCTCCTGCGGGAAGGCGGGCGGAGCGGACGGTCCCGACTGCTGGAACGCCTGTGCGGCGCCGCCGGGACCGGCGGGCGGGGTCGGGCCGGGCGGCGGCGGTACCGGACGCGAGGGATCGCCGCCGAAGCCGGAGGGACCGGGCACGCCGGGACCCTGGGGCCGGCCGGGCGGAGTGGGGCCACCGGGACCGGACGGCTCACGGCCGAAGGACGGCGGACCGGAGGGACCACCGGGACCCTGTCCCGGACCCCCGCCGAAGCCGGGGCCCTGACCGGGATTGCCCCCGAATCCGGAGGGGCCGCCGGACCCGGGGCCCTGTCCCTGGCCGCCGCCGAAGCCGGACGGGCCACCGGGACCCGGTCCCTGACCGAAGCCCGGTGGGGGTCCCGGCGGACGCCGGTCGCCGCCGAAGCCGGACGGGCCCGGGGGAGCCGCGGGGCCCGGTGGGGCCGGCGGGCCGGACGGTCCGCGGTCGCCGCCGAACGGCGTCGGGCCCGACGGCTCGCTGCCGAAGGACGGGATCGGCTCGGCGGGCCGGTTCACCTGCGAGGGCCGAGAGCCCTGGTACTCGTACGGGTCACCGCCGCCGTACGTCGCGCTCGGCGGCTCGAAGCGGGGCTGCGGCGGGCGCGGGGCGGCCGGGGTGTAGGAGGTGGCCGTGTTGGTCAGGAAGTTCCACCGGCACTCCTCGCAGAACGGCGCGCCGCCCTCGCGGGGCGTACGGCACTGCGGGCACAGCTCCGGCTCGGGCGCGCCCGACGCCTGCGGGCGGCCGCCGGGCTGGGTGCCCTGCGGCGGCGGGAAGCCGTAGCCACCGGCGGGCGGCGGCGGAGGGGGCGGAGGTACGGCACCGGCCATGCGGTGACCGCAGACCTCGCACCAGTCGTCGGAACCCGACTGGTGTCCGTTCGGGCAGGTCGGCATGTCGGTGCTTCCCCTTCTCCTAAGGGTCCGGCTGGATCGCTCAATCGCTTCCAGGGTCACTTCTTTACACGAACAGTCTTTGTGGACCGGGTCTCCAGAGTCATCTCATCGGCCTCCGCGACCTTCGTCTTCAACCGCACAGTACCTGTCGCGGCGTCGACCACGTCCACCACCTTCGCAAGCAGTTTCGCAGTATCGGCGTTGCCCGAGGCGCTCGCGAGCTGAACCGCGCGCCCCAGTTTGGCGGTTGCTCCATCGAAATCACCCGCTTTGCGAAGGTCGAGGCCTTGCTGGATGGCTTGGGCCAGTTCGGCCTGCCCGGTGTAGTGAGCGACTTGGGGACTGATCGAGGTGGAGGACGTCATGTCGTCGGTCCACACGGCCCGTACGAGCCCCTGTGCGCCGAGGTTCTGTACCGTTCCGTCCGTTTGCGGAACGACCAGGAAGACCCGGGCGGCGAGCATCTCCTGGCCGAGCCCGGCCGGCGGAACCTCCACACACAGGTGGTAGTCGCGGGACTCGTCGCCCCAGGACCCGGTGGGGTAGTCCCCGGCGCGCGGCCCGGCCTCGGTGCGCCGGCCGGTCAAGTCCTCGACGGTGGGGGCGACTTGCTTGACGAACTTGATGGTGGCTCCGACCGGCGTCCACACCCGGAGGGTGACGTCGGCGACCTCCTTGCCCATCGCCGACTCCATCATCCGCGTGAAGTCCGCGGCCAGGCCGGCCGGGTCGGCGACGATGTCGGCGGTGCCGAGCAGCGCGGAGGCGATCCCTGTGACTTCTTTCACTTCCCAGTCGGTGCCCACGCCCCGGGCGTCACAGGTGAACCGTCCCGCGCACGCGTCCAGCGTGGCCCTCAGGTCCTGCGGCGACTCGTGCTCGTTGCGGCCGTCGGTGAGCAGGATGCCGTGCCGGATGGTGACGTCCGCCGAGGACAGCAGCCGGTCGGCGAGCCGCAGCCAGGTACCGATGGCCGTACCCCCGCCCGCGCTGAGCCGGCGCAGCGCGTGCCTGGCCTGCTCGCGGGTGGTGGCGTCGGCGACCGCGAGCCGCCCCCCGCCCGGGTAGACCTCCGCGGCCACGTGCGTGCCGCCGATCACCGCGAAGTGGGTGCCGTCGCGCAGGGTGTCGATCGCGGCGGCCGTGGCGTCCCGGGCGTTGCGCATCTTGGTCGGCGGGTAGTCCATGGAACCCGAGCAGTCGACCATGAGCGCCACGGCGGCGGACGGCCGCTGCCCCGGTGTGTACACGGACGGGGCGACGGCGCCGCCGCCCGTCGCCGTCACCGTGACGATGGCGTTGACCTCGCGGCCGCCCTCGGGCAGGTACTCGTTCTGGTAGACGTCCACCGAGAACCGCGGCACGTCCGGCTTCGCGAAATTGGCCATGCTTGATCGACTCCCCCTTGGCGCGCCCCGCTGACGCGAGGCGATGAGTGTGGACGGACCGGTCCCCACCGGCCCGCCGCGGCTTCCCCGTCCACCAGACGTTCTGGCAAGGCGTTCGGTATGCCGTCTTGTACGGCCTCAGGCCGATACTGCCCCCTGCGGCGGCGCCGGGAACGGCAGGACCGCCACTGTTACGTTGTCGTGGCCCCCGCCGTCCAGGGCGTGACCGACCAGCACGCGGGCGCTGTGCAGCGGACGCGTCACCGCGTCCGCGGGTACGACCTCGCACATCTCCTCGGCCGTCTCGGCGTAGTTCCACAGGCCGTCGGTGCACACCACCACGACACCGGGCCTGTCCGGCTTGAAGGAAGCGGTGTGCGGCTCCAGTTCGTAGGCGTCCGCGCCGAGCCAGCCGGTGATCGCGTGGGCGCGTTCGTCGGCGTACGCCTCGGCCTCGCTCATCAGCCCGGCGGCGACCATCTGCGCGGCCCAGGAGTCGTCCTCGGTCAGCCGGGCCGGGGGCGCGCCGCGGTCGGCGGGCACCCAGTAGACGCGGCTGTCGCCGACCCAGCCGACGACGAGCAGCCCGTCGGTGACGATCGCGCCGACGATCGTGCAGGCCGGGGCGTTCTGGTGCGGGGCCTGCTCGCGTGCCGTGGCGGGTTCCTCGGCGAGCGCGTTGACGGCCTGCGAGGCGGCGACGATCGCCTCGTGCATGGCCTGCTGCGGATGGGTGCCCCGCGGCAGGGCGGCCAGCAGGGTGTCCCCGGCCGCCTGGGAGGCGGCCATGGAGGCGTCGTCGGGGCGGGTCGCCGAGGAGACGCCGTCGCAGACGACGGCCAGGGCGGCGGACGTGCCGTCGGGCAGCGTGGTGTGGCCGACGGCGAAGGCGTCCTCGTTGCGGTGGTGGCGCAGGCCCCGGTCGCTGACGGCGGCGACCGGACCCGACTCCCGCTCCATGTGGTCGCGTTCGCGGGGCTGGGCGTGCCCGCAGTTCTCGCAGTAGCCGTCGCTGTCCACCCGGCCCGCCCGGCAGGCCACGCAGACCTGGACCGGATCGGCGGCCGGCCCGGCCGGTGCGGCCGTAGCGGCGACGTCGGCGGCCGCGCGCGGGTCCGGCGCCTGCAGCGGGTACTCGTCGGGCTCCGCGGGCCGGTCGAAGCGGACCCCGGGCGCGGCCGGTTCCTCGGCGTGCAGGGGCCTGCCGCCGGAGTCCGTGCCGGGCAGGTCGACCGGCAGATGCACCGCGGGCGGGGTGCTTCCGGAGCCGGGCGGCTCGGGGGCCGGCCACTCCACGCCGTCCCCGGGCGCGGGGGAGCCGGTCATGGTGAGGGTCGGATGGTCCTGCGGCGGGGCGGGGACCACCGTTAGGTCGTAACCGCACGCTCCGCAGAAGAGGTCACCCGACTCGACGGGCTCCGCGCAGCTCGGGCACTTCGACAGTGCGGCCTGCTGGGGCATCTGCGACATCAACTACACCCACGTCCGGGGGCGGTAACGGTTGGCCCGTTCCACCAGCTCGATCCTCTCCTCGCCGCCGGGCGCCAGCCGGGCCAGCGTGCGGTAGGCGCGTTCCAGGCCGAAGCGGAGGCCCCGCTCGTCCAGCGCGCTGCCCAGCAGCACCCGTCCGCCGGCGGCCGGCGGGGCGGTGCCCTGCCCTCCGGAGAGTATCCAGTCCAGCGCACCGCCGAGCACCTCCGCCGACAACAGCTCGCGGCGCGCCGGGTCGAGACCGTACGCCCGCAGCGCCTCGACCTGCCCTGCGGCGGCGGTCAGGTCGTCCAGGAACGGTACGTCACCGGCGCTCGCCGTGCGCTGTCTGAGCCGCGCCCGGACGGCGGCGACCCGGGCGGCCGTGTAGTGGATGGAGGACTCCGGCACCGACTCCAGCGTCGTCACGGCGCCGCGCCGGTCCCCGGCCGCGAGCTGCACCCGGGCCAGACCGAACGCCGCGCTCACATAGCCCGGGTCGGTCGCCCACACCAGGCGGTAGTACTCGGCGGCGTTGTCCAGCTGGCCCAGCACCTCCGCGCACAGGGCGAGCGCCAGCTTGGGCGCGGCCTCGCCGGGGAAGGCGTCGTAGATCGCGTCGAAGGCGAGCGCGGCGCTCTCGAAGTCGCCGGTGACCAGGGCGGCCACACCCCGGTACCAGACCACCCGCCAGTCGTCGGGCCGTTCCTCGTCCAGCTTGGCGAGAGACATCAGCGCGGCCTGGTGGTCGCCGCTCTCCAGCCGGGCGCGGATCTGCCGGATCCGGGTCTCCACGGTCGGCGCGGGCGCCGCGTCCAGCGCGCTGATCAACTCGGCCGGCGCGGAGGCCATGAGCCCCGCCAGGAAACCGGCGTTGGGGTCGTTCGGGTCGACGAGCGGGACCGGCAGGGCGAGCGCGGCGGCCGGGGTCTCGACGGGCCTGACGAGGGCCGGCGGGGGCAGCGCGGGACCGGGCTCGGCGTTCCGTACCGACCGGGCCCCCAGCCGGGAGACATCGCCGTCCAGGCGCGGGAACAACTCCGTGTCGGTGACCTTCACCTCGGGCCCGAACAGGGTCGACAGCGCGGGCCGTGCCTGCCCGGTCTGCATCGAGACGACCTCGCGCAGCACACCGGTCAGCTGCTCGGACATCTCCTGCGCGGAGGCGAACCGGCGGGCCGGGTCGGGGTCGGTGGCGCGGACCAGCAGCCGGTAGAAGGATTCGTAACGGCGGAAGACCTCGATGGTGTCCGGGTCGGGCAGGGAGTCCACGAAGACGTTGGTGTAGCCCTGGAAGTCGAAGGTGAGGACGGCGAGGGTACGGCCCACCGTGTACAGGTCGCTCGCCACCGACGGGCCGATCTCCGCGACCTCCGGCGCCTGGTAGCCGACCGTGCCGTAGATCGCCGACTCGTCGTCGTCCATGCGGCGCACCGCGCCCATGTCGATCAGCTTCAGCTGGTCCTCGGTCTGGATGGCGTTGTCGACCTTGAAGTCGCAGTACAGCACGTTGCGGCTGTGCAGATGGCCGAGCGCCTCCAGCGCCTCGATGCCGTAGGCGCAGGCCTGCTCCACCGGCAGCGGGTCGCGCCTCCCGTCGGAGGTGCGGCGGGAGTTGGCGATCTCCTTCAGTGACTTTCCGCCGACGTACTCCATGACGATGTAGCCGTCGAGGGAGCCGGTGCGCTGGTCGAGGTGCTCGACGAAGTTGTAGATCCGCACGATGTTGGCGTGCTCGATCTCCGCGAGGAACCGCCGCTCGGAGATGGCGGCGGCCATCGCGTCCTGGTCGCCGGTGTCCAGCAGGCCCTTGAGCACCACCCACCGGTCGGAGACGGCCCGGTCCACGGCGAGGTAGATCCAGCCGAGCCCGCCGTGCGCGAGACAGCCCACGACCTCGTACTGGCCGTGCACGATGTCCCCGCCCTTCAGCTTCGGCACGAAGGAGTACGGGTGACCGCACTTGGTGCAGAAGCCCTCCGTGCGCCCGGGGCGATCCCCCCGGGCCCGGCCGACCGGAGCCCCGCAGTCCGACCGCGAGCAGAACCGCTTCCGCTCGGGCACCTCCGGGTTCCGGAGCACCATCGCGCGCGGGTCCGGCCGGGGCACCTGCGGCACGCTCACCAGCCCGGCGCCCAGCCGCCCGCGCGTCGACGTCCCCGAGGACGAACCGGAGCTGCGCACCGACACCGAACGGCCGGTGGGCTTGCCCGACAGGGACCGGGAGAGCCGCCCGGACACCGACCGGCGCGACTTCGACGACTGGGAGGAGGTACGGGAGCTGCGCGAACTGCGTGAACTGCCGCTGTCCGCCGAACCCTTGGTGATCCCGGTGGGCGGCGAGCCGACCATGCCGGTCGCGGAGACGACCGGTGCGAGGCCGCAGGTGTCGCAGTACAGCTCGCCGCCGCCGACGTCCTCGTACGTCCCCTCGCAGCCCGGCCGCTGACAGCTCTGCCCCGGCTGGCTCATGACTGGTCCCCCTCACGGTCCTGGGGCGCGCTCGCGCTGCCGAGCAGCTCGGCCGCCAACTGCTGGTAGCGCAGCACGGCCTGTTCCGCCACGCGCAGATCGCAGGGCGCGCTCCACAGCATCCGCCGGGCCGCGTCGTACCGCTCGATGAGCAGCGGGTCCCCGGCGAGGCCGTGCCGGGCGACCTTGGCCTTGTAGGCGTCGAGCCGGCCGCGCAGCTCGGCACGGACCGCGAGCGGCGCGGTGACGGCCGTCAACGACTCGCGGGCACGCAGCAGTTCGTCCTCCGCCTTCTGCTCCAGGGACTCCAGGAGCGGGGAGAGCCGGTGCCACTGCGCCTGCCGCCGGTACTCGGCGGCGGCCGCCAGCTGCTCCTGCAACGCGGTCGGCGGGCCGCTGACGACGGGCACCTCGGTGGCGGCGATCTTCGCCAGCACCTCGCCGCGCGCCGTGCGGGCCTCCGCCAGGGTGCGGTCGGCGCGCGAGAGCACGTCCCGCAGCCGGATCAGCCGCGCCTCCGCGTCCTGCCGGACCGTGAGCACGGCGTCGATCTCCCGCCGTACGTCCTCCAGGGCGCGCGCCTCACGGTCGTACACCGTGGTGTCCGGGCGGCCGCCGCCGGGCGCCGAACTGCCCTCGGCCGGCACCCAGAAGGCGAGCGGGTCGGAGACGACGTCCTCCCGCAGCCTGGTCAGCGTGCGGGTGATCCGCTCCAGGTCGTCACCGGCCGGGTGCTCGCCCGGCCGGACGCCGACGGAGTGGGCGAGCTTGCGGGTGCGCTGGAGTTCCGCGGCGAGTAAATCGATCCGCGCGGGCAGCGCCGACCAGACGGCGTCGGCGGCGACGACCAGGTCCAGGCTCGTCGCGTACAGCTCGTTCATCCGGTCCACCAGGGTGGTCAGCGAGAACGTCTCGCTCAGCCTGCCGTTCCCGGCGACCGTGACGGACTCGCCGCGCAGCAGCTCGGTCAGCTCGACCAGGTCCTCGCGGCTGGACCAGCGGCGCCGGGAGCGGATCTCGCGGGCACCCCGCAGCGCGGCCGCGTAGGCGTCGAAGTACCCCCACAACCGGGTGATCCGCGCCTCCGTGGCCTGCCAGCGTTCCCGGGTGACGCCGGTCAGTTCGGCGCCCTCGAGGAGTCTGCGGCCCGCGTGGTCCTGCAGGGCCAGCAGCGAGGTCTCGATCGCCTCGTGCTCCTGGCCGAGCCGCGCCAGCGCACGGTCCACCTCGTCCCGGTCCATCACCGGCCCGGCGGGGTCCGTGACGCCCATCGATCACCTCTCGCTGCTGTGTGTTCCGTTCGGCTGTAGGTCAGCTGCTGCGCAGATACCGCGTCGCGGGCGGCTCGGACGCCGCAGAGTCCTTCCCCAGTGTCGCCGACAGCCACTTGTCGTACGACGCCTGCCAGCCGTGCGCGCGGTAGTCCACCAGAATGTGATTGACCCGGCGCACCAGATCGGCGGCGTCCTTCTTCATCGCCACGCCGTAGTACTCGGTCGTGAACGCCTCGCCCTTGAGCTCGACGGTCGGGTCCTGCGCGGCCTGGCTCGCGGCGAGCGCGCCGTCGGTCACCACCGCGTCCACCTCGCCGAGTTGCAGCCGGACCAGGCAGTCGAGCTGGTTCGGGACGGTGGTGGAGATGTCGGTGGAGGCGGGCAGCTCACCGGTCCTCCTGTCGGCGTCCAGCTTGGTGTACGCGGTCGAACCGGCCGCCGTGCAGACCTTCTTGTGCGCGAGCGAGTCGTCGTAGCCCGTGACGGCGGCCGACTTGGGCGCGAGCACCTGCTGCCCGGTCTTGAAGTAGGGGGCGGAGAAGGCCACCTGCGACAGCCGGTCGCAGGTGATCGTCATCGTCCGCACGACCATGTCCACGCGGCCGTCCTGGATCGCCGGTATGCGCTGGCTGGTCGGGATCGCCTTGAACTGCACGGCGTCCGGATCGCCGAGGATGTCCTGCGCGATCTTGTGCACCAGGTCGATGTCGAAGCCCTCCAGCTCCGCGCCCTCGGTGTTCGGGTCGCGGTAGCCCCAGTGGTAGCCGTTCTGGTCGACGCCGACGATCAGCTTGCGCTTGGCGCCGGTACGCGCCTTGATGGCGTCGATCGTCGGGCCGTCCGCGCCGGACGGGGCGAGGGTCTGCTTCTGCGCCTCGGAGTCCTTGCAGCCGTCGGCGCGGGCCTGGCTGCCGGTGACCACCTTCTGCCCGGCCGGCCTGCCCTCATGCGGTGCCTGGGTGCGGGGCAGCAACAGGACGAACGCCAGCGCCAGCGCGCACAGCACCGCCATCGCGCCGACCCCGCCCCAGCCCCGCAGGGAGGCCCGTGCACGTGCCGCGTACATCGCCTTGCCCCCTGTCACCGGTACTCCGAAAGCCTGCGCCCGATGCCGGCCACGGCACCGGCCGCGCCCAGCAGCGCGAGGACGGCTGCGCCCACCGGCAACCCGGTCATGGCGTCCCGCCCGTCCCCGGCGGCCTGCTGGAACTCGGTCTGTTCGTGGTCGATGGCCCGGGCGATGTTGGCGTCCACGCTGTCGAAGCACTCACCGGTCGCGCCCTTGGCACCGATCACCTTGTCCAGCGCCTGCTGGTAGTTGCCGTTCTCGTCCTCGGTGCGGGCCGAGGCGTGGCGCTGTTTCCACACCGCCATGTTGCCCTCGGCCGCCTTCACCGGCGTGGTGCCGGCCTGGTCGTCGGCGAGCCGGCCGGCCACGGTCAGCCCCTTGCCGAGCACGGCCATGTCCTTGTCGAAGTCGTAGTAGTAGGCGTCGTACGGCTTTCCGCCGACCGTGATGGTCTCGGCGCCGCGCGCCACCAGGCTCAGGTTCTCGTTCCCGCGCGCCTTCAGGGAGGCGATGCGGGCGTCGTGCAGGACGCTGAGCGAGCGGATGCCGTGGTCGTAGGAGCCGTCGAGGTTGGACCGGGCGACCATGTGCCCGACGACCAGCCACAGCAGTAGGACCGTGGTGGCGGCGGTGCCGGCGACCAGGCCGTGGTTGAGGAGGCGGTTGGTGCGCCGGTACGTGCGGTGCTGGGCCCAGCCGAGCGCGGCGAGCGCGAGCACACCGAGCGCGATGGCGACCCAGGGGTAGGGGGTGGCGTCCGCGTAGTCGGCGTCGAGCCGCTGGTTCTCCTTCGTGTAGAGGTCCTCCGCCGCCGGGAGCATCTCCTTCTGCATCTTCTCGTTGGCGTACCGCAGATAGGCGCCGCCCACCGGGTAGCCCTGCCGGTTGTAGGTCCGGGCCCGCTCGATGAGGCCCTTGTACTCGGGCAGCAGCCGGTTCAGCCTGGTGATGGCCGCCTCGGAGGCCGAGCCGGGCTCGGCGTTGGTGGCGGCGGTCACGAGCCCCGCGGCGGCACCGCGGACGTCCTTCTCGTACCGGTCCCGGGAGGCGGCGGTCTCCTGGCCGCCCGCGAGGAACCCGCTCGACGCCGCCGTGTTGGCATCCGCCAGCGAGCGGTAGATGCCGGCCGCGCCGGAACTGAGCGGCTGGCTCCGGTGCAGCACGTCGTCGGCGGCGGCCGCCCGCTCGCTGGTCTGCCAGGCGGTGACCACGCCGAACGCGAGGACCAGCAGGGCGAGCAGGGCCCCGATGATCCGCAGCCGCCCGGGCTCGGTGGTCGCGGCGGCGCGCACCCGCTCGACACCTTCGGCGAACGCGGTACGACGGGCGGGCGGGGCGGGGGGCGCGGACGGGACCAGGGGCGCCGGCGGACCGGGCTGCGGGGGGATGCCAGGAGCGGCGGCGGGCATGGCGGGTCCCGCCACCGGTGGCGCCGCGCTGCTCTTCGGCGGGTGTGTCACTCGACCTCCCCCAGGGTCATCCGTTCGCCGCCCAGTATCACCGCCCGGACCGACATCCGCACCGGCCTTCACTGGATCTTGATCGGATCGCCGCGTGCCCGAGGGCGCGTGCCGCTCGGCGCACCACCCCCTGCTGAGGAACACGCCGGGTACACCGGATCGGTTCCGGCGAGGAGGTCACGCCTTCCCCGGCTCCCAGTACCCCCGCGCCCGTTCCCGCGCCCGGGCTCCCGCCCCCAGCCGGTCCAGGCCCAACAGCACCGCGCCCAGCACCGGGCTCGCGGCGACCACCTGGACGTACGCCTTGGGCGCGCGGGCGGACAGCAGATCGCGGATGGTGTCGTTCAGTTGGGGGTGACCGGCCGTCAGGACGCTGCCGCCGAGCAGCACCGGTGTCTCCTCGCCGAGGAGGTCCAGGCGGGTCAGGGCCACCGTGGCCATCACCGCGACCTCTTCCGCGAGCCGGGCGACGAGGGCGCCGGCCACCGCGTCGCCGGCGGCGGCCGTCGCGAAGAGGACCGGGGTCAGTTCGTGGCGGCGGTCGTGCTCGATGTGCTCCAGGTGCAGGGCCTCGATGAGGGCGTGCATGGTCGGCAGCCCGAAGTGCGCGGGCAGGGCGCGGGACAGGGCCGTCGGCTCGCCCCGGCCGTCCTCCGCGCGGGCGGCGTACCAGAGGGCCTCCTCGGCCAGGCCCCAGCCCCCGCCCCAGTCCCCGGAGATACGGCCGATCGCCGGGAAGCGGGCGGTGCGGCCGTCGGGGCGCATGCCGACGCAGTTGATGCCCGCGCCGCAGACGACCGCGACACCGCGAGGCTCGGCCACGCCCGCGCGGAGGATTGCGAACGTGTCGTTGCGGACCTCCACCGACGCCCCCCAGGCGCGCGCCCGCACAGCGGTCGCCAACCGCTCCTCCTCCACCGGCAGGTCGGCGTTGGCCAGGCAGGCCGAGACATGGGCGACGGACGTCACGTCCGCGTCGGCGAAGGCCCGCGCGACGGGTTCGGCCAGCGCGTCGATCGCCGCCGCCACGCCCACCGCGGGCGGGCGGAAGCCACCGCCGCGGGCCGTGGCCAGGACCTCCCCGGTGCCGGTGACCACGGCCACGTCGGTCTTGCTGTTGCCCGCGTCGATGGCGAGGACACGCGTGGTCTCAGGTGCGGTCAGGCCCACGCCAGGTGCTCCCGGTTGTGTGCGATCAACTGGTCGGTGAGGGTCTCGGCGTACTCGTACTGCCCGATCAGGGGGTGGGCGAGGAGGGCGCGGAAGACCCGGTCCCGGCCGCCGCGCAGCGCCGCCTCCAGGGCCAGGTCCTCGTACACGGTCACGTGGGCGACGAGGCCCGCGAACAGGGGGTCCAGGCCGGGGACCGGCAGCGGCGCGGGGCCCGTCGGACCGACCGCCGCCTGCACCTCGATCACCGCGTCGTCGGGGAGGAAGGGCAGCGTGCCCTGGTTGAGCGTGTTCACCACCTGGTAAGGGCTGCCACCGCCCGCCCGCCGCCCACCCCCGCCCTCGGCCGAGGATCCTGCGGGCCCGCCGTTCTGGTTTCCCAGCAGGGCCGCCGCGAGGTCCACGGCCGCCTCCGAGTAGTAGGCGCCGCCCCGCTTGGCGAGCAGCGCCGGTTTCTCGTCCAGGGACGGATCGCCGTACATCCTCAGCAACTCGATCTCCATGGCCGCCACTTCGGCGGCCCGCGAGGGCTTGGTGCGCAGTTCGCGTACGACCTCGTCGTGGGCGTAGTAGTAGCGCAGGTAGTAGGAGGGGACCACACCCAGGCGGTCCAGGAGGGGGCGGGGCAGACGGAGGTCGTCGGCGATCGCGTCGCCGTGCTCGGCGAGCAGCTCGGGCAGGACGTTCCGGCCTTCAGGGCCGCCCAGCCGTACGCCCGTCTCCCAGGTGAGGTGGTTGAGGCCGACGTGGGCGAGATGGAGGTCCGCCGGGGCCACGCCCAGCAGGCCGGCGAACTTGCGCTGGAAGCCGATCGCCACGTTGCACAGGCCCACCGCCCGGTGCCCGGCCTGCAGCAGGGCCCGGGTGACGATGCCGACCGGGTTGGTGAAGTCGATGATCCAGGCGCGCGGGTTGGTACGGCGGACGCGCTCGGCGATGTCCAGGACCACCGGGACCGTGCGCAGCGCCTTGGCCAGGCCGCCCGCGCCGGTGGTCTCCTGGCCGACGCAGCCGCACTCCAGCGGCCAGGTCTCGTCCCGCTGACGGGCCGCCTGTCCGCCGACGCGCAGCTGGAGCAGCACGGCGTCGGCGCCCTCGACTCCCGCGTCCAGGTCGCCGGTCGTGACGATCCGGCCGTCGTGGCCCAGCTTGGCGAAGATACGGCGGGCCAGGCCGCCCACCAGGTCCAGGCGTTCGGCGGCCGGGTCCACGAGGACCAGTTCCTCGATGGGCAGGGTGTCCCTGAGGCGGGCGAAGCCGTCGATGAGTTCGGGGGTGTAGGTCGAGCCGCCGCCGACCACGGTGAGTTTCATACAGGGTTAACCCTTCACTCCGGTGAGCGTGACGCCCTCGACGAACGCCTTCTGGGCGAAGAAGAACACGAGGATCACGGGGGCCATGACCAGCACGGTCGCGGCCATGGTGAGATTCCAGTCGGTGTGGTGGGCGCCCTTGAAGGACTCCAGGCCGTAACTCAGGGTCCAGGCGCCGGCGTTCTCGGACGCGTAGATCTGCGGGCCGAAGTAGTCGTTCCAGGCGTAGAAGAACTGGAAGAGGGCCACGGCGGCGATGCCGGGCCTGGCCATGGGGAGGACGACCCGCAGAAGGGTGCGCAGGTCTCCGCAGCCGTCGACGCGCGCCGCGTCCAGGTACTCGTCCGGGATCGTCATCAGGAACTGGCGCAGCAGGAAGATGGAGAACGCGTCGCCGAACGCCATCGGGATGATCAGCGGCCACAGGGTGCCGGACAGGTCCAGCTGCTTCGCCCAGAACAGGTACATCGGGATGATGATCACCTGCGGGGGCAGCATCATCATCGAGATCACCAGCATGAGCGACAGAGCGCGGCCCCGGAAACGGAACTTGGCGAGCGCGTACGCCACCGGGATCGAGGACACCACCGTCAGGACGGTGCCGAGGCCGGCGTAGATCAGCGTGTTCTTCCACCAGGTCAGGAAACCGGGCGTGCCGAGGACCTTCCGGTAGTTGCCCCACTCCCAGGTGTGCGGGACGAGATCCCGGCTGAGCGCCTGGCTGTCGCTCATCAGCGAGGTCAGCAACACGAACACGAAGGGGAGTGTGAAGAACAGCGCGGCGGCGACGCCCAGGGAGTGGACCGCGATCCACTCCAGCAGGGCGCGGCGGCGGGCCGTGCGCTCGGCGCCGTACGACACCGGGGGTGCCGGTCTCACCGGCTTGTCCAGTACGCGGGTCATGGTCAGTCACCTGCCTGGATGAGACCGCCCCGGCGCCGCATCAGCAGTGCGGTGAACGCCATCGACAGGGCGAAGAGCACGAGGGCGACGACACACGCCGAGCCGTAGTCGAAGCGCTGGAAGCCGAGGTTGTAGACGAGCTGGGGGAGGGTGAGCGTGGACCGGTCCGGGTAGCCGGGCTCGAACTGGGTGCCCGCGCCCTGGATCACGCCCGAGGCGACCTTCCCCGCGATCAGCGGCTGGGTGTAGTACTGCATGGTCTGGATCACGCCGGTGACGACGGCGAACATCACGATGGGGGAGATGTTCGGGAGCGTGACGTACCGGAAGCGCTGCCATGCCGAGGCGCCGTCCAGCTCCGCCGCCTCGTACTGCTCCGTCGGTACGTCCAGCAGCGCGGCCATGAAGATGACCATCAGGTCGCCGATGCCCCACAGCGCCAGCAGCGTCAGGGCCGGCTTGGACCAGGTGGGGTCGTTGAACCAGCCCGGCGCCGGTATCCCCGCCTTCTCCAGGATCGAGTCGACCGGGCCCGTACCGGGGTTGAGCAGGAAGGCGAAGGCCATGGTCGCCGCGACCGGCGGGGCCAGGTACGGCAGGTAGAACAGGGTGCGGAAGACGCCCGTACCCGTCTTGATCCTGGTGATGAGCAGGCCGATGCCGAGTCCGAAGACCACCCGGAGGGACACCGTGATCACGACCAGCCACAGGGTGTTGCGCAGGGCGGGCCAGAAGAGCGGGTAGTGCTCGAAGACGTAGGTCCAGTTCCTCCCGCCGCTCCACACCGGCGGTCTGAAGCCGTCGTAGTGCATGAAGGAGAAATAGGCCGTCGAGATCAGCGGGTACGCGAAGAAGACCGCGAAGCCGATCAGCCAGGGCGACATGAAGGCGAGTGTCCGAAAGGCCGCCCGGCGGCGCTTCGATGCCAGAGTGACCGTACCCATGGGTTACTTCGCCTGCGCGATGTCCGTGTCGATCTGCGCGGCCGTCTTCTTCAGCCCGGCCTTCAGATCGGTGACCCTGCCGCTCTCGTAGTCGTAGCCGAACTGCTGGATCGTCACCAGGTACACACCGCCGTTGACAGAGGCGGGCGTCGTGGTGGAGTTCGGGTTTGCGGCGATGTCCAGGAACGTCTTGAAACGCGGGTCGTACTTCAGCTTCGGTGACTTCAGCGCCTCCAGCGTGGAGGGCACGTTGTGGATGCCGTTGGCGAAGCCGACCACCGCGTCCGTGTCGGTGGTCATGTACTTCACCAGTTCCCAGGCCGCGTTCTGCTTGTGGCTGGTGGCGGCGATGCCCGCGATGGTGCCGGTGATGTAGCCCTTGCCGTACTGCGCGACCTGGTCGTCCGGTACGGGCAGCGGGGCGACACCGACCTCGAACTCCGGCTTGGCCTCCTCGGCCATCCCGAGCCGCCACTCGCCGTCGAGCTGCATGGCCACCTGGCCGGTGTGGAAGGGGTGCTTGGGGCCCCACTCGTCGCCGAGCGTCGCCCGGAACCTCTCCAGCTTCCGGAATCCGCCGAGTTCGTCCACGAGCTTCTTCTGGAGGGTGAAGCCCTTTTCGAAGGCCGGGTCCCTGGCGAGGTTCGACTTGCCGTTCTCGTCGAAGTAGGTCGGCGAGAACTGCGCGAAGTAGTGCTCGGTGGTGGATTCCCAGCCGTGGTAGTCCGGCATGAAGCCGAGCTGTTCGTAGCCGTCGCCCTGGGCGATGGTCAGCTTCCTGGCGTCCGCCGTGAATTCGGACCACGTCCTGGGCGGGTTCGCGATGCCCGCCTTCTTGAACGCCGTCTTGTTGTAGTAGAGCCCGTACGCGTCACCGAGGAGCGGGACCGTGCAGCGGTTCCCCTCGAAGCGGGTGTACTCGTTCATCGGTTTCGGGAACGTCCTCTCCGGGTCGATGCCCGACCTCTCGAAGAAGGGGTTCAGATTTACCAGCGCGCCCGAGGAGCAGAACTTGCCCACGTTGTTGGTGGTGAACGAGGAGATCACGTCCGGGGCCTTGCCGCCGCCGGAGCGCAGCGCCTGGTTGATCTTGTCGTCGGTCATGTTGCCGACGACGTTCACGTGGATGTGGGGGTGCGCCTTCTCGAAGCCGGCGACCAGCGACCTGACCGCCTTCACCTCGTTCGGCGCGCTCCAGGCGTGCCAGAAGTTGATCGTCGTGTCCTTCGACGCGTCGTCCGTCGCGCCCGAGGTGGACTGGCCGGTACAGGCGGTGGTGAGCAGGGCCAGCGACGCGGTCAGGACAAAAGCCGTCTTTCGGGCAAGGGAAGGTATGACTTCGGGCATGGCGAGGTCTCCCAGGGACGGGGTGGGTGAGAGGGAAGGTGCTGCCGAGGGGCTGTCGGGGTACGGCGGGGCTCAGCGCGAGGTGTCGAAGACCTCGTCGCGGGTGGTGGCGAGCGCGGATTCCAGCGCGCCGCGCAGTACGGGGTGTTCGCGGACGTCACCGACGATCAGCCGGGGGCGGGCCGCCGCCAGCTCCTCCAGCTCGGCCTGCACGAGGGCGCGCAGCACCTCGCCGCCGGCCGTCAGGGCGGAGCCGCTGAGGACGACGAGTTCGGGGTCGAGGACGGAGACCAGCGAGGCGAGACCGGTGGCCAGCCGGGTCGCGTAGGTCTGGAGCAGTTCCCGGTGCGGGCCGCTCGCGTGATCGGCGGCGCGGGCCACCAGTTCCGCGGCGGCCTCGGTGGACGGCCCCGACGGCACGTCCGTGATGCCGAGTTGGCGGGCCAGCCCGGGTAGGGCCTGGGAGCCGGCCAGCTCCTGGTAGCCGCCGCTGTTGGCCTTGGTCACCTGGCGCACCAGGGGCGCGCCCGGCACCGGCAGGAAGCCGACCTCGCCGGCGCCGCCGGTCCAGCCGCGGTGCAGCCGGCCGCCGAGGACCAGGGCGGCACCGAGGCCCTCCTGGTTCCACAGCAGCACGAAGTCCGCGTGGCCGCGGGCCGCGCCGAGCCGCTGTTCGGCGATGGCGACGAGGTTGACGTCGTTCTCGTACTCGACCGGCATCGGCAGCGCCGCCGCGAGTTCGTCGAGCAGTGCGGGAGAGTGCCAGCCGGGCAGATGGGAGGCGTAGCGCAGACGCCCGGTGTTCGGGTCGAAGGCGCCGGGGGTGCCGATGACCAGCCGGTGCACATCGGGCCGGGTGAGCCCGGCGGCCTTCACGGCGCCGTCGAGGGCGTCGGTGACCTGCCGGACGACCGGGTGGGCCGGGCGCCGGCCGGGGGTGGGCAGTTCGTACTCGCCGACCGTGCGGCCGGTGATGTCGGCGACGGCGGCGCGGATGCGGTTCGGGGTGACGTCGAGCCCCGCGGCGTACGCGGCACCGGGGTTCACCGCGTAGAGCTGGGCGTTGGGGCCCGGCCGGCCCTCGCTGGTGCCGGTGACCCGGACCAGGCCGGCCGCCTCCAGACGGGCCAGCAGCTGCGAGGCGGTCGGCTTGGACAGGCCGGTGAGCTTGCCGATCCGGGTGCGCGACAGCGGACCGTGCTCCAGCAGGAGGTCGAGGGCGGCGCGGTCGTTCATGGCGCGCAGGACGCGCGGCGTGCCCGGCGTACCGGCGGTTCCTGCCATGGGGGTCGACACCTGCCTTTCCAGCCGCCCAGCTTCTCAGTGACCTGGGCGGGACGTCCAGCCTTGATCGGCGGGCTACAGGGGAGATCACTGTTAGGAAACTTTCCTATTTGGGTGGGAGGAACGTAAGCCCAGGACGAAGGGGGCGTCAATAGACAACGCCCCCGAGGCAACGGAGTCGTTACCTCGGGGGCGTGGTGTGCGGGCGCGAGTGCGCCCTGGGTGGCTACTTGACCGTCACGTGGTCACCGGTGGACGTCTTCGCGCCCGTGGTGGCCGTACCGGCGAAGACGAAGCGGTAGGTGCCGCTCTTGGCCGCCTTCACGGTGGTGGACAGGGCACCCCCGGTGCCGGAGGTGATCGCCTTGACGTTGGCGTACGAGCCGCCGTCCGCCTTGAACTGCAGGGCGACCTTCTGCCCCTTGTAGCCGACGTACCTGCCGGCCGCCCAGTCGGCGCGGGTCAGCTTGCCCGTGACGGTGAGCGTCTTGCCCTTGACCGCGGGCTCCGGGGCGGCGTTCACGGTCAGCCGGGCGGCACGCTGCACCTTGACGGAGGCGAGGTTGCCCCACGCGGTCACGTCGTTCTCGCCGTGCAGGTAGTCGTCCGAGACGGTTTCGTCGCTGTGGACGAAGAGGCCCGCCGCCTTCCACGTGGTGGCGTCGGCGGCCTCGTACAGCGACTCGTCCGGAGCGGCGACGATCTTCTCGGTGCAGCTCTCGGTGACCGTCGTGTCGGTCGTGGCGGTCGTCGTGCAGACGGGCGGCGCGTCCGGGCCCAGGTCGTTGACGACGGACTTCAGGGTGCCGCGGTACAGGATCACGGCCTGGACGTTCTTCTTCTGGTCGAGGACCAGGTCCTTGGGCCGGGTCAGGGTGTACGACACCGGCACGCTCACGGCCTTGCTGGTGCCGACCACGACCGGCTTGCCCTTGTTCACGGTCACGCCGGAGAAGGTCAGGTCCGGCGCGGCGGCCGCCGAGGCGGCGGGTGCGGCCAGGCCGGCCAGAGCCAGGGCGCCGGACAGAGCGGTGCCTATGGCGAGCTTTCGCATGTTTCCCCACATTCGACACGGGGCCCCGGGGCGGCGTCGCGCTCCAGAACAAGGGCCCGATGTGGACGTGACCCTAAGCGATCATCGAATGTGCAGCGAACGCGGGGTTCCCGTGAAGGTGATACGCGGGCGGTGTGGGGAGGTGCGGGGGGTGCCCCGTCTGTTCACCCGAACAAGCGTGCCGAACCGTTCCGTTACTTCGCCGGAGGCGCGGGCCGCTGCGACGCGATCGGGGAAGCCGCCGCCGTCTGCGGGGAGTCCGCGTTGGCGTACACCGACGGGGCCGCGACCGCCGCCGTCGGGTCAGGGGTGACCTCCACGTCCTCCACGGCCGTCGCGCCGCCCACGATGCGGATGCTCGCCGCGTCGAACGCCCGCTTGATGCGCCAGCGCAGCTCCCGCTCGACCGTCACCGACTTGCCCGGCATGGTCTTGGCCGAGACCCGGACCACCATGGAGTCGATCAGGACGGAGTCCAGGCCGAGCACCTCGACCGGGCCCCACAGCAGCTCGTTCCAGGGCTCTTCCTTGCTCATCTTCTCGGCGACCTCGTCCAGCGTGGCCTTGACCCGGTCCAGGTCCTCGCTCGCCTTCACGGTCACGTCGACCCCGGCCGTCGCCCAGCCCTGGGAGAGGTTGCCGATCCGCTTGACCTCGCCGTTGCGGACGTACCAGATCTCGCCGCCGTCACCGCGCAGCTTGGTCACGCGCAGCCCGACCTCGATCACCTCGCCCGAGGCCACACCCGCGTCGATGACGTCACCGACGCCGTACTGGTCCTCCAAGATCATGAACACGCCGGAGAGGAAGTCGGTGACCAGGTTCCGGGCGCCGAAGCCGATCGCCACACCCGCGACACCGGCCGAAGCCAGCAGCGGCGCCAGGTTGATCTTGAAGGTGGACAGCACCATCAGCGCGGCCGTGCCGAGGATCACGAAGCTGGCCACCGACCGCAGTACCGAGCCGATCGCCGCCGCACGCTGCCGGCGCCGTTCGGCGTTCACCAGCAGCCCACCCAGCGCGGTGCCGTCCACGGCCTGCACGGTGCGGTTCATCCGTTCGATCAGCTTGGTGATCGAGCGCCGCACCACCGCTCTGAGCGCGACCGCCACGACCACGATCAGCAGGATCTGCAGACCCATCGCGAGCCATGTCGACCAGTTCTGCTCGACCCAGCTCGCCGCGTTCGTCGCGCTGTCCTGGGCGTCCTGGAGCGTCGGCACGTCCGGGGGCGTCGACCCCGAGGGGGACGGCGACGGGGACGGCGATGCACCGGCGGCCATCAGGGCGGCGGGCAAGGACGACACGGCAGGTACCTCCAAGGTGCTGCGCGGTCCGTACCGGCGGGCGGTCAAGGTCACGAAAAGGTCACCGGACGGACAGGACCACCACACTAACGGGGCATTGTGGGTGCCTCGTGCGGATCCGCCAAGGAGAGGCACAGGAGAGACGGGGCTCACCCTGGCTTGAACGGGCCGTGATCCGGGGGATGTATCGGGTGTGGTCGAAAACACTCCCAGCCCGTTACCGGGACATGGTGGCGCGGTCACCAGGCATGAGGGGAGACTGACTGCAGATCGTCCCGGCGCGAGCCACGCGCCGCCGACGCCCAAGGAGGCACCCGTGCCGCATGTCCTGGTCCTCAACGCGTCGTACGAGCCGCTCGGCGTCGTACCGCTCCGCCGCGCGCTCGTCCTCGTCCTGGAGAACAAGGCCGTCTCCCTCGAGGAATCCGGCGCCTATCTGCACAGCGCGACCGTCACAGTCCCCGCACCCAGCGTGGTCCGGCTCAAGCGATTCGTCCGGGTTCCCTATCGGGGGCCCGTTCCTCTTACCCGCAGGGCCCTGTTCGCCCGTGACGGGGGCCGGTGCATGTACTGCGGTGGCGTCGCAACCAGCGTCGACCACGTCATCCCGCGCAGCCGCGGGGGCAAGCACGTCTGGGACAACGTGGTGGCCTCCTGCCGCCGCTGCAACCACGTCAAGGCCGACCGCCATCTCGTCGAGCTGGGCTGGCGGCTGCGCCACAAACCCGCCCCACCCACCGGGCTGGCCTGGCGCATCATCGGCACCGGTCACAGGGACCCGCGCTGGCTGCCCTACTTGCAGCCGTACGGCGCGGACGACGCACTGGCCCGGATCGACGGCATCTCCGCCTAGTCGATCCGGTCGCTTGTGTGCGGGGGGTGGCCGCGGTCGTGAGATGAGGGCGGGTGCGCGGGGGCCGGCCGCTCCCCTGCGGGGCAGCCGCATGTCGGGACAGCCCCGCGCCCCTCCGGGTCGGCTGCCCCGCCCGGGATTCAGCCGCGAGGGCCTTCGGGACGCGCGCCGCGCACGGCGTACAGGGCGGCGCCCAGCGTGAACGCGGTCAGCGCCGCCGCCCACGCGCCGGGTTGTGCGCCCGGCTGCATCGGCCACGCCCACACCGTGGCCGCACGCCCGTGGGCCCCGTGGGAGCCCAGGTACACGGCCGAGACGTAGCCGAAGGCGGGCAGCCAGCTCAGCCGAGCGCCGAGCAGCACGGCGGCCGCCGCGGTGACGCCCGTGCAGCCGAGCGTGTTGCGGATCACGGCCGGGGGCCCGAAGAGCTCCGGATGCCCGAGCACCGCGAGCGGCAGCACCGCCGCCGCCAGGGCGGTAAGCGCCCCCAGCTGCACCAGCCGCCGCGGCCACCAGGGCCGTACGGCGGTCCGGTCCAGTTCGTCGGAGGCCGAGTACAGGCTCGTGCCGATCACGGCGGCCGCCAGCAGGGGCGCCAGGGCGACGATGGGCACCCTGCGGTCCGGGTCGAGATAAGTGCCCAGGCGGTCGGCGGCCCATACCGCGAAGGCGGTGGTGCCGGCGAGGGCGGCCAGTGTGGCGGGCAGGGCGCGGGAGCGGGCGTACAGGAGGAGTCCGGTCACAGGGACGGCACCCCCTTCATATCGCAGGAGGCCCGGGCCGCGAAGTACGCGGACAGCCACTCCCGGCGCTGCTGCGCTCCCATCCCGGCCAGCCTGCCCCGGGTCGCGCGGCGCTCGCGCAGCTCGGCGCGGCGCGCCGGGCCGCCTCGGGCGTCGGCCTCGTCGAACGCCTTTTGCGCCGGGCTCGGCGCGAGGTAGGCCTCCACGGCGTCGTCCGCCGTGAGCACGCGGTCGGTCAGCTGCTCCGGGGAGCAGTCACCGCGCTCCGTCAGCATCGCCACGGCCTCCCACGCGTACTGCGCGGGATCGGTCAACTGCCCGCGTACGAGGTACCAGCCGAGTGGCGTCAGACGCGGCAGCTGGGCCTCGTCGGCGTGCGGGCGGCCGCCTCGGTCCGCCCAGCGCGCCGGCAGGTTCCGCACGCCCTCCAGCTTGCCCGTGACCCCCGACAGAGCCTCCCCGACCTGCGGGAGCATGCCCGCGTACCGGGCGTTGACACAGATCGCGGGCGTAGTGGAGGTGTCGCATACCTGACGTCGTGTCAGCGGGTGGGGGTGCCACAGTCCCTCACCGGTCTGCACGAGCAGCGCGCCCGCGGCCACGGCGGCCGCCAGCGGCAGCACGGCCGTCACCCGGCGCCGGGCGGTGTACGCCAGCGCGGCGGCGAGCCCCAGCCCGCCCGTCCAGACGGCCATCGCCCAGGGCTGCCACCACACCGGCAGCTCGCTGTCCCCGACCGGGAAGGCGGGGTTGAGGTGGATGCCGGAGCCCGAGCGGGTGGCCCTCACGATCCCGAGCCCCACGAACCCGGCCATCGCCAGCAACGGAGCGGTCAGCCGTGTGGGGACGACCCGTCCCAGCACGTGTCCGGTCACCGCGGCAGCCGCCATGGCCACCGTGTCACCGGGCAGCAGGGTCGGGCGCGGCCGGTCGCCCTGGGCGCAGGACCAGGTGGCGAGCAGGGCCAGGCCCACCGTGACCAGGTAACCGGCGGCCACCCAGAGCGCGACCGGCAGCGCCGAGGCCAGGAACCGGACGAGCGGGGCCCGTACCGCCGTCACCCACAGCTCCTCGGTACGCCGCCGCCGTTCCCGCCCGCCCTGCCAGCAACCCGCGGCGGCCGCCAGCGGCAGGGTGATCAGCAGGGCGTTGTGCACCTCGGCGGCGGTCTCCGCCCAGCCGCCCTGCCAGCGGGCGGAGGAGCCGGCCAGCATCACGCCGAGCGTGAGCAGCACGGCGGCCCCGGCGACGGGGCCGAAGCCGCGGACGGCCTCGGTGCGCAGGGGGTGCGGGGTCCGGCCGGCCGCCTTCGGTTCGGCTGTGAGGGTCATCGCCCCGCCTCCCGCGCCCCGGGCGTGCGGTGGGCACGCAGGGCGGCCGTGTAGCCGCGCTCGATCGGGTGGTCGCCCGGGCCGTCGGAGGCCTCGCCGAGCAGGGTGAGCGCCTCGGGCGTGCTCTGGTGGGCGATCCGGCCCCCGTCCAGCAGGGTGACCCCCGTGCAGGCGGCGGCCACGTCCTCCACCAGGTGGGTGGAGACCACGACGGTCGCCGTGGTGCCCAGCTCGCGCAGCAGCTCGCGGAACTCCACGCGCTGCTCCGGGTCCAGTCCGGCCGTCGGCTCGTCCAGCAGCAGGACGCCGGGGTCGTTGACGATGGCCTGCGCGATCCCGACGCGGCGGACCATACCGCCGGACAGCGTCCTGACCCTGGCGTCGATGCGGTCCGCGAGGCCCACCCGGGCCACGGCCCGCTCCACGGCGGCCGGGACCCGCTCGGCCGGCAGTTCCTTCAGCCAGGCCACGTACGCCACGAACTCCCGCACCGTGAAACCCGGGTAGTAGCCGAACTCCTGCGGCAGATAACCGAGCCGGCGCCGCACCTCGGCCCGGCCGCGGTGGTCCGCGATGTCCGCGCCGAGCATCTCCACCCGTCCGGCGTCCGGCCGCGCCACCGTGGCCAGCACCCGGATCAGGGAGGTCTTGCCGGCCCCGTTCGGACCGAGCAGCCCGTGCACACCGGTGCCGAGGCTCAGGTCGACGGAGTCGAGCGCGAGGGTCCTGCGGTGCCGGACCCGCAGGCCGGTCACATCGATGCAAGTCAAGGTCTCTCCAGGAAAGAGCACCGCCGGTGGCGGTCACGGATCACCGCCGGCGGCGGTCGCAGAGCAGCGCCGGCGGCGGTTCAGGAGGTCGTGGACGCGGTGACGAGGCGTTCGTGCGCCGTCACCGGCGGAGGGGACGGTCGTAGGCGGGGCGGCGGGCCGCCAGCAGGGCCGCGCTCACGACGGCCGCCGCCGCCCACGCGCCCTGTGCCCCGGCGCCGCCGAGGCAGCGGGAGAGCTGCTCGGCCAGCCGTGCGGTGACCTCCCCGCCCGGTGCCGCGGGCACCGGGCCCAGTACGGCGCACAGCCAGCCCCCTCCCGTCAGCCCGGCCGCCGTCCGGCAGCCGGCGAAGGAGGCCAGGGCCAGCGTGCCCAGCGCCAGGGCCAGCCCCGGCAGCAGCCAGGCCGCGGCGGTGGGGGCACCGGAGGCGGGCAGCAGCAGACCGGTGAGGGTCAGCAGCGGCAGGCTCACCGCGAGGACGGCGACCGTACGGGTGAGCGCGAGCCGCAGCCCGCCGCCCGGGGTGGCCGCGGCGACCTCGTGCAGCGGGTCGGCGTGCGGACCGTAGGACAGGGCGACCCCGGCCACCGGCACCACCGGCGCGACCGCCAGCAGCAGCGCCCGGGCCCCGGGGAACCCGGCCCCGTACGCCAGGGCCAGCGCGCCGGCGGCCACGACGAGTACGCCGGGCAGCCATGCCCCGCGCACGGCGGGCCCGGCGGCCCACAGCAGCCGGGCGAGCCGGGACGCCACGGCCGGCGTCCGGGGGCGCGCCCGCCGGACGGCAGACGCCTCCGGGTGCCCTTGCCGTACGGCGGGTGTGACCGGGTGTGCCTGGTGTACGGGAGGCGTGTCCGGGTGTGCGTGTCGCGGGGAAGGCGTCTCCAGCGACGGAGGCGTCTCCAGCGGGGAAGGCGCCTCCCGTACGGCCGCCAGCACCGCGTCCCGCACCTCCGCGAGCACCGCCCCGGCCGCCGTGCCGCCCACCGCGTCCGACACCCGGGACGCGCAGCCCGCGCAGTCCTCGACGTGCTTCTCCAGGGACCACGCGTCCGGCTCCGGCAGCACGCCCTCGGCATAGCGGGCGGCGAGGCCGGCGGAGACGTGCCAGATACGCGCGTTGCCGTTCGTCATGCCGTGCCTCCCAGCGGGGACGGATGCAACTGGGCGAGCGCCGCCCTGAGTTCGGCGCGGGCGCGCCGGGCCCGGGACTTGACCGTGCCCTCGGGGATGCCGAGCAGCCGGGCCGCCTCACGGGTGCTCAGCCCGTCCACGACGGTCGCGCGCAGCACCTCGCGCAGCTCGGGGGAGATCCGGTCGAGGGCGGTGCCGACATCGCCGTACTCCAGTCCCGTCAGCACCCGGTCCTCCGCGGACGGCGCGGCGGCGGGCTCGTACCCGCCGGGGGACCCGGGCTCCAGCGGCGGGCCCGCGACCCGCGTGACCCGCTCCTGCGCCCGCCGCGCGTCGACCAGGCGGCGCGCCGCGATCGTCCACAACCAGCCGCCCGCCTCCTCCCCGCGGTGCCCGGCAGCCGACCGCCACACCGTGACGAACGTGTCCTGCACCACCTCGCGCACGACCTCCGGGTCCGCGCAGCGCCGCGTCAGCCGCGCGTGCAGCCATCCCGCGTGCCGGTCGTACAGGGTGGCCATCGCGGCCGCGTCCCCCTCGGCGACAGCCCGCAACAGCGCCCCGTCCCCACCGGCACCGTCGTCCTTCTCCCGCTGGCCCCCCACGGGGCGGAACAGTCTCACAACCGGTTTATCGATCACCGGGCCGGTACCGGATCACGGCCACTCCATCAGGTACTCCAGCGGCGGTCGAGAGTGCCGAGGCCGCCATGGGGTAGGCCTGCCGTAATCCGGCACCCGCCGCACCACCCGGCACCGCGCGACCGACCCACCGACAAGGAGGCCCTCGTGGCCGCACCGGCTCACCTCACGATCCCCGCCCAGTGGAAACCCATGGCGGAACATTCCGCCGAGACCGACGAGGCGCTGCTGTGCGTCTTCAGCGCGGAGAGCGCGTGCGCGCAGGTGCCGCTGACCAGCGAGCCGCCGCTGCCCGATGCCGAGCCCCTGACCAGTGAGCCCCCGCTCGCCGAGGCCGCCCCGCTGACCAGCGAGTCCGACCCGGTCCCGGACTCCTTCGCCTCGGGGGTGTAGATGGCCGCGGCGCACGACGACGCGGAGGCGCCCCGGACGGCCGGTGCGGAACCGCCCCGGACCGTCCGCGAGGAATCGCCCCGGAGCGCCGGCCACGAGTTGGCCCGGCTCGCCGAGCTGCACGGGGTCGCCACCTCCTACAGCCCCGCGCCGGGCCGTACCGTCGCGGTCCCCGCCTCCGCCGTGGTGGCCGCCCTGGCCGCCCTGGACATCGACGCGGGCACACCGGACGCCGTACGTGCCGCGCTCGCCGAGCGGGAACGCGAGCTGCGCGAGCGCCTGCTGCCGCCGACGGTGGTGCGGTGGGCCGGCGCCGAGCCCCCCGCCGCGCTCGCGGCCCTGCCCGCCGGCACCCGGCTGCGCGTCGAGACGGAGGAGGGGGAGGAGCGGGACGGGACCGCGGATCTCCCCCTCGGCGTCCACCGGCTGACCGCGCACGCGCCCGACGGGCGGACCGGTCAGGCCCACCTCGTCGTCGCCCCCGACCGGCTGCCCGCCCCACCCGGACGCTCCTACGGCCTCCTCGTCCAGCTGTACTCCCTGCTCTCCCGGCGCTCCTGGGGCATGGGCGACCTCGGCGACCTCGCCGAGCTGGCCGGCTGGGCCGGACGCACCGCCGGCGCCGGATTCATCCAGGTCAACCCGTTGCACGCGGCCGTACCCGGCGCCCCCACCGACCCCTCCCCGTACCGGCCCTCCTCCCGCCGCTTCCCCGACCCCGTGCACCTGCGGATCGAGGAGATCCCCGAATGCGCGTACGTCGAGGACCGCGAGCGCCTGCACACCGTGCTGGAGCGGGCCGAGCGGCTGCGGGCCGCCGTCCTCGACAAGGGCGCCCTCATCGACCGCGACGCCGTGTGGGAACTGAAGCGGCAGGCACTGGAACTGGTCCTGAAGGTCCCCCTCGGGCCCGGCCGCCAGGCCGCCTACGACGACTTCCGCGCCGCCCACGGCCAGGCCCTCGACGACCACGCCACCTGGTACGCCCTCGCCGAGATCCACGGCTCCGACTGGCACCGCTGGCCGGACGGGCTGCGCGATCCCCGCTCGGCCGCCACCGCCCGCGCCCGCACCGAACTCGCCGACCGCGTCGCCTTCCACACCCGCCTCGCCTGGCTCACCGACGGCCAGCTCCGCGCCGCCCAGCGCGCCGCCCGCGAGGCCGGCATGCCCGTCGGGATCGTCCACGACCTCGCCGTCGGCGTGCACCCCGTGGGCGCCGACGCCTGGGCGCAGCAGGACGTGTTCGCCGCCGGCACGTCGGTCGGCGCCCCACCGGACGCCTTCAACGCCCGCGGTCAGGACTGGGGTCTGCCGCCCTGGCGCCCCGACCGGCTCGCCGCCTGCGGTCACGCCCCCTACCGCGACCTCCTGCGCGCCCTCTTCCGCTATGCCGGCGCCCTGCGTATCGACCACGTCATGGGCCTGTTCCGGCTCTGGTGGGTGCCCCAGGGCAGCCCGCCCACCGAGGGCACCTACGTCCGCTACGACGCGGACGCCATGCTGGGTCTCCTCGCCCTGGAGGCCACCCGCGCCGGAGCGGTCGTCATCGGTGAGGACCTCGGCACCGTCGAACCGGGCGTGCGCGACACGCTCCAGCGGCGCGGGGTGCTCGGCACCTCCGTGCTGTGGTTCGAACGTGACTGGGAGGGCGACGGCCACCCGCTGCCGCCCGAGCGCTGGCGCGCCGACTGCCTGGCCACCGCCACCACCCACGACCTGCCGCCCACCGCCGCCCGGCTCACCGGCGACCACGTCGACCTGCGTGACCGCCTCGGCCTGCTCATCCGTCCGGCGGCCGAGGAACGCGCCGCGGCCACCGCCGACGCGGCGGAATGGCTCGCCCTGCTGGGCAGCCTCGGCCTGGTGGACAGCCCGGCGGCCGGACCGCCCGGCTCCGACGAGGAGGCGGAGATCCGCGCCGTCCACCGCTTCCTGCTGAGCACCCCGGCCCGGCTGATCGGCGTCTGGCTGCCGGACGGCGTGGGCGACCGCCGCCCGCAGAACCTGCCGGGCACATGGGACCAATATCCCAACTGGCGGCTCCCGATCGCGGACCGGGAGGGCCGCCCGGTGCCGCTGGAGGAGCTGGCGGCCTCGCCCCGGCTGAGAGCACTGCTGGAGGTGCTTCGCGCATGACGGCCTGCCGCACCGGCACCTCATACGGCACCCCGGGCGCGCACCCCGCGGGGCGGTTCGCTAACTTGATTTCCGTGGACAAGAAGAACGCCCTGCGCGCCGGCGCCCTGGCCGCCGGTACGACGCTGATGATGCTGCTCATGTCGTCCCCCGCGCTCGCGCTGACCCGCGACGACGGCGACGACCCCGGCAAGGGCCTGAGCGTCATCATGACGCTGGGTCTCTACGTGCTGCTCCCGCTGGCGCTGTTCGTGGTCATCGCCGGCCTGGTCATGGTGCTGGACCGGTCCCAGGCCAGGAAGGACGACACCTCGTCCAACATCAACGTCAGGTCCGGGGCCAAGGCCTGACCGGACCGTCGTTCTGTCGCCGGGGGCGCCTGTCCTCCCGTCGGTACGCGCGCACGCCGTACCCGGGTGAGGCCGGCGCCCTCGGCGTTTTCCCGGGCCGCGCCGATCAGGGATTCGGCGCGGTCAGATAGCGCTGCACGGTCGGCCCCAGCCACGCCACCAGTTCCTCGCGGGTCAGCGCCCGGGCCGGCGGCAACCGCAGCACATAGCGGGTGAGGGCCAGCCCGAGCAGCTGAGCGGCACACAGCGCGGCCCGCGCCGGGACCTGCTCGGGGTCGGGGCACACCTGCCGGGCCACCGGCAGCAGCTGCTCCCGGAAGATGTCCTGCATCCGCTCGGCCCCGGCCTGGTTGGTGACGCCGACCCGGAGAACGGCCGTCAGCTCCTCGTTCGCCTCCCACAGGTCCAGGAAGTGGCCCACCATCGCCCGCCCGGCCTCGTCCCGTGGCACCTGCCCCAGGTCGGGCAGCCGCAGATCCAGCGTGACGGCCGCCGCGAACAGGCCCTCCTTGCTGCCGAAATACCGCATCACCATCGACGGGTCGATGCGGGCGTCCCTGGCGATGGCCCGGATGGTGGCCCGCTCGTAGCCGTCGGAGGCGAAGCGCTCGCGGGCGGCGGCGAGGATGGCGCGCCGAGTGGCGTCGGAGCGGCGGCCCTGCCCCGTGGATTCCTCGGCCGTTGGGCCGGGGGTCTGGCTGCTCTGGTTCCTCTGCGTGCTGCCGATCATGCCTACGAGCGTAGGCCAACACACGTAGGCCAACAAGTGTTGACCCGCTCTCGGAGGGCGGCCTACGCTTGCCAACAAGCGTTGACCAACGAGTGTTGGCCAACAGGCGATGGCACCCAGGAGGCCTTCATGAACGGCACCACTGGACACACCGGAACCCCGGAACACACCACCGCCCGCGTCATCGTCGTCGGCTCCGGCCCCACCGGCCTCCTCCTCGCCGGAGACCTCGCCACCGCCGGTGTCCCCGTCACCGTCCTGGAGAAGCGCCCGCCCGGGATCTGCAACCTCTCCCGGGCCTTCGTCCTGCACGCCCGCACCCTCGAGCAGCTCGACGCCCGAGGTGTTGCCGACGACCTGGAAGCCGCCGGGCAGCCCCTGGACCGGCTCCGCCTCTTCGGCCGTCTCGCCGTCGATCTCGCGGGCCTCCCCTCCCGCTTCAACCACCTCCTCGTCCTGCCGCAGTACGAGGTCGAGAAGGTGCTGGAGCGGCGCGCGGTCGCGGCGGGTGCCGACTTCCGGTACGAGACCGAGCTGACCGGCCTCAGACAGGACGCGGACGGGGTGACGGTCGAGGCCCGTGGGCCCGAAGGGCGTACCGAGACCTTCGGGGCCGCGTACGTGGTCGGTGCCGACGGCATGCGCAGCGCCGTGCGGCAGGCGATCGGGCTGCCCTTCCCGGGCAGGTCGGTCATCCGGTCCGTGGTGCTCGCCGACGTCAAGCTCGCCGAGCAGCCCCCCGCCCTGCTCACCGTCGACGCCGTCGGCGACGCCTTCGCCTTCCTCGCGCCGTTCGGCGACGGCTACCACCGGGTGATCGGCTGGCACCGCGGCCGTGACGTCCCCGACGACCGGCCGCTGGACCTGGCGGAGGTCAAGGAGATCACACGCCTCGCGCTCGGCCGGGACTTCGGGATGCACGACGCCCGCTGGATGTCCCGCTTCCACAGCGACGAACGGCAGGCGCCCGCCTACCGGGTCGGCCGGGCCTTCCTGGCCGGCGACGCCGCGCACGTGCACACCCCGGCAGGCGGCCAGGGTATGAACACCGGGCTGCAGGACGCGGCGAACCTGAGCTGGAAGCTGGCGGCGGTAGCCGGCGGCCACGCGGACCCGGAGTTGCTGGACAGCTACCAGGCCGAGCGGCATCCCATCGGCAGGGCGGTGCTGCGCAGCAGCGGCGGGATCGTGCGTCTCGCCATGGCCAAGCGCCCCTGGACGCTGGCGGCCCGCGCCGCGCTCACCGCCTTCCTCCACACGGTCGGCCCGGCGCGGCGCAAGGTCGCCGGCCAGGTCACCGGCATCGGCTACCGCTACCCCGCGCCCCGGGGCACCCACCGCCTCACCGGCGCACGCGTCCCGGACGTCGCCCTGGCCGGCGGGGGCCGGCTGTACGAGGCGCTGCGCGGCGGCCGGTTCGTGCTGATCACACCGGAGCCGTTTGCGGCGGGGCCGGGCCACGCGGACCGGCTGGCCGTGACGCACTGGACGAGCGACCACCGTACGACCGTGCTGGTGCGCCCCGACGGATACGCGGCCTGGGTCGCCGGCGCGGCCGCCCCGGCGGAGATCGGGGCGGCCGTGACCCGCCACCTCGGTCCCGCGAAGTGACATCAGGGTGACGTCGGCCGGCGCCCGTTGGGCGCCCGGAGCGGCTATTTCACGGTCGCGTCCAGCAACTCCCGCAACAGGTCGGCCAATTGGCCGGCCTGTTCGGCGTTCAAGGTGTTCAGGGCGTCGCGTTGTTCCGACAGGCCGGCGCCGACGGCCTCGTCGATCACTCGCAGGCCCTCCTCGGTGAGCGTCACCTGCAGGCCGCGACGGTCGTGCGGGTCGGGGGAGCGGCGCAGCAGCCCGGCCCGCTCCAGCTTGTCCAGGCGGCCGGTCATCCCGCCGGTGGTGAGCATGAGGGTGGCCGACAGCTGGCGGGGCGAGAGGGTGTGGGGCTCGCCGGCCCGGCGCAGGGTGGCCAGCACGTCGAACTCGCCGCGGGAGATGCCGTAGGGCTCGTACGCCTTCTCCATCCGGTCGCCCATGGCGCGCGCGAGCCGGAAGATGCGGCCGAAGACCTCCATCGCCCTGGTGTCGAGGTCGGGCCGCACCTGTGCCCACTGGTCGATGATCGCGTCCACGGGGTCCTTGCGCTGCTGCATGGGGTGAGTATCCGTCCGCTTCCGGTCGACCGCAAGAAAGTAACTTGACTCTAAGTCGCTTAGCGCTAAGCTAATCAGTAGTGATCTAAGTTTGCGCCGAACCCGAAGGGTGCCTCCCATGGCCGCCAGTCGCGTCACCCGCCCCGCCGCCCTGATAGCCGTCACCGCCCTCGCCCCCGTCTCCTGGGGCACCACCTACGCCGTCACCACCGAGTTCCTGCCGCCGGACCGCCCCCTGTTCACGGCCTTGATGCGGGCCCTGCCGGCCGGCCTGCTGCTGCTCGCCGTCACGCGTGTGCTGCCGCGCGGCGTCTGGTGGGCCAAGGCGGCGGTGCTGGGCGCGCTGAACATCGGCGCGTTCTTCCCGCTGTTGTTCGTCGCCGCGTACCGGCTGCCCGGCGGGATGGCCGCGGTCGTCGGCTCGGTCGGGCCGCTGTTCGTCGTCGGTCTGTCCGCGCTGCTGCTGGGGCAGCGGCCGGCCGCGCGCACCCTCGCCACCGGGTTCGTGGCCGCCTTCGGCGTCAGTCTCGTCGTGCTCAAGGGGGCCGGCGCCCTGGACACGGTCGGGGCTCTCGCCGCCGTCGCCTCCACCGCCTCCATGGCCACCGGGACGGTGCTGACCAAGCGGTGGGGCCGCCCCGACGGGGTCGGCCCGCTGGCCCTCACCGGCTGGCAGCTCACCGCGGGCGGCCTGCTCATCGCCCCGCTCGCCTTCCTGGTCGAAGGCGCCCCGCCCGCGCTCGACGGCCAGGCCCTCGGCGGATACCTCTACCTCGCCCTGGCCAACACGGCCGTCGGCTACTGGCTCTGGTTCCGCGGCATCGGCCGGCTCACCGCCGTCCAGGTCGGCTTCCTCGGCCCGCTCTCCCCGCTGACCGCGGCCGTCGTCGGCTGGGCGGCCCTCGGCCAGGCGCTCACCCCCGTGCAGGTGGCGGGCATGACGCTGGCGTTCGGGGCGACGCTCGCGGGACAGCTCGGGGGTGCGGGGCGGCGATCGTTCGGCTTCTCTGTGAAGAACGGTCGAAAAGATTCGATGGACCTGACAGTTCCGGCGCTGCGGCGGTAGGACACGCCCGCCCGCCACTCGGCGAAAGGACCCCGGTGGCCGCCGTCCTGCACCGGACGGGACGCGGCCGCCACCGGGGTCGTTCAGGTGTGAACTCACGGACCGCACGCGGCTCGGCCCCCGGCCGCGGACGGCAACGCGTGAGCGGTGCACCGGTCATTGACCCATGATCAACTCCCCAGCACAGTTGATCCGTTGCCCAAAAGCTCCCGGGGGAGGCAGTCGGATGAGGAAGATCCTCAACACCGCTCATCTATACATGATCATCGGCGTCGTCAGCGGCCTGTACTACCGCGAGCTGACCAAGGCGAAGGACTTCACCGGTGACACCCAGCTGGCCGTGGTGCACACCCACGTCCTCGCGCTCGGGATGCTGTTCTTCCTGATCGTCCTCGCCCTGGAGAAACTCTTCACGCTGACGACCACCCCGCTGTTCACCTGGTTCTTCTGGATCTACAACGCCGGACTCGCGGTCACCGTCGCCATGATGACGCTGCACGGCACGCTCACGGTGCTCGGCCACGACAGCGGGGAGGCCGTCGCCATGGCCGCCGGTCTCGGTCACATCCTGCTGACCGCGGGCCTGGTGCTCCTTTTCGTCACCCTCGGCAAGCGGCTCCCCGCCGCTCCCGGAAAAGGCACGGGCCCGGCACCGTCCTCCCAGCCGGTCACGCGCGAGCACGTGACGGACACGCCCTAGTCCCGCCGCACCTCGTACAGAAAGCCCCCGTATCCACCGCCCGCACGTGCAGCAGCGCCACCTCCGGGTCGGCGAAGGCCTCCGCGAGGGCCGGCTGGAAACCGGACGGGTCCTCGACCAGGCGCCCGCCGAGGATGCGGCCGTCGGCCGCCCGGCGGCGCCCCGCCGTCGGCGTCGGTGAACGGCTGCGGCCGGCGGCCGGCGTCGTCGGCGGCGCGCAGCTCCTGGAGGGCCCTGCCGTGACGGGGCGTGCGGTGTACGTCGCCCATGCCCCCCGGCGTCCCGCCGCGCCGCCACGCTCACCGCCGGGAACCGGACATCGCGTTCGCCGTCGATCCCATGGAAGGATGACGCAACCGACACATAACGAGGAGATGACCGCGTGCCTGGCACAAACCTGACTCGCGAAGAGGCGCAGCAGCGGGCCGAGCTGCTCACCGTTGACTCGTACGAGATCGATCTCGACCTCTCCGGCGCGCAGGAGGGCGGTACCTACCGGTCCGTGACCACGGTGCGCTTCGACGTCGCCCGGGGCGGTGCGGAGTCGTTCATCGACCTGGTGGCCCCGGACGTCCACGAGGTGGTCCTCAACGGCGACCACCTGGACCCCGCCGAGATCTTCAAGGACTCGCGGATCGCCCTGCCGGGGCTGCTGGAAGGGCGCAACGTCCTGCGGGTCGTCGCCGACTGCGCCTACACCAACACCGGCGAGGGCCTGCACCGCTTCGTCGACCCGGTCGACGAGCAGGCCTACCTCTACACCCAGTTCGAGGTCCCGGACGCCCGCCGCGTCTTCGCCTCCTTCGAGCAGCCGGACCTGAAGGCCACCTTCCGGTTCACCGTGAAGGCGCCCGAGGGCTGGACCGTCATTTCCAACTCGCCGACGCCGGAGCCGAAGGACAACGTCTGGAGCTTCGAGCCGACGCCGCGCATCTCGACGTACATCACGGCGCTCATCGTCGGCCCGTACCACTCGGTGCACAGCGTGTACGAGAAGGACGGGCAGAGCGTGCCGCTCGGCATCTACTGCCGGCCCTCGCTCGCCGAGTTCCTGGACTCCGACGCGATCTTCGAGGTCACCCGTCAGGGCTTCGACTGGTTCCAGGAGAAGTTCGACTACCCGTACCCGTTCCAGAAGTACGACCAGCTGTTCGTGCCCGAGTTCAACGCGGGCGCGATGGAGAACGCGGGCGCGGTCACCATCCGCGACCAGTACGTCTTCCGGTCCAAGGTGACGGACGCGGCGTACGAGGTGCGCGCGGAGACGATCCTCCACGAGCTGGCCCACATGTGGTTCGGCGACCTCGTCACCATGGAGTGGTGGAACGACCTGTGGCTGAACGAGTCGTTCGCCACCTACACCTCCATCGCCTGCCAGGCCGCGGCGCCCGGCTCGAAGTGGCCGCACTCGTGGACCACGTTCGCCAACTCGATGAAGACCTGGGCGTACCGGCAGGACCAGCTGCCGTCCACGCACCCGATCATGGCGGACATCCGCGACCTGGACGACGTGCTCGTCAACTTCGACGGCATCACCTACGCCAAGGGCGCGAGCGTCCTCAAGCAGCTCGTCGCCTACGTCGGCGAGGATGAGTTCTTCAAGGGCGTGCAGGCCTACTTCAAGCGCCACGCGTTCGGCAACACGCGCCTGTCGGACCTGCTGGGAGCCCTGGAGGAGACCTCCGGCCGTGACCTGAAGACCTGGTCGAAGAAGTGGCTGGAGACCGCCGGTATCAACATCCTGCGGCCCGAGATCGCCACCGACGCCGACGGGGTCATCACGTCCTTCGCCGTCCGCCAGGAGGCCCCGGCGCTCCCGGCCGGCGCGAAGGGCGAGCCCACCCTGCGTCCGCACCGCATCGCGATCGGCCTGTACGACCTCCAGGCCGACAGCGGCAAGCTGGTGCGCACCGAGCGGATCGAGCTGGACGTCGACGGGGAGCTGACCGCCGTACCGCAGCTGACGGGCACGCGCCGCCCGGCCGTCGTCCTGCTCAACGACGACGACCTCTCCTACGCCAAGGTCCGCCTGGACGAGGAGTCGCTGAAGACCGTCACCGAGCGTCTCGGCGACTTCGAGGCGTCCCTGCCGCGCGCCCTGTGCTGGGCGTCGGCCTGGGACATGACGCGGGACGCCGAGCTGGCCGCCCGCGACTACCTCTCCCTCGTCCTGTCCGGCATCGGCAAGGAGTCCGACATCGGCGTCGTGCAGTCCCTGCACCGCCAGGTCAAGCTGGCGATCGACCTGTACGCCGACCCGGCCGCCCGCGAGTCCCTGCTGACCCGGTGGACCGACGCCACGCTGGCCCACCTGCGCGCGGCCGAGCCGGGCAGCGACCACCAGCTGGCCTGGGCGCGGGCGTTCGCGGCGACCGCGCGCACCCCGGAGCAGCTGGACCTGCTGGATGCCCTGCTGGACGGCACGCAGACCGTCGAGGGCCTGGCCGTGGACACCGAGCTGCGCTGGGCGTTCGTGCAGCGGCTCGCGGCGGTCGGCCGGTTCGACGAGGCCGAGATCGCGGGCGAGTACGAGCGGGACAAGACCGCGGCCGGTGAGCGGCACGCCGCCACCGCCCGCGCCGCCCGTCCCACGGCGGAGGCCAAGGCGGAGGCGTGGGCGTCGGTCGTCGAGTCCGACAAGCTGCCCAACGCCGTGCAGGAGGCCGTGATCGGCGGCTTCGTGCAGACCGACCAGCGTGAGCTGCTGGCGCCGTACGCGGACCGGTACTTCGAGGTGCTCAAGGACGTCTGGGACGCGCGGTCGCACGAGATCGCCCAGCAGATCGCGATCGGCCTGTACCCGTCGGTCCAGGTCTCCGAGGAGACCCTGGCCAAGACGGACACCTGGCTGGCCTCGGCCGAGCCGAACGCGGCCCTGCGCCGCCTCGTCTCGGAGTCCCGCTCGGGCGTCGAGCGCGCCCTGAAGGCCCAGTCGGCGGACGCCGCCGCCCAGTAGTCCGTACGAGGACGAGGACGAGGGCGCCCGGCGGCCTGCCGGGCGCCCTCTCTTCATGTCCTCAGCGCGGGACCATCCCGCCGGTCACGTGGCGAAGGTGCCGGTGATGCGGCCGCGTGGTCGGAGGCGAGGAAGACCGCGGTGGCCGGGTCGGCGCCGGCGCGCTCTCGTGGGTCAGCGTCTTCGGCACCCCGGCCCGCGGCAACCGCAGGGACACCGAAGGGGCGGCCACGCGAACGTGACCGCCCCTTGCGCGCAGGGGTGTTACCGGGCGGACAGCTCCGCCGCCACCAGCTCCGCGATCTGCACGGCGTTCAGCGCGGCGCCCTTGCGGAGGTTGTCGTTGGAGATGAACAGCGCCAGGCCGTTGTCCACCGTCTCGTCGCGGCGGATGCGGCCGACGTACGACGGGTCCTGACCGGCCGCCTGCAGCGGGGTCGGGATCTCGGAGAGGGCGACGCCCGGGGCCTTCCCGAGCAGCTCGGTGGCGCGCTCGGGGGTGATCGGGCGGGCGAAACGGGCGTTGACCTGGAGGGAGTGGCCCGAGAAGACGGGGACGCGCACGCAGGTGCCGGAGACCTTCAGCTCGGGGATCTCCAGGATCTTGCGGGACTCGTTGCGCAGCTTCTGCTCCTCGTCGGTCTCGTTCAGACCGTCGTCGACGATGTTGCCCGCGAGGGGGAGCACGTTGAAGGCGATGGTGCGCTTGTACACCTGCGGCTCGGGGAAGTCGACCGCTCCGCCGTCATGGGTGAGCTTGTCGGCCTCGGCGGCCACCTTCTGCACCTGGCCGTGCAGCTCGGCCACGCCCGCGAGACCGGAGCCGGACACCGCCTGGTAGGTGGCGACGATCAGCGCCTCCAGGCCGGCCTCCTCGTGCAGCACCTTCAGCACGGGCATCGCGGCCATGGTCGTGCAGTTCGGGTTGGCGATGATGCCCTTGGGGCGGTCGGCGATCGCGTGCGGGTTCACCTCGGAGACGACCAGCGGGACCTCGGGGTCCCTGCGCCAGGCGGAGGAGTTGTCGATCACCACGGGGCCCTGGGAGGCGACCTTCTCGGCCAGCGCCTTGGACGTCGAGCCGCCCGCAGAGAAGAGCACGATGTCCAGGCCGGTGTAGTCGGCGGTCGACGCGTCCTCCACCGTCACGCCGTCCAGCACCGTCCCGGCCGAGCGGGCCGAGGCGAACAGGCGTAGCTGCGTGACCGGGAAGTTCCGCTCCACGAGGATCCTGCGCATGACCGTGCCGACCTGACCGGTGGCTCCGACGATTCCGACCCTCACAGCGACTCCCTCTATGTGTCTCTCGCATGACCGGGGCTTTCCCATCATGCGGCCGACCCCGGTCCACCTGTCCAATTCTTTGCGGGTCGTGCCCGAAGAGTGGGACACGATCGCCCGGTGGACGGTTCCGCACCTCCGTTGGGCACCCCGCTGAGCTGGAGAAATTCGCTCCATAGGGCGCCTGCGCCGAAAGCTGTGCTGTCCCACGTACCTGCCCGTCCGGTTTCCGGCCACACGGCGGTGTGACGTACGCCTCGGCCGCCGGCGGAGAATTCCCGGGCGCGCCCGAACGTTCCGCCCGGCTCCGGCGTCGTAGGGGCAAACGCGTGAGGGGGTGGCTTGTGCTGCGCGGAGGGGCGCGCCGCGACCAGGGGTCGTACGCCGCCGGTACGGAACGTGCCGGTGACGATCCGCTGGACGCGGCCCAGGAACGCCGGGTGCGGGCGGTGCTCGCCCTCGGCGGGGTGCCGCAGTCGGACCTGCCGGACGGGGTGCAGCAGGTCCGGCTGCGGCTGCTGGAGCGGAGCGCGAGCGGCCGAGAGGCACCGCGGGACGTGTCGGCATGGGCGGCGGTGGTCGCCTCCAACCTGGCCATGGACTGGCACCGGGCCAAGCGGCGCCAGGAACGGCTGGGGGAGCGGCTGGCCGCGCTGCACGAGCCCGTGCATCCCTCGGGTGAGGAGACCAGCCTGCTCTCCCTCGCCGTCGCCCGCGGCCTGGACGGACTGCCCGCCGCCCAGCGCCAGGTGCTCGTCCTGCGTTTCTTCGCCGATCTGCCGGTGCGTGGCATCGCCGCGGAGCTGGGCATTCCCGAGGGCACGGTCAAGAGCAGGCTGCACACGGCGGTCCGCGCGCTGCGCGAGAGGCTGCACGAGGACGAGGGGGTGTGACGTGACCGCCGAACACGAGAGCGCGGACGGCGTGGCCTACGACGGCATGGACGCCCTGATGGCGGCGATCACCGGGGATCCCGTGCCGGAGGACGCCCGCCGGGATGCGGCCTTCCGCGCCGAGCACCGGGCGGCCGAGGCCGACGTGGCGGTGCTGAAGGAGCAGCTGACCTGGCTGGCGGAGGCGCTGACCGGGGAGACGCAGGCCCTGGCGGAGGAGTCGCAGGCGCCGGCCGCGGAGACGGACGCACCGGCGCCCGAGGCGGAACAGGCGGCCCCGCCGTCCCGTGCGGAGCGTCCGGCGGCCGGCCGTCCCCGTAGCGTCACGCGTCCCGCCGGCCCGTCCCGGCCCCGGCGCCCGGGCCGCCCGCCGGGACCCCGCCGGGCGCTGCGGATCGCGCTCGGATCGCTCGCCGGTGCCGCGGCCCTCTCCCTGGCCGCCGGGTTCGGCTGGCTGGTGACGCACTCCGCGGGTGACGGGATGATGAGCGGCGGCGCCGACGACAGAGGCGCGAAGAGCGCCGCCGGCGCCTCGGCCGAGGCGTCCGGCGACACGGCGTCCGGCGACACCTCGGCCGAGGCGCCCGGCTACGCCGGGCGGCCGTCCGACCCGGAACTCGCCCTGGCCTGCTCCCGGCTGGTCGTGGAGGGCACCGTGGCCGGGGTCGAGCCGGGCGAGCCGTCCCCCGGGAGCCGGGTCACGCTGACCGTGATCCGCTCCTACAAGCCCGCGCACGGACCGGCCGAGGTCAGCTTCCTGCTCGACGGCGCCGCGGAGCCGGCCCCGCGCAAGGGGCAGCACGTGCTCGTCCGGGTCCGCCAGGGCCAGGAGAACGCGAGCCTGTGGGCCGTCGGAGACACCCGCGTGGCCGAAGGCCGCGCCTGGATCACCGAGGCCCTGCCCGCGTCCCGGCACACGACGTGCCCGTCCGACGAGGCGCCCTGAGCGGAGAGGAGAGGGACGACAGCGCGGGCGCACCCCACCGAGCGGAGGCGCAGCACGCGAAGAGGGGCGGGCGTCCCTTCGGACACCCGCCCCTCGCGCTCGCGTCACCCCGTTACGGCGTGACCTTCTCGATCTTCACACTGCCGGTGCCCGCGACCGTGCCGCGCGCGTTCACCAGCTGGACCCGCCCGAAGAACTCGCGGCCGGCGGGGGCCTCGGCGGCGGCCGTGACCTGGCCGGTCACCGTGGCCGAGTCGCCCGTGCCGAGTGTGACCGGGGCGGAGCCGTCGACCGTGACGGTGCCGAGCGTGGAGGAGAAGAACACGTCCCGGTAGTCGTAACCGGTCGAACCGGACGGGACCGCGTAGCCCACGACCTCGATGGTGTAGGTGCCGGCGGCCGGGGACGGCACGGAGACCGCCTCCTCCGAGTCGCCGTCGGCGGACTTGCCGACCTCCTTGCCGGAGGCGTCGTACACGGCCAGGTCGAGGTCGGCCGCCGCGTCGGAGACGCTGCCGATCGCCACGTCGAGGGACTTGGCGCCGGCGGGGACCGTCACCGTGGTGGTCTGCTTCTCGCCCTCCTTGATCGACGGGCGGGCCGTCTTGGAGGAGCCGAGCGGGCCGCCGACCAGTTTGCCGTCCAGGGCCGCGTACGTGTTGGTCACCTTCCAGGAGGCGGTGGCCGGGGTGCCGACTTTGGCCTCGGGGACGGTCACGGTCTCCGGGTCGAAGGCCGCCCCGAGGACGGAGACGTCGAGCTTGTACGGGTTGTCCAGCAGCGGCGACGTGCGCCGGGCCTCGACCTCGACCTCCCAGACGCCGGGCTGCGGGTCGGCGTACGCGCGCACGTCGGGCTTGCAGCCGTTGCCGTCGAGGTAGTTGTTGTAGCAGTACGGGGTCGAGGTGGTGTCGACCGGAGTGCCGTACGGGTGGAGGGCGATGAACCTGGTCTGGCTCTTGTCCTTCAGCCCGCCGATCGCGACCTCCAGCGACTTGGCGCCCTCGGGCACGGTCAGGAAGTACGACCGGGTGTCGTTGCGCTGCACCGAACCGGAAGCCGAGAAGGTGTGGTGCACCGGGGCGGAGGCCACGACGGTGGAGAGGACCTGCTTGTCGATACCCTCCGTCTTCGGGTCGTCGACCTCCAGGATCGCGCTCTTGATGCCCGCGGACTTCGGAGCGGCCTGGACCTTGACGGTCACCGGCTGGTTCAGCGGCAGCCTCACCACGTCGTCGCCGACGATCCGGAAGGTGTGACCGGCGTTGTTCTCGAAGTGCAGCTCGTGCCGGACGGCCTTGTCCGGGCCGGAGGTGCGGGTGAGGGTGACGTCGTACGTCTTCTTCTGCCCGGCCTCGAGGCCGCCCTCGCGGTCGTAGAGGCCGGTGCCGAAGCCCGGGGTCTTCAGGGCGTAGTCGATCGCGGTGTCGACCGGGGCCTTAACGGTGTACTCATGGGCGGTGGCGTCGTCACGGATGGCGTCCCACGCGTCCATGATGTTGATCAGGCCCGCGCCCTCCTCGTACGCCTGCACACCCTTGATGTGGTCGGCGGTCGAGGTCAGCGCCGTGCGCAGCTTGGCGGGGGTGAGGTCGATGCCCTTCCGCTCGGCGGCCGACAGCAGCAGCGCGGAGGCACCGGTGGCCTGCGGGGAGGCCATCGAGGTGCCCTGGAGCATCGAGTAGCCGGCCGGCAGGGAGTAACCCGCCTCGGCGACCGGGGAGCCCGGCAGCCAGGTCTGGGTGGTGTTGATCGCGGCGCCGGGAGCGCTCAGGGTCGGGGTGAAACCGCCGTCCTCACGCGGGCCGCGCGAGGAGAAGGGCATCATCGCGTACTTCTTCTCCACGGCCGAGCCGTAGTTGGCGGCCCAGGTCTCCTTGGAGACGGCCGCGCCGACCGAGATCACCTTGTCCGCGAGGCCGGGGTCGCCGATGGTGTTGGCGCCGGGGCCGGAGTTGCCCGCGGAGATCACCAGCTGGACGCCGTAGGTGTCGATGAGCCGGGTGTACAGCTCGGCGCGCGCGTTGTTGCCGTCGTTGAGCGCCGGCAGGCCGCCGATCGACATGTTGACGATGTCGACACCGCGGTTGGTGACGAGGTCGATCATGCCCTCGGTGAGGGCGACGTTGGTGCAGCCGCCGGTCCAGGTGCAGGCCCGCGAGGAGACGATCTTCGCGCCGGGGGCGGCGCCGTTCATCCTGCCGCCGAACAGCCCGTGGGCGGCGGTGATGCCGGCGACGTGGGTGCCGTGCTCGGACTCGATGACGCCGATGTTGACGAAGTCGGCCTTCTTGCCGACCCAGTCGCCGCCGTACGGGTCGGTCGGGACGTCCTTGCGGATCTGCACGACGAACGGCTGCCGCTCGGCGACGTCGGTCTTCGGGTCGTCGGTGCCGAACCAGCCGACCTGGTGGTCGTCCTTGTACGGCTTCAGCGGCGTGTCGTCGGTGAAGTCGAAGTTGTTGTCCAGGTCGACGCGGACGGTGCCGGCGGCCGGGTCGTAGAGGATGCCCCAGACGTCGGTGGTGTCGCCGTCGCGGTTGGCGTCGCCCTTGGCGTCTCCGCCGGCCGTCGCGGACTCGCGGAACAGGCTCACCTGGTAGTCGCCCGCGGGCGCCTTCCAGCTCGCGCCGCCGTAGCTGAACGACGGGCCGCTGACCGGATTCGTCATCCGGCGCCAGGTGCCGTCGCTGTCCAGGATCGGGTCCGTCGCGGTGACCCAGTCGACGATCTTCCGCTCGCCGGTGGTGGTCTTCTGCAGCGCCGGGTGGCCGAGGTCGACGCCGGAGTCCAGGATGCCGATGGTGATGCCGCGGCCGTCCGCCTTCGGGTGCTCCTTGACGAAGTCGACGGCACCGGTCTCGAAGGAGGGGTTGTACGGGTTCTCCGCCGGGGTCTTGCTGCTCGGTCCGGAGTAGGTGCCCGTCGCGGTGCGGGAGGTGGCGGCGGTGTCCGCGCTCGGCGTCGGGTCGTCGAGCGGGATCTCCTGCCTGAGGTCGATGGCGTGCACCGAGGAGAGCCCCGCGGCGGCCTTGATGGCCGCGTCGGCCTTGCCGGTGGGGACGGTGGCGCGGACGTAGCCGACCTTGTCGTAGCTGCGGCCCACCGAGCCGCCCTTGACCGCGTCCAGTTTCCCGGCGACCTGCTCGGTCTGCCCCGGGGCTGTCGCGATCATCATCGTGATGTTCTTGGCGCCGTCGGCCTTGGCGTCGGCGAGCACGTCGGCGTCGTCCGAACCCAGCTTGTCGTGGGCGGACTTGACGCCGGGGCCGGCGGCCGGGGCGGGCGACGCGTCCGCGGCGAGGGCCAGGGTTGCCGGCCCCGCCGCGGAGAGGGCGGCCAGCACGCCCACGGCCACGGCTATGCGGGCCAGGCGTCTCGGGCCGGGTATGGGATCACGCTCGGGCGTGTGGGTCATCGGCATCCCTCAGGTAAAGGAACGAGCGGACGAGAGCGCTCAGCCTTACCGAAGGGCCAGACCTTTGGGGACTGTTGACCGAATCGATATGGATGTATGGGGAAAACCCGCGATGGGATTTGAGCGGATCAGACGCTGATAATCCGGTATTTGCTCAGTTCTCCTTCGAACGCGCGTAATGACGGGACGCCTTCGCCCGGTTGCCGCACGCGGCCATCGAGCACCAGCGGCGGGTGCCGTTCCGGGAGGTGTCGAAGAAGTAGAGGATGCAACTGCCCCCGGCGCAGGTGCGAATCCGCTCCGGGGCCCGGCCGAGCAGGTCCAGGTAGTCACGGGCGGCGAGCCAGGCCGGCCCCCACGACGGGTCGGCGAACTCGGGCTCCTCCGCCGGGCCGTCGGCCATCAGCCGGGCCCGGATGCGCCCGTGCTCCAGTACGGCGTCCACGAGCGGCGCCGCCTGTTCCGGTGACCCGTCCACCGCGGCCTTGACCGCCTCGCGGGCCTCGCGCAGATGGCGCAGCACGGCCGCGTCGGCCGGGTGGCTTCCGGCCAGCCCGTTGCTCGCGAGCCACACCGACAGCCCCTCGGTGTCGGCGAGCAGGTCCTGGGTGACGCCCTCCTTGTTCCACCGGGTGTTGAGCAGGTCGAGCGCGAGGGGCTCACCGGTGAGCGGGCGCGGATCGCGGGTGACGGACATCGGGGACTCCTTCTTGCTAACCGGTCAAGGTTACGTGACCGGTTGACGCTCTCGATCCTAACCCTCTAATCTCATTAGAGACGGTTAGATACCTCGAAGGGGAGACCCATGACCTTGCGCCCCGGCCACATCGGCCTCAACGTCACCGACCTCGACCGCTCGCTCGCCTTCTACCGGGAGGTCCTGGGTTTCGTGCTGCTGACCGAGGACAAGGAAGGCGACCGCAGGTACGCGTTGCTCTCGGACGGGGGAGAGCAGCCCGTCCTCACCCTCTGGCAGCAGGCGCGGGGGCCGTACGAGGGCGGCCGGGCCGGGCTGCACCACCTGGCCTTCACGGCGGACTCGGTGGACCGGGTCCGGGAGTACGAGACGGCGCTCAGAGCCGCCGGCGCGGAGTTCGCCCACGAAGGCCTGGTGGCCCACCGGGAGGGCTCGGCCTCGGGCGGGATCTTCTTCCACGACCCCGACGGCACCCGCCTGGAGATCTCCGTACCGCATGGCGCCGAGGGCGCCCCTACCCCCCACGCCTCCGCCCCGACCTGCGGTTTCTTCTAGCCATGACCGTGTATCACGCCGGTTCGCGTGCCGTGCAGGACGTGGCCGGCGTCCGTGACCGCGCCGACCACGTCGGCCGCTCCCTCGGCCAGGACATCAAGCCGGTCGCAGCGGCCTTCCTGGACATCCAGCCGCTGCTGGTCGTGGGCGCGGTGGACCCCCGTAGCGGCCGCGTGTGGGCCTCGCCGATCAGCGGCGCCCCCGGTTTCGTCCGGGCCACCGGGCCGCGGCAGATGTCCGTCACCGGGGGCACCGCCCACGCTTTCGGCGGTGGGGGAGGGGCACACCCGGCCGACCCGCTCGCGACGGCCCTGGCCACACCGGGAACCCCCGTCGGCACCATCGCCCTCGACCCGCGCACCCGCCGCCGCATGCGCCTCAACGGCCGGCTCCGGCCCACGGCCCGGGGCTTCGCGGTCGAGGCCGACCAGGTGTTCTCCAACTGTCCCAAGTACATCCAGCGCCGGGAGTCGTACGAGAGGGTGCCGGGCCGCGTACCGGGCACACCGCGCTCGGCTGCCCGACTGGACGCCGGGCAGGCCCGGTTCATCGCGGCGGCCGACACCTTCTTCCTGGCCACCGTGCACGCCCGAGGGGCCGACGTCAGCCACCGGGGCGGCAACCCCGGATTCGTCCGGGTCGTCTCACCGCGTGAACTCACCTGGCCGGACTACCCCGGCAACGCCATGTTCCTCACCCTGGGCAACCTGCACGCCGACCCGCGCGCCGGACTTCTCGTCCTGGACTGGACGACCGGCACCACCCTCCAGCTCACCGGCGAGGCGTACACCGAGTTCACCGCCGACGGTGCGCGGGCCGTCCGCTTCGTCGTCACGGAGGCCGTGGAAACGCCGGCGGCCCTGCCCCTGCGCTGGTCCGCACCGGAGTACTCACCGGCCAACCCCGCCCGGTAACGTCATTGGATGCGACGGAAGTTGAGGGTGGCGGCCTACGCCGTGTGCGTCCGCGACGGACAGATCCTGCTCGCCCGCTCACCGGGGCCCGCCGGCACGCCCGAGTGGGTGCTGCCCGGCGGCGGCATGGAGCACGGCGAGGACCCGTACGACACCGTCCGCCGCGAACTCGCCGAGGAGACCGGCTACCGCATCGAGGTGACCGGTCTCCTCGGCATCGACTCCTCCCGCCGTGTCTTCCACGGCGGGCGCCCGCACCGCCGCACCGACCACCACGGCGTCCGCATCGTCTACGAGGGCAAGGTCACCGGTGGTGAACTCCGCTACGAGGTCGGAGGCTCGACCGACTTCGCCGCCTGGCATGACCTGGACGCCGTGGCCCGGCTCACCCGGGTCCGCCTGGTCGACGTGGCACTGCGGCTGTGGCGCGAACGGCCGGCACCCGGACATCTCCGGCACCGAGACCGTCCCCTGCCCCAGGAGATGAACGAGGAGTGACCGGCCCCGGCCGCCCGCAATCCACTCCGTGGCCCCGGCCCGCACCCCCGGGATCCACGTACGGTGATCGGCGCTGCGCGTTGCCGCCGCGTTCACGCACAGGCCATCCCCGCCGCCCACGATCCGGAGTGAGCGGGGCGTTCGCGCCTGCGGCGGCCCGCGACCACTGCCGACGCGTTCACACCCGGGGAGATCGCGCCATGTCGCGCATACGCTCTGTCGCCACCTCCGCTGTGGGGGTCAACCGCCGTACCGTCCTCGCCGCCGCCGGAGCGGTCTCGCTCTCCGCGGGCGTCGGCTACGCCCTCCGCCCGACCGACAGCGAGGCCGCCACCGCCGCCGGGGAGCCCGTCACCCACGCCGGGCAGGCCTCCGCGGCGGCCCCACTCGTCCCGTACGGCAAGGGCACGACGCTCGCCTCCGTCGCCACCCCGCTGGGCGGCTCCGGCTACCGCCGCCTCGGCGACGGCCCCGGCTGGAAGCGGGTGGTACGCAGTGAACTGGCCGCGCCCAAGTCCGGCCGCGCGGGCCGCCGTACGGCCCTCGCCGCGTTCGTGCAGTTCACCGATCTGCACCTCACGGACGTGCAGCACCCCCTGCGCGTGGAGTTCGTGCGCGCCGCCGACCCCCACGCCTGGCGCCCGCAGGAGGCGCTGACCGTGCAGGGCGCCATCTCGCTCGTCGAGCGGGTCAACGCGCTGCGCGGCGGACCCGTCACCGGCGCCCCGCTCCACTTCGTCATGGCCACCGGTGACAACACCGACAACAACGCGCTGTGCGAACTGGAGTGGTACATGAAGGTGATGAGCGGTGGCCGCATCACCCCCGACTCCGGTGATCCCGGGCACTACGAGGGCGTCCAGAACAGCGGTCTGAAACTGTACTGGCAGCCCGGCACCACCACCCGCGACGACGACAAGGCGGTCGGCTTCCCGCACCTGAAGGGCTTCCTGGCCGCCGCGATCCGGGAGGTGAGGAGTCCGGGCCTCAAGCTGCCCTGGTACTCCACCGCCGGCAACCACGACCTCCTCCAGCTCGGTGTCTACGGCTCCCACGGCGACCCCTACCTCGCCGAGGCGGCCATCGGCGGCAGAAAGCTGATGACCGTCTCCGCCGCCGAGGCGAAGAAGTTCCAGAGCACCAACAAGCACGCCAGGGATCCCCAGGGCGTCGGCTACCGGGACTTCCTCAGGGCGCACGCGCGCTCGATGCGCTCCGTCACGCCGGACGAGAAGCGGGCACCGTACACGCCGGCCGACTATCTCAAGGCCCACCTGAACCCGGCCCACCAGGGCGTCGGCCCGGTCGGTCACGGCTACTCCCCCGCGAACCTCGACGCCGGAACCCGGTACTACTCCTTCCGGGTCTCCGACGACGTCCTCGGGATCAGCCTCGACACCAACGACGCCGGTGGTCACTTCGAGGGCTCCCTCGGCACCGCCCAGCTGAAGTGGCTGGACAGGACTCTGAAGGACAACAAGGACTCCTACGCCGTCGTCTTCAGCCATCACACCAGCGGGACGATGACGAACACCCGCCCCGACCCGGCCCGCCCCGGCGAGCGCCGGCACACCGGCGACGAGGTGGTGTCCCTGCTCGCCCGGCACAGCAACGTGCTGGCCTGGGTGAACGGCCACGTCCACAAGAACGTCATCACCCCGCACGCGGCCTCCGGCGGCCGCTCCTTCTGGGAGATCTCCACCGCCTCACACATCGACCACCCCCAGCTCGCCCGCGTCATCGAACTCGTCGACAACAAGGACGGCACACTCTCCGTCTTCACGACCCTCATCGAGTCCGCCGCCCCGCACCGCACCGATCACGGGGACCTCTCGCAGACCGGCCTGGCCGCCCTCTACCGCGAGCTGTCCTTCAACGCCCCCGGCGCCAACAGGACGTTCGCGGGCAAGGAGGCCGACCGAAACACGGAGCTGGTACTGAAAAAGGTCTGAAAGTCACTCAACTGGTCAACACCAGGCACCTTCGCGCAACATCACCAGGTCCCTTCCCCACCGCACCACACACCACAGACACGAAGGGGTCACCGTCCCGCAGCCCGGCGGCCGCGCCTGCTCCGAGTTCACCGAGCCGGCGACCGGTCCCACGTACGGCGTGTTGCGTACGGCGAGCAGTCCACGTCATGATCAACTCGCTTGACGGCGGGCTGGTGATGAACGAGTGTCCCCTGTGATGACAAGAACCGATACGCCTCCGGCCTGGGACGAGCGCGCCCAGCTGACCACCTTCCTCGACTACGCCCGGGCCACCGCCCGCGCCAAGTGCGAGGGTGTCTCGCCGGAGGACGCCCGCCGGGCGCCACTGCCCGGCTCCCCGCTCATGACCCTGTGCGGTCTGGTCAACCACCTGCGCTGGGTGGAGTACTACTGGTTCCAGGTGGTCTTCCTCGGCGAGGAGGACCAGGGGCCGTGGACCGACGAGGACCCCGACCGTGAGATGCGGATCGCGGTGGACATCCCGCTGGAGCGGTTGCTCGCCGAGTACGGGGAACAGAGCGCCCGCTACCGCGAACTGGTGGCCGCGACCGACCTGGACACGCCGGCGAAGCGGTCCGTGGGCGACGGCCGGCACCCCGACCTCCGCTGGGTGCTGCTGCATCTGATCGAGGAGACCTCCCGGCACAACGGACACCTCGATGTCGTACGGGAACTGGTCGACGGGACCACTGGCAGCTAGCGCACACGGGGAGGGGCCACCGGAACACGGCCCCGGCGGCCCCTCCTCTCCCCTCCTGATGCCCTCCCGGCCCGTCACTATCGGGGCAGCACCACGACGTACGCGGCCGGATCGCGGTCGCCGGCCGCCATCAGCGCCGTACGCACCACCGCCGCCTGCTGCTCCCTCGCGTCCCTGAGCTTCTTCGGCGTGACGTACACGACCGTGATCCCCAGGCGCTCAAGGTGCTCGCGCTTGCGGGCGTATTCCGACCACACCTCCTCGTCGTCGTGCCGATGGCCTTGGCGGGGTGCCCGCGTGTCGAGTTCCACGGCCACGGCCTGGTCCGGCCAGTACGCGTCCAGTCCGCCGAGGTGCGGGCCGCCGGGCAGGCGCAGGTCGACGTTCCAGACCGGGTCGGGCAGGCCGTACTCGTGGACCATCCGGTAGAGGCGGTCCTCGGCGATCGAGCGGCCCTCCGCCACCAGCGAGTCCACCGCGTCCACCACGTGCGGCCGGTTCAGCAGCTTCGCCTGGGTCAACTCCTGTACCACCGCGGACGGTTCGCAGTGGCCGCCGCGTACCGCCTCCGTCAGCAGCCGCCGTACCGTCTCCGCGTCCGTCAGTGCCGCCACCGCGTCCGCCAGCGCCCGCGGCACCGGCGCCACCGGCAGTCCCGTCACCACCCGGGGCGTGGGCAGGGCCGGGCTGCGCAGGACGCGGACGTACCCCGTGGAGCGCAGCCGGCGCAGGCGCGGGACCAGGACGTCGACGTGGTCCAGGGAGAGCGGCGGGGTGGCGGAGAAGCCGTACAGGGTGAGGGCCGCGAGGCCCGTGATCATCGCCTCCGCGTACAGCGGGCGGTGCGGGCTCTCGGCCGTCGGCTGGACCGGGACGCCCGGCGCCGACGCGCGGGCCGCGTACAACAGGGCCCCGTGCAGCCGCTCCTCGTTCGTCGGCGGGCCGGGGTGCAGCAGGACGACGTTCGGGAGCAGCTGGCGCCAGGGACCGCCGGGGCGGCACTGCTCGGTCAGCTCGGTCGCGGTCACGCCGTGGGCGCGGAGCTGGGCCGCCGTCAGGACGCGGCGGTGGACCTCGGAGAGGTGACGGAGGGGGCGGGGGGAGAGCGGGGTGTTGTGCGTCATGGCGTCGGGATTCCCGCTCCACGTCCCGCCCCTAACCGCTGTTACACGGTCGTCGAAAAACCCGGACAAGGCGGGACTAAAGGTCAGGTGTTCGGATGCCGAATGGGCACCGAAAACCCCTGGTCCCCTCAGATGTGGACCAGGGGTTACGGCTAATCTTGCCCGAATTTCGTAACGGTCACCGACCGGGCAAGCTCAGGCCAAGGCTCACCGGTCGGCGGCCGCCGCGTCGCACTCCTGTGCGCACAGCGCCCGCGCCAGGTCGTCCCGCGCCTCCAGCACCAGCCGGCGCAGCGCCGGCGCAGCGTCCCGGTGCGCCGCCAGCCACGCGTCCGTCGCGTCGAGGGTCTCCTGCCGGTCCTGGTGGGACGGGAACAGACCCCGGACCACGTCCATGCCGATCTGGATCGACCGCTCCCGCCACACCCGCTCGATCGCCGCGAAGTACAACTGCGCGTACGGTGCGGTCAGCTCCCGCTGCGAAGGCTGCCCGAAACCCGCGATCGTCGCCTCCACCAGCGCGTTCGACAGGGCGTCGGACTCCACCACCTGCGCCCACGCCTGCGCCTTGACCGCCGCCGACGGGCGGGCCGCCAGGCAGCGCACCTGGTGCCGCTTGCCGGAGGCCGTGTCGTCCCGGGCCAGCTCGGCCGCCAGTACCGACTCGTCGGCCACCCCGTGCGCGGCCAGCGGCTCCAGGAACGCCCAGCGCAGCTCCTGGTCCACCGCCAGACCCTCGATCGAGGTCGTCCCGTCCAGCAGGTCCCTCAGCAGCTCCAGGTCCGGCCCGGCAGAGGCCACGGCCGCGAAGAACCGCGCCCAGGCCAGCTGGTGCTCACTGCCCGGCTCGGCCGTCCGCAGCTCCCGCAGGGCACCCTCGGCGAGCAACTCGCCGCCGGTCTCCCGCCAGGCCGGCGCCGCGTAGTGCACCAGCGCCGAGTTCGCCCAGGCGTGCAGCATCTGCAGCACACCGATGTCCGACTCGCGGCCCGCGAACCGCAGTACGAGGTCGATGAAGTCCCGCGCCGGCAGCAGCGCGTCCCGGGTCAGGTTCCACAGCGCCGACCAGCACAGCGCACGGGCCAGCGGGTCGGTCAGCGCGCCCAGGTGCGCGCGCAGGGTCGCCAGCGAGGTCTCGTCGAAGCGGATCTTGCAGTAGGTCAGGTCGTCGTCGTTGACCAGCACCAGCTCCGGCGCCTCGGCGCCCGCCAGCTCCGCCACGACCGTACGCGGGCCGTCCACGTCCGTCTCCACGCGCGCGTAGCGCTCCACCGCGCCCTCGGGGGTGCGGCGGTACAGGCCCACCGCGATACGGTGCGGGCGCAGCTCGGGGTGTGCTTCCGGAGCCTCCTGGACGATCGCCAGCTCGGCGATCCGGCCGCCCTGGGTGTCCAGCAGCACCTGCGGGGTCAGCGAGTTCACCCCCGCCGTCTGCAGCCAGGACCCCGCCCACGCGGTCATGTCCCGGCCGCTGGTCTCGGCCAGCACCGACAGCAGATCCCCGAGGCGCGTGTTGCCGTACGCGTTGCGCTTGAAGTACCGGCGGGCGCCCTCCAGGAACGCGTCCCGGCCGACGTACGCCACCAGCTGCTTGAGCACGGAGGCGCCCTTGGCGTAGGTGATGCCGTCGAAGTTCAGCTTGGCGTCCTCCAGGTCACGGATGTCGGCCGTGATCGGATGCGTGGACGGCAGCTGGTCCGCGCGGTACGCCCAGGCCTTGCGGCGGTTGGCGAAGGTGATCCAGGCGTCGGAGAAGCGGGTCGCGCCGACGTTCGCGAAAGTGCCCATGAAGTCCGCGAAGGACTCCTTCAGCCACAGGTCGTCCCACCACTCCATGGTGACCAGGTCGCCGAACCACATGTGCGCCATCTCGTGCAGGATGACGTTGGCCCGCGCCTCGTACGACGCCTGCGTCACCTTCCCGCGGAAGATGTACTCCTCGCGGAAGGTCACCAGGCCCGGGTTCTCCATCGCGCCCAGGTTGTACTCCGGCACGAACGCCTGGTCGTACTTCCCGAACGGGTACGGGTAGTCGAAGTGGTCGTGGAAGAAGTCCAGGCCCTGCTTGGTGACCAGGAAGACGTCCTCGGCGTCGAAGTGCGGGGCGAGACCCTTGCGGCACATCGCGCCCAGCGGGATCTCCAGCTTCGTCCCGTCCTCGAAGGTACGGGAGTAGCTGTCCGTCACGTAGTGGTACGGGCCCGCCACCACACACGTGATGTACGTCGAGATCGGCTTGGTCTCCGCGAACCGCCAGACCCCGTCGGAGAGTTCCCCCGCGCCGTTGCTCCACACCGTCCAGCCCTGCGGCGCCTGGACCTCGAAGCGGTAGGGGGCCTTGAGGTCCGGTTGCTCGAAGTTGGCGAAGACGCGGCGGGCGTCGGCCGGCTCGTACTGCGTGTAGAGGTAGACCTCGCCGTCCTCGGGGTCGACGAAGCGGTGCAGGCCCTCGCCGGTGCGCGAGTAGGCGCACCGGGCGTCGACCACCAGCTCGTTCTCGGTGGCCAGGTCCTCCAGCGCGATCCGGGAGCCGTCGAAGACCTCGCTCGGGTCCAGGTCCTTGCCGTTGAGCGAGACGGAGGTCACGCTCGGTGCGATCAGGTCGGCGAAGCTGGACGCGCCCGGCTCGTTGCAGCGGAAGCGGACGGTGGTCACCGAGCGGAAGGTGCGCGGCTCGCCGTGCCCGTCGCCGACGGCGGACCTCAGGTCCAGGGACACGTCGTACCCGTCGACGGACAGCAGTGCGGCCCGCTCCCGGGCCTCGTCGCGGGACAGATTCTCACCGGGCACGGGCGGCACTCCCTCGTGGTCGCGTGAATGGTGGCTGAACAGGACCGATCCTGCCATGTGCACCTGACGGGGGGCAGCAGGGAATGCGGCTCCCGGCGAAGCCGTTGACTGTTCAAAAGACCGTTTCGCTGAGGAGAACCATGTCCGAGACCCCGGCCGCGTCCGGCAAGACCCCTGTCGACTTCTGGTTCGACCCGCTGTGCCCCTGGGCCTGGATGACCTCCCGGTGGGTGCTCGAGGTGGAGAAGGTCCGCGACATCGAGGTCCGCTGGCACATCATGAGCCTCGCTGTCCTCAACGAGAACAAACTGGACGAGCTGCCCGAGGACTACCGGGAACTGCTCACCACCAAGGCGTGGAAGCCGGTGCGTGTGGTCACCGCGGCCTGGCAGAAGCACGGCGACGACATCCTCGGCCCGCTCTACACCGCGCTCGGCACCCGCATCCACAACAACGGCGAGGGCGCGACCGTGGAGGCCGTCGCCGGGGCGCTCGCGGACGTCGGCCTGCCCGCCGAGCTGATCGAGTACGCCGAGCAGGAGGACTTCGAGTTCGACGCCGAGCTGCGTGCCTCCCACAAGGAGGGCATCGAGAAGGTCGGCCAGGACGTCGGCACCCCGGTCATCGCGGTCCCGGGCGCCGACGGCGAGCAGATCGCCTTTTTCGGCCCGGTCGTCACCCCCGCCCCCAAGGGCGAGGACGCGGCCCGTCTGTGGGACGGCACGATCGCCGTGGCCTCGGTCCCGGGCTTCTACGAGATCAAGCGGACCCGCACCAAGGGCCCCGACTTCAGCAACCTCTGAACCCCCTGCCGACGGGCCCGGTGCTGTTCGGCGCCGGGCCCGTTCCCGTGTCCGGGCCGGCCGGCGGGCCGGACGCATGCCGTGTGGGCAGGCCGGTCACGGGCGCCGCAGCAGTCCCCGCTCCATGGCCACCACCACCGCCCGCGTCCGGTCGTTGACGTCCAGCTTGGCGAACAGGCGCAGCAGATGGGTCTTGACGGTGGCCTCGGAGATGACGAGGCGGCGGCCGATCTCGGCGTTGGTGAGGCCGTCCGCCACCGCGCTCAGGACGTCGGTCTCGCGGGCCGTGAGCGGGTCCTGGACCGGGCGTCGCATCCGGGCGACCAGTCTCTCCGCCACGCGGGGAGCGAGCACGGTCTCGCCTCGCGCGGCCGAGCGGATCGCCTCGGCCAGCTGTTCCCGGGTGGTGTCCTTGAGCAGGTATCCGATGGCGCCGGCCTCGACGCCCCGCTCGATGTCGGCGTCCGTGTCGTAGGTGGTGAGGATCAGCACCCGGGTGCGCGGGTGCCGGGCGGCGATCTCGGCGGTCGTGGCGACCCCGTCCCGCACCGGCATGCGCAGATCGACCAGAGCCACGTCCGGATCGTGCCGGGCGACCAGGTCGAGGGCGGCCCGGCCGTCACCCGCCTCGCCGACGACCTCGATGTCGTTCTCCCCGTCGAGCAGGGCGATCACCCCGGCCCGCATCACGGTGTGGTCGTCCACCACGACGATGCGGAGCTTCCGCCCGGTCATACCGCTCCCTCCGCCGGAACCACCGCGAGGATCCTCGTCCCGTCGCCGACCGAACTGGTCACCGTCAGCCGACCGCCCAGCTCGGCGAGCCGTTTGCGCATCCCGTCGAGCCCGAAGCCCGTCGAGGCCTCCACCACGAACCCGGTGCCGTCGTCGGTCACCTCCAGTTCCACGCCGTACGGCCGCCGGGCCAGCACCACCCCGACCGTCGTGGCCCGGGCGTGTTTGCGCGCGTTGGCCAGGGACTCCTGGGTGCAGCGCAGCAGTGCGATCCGGGTCTGCTGGTCGCAGTCGAGGTCGGCCAGTTCGGCGTCCACGGTCAGGCCGGTGTCCTCGGCGAACCGGTCCAGGATGCGGCGCAGCGTCTGCGCCAGGGAACCGGACTCCGGCCGCTGCCCCTGCCCGCCCGAGGCCACCAGTTCCCGGGCCTCGGCGAGGTTCTCGCGGGCCGTCGACTCGATCGAGCGCAGTCGGCGGGCACTGCGCCCGGGATCCGCTGCCAGGCCCGCCCGGGCCGCCTCCGCCAGGACGACGATGGACGCGAAGCCCTGCGCCAGTGTGTCGTGGATCTCCCGGGCCATCCGCTCCCTCTCGTCGGCCGCGCCCTGCCGTTGATGAGCCTCCGACAGCTCTGCCTGCGTGCGCTCCAACTCGACGATGAGCCGGGCGCGTTCGGTGCTCTGCTCGACCACCGCGCGCGTCCACAGCCCGATCAGCACGCCCACCGTGACGACGATCAGCGTGCCCACGACCGTCTCGCCGAAGAACTTCCCCGACCAGCCCTGCCGCACCCAACTCCCCAGCAGGGTCGTGGCGGTGGTCAGCCCGAGGAACGTGAGCGAGATCCTCGGTGTCCGCCCGAACATCCAGTAGTGCGGCAGCGTCACCATGAAGAGGGCCGCATAGCTGGTGCGCAGGTAGGCCAGTCCGCCGAGCGCCAGCACCAGCACCGCAAGGTATCCGTGCGGCCGTACGACGGGGTTGGCCGGGAAGCGGTGCAGGACGGCGAAGCCCAGGGCCACGCTGCCGAGCAGGGCGAGGGCCGCGTACCGGCCGCCGCCCTCGCCCAGCGCGGTGATCCCGACGGCCATCGCGGCGAACAGCACCCAGCACACCGCGTTCCATCTGCGCAGGGTCGTCGCCCAGAAGGCGTCGGCGGACGGTCCGGCAAGAGAGGTCATACGGATCAACGTACGTCGACCGGTCGGGGCGCGGGGGCCGGTGCGACGGCGGCCCGCCCCGCCCGCGACGGCCACCAGCTGCGCTCGCCGAGCAGCAGCATCGCCGACGGCAGGACGAGGACGCGCACCACGAAGGCGTCGATCAGCACGGCCGCCGCGAGCACGAACCCGATCTGCTTCATCTCGATGATGTGCAGGAAGACGAAGCTCACGAACACGGTCGTCATCACCACGGCCGCGCTGGTCACCACGCTCGCGGACCGCCGGACCCCGTCCAGCACCGCCTGCCGGGTGGGCGTGCCGGCCAGTACCGCCTCCCGGATGCGGCTCACCACGAACACCTGGTAGTCCATCGACAGCCCGAAGAGGATCACGAAGAGGAACAGCGGCACGCGCGAACCGATCGACCCCGTGGAACCGAAGTCCAGCAGCCCCTCGGCCCAGGTGTGCTGGAAGACGAGGACCAGCAGACCGAGCGCGGCCACCGCCGACAGCAGGTTCAGGACGACGCCGATCAGGCCGAGGGCGACGGAGCGGAACGCGTACAGGGTCATCAGGAACGTCACGAGGAGCAACGCCCCCAGGACGAGGGGCAGTTTGCCGTTCTGGTGGGCCGGATAGTCCTGGTAACGGGCGACGTCGCCGGTCACGCCGTACTCGGCGCCCGCGATCCGGCCGACGGTGGCGGGCAGGTAGTCCTGGCGCAGGAGGTCCAGGGAGTCGTACGCCTGCCGTGAGTTGCCGAGGTGCGGGACCCTCAGCTCCAGGGTGCTGGTCCGGTGGTCGGCGGAGGTGCGGATCCGGGAGGAGCCGGTGAACAGCGGGTCACCGGCGGCCCGGCGGGCAAGCGCGCGCAGCTTGCCGGTGACCTCCGCGGACCGCGCCGCGTCGGCCCGTACGACGACCTGGTGGGTGACCCGCCGCTCGGGGAACGCCTCGTTGAGCCGGTCGTACACCCGCATCGCGGGGATCGCCCGGGAGTGCGTGTCCCGGCTCATCTCCGTGATCTTCAGGCCCGTCAGCGGGAGGGCCAGGGCGAGCAGGGCGAGGAGGGAGACGCACAGCGTGACCAGCGGGTGCCGGGCGGCGGGCCGCAGCAGCGCGGACCAGAACCGGCCGCCGCCCTCGCCCCGGATCCGCCGGGAGGGCTTCCCGCGCGCCGCCCGCCCCCGTGCCCTGCGCTCGGCCCGCCTGCCCAGCACGGTCAGCAGGGCGGGCAGCGCGGTCAGGGAGCTGGCCACCGCGACCAGGACGACCACGACGGTGCCGGTGGCGAGCGAGGAGAAGATGACGTCCGAGGCCAGGTACAGCGTGGCGGTGGAGGCGACGACCGCGAGCCCCGAGACGACCACGGCCCGCCCGGAGGTCGCCGCGGCCAGCTCGACCAGTTGCCCGGAGCCGAGCCGGCCGCCGCAGCGGGCCCGCTCCTCGCGTTCCCGCTTGAGGTGGAAGAGCGTGTAGTCGACGCCGACCGCGAGGCCGATCATGAGGATGACGTTCGTGCCCACCCCCGCGTCGGGAGTGAGGTGCGAGGCGAGCATCGCCAGGCCGATGGCCGCGGCGATCGACGACAGCGCCAGCAGCAGCGGTACGGCGGCCATGGTGACCGAGCCGAACACGGCCAGCAGGGTGAACAGGGTGACCGGAAGCGTGATCTTCTCGGAGAGGGCGAGGTCGTCGCCGCGCTGCTCGTCGACTCCCTTGCTGATGGAGGGGCTGCCGGTCTCCTGCAGGAGCAGCCCGGGGTGGGTCTTCTGGACGGCGGTGGTCTGCGCGAGCAGGGCGCCGACTTTGTCCTTCGCGTCCCGTTCCTCGCCCTTGAGGGACACCTCGACCATGAGGACACGGCCGTCGGAGGAGCGTGCCGGGCCGGCCACGTGGGCGACCTCCGGGAGCCGTCGCATGCGGGTGGTGAGTTCCCGCGCGGCCGAGGCGGCGGCCCGGTCGTCCAGGTCGCCCGAGCGGGCCGAGATCAGTACCTGTTCGGCGGACAGGCGTTCCAGGTGCCCGTCGGAGGCCATGGCCTCGGCCCGGCCGGCCTCGCCGACCCGGTAGTCCGCCGTCTTCGCGCTGTGGGTGCCCACGGCACTGCCGGCCCCGAGGCACAACGCCACGAACAGCAGCCAGCCGAGGAGGGCCCGCCAGGGGTGCCGGGCACTCCAGCGCGCCGCGCGCACAGTGAGTGTGTTCATGCCCAGAAGCCTCGCTGGCCAGGGCGTTTCACGGACACGGGTGCCCGGTTGAACTTGGCGTCAACCGATCGGTGGACCCCGAGGGTGTGGAAAACCCCCGCGAGTCACGTCCTCGCGGGGGTCTTCTTTCATCCGCCTGCCGACGTGAAGGGTGAGAAGACGATCACGAGGCAGGACGACTCCGGGGCGCTCAGCGCTCTCAGGGGGCCAGCAGCAGGGCGTCCGCGCGGGACGTGGCGGCCTCGTAGCGGCGGGCCACGTCCTGCCAGTCGACGACCTGCCACATGGCCTCGACGAAGTCCACCTTCTGGTTGCGGTACTGCAGATAGAAGGCGTGCTCCCAGGCGTCGAAGACGAGGACCGGGGTCGAGCCCTGGCCGACGTTGCCCTGGTGGTCGTAGACCTGCTCCACGATCAGGCGGCCGCTCAGCGGCTCGTAGGCGAGCACGCCCCAGCCCGAACCCTGGGTGGTGGCCGCGGCCTTGGACAGCTGGGTCCGGAAGGCGGCGAAGGAACCGAAGGACTCCCTGATCGCCTCCGCCAGCTCACCCACGCCGTCGGCCGCCAGCGGCTCGCCGCCGCCGTCCTTCGGGCCGGTCATGTTCTGCCAGTAGATCGAGTGCAGGATGTGCCCGGAGAGGTGGAAGGCCAGGTTCTTCTCCAGGCCGTTGATCGAGCCCCACGCTTCCTTGTCCCGTGCCTCGGCGAGCTGCTCCAGGGTGTCGTTCGCGCCCTTCACATAGGCCGCGTGGTGCTTGTCGTGGTGCAGCTCGATGATCTCGGGGCTGATCACGGGCGCGAGCGCGGAGTAGTCGTAGGGCAGGTCGGGCAGCGTGTAGACGGGCATGGGTGATCCCCTCCGGAACCTTATTGCAAGTTGCTTGCAACTACACGCTAGCAACAACAGCGGGGGAGCAACAGAAAGGCCCCCACGTGTCGTCGTACGTGGGGGCCTCGCCGGGTGCCGGGGACCGGGTGGAGGAGGGCGTCAGCGCTTGGCGCGCACCCGCTGCCACACGTATCCGATCGCCGCCAGGGCCAGTGTCATGCCGCCCGTGGAGTACAGCTGGAGGCGGGTGTCCGGCTCGCGGGCCATGAGGGCGAAGATGGCGACCATGCCGGCCAGGGCGACCCAGGTCAGCCAGGGGAAGCCCCACATGCGGACCGCCGGCTTCTCGGGGGCCTCGCGCTCGATCCGGCGGCGCAGCAGCAACTGGGAGACGGCGATGAACATCCAGACGACCAGGATGACCGCGCCGATCATGTTCAGCAGCCAGGAGAAGACGTCGTCCGGGCGCCAGTAGCTGAGCAGCACGCACAGGAAGCCGAAGAAGCAGGACGTGAGGACCGCGATCCGCGGGACTCCGCCGGAGAGCCGCGCCAGCGCTTTCGGGCCCTGGCCGCGCTCCACCAGCGAGTAGGCGATGCGGGAGGAGCCGTAGATGTTGGCGTTCATCGCGGACAGCAGCGCCACCAGGACGACCACGTTCATCAGCTGACCCGCGCCGGGGATGCCCAGGTGGTCGAGCGTGGCGACGTACGGGCCCTTCTCCACGACCTCCTTGGAGTCCCACGGGACCAGGGTGACGACGACCGCCATGGAGCCGATGTAGAAGAGGGCGATGCGCCACATCGCCGTGCGGACGGCGCTCGCCACGCCCCGCACCGGGTCCTCCGACTCGGCCGCCGCGATGGTGACCGTCTCCAGTCCGCCGTAGGCGAAGACGGACGCGAGCAGACCGATGATCAGGCCGTTGCTGCCGTGCGGGAGGAAGTCCGTCAGGTTCGAGGCGCCGGGGGAGTCCGTGCCGGGCAGGACGCCCGCGAGGGCCAGCACGCCCAGGATCAGGAACAGGCTGATCGCGCCGACCTTCAGCGCGGCGAACCAGAACTCGAACTCGCCGAAGTTCTTCACGGCGGCCAGGTTCGTCCCGCAGAAGACGACCATGAACAGCGCGACCCAGACCCACTCGGGCGTGCCGGGCAGCCAGCCGGAGACGATGTGCGCGGCGCCGATGCCCTCCAGCCCGACGGCCGTGCACAGCAGGACCCAGAAGGACCAGCCGGCCGCGAAGCCGGCCCAGGGGCCGATCGCCCGCTCGGCGTGCGCGGAGAAGGAGCCCGACGACGGGTAGGCGGCGGACATCTCGCCGAGCATCCGCATCACCAGCATCACGAGGATGCCGGAGACGGCGTAGGCGATGACGATGGACGGACCGGCGGCGGCGATGCCCGCACCGGAACCGACGAACAGGCCCGCGCCGATGACGCCGCCGAGGGCGATCATCGACAGGTGACGCTGCTTGAGGCCGTGGGAGAGGGAGGCGCCGGCCCGCTGTCGCGGGGGCGTCTCGGTCTTCGTGCTGCTGGGCATAAGCGCGGCTCGTCCAGTGCAATAGAAGGGCAAAATCGTCAACAGTCTGGGCGGCCCGTCCGCTCACGCGACGAGGCCGCCCAGTATCCGGACAGTAGCCGTACGCAGGGTGAACCCGCGGTTACCCGGCCGCGGGTGCCGGTGTGCGGTGCGCGGCGACGCCCGCGATCGAGCAGCTCTCCCTCGCCCTCGACGCCGACCAGACGTGAGCGGCAGTCATGGCCGGCGGTCGTGAAGCCGGAGAACGCCCCGGCGCCGCCCGGACGGCGACCGACGGGCGAGACGGGCGCCCGCGGCGGGTTTGGCGAGACCCTACAGAGGTCTCCACGGGCGTCCGGGTATCCCGGACCACTCCACCTCAGTGACCGGCATCACGCCGTACCCGGTGTAACCCGCAACCTTTGTCCGGAGCCCACCAAGTGGCCGTTCGAGCCTTTGTCGACCGCTGACGGTGATCGCCGCGAGGGCGCCGGTATAGCGTCACGGTGTTCCCACCTGCCCAGACACCCGCGGAGTCCCCATGAGCACCGCCACCGCCACCGCTCGCCCCGGTGCAGTCCTCGCCGACCTGCTGCCCTCCCCCAGGCTCTCGGCTTCGCTTGAGCAGGGCGGTGCCCCCGCCCGCGTCCGCGACGCCGCCCTCGTGCTCGGCGGCGCCGTGCTCACCGGCCTCGCGGCCCAGCTGTCGGTCCCCGTGCCCGGCTCCCCGGTGCCGGTGACCGGCCAGACCTTCGCAGCGCTGCTCGTCGGCACCTCGCTCGGCGCCCGCCGCGGCTTCCTCTCCCTCGCCCTGTACGCGCTGGCCGGTGTGGCCGGGGTGCCGTGGTTCGCGGGCGGCACCTCCGGCGGCGGCGCCGTCTCCTTCGGTTACATCCTCGGCATGCTGCTCGCCTCCGCGGCCGTGGGCGCCCTGGCCCGCCGCGGCGCCGACCGCTCCCCGCTGCGTATGGCGGGCACGATGCTCCTCGGCGAGGCGATCATCTACGCGATCGGCGTGCCCTACCTGGCCCTGGCCGCCCACATGTCCGCGTCCCAGGCGATCGCGGCCGGCCTCACCCCGTTCCTCATCGGCGACGCCCTCAAGGCCGCCCTGGCGATGGGCCTGCTGCCCACCGCCTGGAAGCTCGCCGGCAAGCGCTGAGGCGCCGGCTCCTACGCGCTGACGCCGTAGTTCCCGCGGAAGAGGTTCGCCGGGTCGTGACTCTCCTTGAGCCCGGCGAGCCTCTTTCGTGTCTCCGGGTCGCACGGTCCCGAACCCCGGTCGCCCGCTCCGAAGGCGAAGTCGAGGGACCGGCCGAGCGTGTCGTTCGGCCGGCGATGCGAGCGCCGGGTCCAGCACGGCCCGCGCCCCGACGCTCGACAGCCGCATCAGCAACCGTCCCTCGCGGTACGGCACCGCGTTCGGCGCCGGCCGGGCCGGCGCCCCGCCGAGGTGATTGACCTGGTCGCTGTGGATGGCGTGGCTCTCGGCGTACGGCATCACGCGCGGCGAGTCCCCCAGCACCGGGCCGATCTCCCGCAGCGGGGCGACGAGGAGGTCCGCGCCGTCCGCGCCCGTGTGGGCGATCCGGGTCGAGACGGCCCGGGTGCCGCGCAGCCGCGGCGGCAGGGCGGTCAGGTCCGGGTACGGCACGGCGGCGAAGGACGAGTCAGCCCGTCCGGCACGGTCCGCCTCCAGGCCTCGTACGCCCGCGGCGCGGCCGCCGGGTCCACCACCCGCCCGTCGGTCCGGGTACGTCATGGAACGCAGCATGGCCGCACGACCTGACACCTTCCGTCAGGTCATGCGGCCATGTCGGTCCGGGACCGGATCAGCCGACGGACACCTTGTCGGCCTCAGCCTCGGCCGCGGGGGCCGGGCGGTTCGCGGCGAGCCGCTGCTTGACCCCGGCGATCACCAGCACGATCGCCGCGACCATGAGCGACAGCAGCACGGTCTCGCGGCCGTCGTGCTCCGTGTCGGTCAGCATGTAGCCGAGGACGAACACGATCAGCGCGGCCGTCGCCCAGGTCAGGTACGGGTACAGCCACATCTTCACGACGAGCTTCTCCGGCGCCTCCCGCTGGATGATCTTCCGCATCCGCAGCTGCGAGAAGCAGATGACCAGCCACACGAACAGGGCGACCGCGCCGGAGGAGTTGACGAGGAAGAGGAAGATCTTGTCCGGGGACAGGTAGTTGAAGAAGACGGCGACGAAACCGAACACGACCGACGCGAGGATCGCGGCCAGCGGCACGCCCCGGCTGTTGACCCGTGCGAACGCCTTCGGCGCGTCACCCCGCTCACCGAGCGAGAAGGCCATCCGGGAGGCCGTGTACAGGCCGGAGTTCAGACACGACAGCACCGAGGTCAGCACGATGAAGTTCATGATCTGACCGGCGTGTGCGATGCCGAGGGAGTCCAGGGCGGCGACGTAGGAGCCGTCCTTCTTGATGGACGGGTCGTTCCACGGCAGCAGCGAGACCACGACGAGGATCGAGCCCAGGTAGAAGACGCCGATCCGCCAGATGATGCTGTTGGTGGACTTGGTGACCGCGCGCTGCGGGTCCTCCGACTCGCCGGCCGCCAGGGTGGCGATCTCGCTGCCCATGAAGGAGAAGACGACCAGCAGCACACCGGTGAGGACGGCGCCCGGACCGTGTGGCAGGAAACCGCCGTGGCCGGTCAGGTTGCCGAAGCTCGCCTTGTCGGCGTCGACGCCTGGCAGCACACCGAACACGGCGAGCAGGCCGATGACGATGAACGCGCCGATGGCCACGACCTTGATCCCGGCGAACCAGAACTCGAACTCGCCGTAGGAGCCGACGGAGACGAGGTTGGTCGCGGTCAGGACGACCATCACGATCAGTGCCCAGCCCCACTGCGGGACGGCCGGCACCCAGCCTTCGAGGATCTTGGCGCCGGCGGTCGCCTCGACGGCGAGCACGACGACCCAGAAGAACCAGTACAGCCAGCCGATGGAGAAGCCGGCCCAGCGGCCGAGGGCCCGGTCGGCGTGCGCGGAGAACGAACCGGAGGTCGGGTTCGCGGCCGACATCTCGCCCAGCATGCGCATCACCAGCACGACGAGCGTGCCGACGAGGGCGTACGACAGAAGAATGCCCGGTCCCGCGGTGGCGATACCGGAACTGGAGCCGACGAAGAGGCCGGCTCCGATGACGCCACCGATCGCGATCATCGTCAGATGGCGGTTTTTCAGTCCTGCTTGGAGGCCCGAACCAGGGGTCATGGACGGATTTCCTTTGCGCCAGGTGGAGCTGCCCGTACGAGCGGTGTACGAGTCGGTCCAGTGAATCCGAGGCGAACGAATTCGGGAACCTCTGAATCCGGATCGTTACTTGAGGTTTCCTTGAGGATCTATGGCCTGACTCACACATTTCGGGACCGTCTCCGCGCCGGCACCCGGGGCTGCCGCCCTGAAACAGGCGTGTCACACTCGTTGCATGCGCGTGTATCTCGGCTCCGACCATGCGGGCTACGAACTCAAGAACCACCTCGTCGAGTGGCTCAAGGCCGCCGGCCACGAGCCCGTCGACTGCGGGCCGCACCTGTACGACGCCCAGGACGACTACCCGCCCTTCTGCCTCCGCGCCGCGGAGCGGGCGGCCGCGGACCCGGACGCCCTGGGTGTCGTGATCGGCGGCTCCGGCAACGGCGAGCAGATCGCCGCGAACAAGGTGAAGGGCGTGCGGGCGGCCCTCGCCTGGAGCGAGGAGACGGCGGCGCTCGGCCGTCAGCACAACAACGCCAACGTGGTGGCCGTGGGTGCGCGCATGCACGGCACGGAGGAGGCGACCAAGTTCGTCGAGGTCTTCCTCAACACCCCGTTCTCGGGTGACGAGCGCCACATCCGCCGCATCGACATGCTGTCGGCGTACGAGACGACCGGCGACCTGCCCCCGATCCCGGCCCACCACCCCCAGCAGGACTGAGGCTCCCCCCGGGGGCTGGAAGGAACGGGAAGCCGTGCCAGAGGGGCACACGATTCACCGGCTGGCGCACGACTACGCCGCCCGTTTCTCCGGCACGGCTCCCCGCGTCACCAGCCCCCAGGGCAAGTTCTCCGACGCCGCGGACCTGCTGAACGGTGCCGTGCTCACGGCCACCGAGGCCCACGGCAAGCACCTCTTCCTGCGGTTCCGGGACGCCGACTGGGTCCATATCCACCTCGGCCTCTTCGGCAAGGTCGGCTTCGGTGACGCCCCCGCGCCGCCACCGACCGACACCGTCCGGCTCCGGCTCGCCAACGACACCTCGTACGTCGACCTGCGCGGCCCCACCACCTGCGCCCTGATCACGGACGCCGAGAAGCACGCGATACACGACCGGCTCGGCCCCGATCCGCTCCGCGAGGACGCCGACCCGAGCGTGGCCTACCGGAGGATCTCCCGCAGCCGTACGACGATCGCCGCGCTGCTCATGGACCAGAAGATCGTGGCCGGCGTCGGGAACGTCTACCGCGCCGAGGTCCTCTTCCGGCACGGCATCGACCCGTACCGCGCCGGCCGGGACATCACCCCGGCCGAGTGGGACGCCCTCTGGGCCGACCTGGCCGAGCTGATGCGCGAGGGGGTCCGGAACAACCGGATCGACACCGTACGGCCCGAGCACACCCCGGAGGCGATGGGCCGCCCGCCCCGCGTGGACGACCACGGCGGCGAGGTGTACGTCTACCGCCGCGCCACCCGGCCCTGCCACATCTGCGGCGACGAGATCCGCACCGCCGGCCTCGCCGCCCGCAACCTCTTCTGGTGCCCCACCTGCCAAACACGGTGACCTGGCCGGCAGGCATGGTGACCTGGCCGGCGGGCATGGTGGCCTGGCGGAAACGGTGACCTAGAAGCCGTGCGGCAGCCAGGGCGCGACCGGTGAGCCGAACGCCACCGACGCCTCCGTCAGGGCTCCGGGCCGCAGCTCCCGTACCCGCCCGGCCGCCGCCAGCGACAGCAGGGTCACTCCGCCGAGGTAGGCCGCGCCCAACTCCCTGACGGACAGGGCGAGATCGGCCGCATCGGAGGTGCGCTCACAGGACGCGCCCTCGGCATCACCGGTCAGCCGCCAACGCCCCGCGTTCCGGGGGCAGAAAGCGTCCTCGACCTCGAACACGACGTCCACCGGCGCCAGATAGGTGCGCGCCGACAGGGCCGTACCCACGTCCACGAGACGGACGTATCCGGCGTCCCGCGTCCGCGACCCGCAGCGGCGGATGTCGGAGACCAGGTGCTGCCAGGCGTCGTCGACCGGACGACCCCGCACCGTCAGCGTCGTCATCAGGTCGATGCCGAACAGGAAACGCCACAGCGCGCCCTCGGTCGCCGGATCGAGGGCGGCCAGGTTCTCAAGGGTCACCGTGCCGTCGTGCCCGCTCGGCCCCCAGCCCATCTTGGTGCGGAAGCGCGCGTACCCGGTGACCTCGCCGTCCCGTTCGGCGACCACGCACTGCAGCGCCGACGCCCCGCCCCGGTCGCTCTCCGGGTCGAGCAGGCCGGCCCGCTCCCAGCCGGGCTGCCGGGCCAGCATGCCGGGACGGAGGGGCACCAGGGCCGCGTACACGGCCTCGCACTCCTTCAGGACGTCGCCGGGCGGTGCGTAGCGCACGCGCACCTCGTCGGTGCCCGCGGGCAGTGCCAGGGTGACCCGGCCGGTGTCGATCTCGGCGTTGATCTGGAAGGTCGCCGTGCCGTATCCGAAGCGGCCGTAGATCGCGGGCTCGGAGGCGAACAGCGCCGCCAGCGGCTCGCCCTTGGCGTGCGCGTCGTCCAGCAGCCGCCGCATCATCGACGTCAGCACTCCGCGCCGCCGGTGCGTCGCGGCCACGCTGACCATGGTCACGCCGGCGGTGGGCACCACCGCCCCGCCCGGCACGGTCATCCGGAAACTGAAGGCCCCGGACGTACCGACGATCGTGTCCTCGTCCCAGACGGCCAGGGAACGGTCGAACTCGGTGAGGGATTCATCCAGTTCGCGCTCTTCGCGGGAGGCCGGCCCGCCGCCGAACGCACGGGCCAGGTGGTCCCACCACCGGTCGAACTCCTCCGGGCGCAGCGTCTTCAACTCGGTCGCGTGGTCAGTCCCCATGAGCCATGCCTATCAGGGCATTGCGGGACGAGCCAGCGAATTTCTCCCGGGCGGCGGCGTGATGGCCTCGCGTGCCGTTCACTGTGAGGACGAACGAGAAAGACGAGCGGGCAGCGCAGCCTCGCGCGGGGGACAAGTGGAACCTCCCGTGCCAAGCGGCCGGTCCGATGGATAGGGTCCCGGACTAATGGCAGCAGGACGAGGGCGGCGCGCGAAGGCCGAGACGTTCACGGCCCGGTGGAGGAAGCAGTGGCACCGGGCCCGCATCGGCCTGCGCAGAAGCGCCGTGGACTACTTCCGCGGCGACGGCTCGGACTGGATCGCGTTCGCCGGACTGCTGCTGGCCATACCCGTCCTCGCGGCCATGACCCTCGCCGACTCGGTGTGGTGCTCCCCGGCCACCCTGGTGCTGCCGATCGTCGCGGGGGGCCTGCTGCTACGCCCGGCGAGCCTGCTCGGCCTGTACGCGGCGGCGGCCACCGCGCTGATCGTGGAGTCGGTGCGGCTCGGCCCGTACACCGAGGGGCCGTCGCGGGTCACGCCCGGTGTGGTCCTGGTGGTGGCCGCGTGCGGCTTCTTCGGGCTGCTGACCGCGCAGTTCCGCAGCCGGGTCGGTGTGCCCTGGCGGCGCGGCGGCACCATGCTCTTCGACCTGCGCGAGCGGATCCGGGTGCAGAGCAAGCTGCCGAAGCTGCCGCAGGGCTGGCACCACGAGATGGCACTGCGCCCGGCCGGCGGACAGTCCTTCTCCGGCGACTTCGTCGTCGCGGCCCGCACGAACGGCGGCCGCACGTTGGAGGTCGTGCTGACGGACGTGTCGGGCAAGGGCATGGACGCGGGCTCGCGCGCCCTGCTGCTGTCCGGTGCCTTCGGCGGTCTCCTCGGCTCCCTGCCCCCGCACGCCTTCCTCCCGGCCGCGAACGGCTATCTGCTCCGCCAGGACTGGGAGGAGGGCTTCGCCACCTCCATCCACCTGGTCCTGGACCTCGACTCCGGGGACTACGAGCTGTACTCCGCCGGACATCCGCCGGGGCTCCAGCTCAGCGCCGGCAGCGGACGCTGGGAGGAGAAGGCCGCCGAGGGGCCGCTGCTCGGTGTGTACGACGGCGCCCAGTTCGACCCGGTGAAGGGCTCGCTGCGACCGGGTGACGTGTTGATGCTGTTCACGGACGGATTGGTGGAAACCTCCGACCGCGACATCGTCGAGGGCATCGACCGCCTCACCGGCGAGGCCGACCGCTATGTCGCCGGCGGCTTCCACGGTGCGGCCTGGCACCTCATCGAGGCGGTCGCGAAGGACGTCAACGACGACCGTGCCCTCCTCCTCATCTGCCGTGAGACATCGGCGAACGGCCGCTGAGCCGGCCGGCCCGTGCGAGGTGCTACTGCCCACGGAACCGCAGGAGCACACCCCTTGCACCTCTTGCACCTCTTGCACCCCGCCGTCCCCGCCGGCCCAGGACCCGTACAGCGCCCGGCCCTCCCGGGTCCCGGCCCGGGCCGCCCTGCGGCAGGGGACACTGAAGGGGTGACCGAGACACCACTCACCCTGGCCGAGGTCGAGGCCGTCGCGCGCGCAGCCCACGAGGGCCAGACCGACAAGGCGGGACGGCCGTACGCCGAACATCTCGCGGCCGTCGCCGAGGGCGTCCGGGCCCGCGGCGGCGACCCGGAGCAGATCGCGGCGGCCTGGCTGCACGACGCGATCGAGGACGACGCGCTCACCCGGGAGTGGCTGGCCGCGGCCGCCCTGGCCCCGCGCGCCAAGGCCATCGTGGACGCCCTCACCAAGCGGCCGGGGGAGGAACCCGGGGAGTACGCCCGCCGGATCCTCGACACCCCGGGCGCGCTGCTGGTGAAGGCCTCCGATCTGGCGCACAACGCCGACCCGGGGCGGCTGGCCGTCCTGCCCGAGGCGACCCGAGGACGACTGACCGAGAAGTACGCCCGGATGCGCGCACTCCTCGGCCTGGACCTGCGCGGCTAGGCGCTGACCTTCTCGCGCTCCAGTTCCGTCTTCTGGCGCTCCCGGGCCAGTTCGGCCGCGTCCTGCTTGAACGCCCACTCCATCTTCGGCTCCATCGCGAAGCGGAAGACGCGCTGCACCGGCTTGGTGCACAGCAGCGTGACGGCGGCGGCCGCGAGGACGGTGACGGCGGCCGCACCGAGGGCCCCGTGCCGCTGGGCGAGGTCGAACCCGCCCGCGTAGTAACAGCTCTTGACGACGAAGCCGTGGAGCAGATAGCCGTACAGCGTTCCCGCGCCGAGCGCGGTGAACCACGTCCGGCGGCCCGGCACCCAGGCGAGGAAGCAGGCGGTCAGCAGCAGCGAGCAGCCGAACATGGCCAGCGTCATGAACGGCCCGGTCCACCAGGGCGCGCCGACGTCCTGCGCGGAGTACTGGCGGTAGAACCACCCGCCGTCGATGCGCGGTACGGTCCACCAGCCGACGGCCAGCGCCGCGGCGAACACCGGTACGGACAGGACCCGCACCCGCCGTCGGCGTATCAGCGCGAAGTGCTCGGGCTTCAGCAGCAGTCCGAGGACGAAGCAGGGCAGGAACTGCAGGACGCGGCCGAGGTCCAGATTGTCATCGATCCCCCGGGAGACCGAGGCGACCATGGCGATCCCGAGCGCGAGAGGCAGCGGCCAGCGCACCAGCTTCCACACCGGCGTGGTCAGACGCCAGATGAACAGCGCGCACAGGAACCACGTCAGGTAGTAGGGAGAGACGAGGCTGATCGGGTCGGTGGCCTGGCCCGCGTAGCGCCTGAACAGCGAATAGGCGATCTGGAACAGCAGATACGGGACCGCGATGCCTGTGATCAGCCGCTTCAGCCGGTCCGGGCGCATGTCGAAACTGCGGGAGAAGTAGCCGGAGATGACGATGAACGCCGGCATGTGGAAGGTGTACACGACGTTGTACAGGCCTTCGAGGACCCGGTTGTCGCTCTTGATCGCCGACCAGGAGTGTCCCAGCGCCACCAACACGATCGCCAGGTACTTGGCGTTGTCGAAGAACGCGTCGCGCCGTCTGCCCGGTCTGTCGGCCGGTGGCTGCCTCTCCTGCGCACTCGTCGGGGTACGCGGACCGGGCACTCCACGCACCAGCGGCTGTGCCGGGGGGAGCGGCCTGTGGTTGTGGCCGGGGGACGGGACGGCGTCGAACATCTCAGGCACCCTAGCGTCGGCTGTGGGATTTCGTAAAACCCGCGCTGCTATTTCTGGTTAGCGCGCTCGTGTACCCCGTAATTCACCGAACTTGCCCTCGCTGTCGACGTGATGATGGGCACACAGGTGTCGTCCGTTCATCCAGGATGTACCGATTAATCCAGACTAATTCGGGCATGCGACGCCTCTGTGTTATGTACTTCGAATCGCCGGTCCCTGTGATGCGTGGATATTGAAATGGAGTTCCGTGAATTCGTGCGGATTCAGTGTCCGGAGCCTCACCGTATTCCTGTGCGAGGGGTCGCACACGCGGGCGCCCGCCCGACGTTGTGTCACGGGCCGCATACAGGAGCCTGGTTGGTGGCACGATGGTTCTGGCGGGGGTGCGCGGGCCGTACCTCCGGGCCGGCAGGGCGGACCGACCGAGGGTGTGATCAGTTTGGCCATTTCACTGTCCGTGGTGCTTCTGTTGGCGATCATCCTGGTGGTGCTGATCCGAGGGGGGAACATCAAGGCCGGCCCCGCGATCGTCGCGATCCTCTTCGGTTTCTTCCTCGCCTCGACCGGCATGGCGCCGTCCATCACCCGGTTCCTGAACTCCATAGCGGAGTCCATCAACTCGATCAGGTTCTGACCCGGCGGGGGAGCGGCGGAGTCTCGACAGCTGGAACAACGGGGGATGTAAGGGCATGGCGCTGCGCGACTCGGACCCGGCGGAGGTCGGCGGCTACCGGATCGAGGACCGCCTCGGCAGCGGCGGCATGGGCGTGGTCTACCTCGCCCGCTCCGCGTCCGGCCGCCGGCTCGCCGTCAAGGTCGTCCACGGCCAGTACGCCGACGACGACGAGTTCCGCACCCGGTTCCGCCGCGAGGTGGCCGCCGCCCGCCAGGTCAGCGGCGCGTTCACGGCCCCTGTGGTGGACGCGGACGCCGACGCGCCGCGCCCCTGGATGGCCACCCTCTACATCCCCGCCGAGGACCTCGGCACCCACGTCCGCCGCCACGGCCCGCTCCCGCCGGACCGGCTGCGCGAACTCGCCGCCGGCCTCGCCGAGGCCCTGCGCGACATCCACCGCGCCGGAGTGGTCCACCGGGACCTGAAACCGGCCAACGTCATGCTCGCCGAGGACGGGCCCCGGGTCATCGACTTCGGCATCTCCCGCGCCGCCGAGTCCGCCGCCATGGACGCCCTGACCCAGACCGGCCGGGTGATGGGCACCCCGCCCTTCATGTCCCCCGAGCAGTTCGCCTCCCCGCACGAGGTCGGCCCGGCCACCGACATCTTCTCCCTCGGCGCCGTCCTCGTGTACGCCGCCACCAGGCGCGGCCCCTTCGACAGCGCGAGCCCCTGGGAGACGGCGACACGCGTCGTCGAGGGACGCGCCGACCTCGACGACGTCCCGGACGAGCTGCTCCCCTGCGTCCGCCTCTGCCTGGAGAAGCACCCCAAGTCCCGGCCCACCCCCGACGAACTGCTGCGCCTGCTCCGCGACGGCCGGCTGCCCGACCGGGACCCGGTACCCGAAACGGACGCGGCCGGACCGGTGACCCGGCCCGAACCGCCGCGCCGGCGCCGGTGGTGGCCGGCCGCCGTGGCCGCCACCGCCGTACTGGCCGCCGTGGCCGCCACGACCAGCGTCCTCGCCCGCGACGGCGGTACCGCCCCGCACGCCCTGCCGGCCGGCTGGCACAGCTGGCACCGGCAGGCCGAGGACCCCATGGCCGAGAACCCGAACGCCATCGGCCCGAGCGGCCCCTTCAACCGCTGCGTCACCTCGCGGCAGTCACTGCTGTGCGCCGGCGACGGCATCATGGCCGCCCGGTTCGACCTCGCCGACGGCCGCAACGCCTGGACCCGGCCCATGGACCCCACACCCGCCGAGACCACGAGCAGCGGCGGAGGCACGATCATCGGCACCCGCCCCGGCGGTGTATACGTCTTCGGCGCCGACGACCGCGACATCAAGACCGGCAAGGAGGAGCCGGAGAGCCGGACCCGCTACACCGTGCAGGCCCTGGACACGGCCACCGGCAAGGCGGTCTGGAAGAGGGTCGTCGCCGACGACGTGAACGGCGTCGGGCCGGACTCCAGCGGCGCCGTCGCCACCCCGGCGGGCGTCATCACCACCTACGGCGACACGTCCGACTCCTACGCCCTCCTCGACGCCGCGCGCGGCAGGGTCCGCTGGCGCCACCGGCTGCCCTACGGCATGAGCGACAACGGCGACTGCCTGCTGAGCGGCGCCGCCGGACAGGCGTACCTGGTGTGCCACACCCCCGACGACGACGGCGACACCGCCCACACCACCGTCGCCCAGCTCGACCCGGCCACCGGTAAGGCCCGCTGGACCCGGACCGTCAAGGGCGGGGTGTACCTGCTCGGCCAGACGCGGGGCCGCCTGGTGCTGGGCCCCGACCCGTTCCTGGGGAACCTGGGCGGCCTGACCCTCATCGACCTCTCCTCGCACGTCGTGACGACCGTACGGCTGACCGTCCCGAAGGCCGCCACGGGCGCCTACCTGGTCCGCGGCACCCTCTACCTCACCCTCGGCAGCGGCAGCGTCCGCGCGGTCGACCCGGACACCGGGCGGCAGCTGTGGCAGAGCAACTCCACCGTCGAACAGCCCGGCCCGCCCACCGCCTCCGCCACCCGGCTCTACCTGGCCTCGCCCACCGGCCGGCTGGCCGCCCTGGACCTGCGCACCGGCCGGGTCACGGGCACACTCCCCGGCCGTGACGACAGCGACACCACCGGCTCCTCCGACACCCCCGCGCCCCCCGTCCTGTCCGGCGACGCCCTCTACGTCCCCTACGGCACGCGCTCGGTCTACACCGTGGACGTCAAGGACCTCTGAACACACCGGGAGCCCGGCTCCGCCGAAGCGGAAACCGGGTGAATCCCGGCCGACCCGGCGAGACGCCGACCTGACGCCGACCTGACGCCGCGGGGGCCCGCCGGGCCTGGTCGGCGGTCACGCGGCCGTACGGGACCGCTGCACCGATCCCGCATGGACCGCGGAGCGGGAAACGACAGCCGCCGACGGCGCGATCAAGTGGGTCAGCACGTCCTGGACCTCACACCGGTAGCCGGGCGGGCGGGCGTGTGACGTGACGCGATGCCGCATCCCGACGGGGCACGGGGGACACGCAGGGCTGAACGACCCCGGGGACGGCCGAAGGCCCGGGAGAGGAAAAAGATCTCTCACCTGGGCCTTCGGCGTACAGAGCGGGCGACGGGAATCGAACCCGCGTAGCTAGTTTGGAAGACTAGGGCTCTACCATTGAGCTACGCCCGCACTAGTGCGCCGCAGGTCCGTGACCGCGGCACTGGAGGCATCGTAGCGGGTCGCCCACCGCCGAGGCCAACGTGTCGCCCGACGCGCGGATGCCACGCCCGACCGCTCCCGTCAATGCGGCCGACGTTTCCGGCCGGGGCATGTACCCTACGTGTCGCACCAGACGGGGTGTGGCGCAGCTTGGTAGCGCGTCCGCTTTGGGAGCGGAAGGCCGTGGGTTCAAATCCCGCCACCCCGACCACCGGCTCGTGACGTCGCGGTGATCGCCTTTTGGGGCGCTGACCGGCTGCGGTTACTATGCAAGCTGCGCGCCCGTGTGTCCCGGCCCACTCGGCCTACGAACTCCTCCGGGCGGCGAAATCCGCCGGACCAGTCTGGCTCCGGCAGAAACCAAGAAGTCAGCCACAAGGAGACCGAACCGTGAAGAGCGCCGTGGAGACCCTGAACCCGACTCGGGTTCGGCTCACTGTCGAGGTGCCCTTCGAGGAGCTCAAGGACAGCCTCGACGCGGCGTACAAGAAGATCAACCAGCAGGTCACGGTGAAGGGCTTCCGCAAGGGCAAGATCCCTGCCCGTGTGATCGACCAGCGGTTCGGCCGCGGTGCGGTGCTGGAGGAGGCCGTCAACGACGCGCTGCCGAAGTTCTACACCGAGGCGGTCAACGAGGCCGAGCTGAGCCCGCTGGGTCAGCCCGAGGTCGACATCACCGAGCTGAAGGACGGCGAGACGCTGAACTTCACCGCCGAGGTCGACATCCGCCCGGCCCTGGAGATCCCGGACTACTCCGGTATCGAGGTCGAGGTCGACGCCGTCGAGGTCACCGACGAGGACGTCGAGAAGTCGGTCGAGCAGCTGCGCGAGCGCTTCGCCTCCACCTCCCCGGTCGAGCGTGCCGCCGAGGACGGCGACGTCGTCACGGTGGACCTGCAGGCCAAGGTCGACGGCGAGGTCCTCGAGGACGGCGTCGCCGACGGCGTCTCCTACACCATCGGCTCGGGTGAGCTGCTGGACGGCATCGACGACGCAGTCAAGGGCCTGTCCGCCGGTGAGGAGGCCACCTTCACCTCCGAGCTGAAGGGCGGCTCCGCCGCGGGCAAGGAAGCCGAGGTCACCGTCAAGGTCACCCAGGTCGCCGCCCGTGAACTGCCCGAGCTGGACGACGAGTTCGCACAGCTCGCCTCCGAGTTCGACACCCTGGACGAGCTGAAGGCCGACAGCCGCAAGCGCCTGGCCAACATGAAGCAGTTCGACCAGGCCACCCAGGCCCAGGAGCGCGTCCTGGAGAAGCTCCTCGAGCTGGTCGAGGTCCCCGTCCCCGAGAAGCTGCTCGAGGACGAGATCAACACCCGCAAGCACAACCTGGAGCACCACCAGCTCGGCCAGATGGGCCTCACCCTCGACAAGTACCTGGAGATCCAGGGCAAGACCGCCGAGGAGTTCGAGACCGAGACCCGCGAGGCCGCGGTCAAGGGCATCAAGACCCAGTTCGTCCTCGATGAGCTGGTCAAGAAGGAGCAGCTGAACGTCAACCAGGAGGAGCTCACCGAGCACCTCATGCGGCGCGCGGCCTCCTCCGGCATGTCCCCCGACCAGTTCGCCCAGGCCGTCGTCGAGGGCGGCCAGGTGCCGCTGCTGGTCGGCGAGGTCGCCCGCGGCAAGGCCCTGGCCGTCGTGGTCGAGGCCGCCACGGTGAAGGACACCAACGGCGAGATCGTCGACCTGGACGACGAGGAGGAGGAGACCGAGGCCGCCGCCGAGGCCGAGGCTCCCGCCGCCGAGGAGAAGACCGAGGGCTGAGCCCTACGGCGCCTCTGACGACGTACACGGGCCCCCGGGAGTGTTCTCCCGGGGGCCCGTGGCGTACCACGGGCCGCGGCCGGCCCAAGGGGGCGGGGGGCTGTGTCGGCAGGCGGCTCCGCCGCGGGGGTGACCAGCCACACAGGATCCGCGGCCCGCGCAGGCAGCCGCACCACCCCCCACGAAGCGCACGGCCCCCGGCGGAGCCTCTACGCCCCCGGCGAACACCCCCATCTCCGGGATTCCCCGAGGGGACCTGAGCGTTAGGGTCCATGAATACGGGGGCAGGGGAGTCTCCTGAAACCCCCCGCCCAGCCTCCGGCAGGACGACGTGAGACGGCCCGGCGCCGTCGTAAGACGAGCAGGTGGATACGTGACGAATCTGATGCCCTCCGCCGCCGGCGAGCCTTCCATCGGTGGTGGCCTCGGCGACCAGGTCTACAACCGGCTGCTCAACGAGCGGATCATCTTCCTCGGCCAGCAGGTTGACGACGACATCGCCAACAAGATCACTGCACAGCTGCTGCTCCTTGCCGCCGACCCGACCAAGGACATCTACCTCTACATCAACAGCCCCGGTGGCTCGGTGACGGCCGGCATGGCGATCTACGACACCATGCAGTACATCCCGAACGACGTGGTCACGATCGCCATGGGCATGGCCGCCTCGATGGGCCAGTTCCTGCTCACCGGCGGCGCGGCCGGCAAGCGCTTCGCGCTGCCCCACGCCGACATCATGATGCACCAGGGCTCCGCGGGCCTCGGCGGTACGGTCTCGGACATCAAGATCCAGGCCGAGTACCTGCTGCGCACCAAGAAGCGCATGTCCGAGCTGACCGCGCTGCACTCCGGCCAGACGGTCGAGACGATCGTCCGCGACGGCGACCGCGACCGCTGGTTCACCCCGGAAGAGGCCAAGGAGTACGGTCTCATCGACGAGATCATCACGCACGCCTCGGGTGTTCCGGGAGGCGGCGGCACCGGTGCCTGACCGGCCCGGCCACGCCACGCACCGCCGAGACACCAGCCCCCAGAACGCCACCAGGACGGTGAACACCCCATGAGCAACTTCCCCGGCGCCGCCAGCGGCATGTACGAGGGCCCCAGCCCCGAGAGCCGCTACGTCATCCCGCGCTTCGTCGAGCGCACCTCCCAGGGCATCCGCGAGTACGACCCCTACGCGAAGCTCTTCGAGGAGCGCGTGATCTTCCTGGGTGTCCAGATCGACGACGCCTCCGCCAACGACGTCATGGCGCAGCTGCTGTGCCTGGAGTCGATGGACCCGGACCGGGACATCTCGATCTACATCAACAGCCCCGGTGGCGACATGACCGCCCTGACGGCGATCTACGACACCATGCAGTTCGTGAAGCCCGACATCCAGACGGTGTGCATGGGCCAGGCGGCGTCCGCGGCGGCCATCCTGCTCGCCGCCGGCACCCCGGGCAAGCGCATGGCGCTGCCGAACTCCCGCGTGCTGATCCACCAGCCGGCCGGCTCCACGGGCCGCGGGCAGCTCTCGGACCTGGAGATCATCGCCAACGAGTTCACCCGGATGCGTGAGCAGCTGGAGAACATGCTGGCGAAGCACTCCAACCAGCCGATCGAGAAGATCCGCGAGGACATCGAGCGCGACAAGATCCTCACGGCCGAGGACGCGCTGGCATACGGCCTCGTCGACCAGATCATCTCCACCCGCAAACTGAACAACTCCGCGGTCCGCTGACCCGGAGGGGCATCCTTTCCGCCCCTCTTGGCGTGATGCACGTCAAAGTGAACCCTGCCAAGGGGGGCCCGAACACAGGGCCCGGCAAGGTACCGTCGGACATAAGGCAGCACCAGGAGCCACTGGACCCAGTGTCCAGGCGTCTCCCAGGCGAAGGGGAAGCACACCGTGGCACGCATCGGTGACGGCGGCGATCTGCTCAAGTGCTCGTTCTGCGGCAAGAGCCAGAAGCAGGTCAAGAAGCTCATCGCAGGGCCCGGTGTGTACATCTGCGACGAGTGCATCGATCTCTGCAACGAGATCATCGAGGAAGAACTCGCGGAGACCAGCGAGGTCCGCTGGGAGGAACTGCCCAAGCCTCGCGAGATCTACGAGTTCCTCGAGGGCTACGTGGTCGGCCAGGAAGCCGCCAAGAAGGCGCTTTCCGTCGCGGTGTACAACCACTACAAGCGGGTCCAGGCAGGCGAGAACGGCGGCGCGAGCGGCCGTGACGACGCCATCGAGCTGGCGAAGTCCAACATCCTCCTGCTGGGCCCCACGGGCTCCGGCAAGACCCTCCTCGCGCAGACTCTGGCGCGCATGCTGAACGTCCCCTTCGCGATCGCCGACGCGACGGCGCTGACCGAGGCGGGCTACGTCGGCGAGGACGTCGAGAACATCCTCCTGAAGCTCATCCAGGCGGCGGACTACGACGTCAAGAAGGCCGAGACGGGCATCATCTACATCGACGAGATCGACAAGGTGGCCCGTAAGAGCGAGAACCCGTCGATCACCAGGGACGTGAGCGGCGAGGGCGTGCAGCAGGCGCTCCTGAAGATCCTCGAGGGCACCACGGCCTCGGTCCCTCCCCAGGGCGGCCGCAAGCACCCCCACCAGGAGTTCATCCAGATCGACACGACGAACGTCCTGTTCATCGTGGGCGGTGCCTTCGCGGGCCTGGAGAAGATCATCGAGGCCCGGGCCGGCGCCAAGGGCATCGGCTTCGGCGCGACGATCCTCTCCAAGCGCGAGCTGGAGGCCAAGGACGTCTTCGAGGACGTCATGCCGGAGGACCTGGTCAAGTTCGGCATGATCCCCGAGTTCATCGGCCGCCTCCCCGTCATCACCTCGGTCCACAACCTGGACCGCGAGGCCCTGCTCAAGATCCTGGTGGAGCCCCGCAACGCCCTGGTCAAGCAGTACCAGCGGCTCTTCGAACTCGACGGGGTTGAGCTGGACTTCGAGCGCGAGGCGCTGGAGGCCATCGCCGACCAGGCCATCCTCCGCCAGACCGGCGCCCGCGGCCTGCGCGCCATCATGGAGGAGGTCCTCCAAGGCGTGATGTACGAGGTCCCGTCCCGCAAGGACGTAGCCCGCGTCGTCATCACCGCCGACGTGGTCCTCTCCAACGTCAACCCGACCCTGATCCCGCGGGACGCCCGCGGCCGGGGCTCCGGGGAGCAGAAGACCGCCTGAGCAGCTCGGCGCCGACGGGCAGGCACCCTGCAAGGGGTGCCTGCCCGTCGGCGTGTCGGACCACCGACGTTCGGATCACGCCATCGTCCCGGCGGGGGCTGGAGCCCACCCTGTGTTCATGATCGACTGAACACGACCGAGTCGGATGTGTCTTCGAACATCTGGCTGTGCGAAACGAGGGGACCCCGAATGGCTTTCCAGAAGGCGAAGCGCATGGCTGCTGTGGCCGGTGTGGTGGTGGCGGCAGGGGCCCTGCCGATCCTCGTGGCCTCACCGGCGAGCGCCACGCAGAGCGCCTGCACCAACTACGTGGCCAACCACGGATACTTCGCGGGCCCGAAGGTGAAGGCGGCGTGTGGCAACCCGGCACTCTTCACGGGCGTCATGAAGACGGCCAATCCGTACTGCCTCGTGGGACTGGCAAAGGTCGGGGTGGAGCGTTCCGGGGTTGCGCAGGAGGCGTGTATGCGAGCCTGACCACGCGACGAAGACGGCTCGGTATCACCGAGCCGCCTTCTGTGTCAGGGATTCTCCGTGGCCTCAGGCCTTGACGCGGACCTCGTCGCGGAACTTGGCAGCCAGCTCGGCATCGGCGGCCGGGTCACTGCTCCTGCCCGCCAGGAGGCTGGCGAGGTCCATCGGCATGACCAGACCGAGGGTGCTGTGGTCACCCCAGACGCAGATGGTCATCGTCACGTCCTTCGGCCCGCCGCTGCTCGCGCCGGTGGGAGCGGTGGCCTGCTGGCACTTGAGGATCGCGCCGTCCAGGCCAGCGGGCTCGTACGCCTTCGGCTCACCCTTGAGGGCGGCCTTGCTGTCGCTGTCCTTCTGGGACTCGGTCTTCATGTAGGCGAACATCGCGTCGACGGCCTTCTCGGGGTCGTCGATCGTGCCGTACACACCGCCGAACTGGATCATCTTCCTACTCAGCGGGTTGTCCTCGTCACCGGACTGGTACTGCGCGCTGACGTCCTTCGGATCGTGCACGCCCCACTTCTCGGCGTCCTTCAGATCCTTGCTCGTCATCGTGTCGCTGTCGCCGTCCTTCTTCTTGTACTCCGTCAGCACCGTCGCCGGGGTCGTCAGCTTGTGCGGGCCGTCGTCCGCCACACCGCCGCCGTTGCTCCCGCCGAGCACGAAGTACGCGCCCACCGCCACGGCGGCCACCACGGCCACCGCGCCGATGATCAGTCCCGTCTTCTTCTTTCCCCCACCCGGCTGCGGTGCCTGCGGCACGCCGTAGGACTGCTGGCCGTAGGGGTTCGGCTGCTGCTCGCCGTAGGGACCGGGCTGCTGCGGGTAGCCGTACCCCGGCTGTGCCGGAGGGGTCTGCTGGGGGTAGCCGTACCCCGGCTGTGCCGGAGGGGCCTGCTGGGGGTAGCCGTAGCCGGGCTGCGGAGCCTGCGGCTGCTGGCCGTAGGGACCCGCCTGGCCGTAGGGACCGGGCTGCCCCTGCTGGCCGTACGGACCCGGCTGCTGGGGCGGGCCGCCGTACGGACCCGGCTGGTTGTTGCTCATTCCTGCGTTCCCCTCCAGGTGCTTATGTGTTCCTGACATCCTGGCCCAGGCCCGGGAAACGCACGGCACCGGGGGCCGCACCGTTACAGAACAAACGCGTTTCGGGACCACCCCGTGACACCTCTAAACTGACCCCCGTGACCGAGAACGCTCAGCAGCAGCCACCCGCGCCCGACTCCGAACTGCCGACCCAGTACGCGCCGGCCGATGTAGAGGGGCCGCTGTACGAGCGCTGGGTGGAGCGGGGTTACTTCGAGGCGGACGCGAAGAGCGACAAGCCGCCGTACACGATCGTCATCCCGCCGCCGAACGTCACCGGCAGCCTGCACCTCGGGCACGCCTTCGAGCACACCCTGATCGACGCGCTGACCCGCCGTAAGCGCATGCAGGGCTACGAGACGCTGTGGCAGCCCGGCATGGACCACGCCGGTATCGCCACGCAGAACGTGGTCGAGCGCGAGCTGGCCAAGGAGGGCAAGTCCCGCCACGACCTCGGCCGTGAGGCGTTCGTCGAGCGCGTCTGGCGGTGGAAGGGCGAGTCCGGCGGCCAGATCAGCGGCCAGATGCGCCGCCTCGGTGACGGCGTCGCCTGGTCCCGCGAGCGCTTCACCATGGACGAGGGCCTCTCCCAGGCCGTCCAGACCATCTTCAAGCGCCTCTACGACGACGAGCTGATCTACCGCGCCGAGCGCATCATCAACTGGTGCCCGCGCTGTCTGACGGCCATCTCGGACATCGAGGTCGAGTACCAGGACGACGACGGCGAGCTGGTCTCGATGAAGTACGGCGACGGGGACGACACCATCGTCGTCGCCACCACCCGTGCGGAGACGATGCTCGGCGACACCGCCGTCGCCGTCCACCCCGACGACGAGCGCTACAAGCACCTCATCGGCAAGCTGGTCAAGCTCCCGCTCACCGACCGCTCCATCCCGGTCGTCGCCGACACGCACGTCGACCCCGAGTTCGGCACCGGCGCCGTCAAGGTCACCCCGGCCCACGACCCGAACGACTTCGAGATCGGCCAGCGGCACGACCTGCCGTCCCTCACCGTGATGGACGAGCACGCCGTCATCACGGCCCACGGCCCCTTCCAGGGCCTGGACCGGCTGGAGGCCCGCTCCGCCATCGTCGCCGCGCTGCGCGCCGAGGGCCGGATCGTCGCCGAGAAGCGGCCCTACGTCCACTCCGTCGGCCACTGCTCGCGCTGCAAGACCACCATCGAGCCGCGCCTGTCCATGCAGTGGTGGGTCAAGGTCGGCCCGCTGGCGAAGGCGGCCGGTGACGCCGTCCGCGAGGGCAAGGTCAAGATCCACCCGCAGGAGATGGAGAAGCGCTACTTCGACTGGGTCGACAACCTCCACGACTGGTGCATCTCGCGGCAGTTGTGGTGGGGTCACCGCATCCCGGTGTGGTACGGCCCGAACGGCGAGGTCGTCTGCGTCGGCCCCGACGAGGAGCCGCCGGCCGGCGAGGGCTGGCACCAGGACACCGACGTCCTCGACACCTGGTTCTCCTCCGGTCTGTGGCCGTTCTCCACCCTCGGCTGGCCCGAACAGACCGAGTCGCTCGCGAAGTTCTACCCGAACTCCGTCCTGGTCACCGGCTACGACATCCTCTTCTTCTGGGTCGCCCGGATGATGATGTTCGGCCTGTACGCGATGGACGGCACCCCGCCGTTCCACACCATCGCCCTGCACGGCATGGTCCGCGACCAGTTCGGCAAGAAGATGTCGAAGTCCTTCGGCAACGCGGTCAACCCGCTGGACTGGATGGACAAGTACGGCTCCGACGCCCTGCGCTTCACGCTCGCCCGCGGCGCCAACCCGGGCGTCGACGTCCCGATCGGCGAGGACTGGGTCCAGGGCTCCCGCAACTTCGCCAACAAGATCTGGAACGCGACCCGCTTCGCGCTGATGAACGGCGCGACGGTCGAGGGCCCGCTGCCCGAGCCGTCGGCGATGTCGGCGACGGACCGCTGGATCCTGTCCCGGCTGAACTCGGTGGTCGCCGAAGTCGACGCCCACTACGAGGACTTCCAGTTCGCGAAGCTGTCCGACGCCCTCTTCCACTTCGCGTGGGACGAGGTGTTCGACTGGTACGTCGAGCTGTCCAAGACGACGTTCCAGGCGGGCGGCGAGCCGACCGAGGTCTCCCAGCGGGTCCTGGGCGAGGTCCTGGACGTCACGCTGAAGCTGCTGCACCCGGTGGTCCCGTTCGTCACGGAGACCCTGTGGACCACCCTCACCGGCGGCGAGTCGCTCGTCATCGCCGACTGGCCGAAGGACAGCGGCTTCCGTGACGCGGCCGCCGAGCAGGAGATCGAGACCCTCCAGTCGGTCATCACCGAGGTCCGCCGCTTCCGCGCCGACCAGGGCCTGCAGCCGGGCCAGCGGGTCCCGGCCCGCCTGACCCTGGACGGTACGACGCTGGCTCCGCACGAGGCGGCCATCCGCCAGCTGTTGCGCCTGCAGCCGGAGGGCGAGTCCTTCACGGCCACGGCCACCCTGCCGATCGCCGGCGCCGAGGTCGCCCTCGACCTCTCCGGCACGATCGACGTGGCGGCGGAGCGCAAGCGCCTCGCCAAGGACCTCGCGGCCGCGGAGAAGGAGAAGGCCCAGGCCACGGCCAAGCTCGGCAACGAGGCGTTCCTGGCGAAGGCCCCGGAGAACGTGGTGGACAAGATCCGCACGCGCCTCGCCAAGGCGGACGAGGACATCGCGCGGATCCAGTCCCAGCTGGACAAGCTGCCGCCGGCGTGAGTCGCCGTGCGTGACTGAAGCCCCCGGTGCCCATGAGGCCCGGGGGCCTTCGGCGCTCCAGAGGCGCGGGGATCCGCGTGACAGCCACGACGCACCCGCAGCCGGACGACATGACCGGCCACCCCCAACCGGCGCCGCAGGCCACCGCGCCGCTCCGTAGACTGGGCTCGTGAGCGACCACCCCGGCACCAGTGACACGCCCGACCCCCTCGACAGCTTCGAGGAGATCATCGAGGCCGAGACCGACCGCGACCCCGACCTCGCGGTGATCGAGGCCGGCAGCCGCACCCTGCGCACCCAGGGCGGCCGGCCGCAGGCCGACGTACCGGCCCGCCCGGAGGACCCGGAGGTCGACAAGGCCCTGCGTGAGGTGGAGACGGAGCTGGCCACCCGCTGGGGCGAGACCAAGCTGGAGCCCTCGGTCAGCAGGATCGCCGCGCTGATGGACGTACTGGGCGAGCCGCAGCGGTCGTACCCGTCCATCCACATCACGGGCACGAACGGCAAGACCTCCACCGCCCGCATGATCGAGGCCCTCCTCGGTGCCTTCGAGCTGCGTACCGGCCGCTACACCAGCCCCCATGTGCAGTCGATCACCGAGCGGATCAGCCTGGACGGCGCCCCGATCCCCGCCGAGCGGTTCATCGAGACGTACCAGGACATCAAGGCGTACGTGGAGATGGTCGACTCCTCGCAGGAGTACCGGCTGTCCTTCTTCGAGGTGCTCACCGGCATGGCGTACGCGGCGTTCGCGGACGCCCCGGTGGACGTCGCCGTCGTCGAGGTCGGCATGGGCGGCTCCTGGGACGCCACCAACGTGATCGACGGCGATGTCGCCGTGGTCACCCCGATCGACCTGGACCACACCGACCGCCTCGGCGAGACGCACGCGGAGATCGCCGCCGAGAAGAGCGGCATCATCAAGCAGGACGCGACCGTCATCCTGGCCCAGCAGCCGGTGGACGCGGCACAGGTGCTGCTGAAGAAGGCCGTCGAGGTGGACGCGACCGTGGCCCGCGAGGGTTTGGAGTTCGGAGTCGTCGCCCGGCAGATCGCCGTCGGCGGGCAGCTGCTCACCCTGCGGGGTCTCGGCGGCGAGTACCCCGAGGTGTACCTCCCGCTGCACGGCGCCCACCAGGCGCACAACGCGGCCGTCGCCCTCGCCGCCGTCGAGGCGTTCTTCGGCGTCGGCGCGCAGCGCGCGCAGACGCTGGACATCGACACCGTCCGCAAGGCCTTCGCGGCCGTGTCCTCGCCGGGCCGCCTGGAGGTCGTACGGCGCTCCCCGACGATCGTGCTGGACGCCGCGCACAACCCGGCGGGCGCCGCGGCCACCGCGGAGGCCGTGCGGGAGGCGTTCGACTTCACCCGGCTGATCGGTGTCGTCGGTGCGAGCGGCGACAAGAACGTGCGGGGGCTGCTGGAGGCCTTCGAGCCGATCTTCGCCGAGGTCGTCGTCACCCAGAACTCCAGCCACCGCGCCATGGACGTGGACGAGCTGGCCGGGATCGCCGTGGAGGTGTTCGGCGAGGAGCGGGTGCAGGTCGAACCGCGACTGCCCGACGCCCTGGAGGCCGCGATCACGCTGGCCGAGGAGGAGGGCGAGTTCGCGGGCGGTGGCGTGCTGGTCACCGGTTCCGTCATCACGGTCGGCGAGGCCCGGCTGCTGCTGGGGAAGGGCTGAGGTTTCCTGTGCGAACGCTCTGTGCATCGACGCTCATCGGCGAGTTCTTCGTCATCGGGTTCGCCGGGCTCGTCGCCATGAAGGACCCGGACCTGTCGACCTCCACGGTGTGGCTGGTCAGCGGTATCGCCATGCTGCTGTGCGTGCTGCTGTGCGGCATGGTGACCCGCCCCGGCGGGGTGGCCCTCGGCTGGGCCCTGCAGATCGCGCTGATCGCCTCCGGCGTCTTCGTCCCGACCATGTACTTCATGGGCGCGATCTTCGCGGCGCTGTGGTGGACGTCGGTGCACTTCGGCAGGAAGGTGGACGAGGCGAAGGCCCGCTTCGCGGCGCAGAGCGGTGAGAACAGCCCGTCCGGTGTGTGAGGACGAGGCCGTCCGGCGTGTGAGGACGAGACCGTCCGGGCCGAAGCCGGCGTCCGGGGGCGGCAGCCCCCAGGGACGGCCACCTGCCCAAGCTGACACTGCGTGACGGGTCCACGGCGACGCCCTGTAGCCTCATCCCACCGCACCCGCAGAGAAGGAGCACGTCGTGACCCAGCGCACCCTCGTCCTGCTCAAGCCCGACGCTGTCCGTCGAGGCTTGACCGGCGAGATCATCAGCCGTATCGAGCGCAAGGCCGGCTGGCAGATCACCGCGCTGGAGCTGCGCACCCTGGACCGCGCCACGCTGGAGCAGCACTACGCCGAGCACGTCGGCAAGCCCTTCTACGAGCCGCTGGTCGAGTTCATGTCCTCCGGCCCGGTCGTCGCCCTGATCGTCTCGGGCGAGCGGGTCATCGAGGGCGTGCGCCAGCTGGCCGGCCCGACCGACCCGATCGCCGCCGCCCCCGGCTCCATCCGCGGCGACTTCGGTGTGATCGTCCGCGAGAACCTGATCCACGCCTCCGACTCCGAGGAATCCGCCGAGCGCGAGGTGAAGATCTTCTTCCCGGGCCGCGCATAACGCTGAAGATCTTCTTTCCGGGCCGCGCGTCACGCCGAGGGAACTCGGGGCGGAAGGTTCGGGACACTCGCTCCCGGACCTCCGCTCTCCGGGCATGAGTACCGGCGATTGAGGGAACGAGCGCCCCCGAACGCCCGTCTCCACAAGCGGGGCGGCCCGCCATCTGGTGACAATGGCGGAGACCCTCGCGCAGTGTTCGTGCAGGCGCGTTTACGATGGAAGCCTTCACGTCACAGCACCCGCCTCGCCGACCTGACATGCCCTCAAATGCTCGGGAAGGCCAGAAGAATCCGGATGGGGAACTCAATGTCGTTCATCGGCCGTGACATGGCTGTCGACCTCGGGACCGCCAACACGCTGGTGTACGTCAGGGGTCGTGGGATCGTACTCAACGAGCCGTCCGTCGTCGCGATCAACACCAACACGGGTGGCATTCTCGCGGTCGGTGCCGAAGCGAAGAAGATGATCGGCCGGACACCGGGCAACATCGTCGCCGTGCGGCCGCTGAAGGACGGCGTGATCGCCGACTTCGAGATCACCGAGCGGATGCTCCGCTACTTCATCCTGAAGATCCACAAGCGACGGTATCTCGCCCGGCCGCGGGTCGTCGTCTGTGTGCCCTCGGGCATCACGGGCGTCGAGCGCCGCGCGGTCATCGAGGCGTCCTCCCAGGCCGGTGCCCGCCAGGTGCACATCATCGAGGAGCCCATGGCGGCGGCCATCGGCTCCGGTCTGCCGGTCCACGAGGCCACGGGCAACATGGTGGTGGACATCGGCGGCGGCACCACGGAGGTCGCGGTCATCTCGCTCGGCGGCATCGTCACCGCCCAGTCCATCCGCGTCGCCGGCGACGAACTGGACAACGCGATCATCCAGTACATCAAGAAGGAGTACAGCCTTCTGCTGGGTGAGCGCACGGCCGAGCAGATCAAGATCACCATCGGTTCGGCGTACGACCTCGACACCGACGAGCACACCGAAGTCCGCGGCCGGGACCTGGTCTCCGGACTGCCCAAGACCGTCGTCATCTCGGCCGCCGAGGTCCGCAAGGCGATCGAGGAGCCGGTCAACGCGATCGTCGACGCGGTCAAGACGACCCTCGACAAGTGCCCGCCGGAGCTGTCCGGCGACATCATGGACCGAGGAATCGTTCTGACCGGTGGCGGAGCCCTGCTGCGCGGGCTCGACGAGCGGTTGCGGCGGGAGACCGGTATGCCGATCCACATCGCCGAGGACCCGCTGGACAGTGTCGCGCTCGGCTCCGGCAAGTGCGTCGAGGAGTTCGAGGCGCTGCAGCAGGTCCTGGACGCCCAGCCGCGCAGATGACGTGACTCGTCGATTCCGCCGTACGAGACGATCTCCTCTCGTGCGGCGGATCGTTGATATAGAGCCATAAGCTCCCCCGAATGGGCCTCTTGGGTTTGCGCCGCACCATTCGCGTTCTCCAGGGGTTCCCGAATTCCTACTTGAGGAAGGGCACGGCCGCCGCACGTGAGGGACACGAAAGAGAGCCGGCTGCTCCTGGTCCTGCTGATCGCCATCGCGTTCGCGCTGATCACGGTGGACATCCGCGGAGGCCGGAACTCCCCGGTGGACGGCGCCCGGCACGCCGCGGCCGCGGTGTTCGGCCCGGTCGAGAACGGACTGTCCTCGGCGGTCGACCCGGTCGGCAACGCCGTCTCCGCGATCCGGGCCTCCGGCGGCCGGCACGACCGGCTCGCCGCGCTGGAGAAGGAGAACGCGGCCCTCAAGGCGAAGCTCGGCAGCGACGACCGCAACCGCAGCCGCCTGGGGCAGCTGGACAAGATGCTGAAGATCGCCGGCGCGGGCCAGTACGGCATCAAGGGCGCCCAGGTCATCGCCATCGGGTCGGCGCAGGGCTTCTCCTGGACCATCACCATCGACGCCGGGGCCAATGACGGCATCAGGCGGGACATGACCGTCCTGAACGGCGACGGGCTGGTCGGCCGCGTCACCACCGTCGGTCCCGGCACCTCCACCGTGCTGCTCGCCAACGACCCCGACTTCACCGTCGGCACCCGCATGGAGGGCAGCGACGAACTCGGCTTCGCCTCCGGACAGGGCGATCGCCCGCTGCGCGTGGAACTGCTCAACGGCAAGGCGGAGGTGGAGAAGGGCGACCGGCTCATCACCTTCGGCTCGCAGGCCGACAAGCCGTTCGTGCCGGGCGTCCCGGTGGGTGTCGTCTCCCGCGTCGACCCCTCCGGCGGCGGCCTCACCCGCACCCTCTACGTCACCCCGTACGTCAGCTTCACCAAGCTGGACATCGTCGGCGTGGTCGTCGAGGCCCCGAAGAAGGACCCGCGGGACACCGTGCTCCCGGCCAAGCCCAAGCCGACCCCGACGCCGACGGTGACCGTCACGGTCACCCCCTCGGCGGACGCACCCGCCGACGGCCAGCAGCAGTAGGAGCTGACTTCCCCATGCGCCCCAACCGGATCCTGCTCTCGAGCGCGCTGGTCGTCGTGGCCCTGGTGATCCAGGTGAGCGTTCTCGCCCGCCTGCACCTGCCCGGCGCCGTGCCCGACCTGCTGCTGCTCACCGTCCTCGGCCTCGCCATGGTGTACGGCCATGTGGGCGGCGCCCTCGTCGGCTTCGGCGCGGGCCTGCTGGCCGACCTGGCCCCGCCCGCCGACCACGCCGCCGGCCGCTACGCGCTCGTGCTGTGCGTCATCGGCTACTTCGCCGGGCTCATCAAGCCGGAGAACGGCCGCCTGAAGTCGGCGACCGGCCCGATGGCCGTCGTGGTCGCCGCCGCCATCGGCTCCACCCTGCTGTACGCCGGTGTGGGCGCCCTGGTCGGCGACACCGCCGCCCGCCATGTCGGCCTGACCGGGCTGCTGATCTCGGCCGCCCTGTACGACCTGCTGCTCGCCCCGTTCGTGGTCCCCGGGATCATGTGGCTGGCCCGCCGCTCCGACAGCGACCCGCTCACCGAGACCAGCCCCGCCGCCAAGGCCGGCGACATCTCCTCCGGCTGGCTCTCCTCCGGCACCGGCCTGCGCATCGGCAGCCAGCGCGGCGGCCTCGGCGCCCTGAAGGCCAAAGCCCGCACCCGCTCCGCCCGGGCCGGCCGCATCAAGGGGGTCAAGCGGCTGTGAGTGCCGGGGAGTTCACCCGAACGGGGCAGCTGTCGCGGAACCCGCGCTCACCGGCCGGCCGTTCATCATTCGTACGCGCCGACGCATCCGTGCACTGAGAGGGGGAGACAGCCGCAGTGACCAACATCCCCGAGACCGGTCGGACTCCACGCATCCAGATCCGGCTCGTCGTGATCCAGATCCTCGTCCTCTCCCTCCTCGGCACGCTCGGCGGCCGGCTGTGGTATCTGCAGATCCGGGAGGGCGCCGAGTACCAGAAGGAGGCGTCCGGCAACCACGTCCAGCAGGTTGTCGACCCCGCGGTGCGCGGCGACATCCTGGACGCCCGGGGCGTGCCCCTCGCCGACAACGAGACCCGCCTGGTCGTCTCCGCCTCCCGCACCGACCTGCTCAAGCAGAAGGACGACGGCAAGGCCGTCCTCGCCAAGCTGGCCGGCGTCCTCGGCATGCAGCCCGAAGAGGTCAGGCAGAAGGTCCGGTTGTGCGACGCCAAGACCCCCCAGCCCTGCTGGAACGGCTCGCCCTACCAGCCGATCCCCATCACCGACGAGGCAACCCCCAAGCAGGCCCTGCAGATCCGCGAACGCTCCGAGGACTTCCCCGGCATCACCGCCGAGCCCGAGGCCGTGCGCCGCTACCCGGGTCCCGGCAAGTCCAACACCGCGCAGGTGCTCGGCTATCTCTCGCCGGTCACCGACTTCGAGATCCAGAAGGCCAAGGACACCGACTCGCCCTACCTGCGCTCCGACATGGTCGGCCGCTCCGGTCTGGAGCGCCAGTACGACAAGGCGCTGCGCGGCAAGGCCGGCGTGACCCGCTACGAGGTGGACAACCTCGGCCGGGTCATCGGCAAGGCCGAGTCGGACGCCGCCGAGCCCGGGTCCAACCTGGTCACCAGCATCGACTCCCGGGTGCAGCGGGTCGCCGAGTACGAACTGGACAAGGCGATGAAGATCGCCCGCCAGCAGTTCGACAAGATCACCGGAGAGAACTACAAGGCCGACTCCGGTGCGGTCGTGGTGATGGAGGCCAAGACCGGCCGGATCGTCGCCATGGCCTCCGCGCCGACGTACGACCCGAACGTGTGGATCGGCGGCATCTCCGCCAAGGACTACAAGGCCCTCACCGGCAAAAAGTCCGACTACCCGCTGCTCAACAGGGCCATACAGGGTCAGGCCGCGCCCGGTTCGACCTTCAAGGTGGTCTCCACGGCCGCCGCGGTGCAGGCCGGCTACCCGTGGAACGGCGGCTATCCCTGCACCAGCTCCTACTCGGTCGGCGGCCAGGTCTTCAAGAACTTCGAGGGGGAGAGCTTCGGCCCGATCTCGCTCGGCCGGGCGCTGGAGGTCTCCTGCGACACCGTCTTCTACGGCCTCGCCGACAAGGAGTGGAAGAGGGACGGCGGCATCAACCCCAAGAAGGGCCAGCCCAAGGACTGGTTCTTCAAGACCGCCCACCAGTTCGGCCTCGGCAAGGAGACCGGCATCGACCTGCCCAACGAGGTCACCGGCCGCGTCCCCGACCGCCAGTGGAAGGAGGCGTACTGGAAGGCCAACAAGGACGCCTGGTGCAAGTCCGGTAAGAAGGACGGCTCCTACGTCGAGAAGATCGCGTACGAGAACTGCCTCGAGGGCAACAAGATGCGCGAGGGTGACGAGATCAACTACTCCATCGGCCAGGGCGACACCCTCGTCACCCCGATCCAGGAGGCCGTGATCTACGGCGCCGTCGCCAACGGCGGCACGATGTACCAGCCGACCATCGGCAAGGCGGTCATCAGCGCCGACGGCAAGACCGTCACGCCGATCAAGCCGAAGAAGAGCGGGAAGCTGCCGGTCGGCCAGGCCACCCTCAAGGGCATGGACGACGCCTTCGCGGGCGTCATCACCCGCGGTACCGCCGCCTGGAAGTTCGGGGGCTGGCCGCAGGACAAGATCGAGCTGCACGGCAAGACCGGTACGGCCGAGGTCTACGGCAAGCAGACCACGTCCTGGCTGGCCACGTACTCCGAGGACTACACGGTGATCATGACGATCGCCCAGGCCGGTACGGGTTCCGGCGCCTCCGGTGAGGCCGTGCGCAACATCTACAGCGCGCTCTACGGCGTCCAGGGCGACGGCTCCATCGACAACAAGAAGGCGCTGCTGCCCGAGCCGCAGAAGGGCCTGCCGAAGGTCCGCACGGACGGCACCATCGTCAACCCCAAGGTCACCGGTGACCCGGCGAAGGACGTCGAGGCCTCCCAGAAGGACAACACCACCAACGGCGACGACCAGCAGCCGCCGGCCACCACGCCCTCGCCCACCACGGGCAACCGCGACACCCGCAGGCGGCCTCGCAGGAGGGGAAGCCGGAGGATGCCCTCATGACCAGCGCCAACAGCTTCTCCGTCTCCGGGTACGGCCCCGAGCGGGCCGGCTGGACCAGGCTCTTCGCCCGCGACTCGCTGACCCGCCGGCTGGACTGGCCGATACTGCTCGCGGCCACCGCCCTGTCCCTGCTCGGCTCGCTGCTGGTGTACTCGGCGACCCGCAACCGCACCGAGATCAACCAGGGCGACCCGTACTTCTTCCTGGTCCGGCACCTGATGAACCTCGGCATCGGGATCGCCCTCATGATCGGCACCATCTGGCTCGGCCACCGGGCGCTGCGCAACGCCGTACCGATCCTGTACGGCCTGTCGGTGCTCCTCGCCCTGGTGGTCCTCACCCCGCTCGGCGCGACGATCAACGGCCAGCGCAACTGGCTCGTCATCGGCGGCTTCTCGCTCCAGCCCGCCGAGTTCCTCAAGGTGACGATCATCCTGGGCATGGCGATGCTGCTGGCCGCGCGGGTGGACGCGGGCGACAAGCCGTACCCGGATCACCGCACCGTGTTCCAGTCCCTGTGCCTGGCCGCCGTACCGGTTCTGATCCTGCTGCTCATGCCCGACCTCGGCTCGGTGCTGGCCATGACGGCGATCGTCCTGGGCGTGCTGCTCGCCTCCGGCGCCTCCAACCGCTGGGTCTTCGGCCTGCTCACCGCCGGTGTGATCGGCTGCGTCGCCATCTGGCAGCTGCACATCCTGGACGAGTACCAGATCAACCGCTTCGCGGCCTTCGCCAACCCCGACCTGGACCCGGCCGGCGTCGGCTACAACACCAACCAGGCCCGCATCGCCATCGGCTCCGGCGGGCTGACCGGAGCCGGGCTCTTCCACGGCTCGCAGACCACCGGCCAGTTCGTGCCCGAGCAGCAGACGGACTTCGTCTTCACGGTCGCGGGGGAGGAGCTGGGCTTCGTCGGCGCGGGCCTGATCATCTTCCTGCTCGGGGTCGTCCTGTGGCGCGCCTGCCGGATAGCGCGTGACTCGACCGAGCTGTACGGGACGATCGTCGCCGCCGGAATCGTCGCCTGGTTCGCCTTCCAGTCCTTCGAGAACATCGGCATGACCCTCGGCATCATGCCGGTCACCGGCCTCCCCCTGCCGTTCGTGTCCTACGGAGGCTCGTCGATGTTCGCGGTGTGGATGGCGGTCGGGCTACTGCAGTCGATCAAGGTGCAGCGCCCGATGTCGGCGTAGGCCTCCGGCGGGTCGGCCGTCGTCCACCGCGAGTGGCCGTGGGTGCCCGTCCACGGAGGCGGACGCCCGGCCCCCGCATCGGCGAGCGGCCCCGACCTCGAACGCCGGACGGGCGGATGACGGTGCCCTCTGCCATATCGGCGCCCCCGACACTAGATTCGGTGCATGGCGCATGAGAAACGGGAGATCGAGCGCAAGTACGAATCCGACGACAGCGGGCTGCCCGACCTGTCCGGCGTCGGCGGGGTGGCGGCCGTCCTCGACAAGGGCCTGGTGGAACTCGACGCCACCTACTACGACACCGCCGACGAGCGCCTGGCAGCCGCCGCCCTCACCCTGCGCCGCCGCACCGGAGGCGCCGACGCCGGCTGGCACCTGAAGTTCCCGGTCGCCCCCGGAGTCCGCGACGAGATCCGGGCCCCGCTCTCCGACACCGTCCCCGAGGAGATCGCGGCCCTCGTCCGCTCCCGCGTCCGGGACGACGAGCTGATCCCCCTGGTGCGGCTGCGCTCCGCCCGCGATGTCCGCCACCTGGTCGACGCCGACGGCACCCTGCTGGCGGAGGCGAGCGTCGACGCCGTGACCGCCGAGCGGCTCACCGGAAAGGGCGGAGCCGCCCAGTGGACCGAGATCGAGGTGGAACTCGCCGACGGCGGCGACCCCGCCTTCCTCGACCAGGTGGAGACACGGCTGCGCGGGGCGGGCGTACGCCCCTCCACATCGCCGTCGAAGCTGGCCCGCGCCCTGGAGCAGACCGCCGACGGCCGCCACGGCCGCCGCGGGAAGAAGAGGCCCGCCCCGCCGGTGACCGCCGGCGACCATGTCCTCGCCTACCTCCATGCCCAGCGGGACACGCTGGTCGAACTCGACCCCGCCGTCCGCCGCGACGTACCCGACGCCGTGCACCGCATGCGGGTCGCCACCCGGCGCGCCCGCAGCACCCTGCGCACCTTCCGCACCGTCCTCGACCGCACCGTCACCGACCCCGTCGGCGCCGAGCTGAAGTGGCTCGCGGGCGAACTGGGCGTCGACCGCGACCAGGAGGTGCTGGCCGAACGCCTGACGACCGCTCTCCGCGCCCTCCCGCCGGACCTGGTCACCGGCCCCGTCCCCGAACGGCTCGCGTCCTGGGCGGACGCCCGCCGCGGCGGCGCCCACGGCCACCTGACCGGCGTCCTGGACTCCCGACGCTATCTGACCCTGCTGGACACCTTGGACACGCTCCTCGCCGACCCGCCCTTGCTCAAGGCGGCCGGTAAGAAGCCGGAGAAGGCGCTCGACAAGGCCGTACGCAAGGACCTGGCCGCACTCTCGGCCCTGGTGGAGCAGGCACTGGACCTGCCGCCCGGCGAGGGACGCGACCTCGCCCTGCACGAGGCCCGCAAGAAGGCCAAGTGCACCCGCTACGCGGCCGAGGCGGCCACCCCGGCCCTCGGCGGCCCCGCCCGCTCCCTGACCGGATCCATGAAGTCCCTGACCACCCTCCTCGGCGACCACCAGGACAGCGTCATGGCCCGCCGCGCCCTGCGCGAGCTGTCCGCGGTGGCACATGCGGCGGGGGAGAGCGCGTTCACCTACGGGCTCCTGTACGGCCGGGAGGAGGCCCGCGCGGCGGCGACGGAGAGGGACCTGCCCGGCCTGTGGAAGGAGATCGGCCCCGGGGCGTCCGGCTGAGCGTACGGGGGAGCCCGCCGTCCGGGTTACGCTTGATGGTCACCCCTGTCAGCTCATGAAGGTTCGCGAGATGCCTGTCGAGTCGGTTTTCCCGCAGCTCGAAGCTCTGCTCCCCCACGTGCAGAAGCCGATCCAGTACGTCGGCGGTGAGCTCAACTCCACCGTCAAGGACTGGGACGAGTGCGACGTCCGCTGGGCGCTCATGTACCCGGACGCCTACGAGGTGGGTCTGCCCAACCAGGGCGTCATGATCCTCTACGAGGTCCTCAACGAGCAGGAGGGCGTCCTCGCCGAGCGCACCTACAGCGTGTGGCCGGACCTGGAGGCGCTGATGCGAGAGCACGGCGTCCCGCAGTTCACGGTCGACAGCCACCGCCCGGTCAAGGCATTCGACGTGTTCGGCCTCAGCTTCTCCACGGAGCTGGGCTACACGAACATGCTCACCGCCCTGGACCTGGCCGGGATCCCCCTGGAGTCCAGGGACCGCACGATCGACGACCCGATCGTCCTGGCCGGCGGCCACGCGGCCTTCAACCCCGAGCCGATCGCCGACTTCATCGACGCGGCGATCATCGGCGACGGCGAGCAGGCCGTGCTCGACATGACCCGGATCATCCGCGAATGGAAGGCCGAGGGCCAGCCCGGCGGCCGCGAGGAGGTCCTCTTCCGCCTGGCGAAGACGGGCGGGGTGTACATCCCGGCGTTCTACGACGTCGAGTACCTGGCGGACGGCCGGATCGCCCGCGTGGTCCCCAACCGCTCCGGCGTCCCGTGGCGCGTGTCCAAGCACACGGTGATGGACCTGGACGAGTGGCCCTACCCCAAGCAGCCCCTGGTCCCGCTCGCGGAGACTGTCCACGAGCGCATGTCGGTCGAGATCTTCCGCGGCTGTACCCGCGGCTGCCGATTCTGCCAGGCCGGCATGATCACGCGCCCGGTGCGCGAGCGCTCGATCACCGGCATCGGCGACATGGTCGACAAGGGACTGAAGGCCACGGGCTTCGAGGAGGTCGGCCTCCTCTCCCTGTCCTCCGCGGACCACTCGGAGATCGGCGATATCGCCAAGGGCCTCGCGGACCGCTACGAGGACGACAAGATCGGCCTCTCGCTCCCGTCCACCCGCGTCGACGCCTTCAACGTGGACCTGGCGAACGAGCTGACGAGGAACGGCCGCCGGTCCGGTCTGACCTTCGCCCCCGAGGGCGGCTCCGAGCGCATGCGCAAGGTCATCAACAAGATGGTCTCGGAAGAGGACCTGATCAGGACCGTCGCCACCGCCTACGGCAACGGCTGGCGCCAGGTGAAGCTGTACTTCATGTGCGGCCTGCCGACGGAGACCGACGAGGACGTGCTGCAGATCGCCGACATGGCGACCCGCGTCATCCAGAAGGGCCGCGAGGTCTCCGGCTCCAACGACATCCGCTGCACGGTCTCGATCGGCGGCTTCGTCCCGAAGCCCCACACGCCCTTCCAGTGGGCGCCCCAGCTCTCCGCCGAGGAGACGGACGCCCGCCTGGAGAAGCTCCGCGACAAGATCCGCGGCGACAAGAAGTACGGCCGTTCCATCGGCTTCCGCTATCACGACGGCAAGCCCGGCATCATCGAGGGCCTGCTCTCACGCGGCGACCGCCGCATCGGCGCGGTCATCCGCGCGGTCTACGACGACGGCGGCCGCTTCGACGGCTGGCGCGAGCACTTCTCCTACGACCGCTGGATGAGTTGCGCGGACAAGGCGCTCGTCCCCTTCGGCGTCGACGTCGACTGGTACACGACCCGGGAGCGCACCTACGAGGAGGTCCTGCCCTGGGACCACCTGGACTCCGGCCTGGACAAGGACTGGCTCTGGGAGGACTGGCAGGACGCCCTCGACGAGACCGAGGTCGAGGACTGCCGCTGGACCCCGTGCTTCGACTGCGGTGTCTGCCCGCAGATGGACACCCACATCCAGATCGGCCCGACCGGCAAGAAGTTGCTGCCTCTGACGGTCAAGAACGCAGGCCCGGCGCCGGCTTCGAGCGGTCACACGCACTGACGTGAGCGAGGAGGAGGTGGCTGCGGCGTTGTCTGCGGCCGGTGCTTCGCGTCGCTTCCGGCCAGCGCCGTCTGCGCCTTCCCGAACGCCACTGCCGGGCCCTCGGGACGCCTCGCAGATCGTCTCCGAGGTCGAGTGGGTCTGAGGACCTGCCTCCGACCTGTCCCAGAGACTCCGCCAGCCTCGTGCAGGCGGCGTCAGTCAGTGCCCAGCGCTTCACGTACAGCCTGCCGAAAGGCGGCCCGTGGAGCCTGAATCGCTTCCATGGCGGTATCAAACCTGTCAGCGAACGCTGTCAGACCGCGTTGTCGGCCGGCGCGCACCGCGTCGCGCCAATCGGTCCCCGCCGAGTCCAGCTCGAACATGATGTCGATCAGAGGCTCTGCCGCTTGGGCTACTTGCTGAGGACCCGCGACGGAAACCGCAGCTACGGCGGTACTGAATTCGGTCCATAACTCGTGTGTGCGAAGGAACCGTTCCTCCCGCAGGCCCTCGTCGCCGTGTTGGGAGCGCAAGACATCTGCGGCAACCCACCAGCCAGCCGACAGCCGCTCGCAGCAGTCCAGTAGCGACGTATACGCCTGGCGTCGCATGTCGTCGCGCCAACGCGCCCGTTCTGAGCGCCGTTGCTGACGCTGGCCAAGCAGGGTGAACCAGCTGCCACCCAGTCCGCCTACCGCACCTACTGCTGCGCCGAGCACCGCCGCAATCCCGGAATCCATGGCTGGCTATTAGATCGCCGGGAGAGGATCAAAACAAGATCGCTGGAAGCCTCAACCCAGCGGTTTGAGACGAAGATGCCGACACTCGGCCGACAGTACGTGCGTCTTGAGCCTCGGCTACGCCAGCGCACTCGGAATGCCGTGGCGGCGTCGCTCGTGCCGGCGAGATTCCAAAGGCCCGTCTTCGGCTCAGATGTGGGGGATAACGTGCCCGCAGATGGACACCCACATCCAGATCGGCCCGACCGGCAAGAAGTTGCTGCCTCTGACGGTCAAGAACGCAGGCCCGGCGCCGGCTTCTTGCGGTCACACGCACTGACGTGAGCGAGGGACCCGATCGGGTGGTTGAGGCGCTGGCGGGGGTGAGCGAGGAGGAGGTGGCGGCTGCGCCGGCCGCGGTCGGCGCTTCTAGCCTTCGTCCGCCAGCGCCGCGTCGGTCACCACCATGGCGCTGCTCGTCGGCGTCGGCGTGACCTGCTCCATCGGCGGTGATCTCGGCATCGCGTGGGCGGTGACACGAACCGGTACCGCGTCCGGCCATCCGTCCGACGCGGTGGAAGGGCGTGCCTGAGAACTCGCTATCAGCCCCGCGACCGGCGTGGGCGCTCAGTGTGACGGTGGCGATGCGGAAGAGGTCGTCGGGAGGGGGCTGATACCTGGTTCGAAGTGGGCGCGGAGATAGATGCGGGTGCGGTTCGGGGCGTACTCATGCGCGTACAGGCTGGTGCAGTTGTCGTCCGAGGTGTCGTACGGATCGGTGGCGAGTGCGCCCGGAGTGCCGGCGGGCTCGTCGTCGGTGCCGGGGCAGACGTCGCCGTACCGCATGCCGTCCTTGAACGTCTCAGGTTCCGGCAGCCCGAGGTGGGCGAAATCCGACGCAGGTGTGTCGGGCTGTGCCGCCGTCGGCGTCAGCCACTTGCCGGACGGAGGGTGCTTTTCGAGGTAGGACTCGGCCTCGGACCTCGTCAGGGTGAAGGTGAGGAGGCCGGTGTCGAAGCGGGACGTGACCTTGTAGGCGGCCTGGGCGGACCGGGCCGTGGCCGGGACGTCGAGACCCATGTGCTCGCTCATCCACTCGGGCGTGATCCCCTCGGCCCACCGTGTGTCCGACCCTCTGTCCGCCGCCCGGTCACCACCGCCGCTGAGCAGCGATCCCGCGACGACAGCGGCGCCGGCCACGGTCAGCGCGGCGGTGGTCAGGGCGGCCACGAGCCACCCTCGTCGGCGACCACGGCTGCTGCCGCCGTCCCCGACGGGGCCCTCGGGGGTCCGGTAGGGGGAGAAGTCGTTCACCGGACCGCCGCCCTGCCCGTCTCCCTGCCGGTCGTGCGGCCCTGCTGCTGCTCCCGGCCGGGGTCCATGCGTCCGTCCCTGCTTTCGTCAGGACCCGGTAGCGGGTCGTCGTTGGGCTGCGAAGAGCCGAGATCGTAGTGCTTGACACCACTGCTGCCCGCCATGTCGAACTCTTGGGCGAGTCCGGTCCGGTGCAGCTTCGCCATCTGTCCGTCCGGGATGTCCAGCGGGCCGATGGTGACCCCCTTGCCTTCGTCCCAGTTGTACCGGTCCCAGACGTTCGCCTGATAGTCGACGCCGATCTTCGGGTTGCCGTGGCCGTCGGGTACCGCCGTGACCACACCGGTCACGTTGCTGTTGGCGCCACCCACTGCGTAGAACCAGTTCTCGTCGAGTTCCTTGGTGAAGTAGAAGTTCTTGTCCCGCTTCACCTCCACCGGGAAGGCGACCGGCTTGCCGCCGTTCTTCCGGAACATCGAGAGCCTGCTTGCGCCAGGCGTCCTGGTTGAGCCGCACCGTGTCGTCGACGTACGTCTTGAACGCGGGGACGTCCGCCATCATCTTGTCCACGGGCAGGCCCATAGGGGCGCCGCTGTTACCCAGATAGTGCGCCATGTTCCGGGACGCGTCCGTCATGTCTTTCCAGTCGGCGCCTTCCGTGAGCAGCTCCATCTTCCGCTTGGTGGCCCACTCCTGGAATCCCGGTGACTCCGATGCGTGCCGCCCCGCCCCGGCGTCGGCCGCGACCTGCGGCATGGTGGGGCTCAGTACGCCGGCCGCCATCAGATCGTCCTTCTTCGCGAGCCAGAGGCGGGCCCGCGCCTCGGGGCTCAGCGATTCCCACAGGCGCTTCAGCTCGGCCCGCTGCTTCGCGTCGGCGTCCCTGCCCAGCGCGGCCAGTTCCTCCGCACGGGGCAGTTGTTCCTCATCGAGGGAGGTGTACTTGGCGTGCCCGGCGTTGTGCGGATCGTTACCATGGCTCTTGCGCAGCGCACGTACCGCCGCAGCATCGACCTCGGCGGCGTGCTGCACGATTCCGGTGAGCGTGTCGGCGTACCACTGGATGTACTCCTTGGTCCCGCTGGTTCGGGCCGTCCGGAGTGCACATCGCCTCCATCACCCGGACGGTGCCGCCCGGTCCGTCCGAGATGAGGAGCGCGGGGTCCGGAGGATCATGGGCCGGATTGCCCTTGCGTGCCGCGTCGGTGAGGCTTTTGGCTTGCTTCTGGTAGGTCGTCAACTCCGTGTGGGAGTCGGCGAGCACGGCGGCGATGCTCTCCGCTTCGGTCTGGAGGTCAGCGATCCGCGTACGAACTCACGCGTGACGTCCGCGTTGACGCCCTTCCACTGGGCTCCTTCGGATTTCTTGACCAGGCCGTCCCGAGCGTCGGCGGCCAGCTTGGCCAGGTCGCCGGCCATCGCCTTCCAGTCGGACGCCGCCGTGCGCCGTGCAGGATCCGGGGGCGTTCTCCGTCGAGATGGCCCCCGTTGTGGTGCCGGGTGGACCCTCACCCGGCGATGCCTGCGTCCAGCAGCACCATGTCGTGGCCTGCCAGCTCGGCACAGCGCTGATCGGTTATGAGGCTGTTGGAGTCTGCCCAGATGGACACCCACATCCAGATCGGCCCGACCGGCAAGAAGTTGCTGCCTCTGACGGTCAAGAACGCGGGTCCGACGCCGGCTTCGAGTGGTCACACGCACTGAGGTGAGCGAGGCACTCGATCGGGTGATTGAGGCGATGACAGCGGCGAGTGAGAAAGAGGTGGCTGCGGTGCTCGCTGCGGTTGGCGCCTCTCATCGTCGCCCCGCGGACCCGCGGGTGGTGCCTTACACGCCGCTGCCGAAGGCTGGCGGGCCACCTCACATCGTCTCCGAGGTGGAGTGGATCTGACCCCTCCAGGCACATGATCGGTTGGACGACGCGTTGAGCCCCTTCCCAATCAGGGAGGGGGCTCGTTGCTGTCTCGTACTGAGTGCGTTCAGTTGCGGTGCGCGTCCTCGTTCGCTTCGCCATGACCAGCACCGTAGCGAATGTGGACCCGTCGCGGTATAGCCCGCCATAGACACGCAAAGTGCGGCCGCTTGGCCAGCTTTTCCCTCTGGCGTATGTGAACCTTCGCTACGTCTATGCGGGGCGGGTCCCGAGGAGTTGGTCATATGACACCTGCACAGCCCCGCTGTCCAGGTTTATCAGGCCGTATTTGTCTTTGTATCCCAAGCGTTCGGAGATTTTTTGCCCGCGTATCTCTTCGCCGTCCGGTGCCACTATGTCAATCCATGAAAAGTGATAATCACTTCCCTTTCCTAGCATCCACCATAGTGTCAGATATCGAGGCTGGCGGGTCAGGTTGAGTATCTCATTGCTGTATGTCAGAGGTATGTGATACTCGACATACTCGGAATTCGCGGGTACTTTTTCCTGTTTAGTTACCCAGGATGGGGCCTCTCGCTTCCCCTTTTCCCATGAAAGTTTTTTCCAGTCGCCAGGTTCGCCAATCACCCCCATCCTGTCCTTTCTTATCATGATGGCGCGGATGTGGGCTTCGATTACATTGAAGGTGCCTTTACGCGCGGGTATCTCAATGATTCTTTCCTCGGTAATGTCATCGCCCGGGTCCAGCCAATACCCTCTCGGCTCCATGATCATTCCATAGGTGATCGTCCGAGGTGGTGCTGTGGTCCTGTCTGTATAAGCGTTCAGTTCTGGGTTGTCGTTTTGGATATCTTGGTGCCAGCTATCTATCTCTCGGGGAGTTTTGCGGGTCTGCCCTCCTGTGAGGCCGTCGACCTTGTAGCTTGCGCCCATAATGTAAGTTGACACTTCGCCGGTATTCTTGAATTGTATGATTAGTGGGAGTTGGATGGTGGCGCCGGGGTCCTCTGGGTTGACGTGTGGTGCACCGAATTTAACGCTGGTCGTCATCATGACGGGGGTCGCATATGGCTTGTACATCTGTGTGTAAGTAAAGTTTGCCGCGGCTGCGAGTGTGCCTACGGAAAGTGCGGCTGCGAACTTTTTTCGTTGCGGTATCTCCTTCCATACTCGCTGGCGGTGCAGTAGCTCCCAAAGGGCCCATCCCGACCAGAAGGCGAGGCTGAGCCAACATAGAAGCCAATGGGTGTATTCTCGGCCCACGCCCTGAATTACCAGAAGTATCAGGTTTGCGGCGAGTACGGTCAGCACCCCGAACAGGATTATCGCGGCGGAAAACTTCAACCGGCGCCTCAGTCGATATTCAACGGCAACCGTGAATGCAGCGGCCAGCGCGACAAAAGAGATGATGAAGAGGGAAGCGCCGGTGAGGCGGCCGAGATAGGTCAACGCTTGACTTGCGTCTTTTCCGCCAATGATCGCGAAGAGTGCAGCGGTCGTGAGGAGGCCGACTGCCATCATGATGGCAGTCGCATTCCTTCTCCAGGAGGAATTATCGCTCGGGCCCGTGCCGGAGTTTCCCCATGTTCGGCTTCCCCCACCGCGCCACTCGATGAGGTTCGGATCGTCGATTTCGTCCGAGAACTCGTTGTCGCGCAGGAACCTGGCCAGCTCTTCTCGCGACCGCACCGCTCTCCGTGCCATGCCGACTGTGACCTGCCGTGCCCCTTGCTCATCAGGCGGATGAACCACGACCAGCTTCGTGTTGGTCATGGTGCCAGGCTGAAGCAGCGATCCGAGGAACGCACGAGGTGTTACGCCTGTTGCCCACAGCCTCGCGGCTAGCCGAAGCCGACGGTCAGTTGCCGTCCGTGTTTCCTACGACGACGCGGGGCGCCTCGTCGCGGTGGTACGCCCCGACGGCACCGAGACCACCGCGGAGTACGGCGAGTCCTCGCAGCCCCTCAGCGTCCGCACTCCCGACGGCAACGTCACCCGGTACACCTACGACGACCGCGGCAACCGCACATCCCTGACCACCCCCACGGGCCACACCACCCGCTTCGCCCACGACCAGGCGGGCCGCCCCACCGCGGTCACCGACCCGCTCGGCAACGTCACCACCATCCGCTGCAACCGGGCCGGCCTGCCACAGGAGATCACGGACCCCCTCGGCGCGGTCACCCGCCAGACCCACGACGCCCTCGGCCGCCCCGTCACCCGCACGGATCCCACGGGCGCCACCACCCACCTGGAGTGGACGCCCGAGAACCATCTGGCCCGGCGCACCCTGCCCGACGGCACCAGCGAGTCCTGGACCTACGACGGCGAGGGCAACTGCACCGCCCACATCGATCCGTCCGGCGGCGAGACCCGCTTCGAGTACACCCACTTCGATCTGCTCGCCGCCCGCACGACTTCCGACGGCGTGCGCTACGAGTTCACGCACGACACCGAGCTGCGCCTCACCGAGGTCACCAACCCTCAGGGCCTGACCTGGCGTTACACCCGTGACCCAGCGGGCCGCCTGGTCGCCGAGACCGACTTCGACGACCGCGCACTCAGCTACCGGCACGACACCGCGGGCCGCCTGGTCGTCCGCACGAACGCCCTGGGTGAGACCACCACCTTCGAGCGCAACGCGCTGGGCCAGATCCTCCGCAAGGACGCCGACGGCCAGGTCACCACCTACGTCTACGACGGCAACGGCCGGCTCGCCGAGGCCGTCAGCCCCGACGGCACCCGGCTGGCCGTCGCCCGCGACCAGTACGGCCTCGTCCGCTCGGAGACCGTGGACGGCCGCGAACTCACCTACGCATACGACGAACTGGGGCGCCGGAACGGGCGGACGACCCCCACCGGCGCGACGACCACCTGGTCGTACGACGCGGCGGGCCGCCGCACCGGCCTGGTCGCCTCGGGTCGCCCCGTCGAGATCGCGTACGACGCGGCGGGCCGCGAACTCACCCGGCACGTCGGCGGCTTCCTCACCCTGCACAGCACCTACGACGCGCGGGGCCGACTCACCACCCAGGCGGCCGTCGACCCGGACGGCCGCACCCTCCAGCGCCGTGGCTACACCTATCGCGGCGACGGTCTTCTCACCGCCGTCCTCGACGACCAGTTGAACGGCCGGCGCCACTTCGACCTCGACGCGGTCGGCCGCGTCACCGCCGTCCACGCCAAGGACTGGACCGAGGCCTACGCCTACGACGCCGCCGGCAACCAGGCGCAGGCCGCCTGGCCCGCCCCGCACCCCGTTCAGGAGGCCACCGGCGACCGCGCCTACACCGGCACCCGTATCACCCGCGCCGGGAACGTCCGCTACGAGCACGACGCCCTGGGCCGGATCATCCTGCGCCAGAAGACCCGGCTGTCGCGCAAGCCGGAGACCTGGCGCTACGAGTGGGACGCGGAGGACCGGCTCGTCCGGGTCACCACCCCGGACGGCACCCGCTGGCGCTACACCTACGACCCGCTGGGCCACCGTACCGCGAAGCTCCGCCTCGGCGCGGACGGCCACACGGTCGTCGAACGCGTCGACTTCACCTGGGACGGCACGACGCTGTGCGAGCAGACGACGCGGGCCGCCGGCCTGCCCCACCCGGTCACCCTCACCTGGGACCACCAGGGCCTGAAGCCCATCGCCCAGAGCGAGCGCATCACCGCGGCCCACGCCCCGCAGCAGGAGATCGACTCCCGCTTCTTCGCCATCGTCACCGACCTCGTCGGCTCACCCCGCGAACTCGTCGACGAAGACGGCGACATCGCCTGGCGCACCCGCACCACGCTGTGGGGCACCACCACCTGGAACACCGACGCCAGCGCCTACACCCCGCTGCGCTTCCCCGGCCAGTACAGCGACCCGGAGACCGGCCTCCACGACAACTACTTCCGCCACTACGACCCGGAGACCGCCCGCTACCTGACCCCCGATCCCCTGGGCCTCGCGCCGGCACCGAACCCTCAGACCTACGTGCCCAACCCGCAGCACTGGACGGATCCCCTCGGCCTCGCGCCCGATTGCGGGGAGAGGGAGTTCTACACGGTCCAGGACCGCGAGAACGCGGCCCGGCTCCGGGCGGACGGAACCCCGTGGCCCACCGACGAGCACCGGGCCCACCTGGGTCCGGGCGTCTATTCGTGGGGTTCACGGGAAGAGGCGGAACGCTACGCGGAACTGGTGCGCAACCGGCGCAGTGCGGACGTGGAGATCATGCCGTTCCGCGTGAGCGAGTCGGACCTGGCCGCCATGCAGCAGGCCCACGTCGGCACCATGAGCCAGACCGAGATGGACGCGTTCATCGATCGCCACAGCATCATGTACGGGCGTGGCGAGCCCCACGACTACGACTACATCTCCCGCCCCACACAACATGGGAACGGAACACTACTGATCTTTTCGTTAGTTCAGTGGGTATGACGGGCTAGCTGGTGGGAGCCTGATGTTGTGTCTTTCAAGCCTTCGCCCGTTGTCTCCAGATCT